>JADYZZ010000072.1 GCA_020852865.1 Rubrivivax sp.
ACAGCGCGAACTCGAACTTGTACTGCAGCGGCGTCTTCTCGCGAATCATGCGTGCCAGCCTGGCCATGCACTTGGCATCGAGCTTGGGCGGTGCACCGGGAATCGGCTTGGCCGCCAATGCGCTCTCGCCCCCATAGTGGTACGCCTCGAGCCAGCGGTACATCGTGCGACGGTTGATGCCCAGACCCACGGCCACCGCCTCCGGGCTCGCGCCGCCTTCGACTCGCTTGACCGCGCCGCGACGCAATTGCTCCAACGCCTCGTGCGAATAGCTTCGGGCATCGATCGGCTTCTTGCAGCGCATCGTGCAATTGTCACATAAGAGGCTTTACTTGTAGAGCTCTTAGTAAATTAACGGTATTGGGATAGGCCTCATGCGGGGCCGCGGGAACTGCTTATGGCGACCAGACCTCGAGGGGGCAGTGCTTCGCCGCGAAGAAGAAGTCGTTGTCGGTAGTGAGCAGCGTGAGCTTGTGACGGATGCAGAGTTGCGCAAGCAGGGCATCGATGGTGCCGACTTGCACACCGGCCCTGCGACAGACGTTCCGAACCTCTGCGGCGGCGATGTAGTCCTGCCGATCCGGCTGGAGCATTGGAAGCGCTTCAAAGGCCTCGATGATCTGCGCCCGCGCCGTAGGACCGGCAAAGCCTTGAAGGAGCTCTTGCAGGACGAGGCCAGTAGCGACAACCAGATCGTCTCCGAGGAGTGCCTGCCGCAGGACCTGCACCTGCGCGACCGTGGAGTCGCCATCTCGTCGAAGGCCAAGCGACCAGACGCTCGTATCGACGAGCAGGCTCACTTCCTGTTTCTCTCAGCCTTGTAGTCGTAAGACGCGTCCCATTCGAGCTTCCCCAGAAGTTCGGCCACGCGCCGCTGCCTCCGCCGAGCAATGAACTCCTGCAGGGCTCGGGTGACCGCTGCCTTCTTGGTACGCTCGCCGCTCACCTCGAAAGCCCGTTCGAGCAGTTCCTGGTCAAGGGAGAGGTTGGTAGCCATCAGCGCCTCCGCGTGTGTTGGAGTTTACACACTCCGCCGGCGTGGCGACCGCGAGCTCGGCTGACCGGCGTTTCATGAGGCCTATCCCAATATCGCTAATTTGGATGATGAACGGCCCTGCCGGTTTGCCCGGCCGCCAAGCCCGCCGCTTGCGTGTTCTTCCGGGTGGAGCCGCCGGCGGTGGCCGTGTTCTCGACACCCGATCGAAACGCCTGGGGCGCGGTGCCCGCCTCGATCATCCGCGCTCGCGCGCAAGTCGACCCGCCCTTGCCCGGGCAGCCGGGGCCGTTCAGCCTGGGCGACCCGGGCCGGCTCGAGGGCCTGTTGCGCGCGGCCGGCTTCGCCGCGCCCGAGGCCCACCTCCTGCCCGCTGCGCATCGAGCGGGCAGCGCGGCCGAGTACCTGCAGGTCGCGCGCGAGGCCTTCGGCGGCTTCAATGCCATGATGGCCCATCTGCCGTACCGGGAATGCGAGTCGGTGTGGGACCAAGTGCAGGCCGCGCTGCGGCGCTTCGAATCTCCCGCCGGCTTCGAGGCGTCCGGCGAATGCCTGGTCGTCGCGGCCACGAAGTGACCGACCGGCCATCCCGTGCCCGGCGGTGCGAGCGCGCGCCGATTGCGCGCGCTCAAGCGCGTGCCGGCGCGAGGCACGAGCATGCAGGTCATGGGCGGAGCCTCTCTTCACGTCGAAGCGCTGCGCCTGGGCGGCGGCAGGCGTCCCGGCGAGCTGGTGGTGCCGCCGGAGGCCGGCGGCGTGGTGCTGTTCGCGCACGGCAGCGGCAGCAACCGGCTGAGCCCGCGTAACCGGCAGGTCGCCGAGCGCCTGCACGCCGAGGGCCTGGCGACGCTGCTGTTCGATCTGCTCGAAGAGGCCGAGGCGCGCGAGCTCGCGCTCGTGTTCGACATCCCCTTGCTCGGCCGGCGCGTGGTCGAGGCGATCGACGCGCTGAAGACGACGCCGGCGGTCGCCGACTGGCCGCTCGGCATCTTCGGTGCCAGCACCGGCGCCGGCGCGGCACTGTGGGCCGCGGCCGAGTGCCCGGGCGACGTGGCTGCAGTGGTTTCGCGCGGCGGTCGGCCCGATCTGGCCGGCGCACGCCTGGCCGAGGTGCGCGCGCCGACGCTGCTCATCGTCGGCAGCCGCGATCGCGAGGTGCTGCGCGTCAACCGCCTGGCGCTGGCGGCGCTGCACGCGCCGGCCCGGCTCGAAATCGTCGCGGGGGCGACGCACCTGTTCGAGGAGCCCGGCACGCTCGAGCGTGCCGCCGATCTGGCTGCGCTCTGGCTGGCGCAGCACCTGCGCGGGCGCGCCGGGGAGCCCGCCTGAGGCGGCGCGCGGAGGCCGAGTGAAGAGGCGCGTCGCCTTCACCGACCGCGACGAAGCCGGACGCGCGCTGGCCGTGGCGCTGCGCGGCCTCGCGCTGCAGCCGCCGCTGGTGGTGCTGGCCCTGCCGCGCGGCGGCGTGCCGGTGGCCGCGCAGGTGGCGCGCGCGTTCGACGTGCCGCTCGAGCTGCTGCTCGTGCGCAAGATCGGCGCGCCCTGGCAACGCGAGCTGGCGGTGGCGGCCGTGGTCGACGGCACGCCGCCCGACCTCGTCGTCGACGACGAGACGCTGGCGGCCAGCGGAACGGCGCGCGCGTGGATCGACAGCCAGTACGCGGTCGAAGTGCGCGAACTCGAGCGCCGGCGCAGCGCCTACCTGCGCGGGCGGCCGGCGCCCGAGCTGCGCGGCGCCACCGTCGTCGTCGTCGACGACGGCATCGCCACCGGCACGACGATGCGTGCCGCGCTCGTCGCGCTGCGGCGGCGCCGGCCGGCACGGCTGATCCTCGCGGTGCCGGTGGCGCCGGCCGAGACGCTGGCGCGTCTGCGCTGCGAGGTCGACGACATCGTGTGCCCGCAGACGCCGGCGCCGTTCCACGCCATCGGGCTGCATTACGCCGACTTCCACCAGCTGAGCGACGACGAGGTGCTGCAGATCCTCGACGCCGTCAACGCCCCGCACGAGCCGCCGGCTTGACGCGGCGGCCGGCCGCATCCGCCTGCGCCTTGCACGGCTGCAAGCGGCACCTGCGGCGGCCCCGAAACGCCGCGCCGCTGCGGCGCCGGGACGCCCGGCTCAAGCCCGCCGCGTCACCTTCGCGTAGAGCTCGCCGAGCGCGCCGGCGGGGTCGTAGGCGCGCTTGAGCTCGCGATAGGCCTTCTCGTCGTGCAGGGCCCAGAACTCCTCGGGCGTGTACCGGCATTCGGAGTACAGCGACTTGCGCCCGCCCAGTGCCGCCACCTGCGCCTCGACCAGGCGGTTGTAGTGGCCCGGCGGGCGCCGCACCCGGTGCGCGATCACGTCCCAGAAGCCGAAGTTCAGGAACGGCACGCCGGCCGGCAACGCGAACAGCGGCCAATGCGGCCCGGCGGCCGGCGCCGGGCGGATCGGGCACAGCCAGACCGGCCAGATGCCGATCTCGCGCGCCAGGAAGTCGAGGAACTCGGCGGCCCGCGCGAGCGGGATCTGCACGTCCTGGATCACCGATTCGGGGTGGCGGCCGCGCAGCCGCTGCCAGGCGCGCGTGAGGCCCCAGCGCGCGTTCCATCGCATCACGCGCTGGTAGGTGAGCGAGTTGAGCCGCTCGCGGCCGAGCAGCCGCCGCACCCAGGGCCGCTCGGCGCCGAGGTTGCGCGAGCACCAGAACCAGTCGGTGTCCCAGCGCCAGAGGTAGTCGCGCACGGCCAGCGCGTCGTGCGCGCGTGCGCGCAGCGAGTGCCAGTAGATCTGTTCGAAGCCGTAGTCGCCGGGTGCCTCGGCGTGGTCGGCGAAGCGCGCGCGCGTCAGCACGATGTCGTGCGGCGCGAAGGCCACGGCCTCGAGGAAATCGACGCTCGGCGCACGCAGCTCGGCCGCGATCGCTTCGAGGCAGGCGGCGAGCCGGTCGCAGCGCCGATGCTCGAGCAGCACGAACGGCCGCACCGGCATCGTGCGCGCGCGCACGGCGAGCGCGTAGCCGAGCGTGCCGTACGAATTCGGAAAGCCGCGGTACAGGGCGTCGTGTTCGCCGCCGGCGGCGCAGTGCACGATGCGGCCGTCGCCGGTGAGCAGCTCGAAGCTCTCGACCGTCTCGTGCACCAGGCCGTGGCGAAACGAGCTCGCCTCGATGCCGACGCCGGCCAGCGCGCCGCCCAGCGTGATGCTGCGCAGCTGCGGCACGACCTGCGGCATGCAGCCGGCGGCCAGCGTGGCGTCGGCCAGGCGGTCGTAGCGGGTCATGCCTTCGGCGTCGACGCAGCCGGCTGCGGCGTCGAGCGCGATCACCCGGTCGAAGCCGCTCAGGTCGATGCGCGGACGCGCCGCGCGGCGGTCGCGGAACAGGTTCGAGGTGCGCTTGCGCAGCCCGAGCGTGCCGCGGCTCGGTGCGCCGGCCGCTGCCAGCGCGGCGGCGAGCTCGGCCACCTTGCGCTGGTGCGCGGCCTGCGTCATGCCGGCCCGGGCGCGGCGTTCGGGTAGAGGAAGCCGCGCGACATCGGGTAGGCGGCGCCGACGTTGCCCTTGCTCACGGTGACCTGGAACAGGTTGATCTGCGGGCGTGCGGCGCGGAACAGCTCGGCGCAGGACCACAGATAGGTGCGCCAGGTGCGGCGCAGGCGCTCGTCGAAGCGCACCGGGTCGAGGGCGTGGATCTGCGGCCAGCTGCGGTCGAAGCGCTCGGCCCAGCAGTCGAGCGTGAGCGCGTAGTGGCGGCGCAGGTTCTCGACGTCGAGCACCTCGAGGCCGTGCTTCTCCATCGCGTCGAGCGCCTCGCTCAGGCTCGGAATCCAGCCGCCGGGAAAGATGTACTCGCGGATGTAGAAGACCGTCTCGCGCCGGGCGACATGGCCGATGAAGTGGATCAGGCCCAGGCCGCCGGGCGCCAGGCATTGCGCGTGCGCGCGCACGACGTCGTCGAGCTGGTCGCGACCGGCATGCTCGAGCGTGCCGATCGAGAACAGCTTGTCGTACTGCCCGGGGATATCGCGGAAATCCGCTTCGACGACCTCGAGCTGCGGCGCGAGGCCGCGGCGCGCGATCTCGGCGCGCGTCTCCTCGACCTGCTCGCTGCAGGTGTTGATGCCGGTGCCGAGCGCGCCGTGCTGCTCCCAGGCGTGGAACAGCAGGCCGCCCCAGCCCGAGCCGATGTCGACGAAGCGCTCGCCGCCGGCCAGGCGCACCTTGCGGCACACATGCTCGAGCTTGTTGCGCTGCGCCTGTTCGAGCGTGCGCGTGCCCTCGCGCCAGTAGCCGCAGGTGTACATCATCGACGGCGTGTCGAGCCAGGGACGGTAGAACGCCCGGCCCAGGCCGTAGTGGAAGCGCGCATTGGCCTTGGCCTGCGCGCGGTCGGCGTTCGAGAAGCGCCACTCGTGGCGGCGGTTGCGCAGCGCGACGAGCGGGTTCTCGACCATGTCGAGGTTCTGCGCCAGCGCGGCGCGGAATGCGAGCGCGAGGTCGCCGTCGATGTCGACCTCGCCGCCGAAGTACGACTCGAGCAGGCTCGCGTAGCCGAGCGCGACCAGGCGGCGCTCGGCGCGTGCGCTGTGAAAAACCAGGCCGAACTCCGGCTCGCCCTGCCCGTGCAGCACGCTGCGCCCGTCGGCGAACTGCACGCGGAAGGCCGGCAGGCCGTCGCCGCCGATGCGGCGCACCATGCGCTCGAGCAGCCCGTTCGCGGCCGGGCTCAGCGCCCCGCCGAAGCCGCCGGCAGGCCGGGCGACGCGCTGGCGCGGCGGTGCGCTGCGATCCATCACCGCCCGCGATCGGCAGCCCTATCGAGGCCGCCGCGTGCCGCGGCGCCCGCGCGTGCGCAAAGCCAGTGCAGCCCGCGCAAGCCGCGCGCCACGACCGCGGACGCCCCCCGCGCGCGCGCAACGCCGGCCGGCAGGGCTCATTGCCGCACGCGCGTTCAGTCGGACGACAGGCGCGGCGGCGTGCGACCCTCGGCGGGCTCGCCGGTGTCCGGATCGATCCAGTCGGAGATGCCGATCTCGTCCTCGGCCTCGCGCAGCGAAGCGCCCGGCGCGGGCGCCTCCTCGTTGGCCAGATCGCGGTCGGCACGCGCTTGCTCGGCGCTGGCGAACGGACCGAACTGCTGACGCCCGCCCGGTGCGACCCAGTAGAAACCGTCCGGATGCTCGACGATCGGGGCCACGCCCTCGAGCGAGTTCCGGGTCTCGTCGATCACGGCTGCCGCACCCACCGGGCGCCGCCGCAGTGTCTTGCTGCGCTCTTTCATGGCCATCCTTCCATGCGGGCGAGCATACGCGGCGGCGCCGTCGGGCGCCAGAGGCCGCGGCGGCCGTGCGCGGCGCCGGCCATCGCGGCGGCGCGCTGCCGCCCCGGCGGCCGCTCAGCGCCGGTCGACCAGCGCGTAGGCGATCGTGCTCAGGTCCACGTATTCGAGCTCGCTGCCGGCGGGCACGCCGCGCGCCAGCCGGGTCACCTTAAGGCCGCGCGCGCGCAGCGCCTGGGCCAGTGCCTGCGCCGTCACCTCGCCCTCGGCGCCGAAGCTGGTGGCGAGGATCACCTCCTCGACCAGGCCGTCGGCGGCACGCTCGAGCAGGCGTTCGATGCCGACCTCGGCGACGCCGATGCCGTCGAGCGGGCTGATGCGCCCCATCAGCACGAAGTACATGCCGCTGTAGCCGCCGCTGCGCTCGAGCGCGGCCTGGTCCGCGGGCGTCTCGACGACGGCGAGCAGCCGTGCGTCGCGGCGCGGATCGAGGCAGGTGGCGCACACCTCGGCCTCGGTGAAGGTGTGGCAGCGCGTGCAGTGGCGCATGCGCTGCACGGCGTCGGACAGCGCTGCGGCCAGGCGCAGCGCGCCGGCGCGGTCGTGCTGCAGCAGATGCCAGGCCATGCGCTGCGCCGACTTCACGCCGACGCCGGGCAGCCGGCGCAGCGCGTCGATCAGCGCCTCGAGCGCGCGCTCGGCCATGCCGGGCTGCCCCGCGGTCAGAACGGGAACTTCATGCCCGGCGGCAGCGGCAGCCCGGCGGTGAGCTTGCCCATGCGCTCGGTGCTCAGCTCGTCGGCGCGGCGCACGCCGTCGTTGAACGCGGCGGCGACGAGATCCTCGAGCATGTCCTTGTCGTCGGCCAGCAGGCTCGGGTCGATCGCCACACGGCGCACGTCGTGCTTGCAGGTCATCGTCACCTTCACGAGGCCGGCGCCGGAGCTGCCCTCGACCTCGGTGGCGGCAAGTTCCTCCTGCATCTTCTTCATGTTGTCCTGCATCGCCTGCGCCTGCTTCATCAGGCCGGCGAGTTGGTTCTTCATCATCGCGGGATACCTCGTTCGGAAAGTTGGGTCGCCCCGGTCGGGCGGGGACGAGTCAGCGCCCGTGAAGACATGAGTCGCGGGCGTGATTCATGCCGCCACAGGTTCAGACGGGCTTGATCGAGCCGGGCACGATGCGCGCGCCCTTGAACTGCGTGAGCAGCTCGCGCACGACCGGGTCCGACAGGATGCAGGCCTCGGCCTCGGCCTGGCGGCGCGCCTGGCATGCGGCCTCCCGCCGCGCCGGTGTGTCGTCGGGCGCGGCGGCCACCAGCTCGAGTTCGACCGGCTGGCCGAGCACCGTGCGCAGCGCGGCCGCCAGCTTGTCGCGCAGCGCAGGCGTGCGCAGCGCCTCGCGCTCGACGCCCAGGCGCCAGCGCGGCGGCGCAGCGGCGCCGTCGACGCCGAGCAGGCCCGCCGACCAGGCCAGCTCGCGCACGAGCGCCTGCACCGCGCCTTGCTCGATGAGGCCGCAGACCAGTTCGTTCCAGCGCTCGCCGAACTCGGCCGGCACGGCCGCGACAGCCGCCGGGTGCGACGCGTTCGCGCCCGCCGGTGCAGCCGCCGGTGCAGCCGCCGGTGCAGCCGCCGGTGCAGCCGCCAGTGTGGCCGGCGGCACGGTCGGGCGTGCAGCGGACAGCGCCGGCGCGACCCCGGGCCGGGCCTGCGCGGCCGCGGGCAGCCCCGGCGCAGCCGCGCGTGCCGGCACGCTCGCGGCCGGCGCGGCGGCCGAGCGCAACGGCGCCGAGCGCGCGTCGCGCGGCCGCTCGGTGGGGCGCATGCCGGGGCGCTCGGATGCGCCCGATGCGCCAGCTTCTCCAGCTTCTCCAGCTTCTCCAGCTTCTCCAGGTTCTCCAGGTTCGCCAGACTCGGCGGACGGGCCCGGCCGAGCCGCGGCCGTCGGCGCGGCGTCGGCCGGCGCGAATGCGAGAAAGCGCAGCAGCACCATCGTCAGCGCGCCGTACTCGTCGTCCATCAGCGTGAGCTCGCCGCGCCCGTGCAGCGCGATGCTGTAGACAAGCTGCAGTTCGTCGGCCGGCATGCACGCGGCCAGCGCGCGGGCGTCGGCCGCGTCGGCCTCGTCGTTGTCGAGCGCCCCCGGCACCGCCTGCTGCACCGCGGCCAGTTGCGCCAGCTGCGCCAGCTCCTCGAGCATGCCGGCAGCCGAGCTGCCGCGCTCGCGCAGCTCGGCGAGCTGGCCGAGCACCGCGGCGGCGTCGCGCGCGGCCAGCGCGCTGCCCAGCGCGAGCGCGCGCGAGCGCTCGACGCTGCCCAGCATCGCGCGCACCAGCGGCTCGGTGACGCGGCCGCCGCCGTAGGCGATGGCCTGGTCGGTGAGCGACAGGCCGTCGCGCATCGAGCCGCGCGCGGCGCGTCCGAGCAGCCTGAGCGCGCCTTCGTCGAACGGCACGCCCTCGGCGGCGAGCACGCGCTCCAGGTGTGTGCGCACGGTGGCCGGCGCCATCGGCCGCAGGTTGAACTGCAGGCAGCGCGAGAGCACCGTCGGCAGCATCTTGTCGGGGTCGGTGGTGGCCAGCACGAACTTCAGGTGCTCGGGCGGCTCCTCGAGCGTCTTGAGCAGCGCGTTGAAGGCGTCCTTGGTGAGCTGGTGCGCCTCGTCGATCATGAACACCTTGTAGCGGCCCACGCTCGGCCGGTAGGCGGCGCGCTCGATCAGGTCGCGCGCATCGTCGATGCCGCGGTTGCTCGCGGCGTCGAGCTCGATGTAGTCGATGTAGCGGTCGGCGTCGATCTCGGTGCAGGCGCTGCACACGCCGCAGGGCTCGGCGGTGACGCCGCCGCTGCCGTCGGCGCCGGTGCAGTTGAGGCTCTTGGCGAGGATGCGGCTGACGGTGGTCTTGCCGATGCCGCGCGTGCCGGTGAACAGGTAGGCGTGGTGCAGGCGGCCGCTGGCCAGCGCATGGCCCAGCGCCTGCACCACATGCTCCTGGCCCACCATCTCGGCGAAGCGGCGCGGGCGGTACTTGCGGGCCAGGACCACGTAGGAGGACATCGCGGCCATTCTATGAGCGCGGGGATAATCGCCTGCCATGCCGCACGCCTTCCCGAGCGCGCCTCTGAGCTACGAGCAGGCCGGGGTGCAGTACGAGCTCATCGACCCGCTCAAGGTCGCCGCGCAGCGCGCCGCCGCGGCCACGGCGCGCCAGCTCGCGGGGCATGGCCTGGCGGAGGTGAGCGCCTCGCGCGGCGAGTCGGCCTACGTCGTCGACGCCGGGCCCTTCTACCTGGCCAGCATCGTCGAGTGCCTGGGCAGCAAGGCGCTCGTCGCCGACGAGATGAAGCGCCTCACCGGCCGCTGCCACTACGCCGCGATCGCGCAGGACACGATCGCGATGGCGGTCAACGACCTCATCACCGTCGGCGCCACGCCGCTGGTCGTGCAGGCCTACTGGGCCGCCGGCGGCAGCGAATGGTTCGCCGACGCGCAACGCGCGCAGGCGCTGGTGGCGGGCTGGCAGGCCGCCTGCGAGCGCTGCGGCGTGGCCTGGGGCGGCGGCGAGACGCCGGCGCTGGCCGGCATCGTCGAACCCGGCCGCATCGACCTGGCCGCGGCCTGCACCGGCATCGTGCGGCCCCGCTCGCGCCTGAGCCTGGGCGAGGCGCTGGGGCCGGGCGACGCAATCGTCCTGCTCGCTTCGAGCGGCATCCACGCCAACGGCCTGAGCCTGGCACGCAAGCTCGCCGAGCGCCTGCCGCAGGGCTACCTGACCGCGATCGCGCCGGGCGTTTCGTACGGCGAGGCGCTGCTCGCGCCGACCCTGCTGTACCCGCCCGTCACCGAGGCGCTGGCCGCCGCCGGCGTGCCGGTGCACTATGCGGCCAACATCACCGGGCACGGCTGGCGCAAGCTGCTGCGCCACCCCAAGCCGCTGGGCTATCGGGTGCACAGCGTGCCGCCGGTGCCGCCGGTGCTCGAGTTCATCGCACGCGAGGCCGGGCACGACGCGGCCGAGGCCTACGGCACGTTCAACATGGGCGCCGGCTTCGCGCTCTTCGTCCCCGGCGACGAGGCCGAACGCTGTGCGGCGGTGGCGCGCACGGCCGGCGTGGCGGCCTGGGTAGCCGGCTGCGTCGAAACCGGGCCCAAGCGGCTCGTCATCGAACCGCTCGGCGTCGTCTACGAGTCCGACGCGCTCGTGCTGCGCTGAGCGCCGGTGAAGACATGAATCGCGCCCTGCGCGCGCTTTAGTGCTGCCGCGCGCCGCGCGCTCCAGCGGCAGCGCGCGCAGCACGCCGGCTGCGGCCGCCATCGGCAGCCGCGCCGCAGGGTCTTCGGGCCACCCCCCTTGCCCGCGACGGCCCGGTCTGCGTAAATTGAAGGCCCGCACGGAGGCCGCGCATGCTCGAGTCGCTCGTCATGAACCGCATCGGCAGCCTGCCCGCGGCCAGCGCCGGCGCACTGGCCGTGGTGCTGCCGGGCGGCCGCCGCCTCGGCCCGCAGCAGGCCGACGTGACGCTGCGGCTGCACAGCCTGCTGCCGCTGCGGCACCTGGCGAGCGGCCGCGTCGGCGATCTGGCACACGATTGCGTCGAGGGCCGGCTCGACATCGAAGGGCCGATGCGGCGCGTCGCCGACGTGGCCGCTGCGCTGCTGGGCAGCGACCCCACGGCGCCCACGCGCGGCGGGCTCGGCCAGACGCTGCGCTCGCGCTGGCACCACCGCAAGGCGGCCGATGCGCGCCAGATCCGGCATCACTACGACGTGAGCGACGCCTTCTTCGCGCTCTGGCTCGATCCGCGGCGCGTGTACTCCTGCGCCTACTGGAGCGAGCAGACCGCCGGCCTCGCGCAGGCGCAGGAGGCCAAGCTCGACCTGGTATGCCGCAAGCTGATGCTGCGCCCGGGGGAGCGCTTCCTCGACATCGGCGCGGGCTGGGGCGGCCTGCTGCTGTGGGCGGCCGAGAACTACGGCGTGCGCGGCACCGGCATCACGCTCAGCCGCAACCAGCACGCCCACGTGAACCGCCTGATCGAGACCAAGGGTCTGGCCGGGCGCGTGCGCATGCTGCTGCTCGACTACCGCGACCTGCCCGAGGACCAGCCGTTCGACAAGATCGCCTCGATCGGCATGGTCGAGCATGTCGGGCGCGCCTTGCTGCCCACCTATTTCGGCAAGATCCGCCGCCTGCTCGCGCCCGGTGGTCTGGTGCTCAACCACGGCATCAGCGCCGGCGGCACGCGCAACGCCCAACTGGGCGCCGGCATCGGCGCGTTCATCGAGCGCTGGATCTTTCCCGGCGGCGAACTGGTGCACATCGCGCACATGCAGGAGGCGATGGCCGAGCAGGGGCTCGAGGGCCTGGACGTCGAGAACCTGCGGCCGCACTACGCGCGCACGCTGTGGGCCTGGAGCGACGCGCTCGAGGCGCAGCTCGACGCGGCACGCGCACTCACCGGCGAGCAGGTGTTGCGCGCCTATCGCCTGTACCTGATGGGCAGCGCGCTCGGCTTCGAGCGCGGCTGGATGGCCCTGCACCAGACGCTGGCGTCGCGCCCCGACGGCACGCTCGACGGCGGCTGGCTGCGCGGCGCGCAGAGCGCCTACCCGTTCCGGCGCGACTACATCTACCGCGGCCGCTGAAGGCCCGCCGTGCGGCCGCCGCAGCCGGGGCGCGGCAGGTGCCTCGCCTACAATGCGCGGCGACGGGCCTCCCCGCATGGAAGCGCGCCCAACCGGGTCAGGTGGGGAACCAAGCAGCCCTAAGCGTTGCAACCAGTGCCGGGGTAAGGCTCGTCACCTGCGCTGTTCGCGGGGCGCCGCGCTCGCCACCCCTCAGGTGCCGCGCCTCGGGCGCCGCGCCTCATGTGCCGCGCCTCAGGCGCCACGCCTCAGGCGCCGCGCGTCAGCGCCACCACCACCTTGTCGCGCAGGCCGCGCAGCAGTGCCAGCTCGCCCGCAGCGAGCAGCAGACCGTTCGGTGCCTCCTTGTCGGCGTAGATCAGGCCCAGGGGCCGCCCCTTGACCATGAGCGGCAGCGCGAGGAAGCTGCCGCCGCCGATGCCGCTGCGGTACCAGGGCGGCAGCTTCGTACCCAGCGCGGCGGCATCGGCCACGTGCAGGTCGGCGCCCTTGGCGCACAGCACCGCGAACAGGTCGCCGTTGGCCTTCGGTGCGACGGCCAGACGGCTCGCCGGCAAAGGCCCGAGCGCGAAGCGGCCCTGCAGCACGCCATCGGCATCGCGCAGGCACAGCACGACCGCGCGCAGCGCCAGCGCGCGCTGCATGCGCTCGAACACGAGGCTGAGCAGTTCGTTGAGCTGCATGCTGCGCGCGTCGAGCGCGAGCGCCACCTCGTCGAGCGCGGCCCGCAGCGCGGCCTCGGCAGGCGCCGCGGCGGCCGGTGCGCCGCGCGCCGCCGGCACACCCGAAGCCGGCGGCGGCGAGCCCGGCGCGGGCGCCCCTTGCGCCCCTTGCGCCCCTTGCGCCCCTTGCGCCCCTTGCGCCGCTGGTGCTGCAGGCGGGCCGGGCACCGCCGCGGGCGTCAAACCCGGCGCGGGCGGCGGCAAGGGCGCCAGCAGCCGCTGCGAGCGCGCGCCGCTCGGCAGCGTGAGGCCCATTGCACCGGCAAGCTGGGCCAGCCGGGCGCGCGCCGCATCGACCGCGCCGACGATCTGCGACACGCTCAGCTCCAGCACGCCGGCGTACGCGGCGGCAGCGGCCTGCAGCGCCTGGTTGCCGTCGCCCTCGTTGCGGCCTTGCAGCAGCGCGTCGGTCAGGCCGTTGGCGGCGCGGCCGAGCCAGCGCGCACGCTCCACGCCGCGCGGCAGCGGCCGCGTCGGCGCGTCGCCTTGCGGGGCGCGCATCGCCAGCTGCAGGCTCTCGGGCAGACCCCAGGCCCGCGCGACGCCCGCACCGAGCTCGTCCAGACCGATGCCCAGCACGCGCAGCGCGGCCGCCTCGCGCTGCGCCGGCGGCGCCTGCGCATCGGGCAACTGGTTGCGGATCTGCTGTGCCTCCTCGGGGAAGTAGAACTCGGTGAGCAGGCGGCCGAGGTTCTGGAACATCGAGCCGAGAAAGGCCTCCTCGCTGTCGCGCTGCCAGGGCACCAGCTCCGAGGCCAGGCTGCCGGCCATCAGGGCCCGCGTGAATTCCTCGCGCAGCAGCGCGGCGTGCGCCTTGTCCTGCATGTGCTCGAGCAGCAGCACCGCCAGCGCCATGTTGCGGATGCCGGCAAAGCCCACCAGCGAGATGGCGCGCGACACCGTCTGGATGCCGCCGCCGGCCACCGAGGTGAAGTGCACCGAGTTGACCATGCGCAGCAGCTTGTTGGTGAGCGCCACGTCGCGCAGGATCTCGTCGGTGAGCGCACCCAGGTTGGCGCTCTCCGATGCGGCCACGCGCTGGATGCGCAGCACCGCGTCCGACAGGGCCGGGAAGTCGCTCTTGTGGCGCATGCGCCGCAGCAGGAACTCGAGCGTGCCGTGGCTGGCCTGCGGCAGCGGCGCGTCGGCCGGCGCCAGCCAGGCGGCGAGCGCCGCGTGCAGCGCGCGCGCGCCGTCGTAGCGTGCCTCGGGCGCGCGCGCCAGCGCACGCTGCACGATGCCGCGCAGCGTCTCGTCGACGCCCACCTCGGCCGCCAGCACGAGGTCTTCGCGCTGCACGCGCTCGACGTAGCGCCAGGGGTCGCGCTCGCGCATCAGCGGCGTGCCGCCGAGCAGCTCGCCGAGCATCATGCCGGCCGCGAACACGTCCATCGCCGGCTGCGGCGCGTCGCCGCGCGCGGCTTCGGGCGACATGTAGCCGGGCGTGCCGACGATGCGCCCGTCACCCGCGGCCTGCGCCGACGCCACCCGGGCCGCGATGCCGAAGTCCATGACGCGCGCCCGGCCGTCGCTGCCGAGCAGGATGTTCGAGGGCTTGAGGTCGCGGTGCACGATGCCCTGTGCGTGCGCCGCGGCCAGCGCGTCGAGCACGCCCAGCAGCAGCTGCACCGCCTCGCGCGGCGGCCACTTCGGGCGCACGCGGCGCTGCGCGGCGAGCGTCGGACCGTCGACGAACTCGAACACCAGGTAGGGCTGGCCGTCGGCGACGTCGGCCTCGAACACCGGCACCACGTTGGCGTGCGCCAGGCGGCTCACCGCACGTGCCTCGTGCAGCCACTCGCTCAGTTCGGCGGCGTCGGCAGCAGGGTCGAGCAGCTTGAGCGCGACCTCGCGCTCGAGGCGCGTGTCGTGCGCCAGCCAGACCGTGGCCTGGGCACCGCGGCCGAGCTCGCGCACGAGCTCGAAGCGGCCCAGGCGCCGCCCGCCTCGCGCAGCCGCGACGGCGCTCACGACGCCTGCCTCGCCGGCAGGCGCCCGTGCGCGGCCGCCGCCGGCGCCTCGTCGAGCGGCGCCGGCAGCGTCGGATCGGGCTGCGCGATCGGCACGCCGCCGCCGTGCAGCGCCGCGTGCAGCTCGCGCAGCGTGAAGCCGAGCGCGCGGCCGTAGCGCTGCACGACGCGCTGCAGCGCCGGCGCGACGCGCGGCGCGGGCAGCGCGAGCGCGTCCACCGCCTCGTGCGCGCAACTCGCGAGCGCACGCAGCACCTCGTCGTCGTTCTCGGGGCTGCGCACCGGCGTGGCCAGCGGCAGCGGCCGGATCAGCGTCAGCACCGCATCGTCCAGGCCCCAGCCGCGCGCCACCGCGGCACCGATGGTCTGGATGCCGACGCCGAGCACGGCGCAGGCCGCAGCCTCCTCGCCCATCCCGGCCTGCTCGGACTCGCCTTCGCGTTCGGCCGGCACCGGCTGCATCAGCCGCCGGATCTGCCGCGCCTCGTCGGCGAAGTGGTAATGCACGACGAGGCGGCCGAGCGCCTGCAGCAGGGTCACCAGAAATGCCAGTTCGCCGTCGTAGCCGGCGGGGCGCAGCGCCAGCGCCAGATGCCCCGCGCGCCGGCAGTGCGCGAGCACGCGCTCGAGCTCGGCCGCGTCAGGGTCGTCGAGCGGACCAGGCCAGGGCCGCAGGGCGCCAGCCGCCTGGCGCAGGCCTTCGATGCCGACCAGCGCGATCGCTCGGCGCACCGTGAGCACCGCGCCGCTGCCGCTCGCGCGCAGGTCGTGCCGCCGCGCGCCGTTCACCGCGCGCAACAGCTCGAAGGCGAGCGCCGTGTCCTCGAGCACCACTTCGGCCAGCTCGCTCGTGCGCTCGTGCTGCGAGCGCGCCAGCCGTGCCATGCGCAACGCTGCCCCGGGCGCCGCCGGCAAGGTGCCGGCCGCGCGCAGCCGCTCTTCGAGCAGCGCCAGCGTGCCGCCGCCCGCAGCGGCTTCGGTCTGCAGCCAGCCTTCCAGCGCGCCGATCAGCGTGCGTGCGTTGCGGTAGCGCTGGCGCTCGTGCCGGCTGGTGGCGCGGTCGACGATCGCGCGCAAGGGCTCGGCGATCGGATGCGCATGCTCCCAACCCAGGCGCAGGAAGTCTCGGCCCAGCGGCGGCAGCCGCTCGACGACGACGCCGACATCGGGCTCGCCGAGCGCAGGCACGCTGCCGAGCAGGCCGTGCAGGACGATGCCCAGCGCCAGCACGTCGCGCTCGGCCGCTTCACGCTGCGCGCGCAGCGCGTCGCTCGCGCGCGCGGTGTCCTCGCGCGCCGCCTCGGCCCAGGGCGCTCCGACGGCCAGCCCGGCACACCAGATCTGCCCGCCGTCATCTTGCAGCAGCAGCCAGGGCTGCGGGTCGTGGTGCGCCACGCCGGCCTCGTGCGCGAAGGCCAGGCCGCGCAGGGCCTGCAGCGCCGCCGCCGCGGCGTCGACGGCGGGCAGGCCCTGGCGCGGTCGACGCTCGGCCAGCGTCGCCGCGCGGCCGAGCTCGTGCAGGACGTAGGGCCAGCCGTCCTGCACGCCGATATCCCGCACCGGCGCGAGTTGCGGGTGCGCCAGCCGGGCGGCCCGGCGCACGGCCGCGAGCCATTGCTCGAGGCGCAGGCGGTCCGGCGGCTGCAGCCGCGGCAGCACCAGCATGCGCTCGGCGCCGTCGGGCTCGGCCGCCAGCCAGGCCATCGTGCGCCGGCTCTTGCCGAGCAGGCGCAGCAGCTGCAGGCGCCCGAACCGACGCACGCCGGCGCGTGCGTCGCCTTCGGAGGAGTTCGTGGCGGACATGGATCGCCCGCATTGGAGCGCAGCGCACCGCGCGCGAACGCTCGAACAGCTTGCGTAAACCCGGCCAGACCGACTACGGCTCGATCAAGGCGCCTTCGGCCGTGACGAAGGCCGCGCGCACGCGCGCCAGCGGCTGCAGCGCCTGCACCGCAGCGCGGTAGCGCGCGAGCTGCTCGCGGTAGGCCGGCACTTCGTGCGGCGCCTGTTCGAGCTTGAAGTCGAGTACCCACCAGACGGCGGCGCCGTCCGCGTCGGCGAGCTCGACGAGGCGATCCAGCCGCAGCATCCGCCCGGCATGCGCCAGCGTCACTTCGCTGCCCGCCCAGCGCAGGCCGGGGCCGCGGAAGAAGTGCGCGGTGTGCGGCCCGTCGACGATCGCCGTCACCCAGCGCAGCAGCAGCGCGGCCTGCGCGCCCGGCAGGCCCTGCTCGGCCAGCGCGGCGCGGCAGGCCGCGGGCCGGTCTGCAGCCCGCTGCTGCGGCCCGGGATCGCCCAGCCACTCGAGCGCACGGTGCAACGCCCGGCCGAGCAGCACGGCCTGCGCATCGGCCGTCGCCGCACGCGGCGGCGGCGCGGCCGCCCTCGCCGGTGGCCGCGCCAGGCAGGGCACGCTGGCGGGCTCGGCCTCGGCGGCCGGCGCCTGATCGGCGGCCAGCGGCTGCCACGGCGCCGCCACCGCGGCGATGCGCGTCCACCAGCTCGCGCCCGACGAAGCGCGCGCGGCCTGTGTGCAACTGACGAGCAGCCGCTCGCGCGCACGCGTCATCGCCACGTACAAGGCATTGAGCTCCTCGGCCTCGGCGCGCGCGCGTTGCGACGCCCAGGCGTCCTCGAGCGAAGGCGGCACCGCGCCGGCGCTGCGCAGGAAGGCCACGCGCTGCGGCGCCGCCGCGTCGGGCGGCCAGTCGACCAGCAGCTCCAGCTCGCCGTTGCGCCGCGGCGCGGCGTCGCTGTCGACCAGCAGCACGGCGCGCGCCTCGAGTCCCTTGGCGCCGTGCACGGTGAGCAGCTGCACGGCGTCGGCCGGTGCGCTGCGGTGCGCCAGCACGCGGCCGGCGCGCAGCGCGCGCACGAAGCCGTAGGCGGTGGCGAAGCGCCCGCCTTCGTGCAGCAGCGCCGCGCCGACGAGCGCCTGCAGCGCCTGCAGTGCGTAGGCGCGACGCGCCGGCGGCACCGCCGCCGCCATGCGCTCGAGGACCTCGCCTTCGTGCACGATGCGGTCGAGCAGGTCGTGCGGCGGCAGCCGGTGCACCAGGGCCTGCCAGGCGCCGAGCAGCGTGGCGGCACGCGCGAGCGCGGCGTCGGGCGGCGCGGCGGCGCCCAGCAGCGCGTCGAGCCAGCTCCGGTCGCTGGCCCGCGCAGCCTGCGCCAGCCACAGCAGCGCCGCGTCGTCGGCACCGAACAGCGGGCTCTTCAGGGCGCGCGCCAGCGACAGGTCGTGCCCGGGCGAAGCCAGCACGTCGAGCAGCGCCGCCAGGTCCAGCACCTCGGGCACGCGGTGCAGCTCGAGCTTCTCGGCCAGCGCGTGCGGCACGCCGGCCGCAGCCAGCGCGTCGGCCACCGCGGCCAGCGCGATGCGGCGCCGCGCCAGCACCATCACGTCGCGCGGCGCGAAGCCCTCGTGCCGCACCAGCTGCGCCACCGCAGCGGCGACGCGGCCGGCCTCGGCCGCACGCCGCACCTGCTCGGGCTCGCGGCGCGGCATGCCGAGCGAGTCGCGCCAGACGTCGGCTGCGGCTGCGCCCGCGCCTGCCGCGCGCGTGACGGCCGAGGCCGCCGGCAGCGCCAGCACGGCCCCGGCGGCCAGCGATTCGGTGGTGTGCGGACGGAACGGGCTCACGCCGGCAGCCGCCAGCGGCTCGAACACCGCGTTCAGCGCCGCGACGACGCTGCGCGCGTTGCGCCGCGTGTGGTCGCACTGCAGCAGCTGCCCGTCCAGGCCTTGCACGACGAAATCGCGCGCCGCATCGAACAGGCGCGGCTCCGCGCCGCGGAAGCGGTAGATGCTCTGCTTGGGGTCGCCGACGATGAAGACGCCGAGCGGGCGCTGCCCGCTCGCCCCGCCGCCGGCGCCGGCATAGCCGGCCAGCCAGCCTGCGAGCGCGCGCCACTGCAGCGGGCTGGTGTCCTGGAACTCGTCGACCAGCAGGTGGCGCAGGCGCTGGTCGAGCCGCTGCTGCACCCACACCGCCGTCTCGCCGTCGCCCAGCAGCGCTTCGGCGGCGGCATCGAGGTCGTCCATGTCGACCAGGCCGCGCGCGCGCTTGAGCGCGGCGTACTCGCGCCGCAGCAGGCGCGCGAACTGCACGAGCGCCCGATGCGCGTTGCACGCGTCGTGCTGGTTCTGCATGCGGCCGACCAGGCCGAGCGCGGTGATCGCGGCGTCGACCTCGTCGTCGGCACCCAGGTGCTTGCGCTTGTCGCCCGTCTGGGTCATGAGCGCGCTCCAGGCGCGCGCGTGCGCGCCGTGCGCGTCGCCGGCCGCGGCCAGCGCGAGCGCGTCGACGAGCCCGGCGGCCGCCTTGGCCGCGGTGGCGCCGCCGCGGCCGACGGCGCGCGCGCAGTCGGCCAGGTCGGCGCGCAGCGCCGCATCGGCCAGCATCAGTTCGACCGGCTCGGCCAGGCCGGCACACTGCGGCCACAGCGCCGCCGCCGGCGCCACCGCATCGGCCAGCGTGCCGGAGTCGTCGGCGCGCGCAACCACGGTGCGCCGCTGCCAGACCGCTTCGAGCCACTTCAGCCAGCGGCTGCGACCCGCCGCGCCGACCATCTCCAGGTAGACATGGCGCAGCGCGGCGTCGGCCTGCACCGCTTCGTGCACGCGCTGCAGCAGCGGCGCCCACAGCGCCGCCGTGTCCTCGACCAGCTCGTGCCCGGCGGGCAGCCCGAGCCGGTGCAGCAGCGCCAGCGGCGCGTGCGCCAGCAGCTGGCTGAACCAGGCGTGGAAGGTGCGCACCTCGACGCCGCGGCCGCTGCGCAGCACGCGTTCGTGCAGTGCGGCCAGCGCCGGCGCCAGCGCCTCGGCTTGGGCCGCGGCGAGGCCGCGCGCGCGCAGCTCCTGCACCCTGCCCGCGTGCGTGCCGCCGGCCCATTGCCGCAGCCATTCGTCCAGGCGCGCACGCATCTCGCCGGCGGCGCGGCGCGTGAAGGTGATGGCGAGGATCTGCTGCGGCTCGGCGCCGGCCAGCAGCGCGCGCACGATGCGCGACACCAGCATCCAGGTCTTGCCGGCGCCGGCGCAGGCCTCGACGACGACGCTGCGCGCCGGATCGCAGGCGGCGGCGTAGAAGGCGTCGCGGTCGACGGCGGCGCCGTCGATGGCGTAGGCCGCGTCGCGCATCGTGTCGCCCGGCGCGCCGTCGTGCGCGCTGCCGCCGGCGCGAGCGCCTGCGCCCTCGCTCACGCCGCGTGTCCCGGCGCCGCTTCCGCGGCTTGCTGCGCCGGCGGCCGCCAATGGTCGCGCCGGCACAGGCCGCGCATCTCGCAATGCAGGCAGACCTCGCCCTCGCCGAGCGCCAGCATGGCGGCGCCGGCGCGCAGGCGGCGCAGCTCGTCGCCCAGACCGGCGACCAGTGCCGCGGCACTGCGCTGCACGGCGGGATGCGCGATCTCGATCGGCGCGTCGCGCTCGTCGAGCGCCAGGTAGCAGGCCTCGAGCGGGGTCGCATCGCCCAGCAACGCGGCGTAGAAGGCGAGCTGCGTGTCCTCGAGCGGCTCCTTCACCTTGCGCTCGAGCGCCCTTTTCGAGCCGGTCTTGTAGTCGATCACCCGGCGCGTGCCGCCGGGGCCCTGATCGATCCGGTCGAGCCGCCCGCGCAGCGTCGTCGGCGCCAGTGCGGCCGCCGCGAAACGGTGCTCGGTCTCGCCGCCGAGCCAATGCCAGCCGGCAGCCTCGTGCCGCGCCAGCCAGCGCAGGTAGGCGGGCGCGAAGGCCTCGAAGCTCGCGCGAAAGGGCAGCAGCTCAGCCGCGTCGAGCCGCAGCTCGCGCGTGGCGTGCTCGGCCGCCTGCTGCAGCCGCGCGGCGTCATCCGGCGGCGGCGCTGCGGCCTCATGCGGAGCCGCCGCCTCGGCGGCGGCGCGCCCGGCGTGGAAATGCTGCAGCACGAGGTGCAGCCATTCGCCGTAGTCGCGCTTGGCCAGCGCCTGCTCGAGCTCGGCCGGCTCCTCCAGGCGCAGCACGGCGCGCGCGAAGAAGCGGTAGGGGCAGTCGCGCAGCGCCTCGACCTGGGTGGCGCTCAGCGTGTGCGGCAGCGCCGCGGACGCGCTGGGCCGCGGCGGCGCAACCGGCGCAGCGGGCATCAGGCGACGCGGCAGCGGTGCCGGCTCGTCCGGCCAGGCCGGCAGGCCGGCGCGGGCGCGCTCGAGCAGCAGCCACTGCAGATCGGGGCTGTCGTCGAAACCCTCGCCTTCGTCCTGAAGGCGGCGCAGCAGCGTGAGTGCCGGCACGCGCATCAGCTGGGCCAGCGCCAGACGCTGCCGCAGCCGCGCCTCGCCGCGCGTAGGCACCCCGAGCTCGGCGGCCAGCGCATCGCCGACGAGCGACGCGGCGGGCGCCGCGTCGCCCAGGTGTCGGTGGTCGGCGCCCGGCAGCACGACGGCGCCGAAGGGGCGTCCGATCGCACGCGCCAGCGGCGTGACGACGACCACCGCCCCCGCATCGGCCGGCGGCACGAAGGTCCGGGCCTCGAGCGCGGCGGCCAGCCAGGCGTCGAACTCCGCCAGGTCGAGATGCAGCGCGTCGGCTGCCGGGCCCCAGCCCGGCCCTGCGCCGTCGAGTCGCAGCGCGGCGAGCACCTGCGCCCCGGCGGCATCGGAGCGCAGCCGCTCGGCGCTGCCGTCGGCCTGCAGCCGCCCGGCCAGGCGCTGCAGCCACGCGTTCAGGCTGCGGCGCCCCGGCTCGGCGAGCGGCGCCAGATGCGCGCCCGCCGCACGTGCCAGGCGCGTCGCGGCGGCTGCGTCGCGTACGCGACGGCTGCCGCGCCAGAGCGCCTCGAGGCTGGCGCGGGCCGCGGGCTCGGCGCGCGGCCAGGTGGCGAGCCAGTCGAGCCAGGCGTCGCCGCCGGACCCGGCCCGAGCGGCACGCAGCAGCGCCCGCAGCTCGGCGGCGGCCCGCGTGGTGCTGAGCTGCCAGCCGGTCTCGTCGTGCAGCGGCACGCCGGCGCGCTCGAGCAGCGCGCGCGTGCGGCGCACGAGGGCGCGGTCCAGCGCCACCAGGGCGACCGGCGTGCGCTCGGCCGCGAGCGCGTCGACGACGGCCGCGGCCGCGGCGCGCGCCTCGTCCTCCGCGTCTTCGGCAATCCAGCGCCGCACCCGCGCCGGGCAAGCCGTGGCCGCGAACGGCGCGGCACTTGGCGGGTCGGCGACGAGCCGCAGCGCCGGCACGCCGGCGGCGGCGGCCGCGTCGAGCAAGCCGGCGACCAGCGCATCGGCGCCGCCCATCTCGACGACGATCCAGGCGGCCGGGCGATGCCGGAAGAGCCGGTCGGTGGCGCCGGCCACGCCCTCGGCGCACCAGTTCACGGCCTCGCTCAGCAGACGCGCCTCGAGCTGCGCCGGCCCGGCCGCCGCAGCCGCCGTGCGTGCAGCGGCGGCGGCCCACCAGCCGGCGCGCCGGGCCGGCGCGAGCGCCAAGGCCGCGGCGCGCAGGCGCTGCGCGGCGTCGACGAACTGCGCCGTCAGCCAGGGCAGCTCGCCGGGGACGACGGCCCCCTCGTCGAGTCCGGTCGCACCGAGCAGCCGCCGCACGCGCGCTGTGGCCGCCAGGCGATCGACGAGCGGCTCGCCGCTCACGCGGCCCGGCGCCGCCTCGGGCGGCGGCCCGAGGGCGGCGGCCAGCGTCAGCGGCGTCTCGATGCGCGGCGGCCAGCCGCCGAAGCCCGGCTCGGCCGCGAACGTCTCGCGCGCCACCGGCACGAGCGCGGCAAAGGGCAGCAGCAGCGTCGCGTCGCGCGCCGGCAGCGCGCGGCCGCGCAGCCACGCGGCTGCGCGCGCCGCGGCCGTCGACCACAGGCTCGGCACGTCGACGTCGGTGGGCAGATGCAGGATCTCGACTTCGCTCATATGGCCCTGCTTGGCCGCATGTTTGCAGAGGGCCGCACGCGGGACGGCGCCGGGCCCGATGCGGGACGATATGTCAGAATGACCGCGCATCGGGGCGATGCGCGCGGCCAGGGCCCGCGGCCGGCCCCATCCCGGAGGAACCGATGGCCAGTGATCTCATCAAGCACGTCACCGACGACTCGTTCGCCGGCGACGTCCTGCAATCCGACAAGCCGGTGCTGGTCGACTACTGGGCCGAGTGGTGCGGCCCGTGCAAGATGATCGCGCCGATTCTCGACGAGGCCGCCGCGCAGTACGGCGGGCGGCTGCAGATCGCGAAGATGAACGTCGACGAGAACCGCGACATCCCGGCCAAGTACGGCATCCGCGGCATCCCGACGCTGATGCTGTTCAAGGGCGGCGAGCTGGTGGCCACGAAGGTCGGCGCGCTGCCCAAGGCCCAGCTCACCGCGTTCATCGACGGTCACCTATAATCCCGCCTCGTCCGGGCGCGGCCCGACGCAACGAATCGTCGCCGCACCCGGTCTGCCGCCCGGATCCACGCGCGCGCGCTCGCCGGCCAACCCGGCTCGAAGGCGCCGCCCGGGCCCCAAGCTCCCACGCTTTTACCGCCAGGCCGCCCGCACGGCGGCCCGACGCCGTGAACCCCGGTCGGGTCCGCGGTCGTCCGCCCCGAGAAGGTGCCCGCCCGATGCATCTGTCCGAACTGAAGTCCATGCACGTCGCCAAGCTCATCGAGATGGGCGAGGCGCTCGAGATCGAGAACGTCAGCCGCCTGCGCAAGCAGGAGCTGATGTTCGCCATCATGAAAAAGCGCGCCCGCGCCGGCGAGCAGGTGTTCGGCGACGGCGTGCTCGAGGTGCTGCCCGACGGCTTCGGCTTCCTGCGCTCGATCGACACGAGCTACATGGCGAGCACCGACGACATCTACCTGTCGCCCAGCCAGGTGCGCCGCTTCAATCTGCACACCGGCGACCTGGTCGAAGGCGAGGTGCGCGTGCCCAAGGACGGCGAGCGCTACTTCGCACTCGTCAAGGTCGATCGCGTGAACGGTCTCACCCCCGAGGAGAACCGCCACAAGATCATGTTCGAGAACCTGACGCCCTTGTTCCCCAAGGAGCAGTTCAAGCTCGAACGCGACGTGAAGAGCGACGAGAACATCACCTGCCGCATCATCGACCTGGTGGCGCCCATCGGCAAAGGCCAGCGCGCGCTGCTCGTCGCGCAGCCCAAGACCGGCAAGACGGTGATGATGCAGCAGCTGGCGCACGCGCTCGTCGCCAACCACCCCGAGATCCACCTCATCGTGCTGCTGGTCGACGAGCGGCCCGAGGAAGTGACCGAGATGCTGCGCACCGTGCGCGGCGAGGTCATCAGCTCCACCTTCGACGAGCCGGCGGCGCGCCACGTGCAGGTGGCCGAGATGGTGATCGAGCGCGCCAAGCGCCTCGTCGAGCTGAAGAAGGACGTGGTGATCCTGCTCGACAGCATCACGCGCCTGGCGCGCGCCTACAACAACGTGCTGCCCTCGTCGGGCAAGGTGCTCACCGGCGGCGTCGATGCCAACGCGCTGCAGCGCCCCAAGCGCTTCTTCGGCGCCGCGCGCAACACCGAGGAAGGCGGCACGCTCACGATCATCGGCACCGCGCTCATCGACACCGGCTCCAAGATGGACGAGGTGATCTACGAGGAGTTCAAGGGCACCGGCAACTGCGAGATCCACCTCGACCGCCGCATGGCCGAAAAGCGCGTCTACCCCTCCATCCTCATCAACAAGAGCGGCACGCGGCGCGAGGAGCTGCTCTTGAAGCCCGAGATCCTGCAGAAGACCTGGATCCTGAGGAAGCTGCTCTACCCGATGGACGAGATCGAGGCGATGGAGTTCGTGCTCGAGAAGATGAAGGCCACCAAGGGCAATCTCGACTTCTTCGACATGATGCGCCGCGGCGGCTGAAGCCGCTAGAATCCAGCGTTTTCCTCCTGCGGCAAGTGCGCACGCTCACGGCCCGAGCGGCGTGGCTCCCGCGCCCGACCCCGAGGTTTTCCATGAAAGAAGGCATCCACCCCGGTTACCGCGAGGTCTGCTTCCAGGACCTCTCGAACGGCTTCAAGTTCGTCACGCGCTCGTGCGTGCAGACCAAGGAGTCGATCACGCTGGACGACGGCCGCGAACTGCCCCTCGTCAAGCTCGAGGTGACGAGCGAGACGCACCCGTTCTACACCGGCACGCAGAAGAGCGTCGACAGCCTGGGCGGCCGCGTCGAGAAGTTCCGCAACAAGTTCGCCCGCGTCGGCCTCAAGAAGTGAGCGTGCGGCACGCCGCGGCGTGCCCGGCAGCGATCGAAGGCAGCCGCGGCTGCCTTTTTTCTTGCCCCGCTTCCCGCCCAGCGTTCCGCCTCGCTTCGCGCGCGCCTTCCCGCCCCGCTTCCTGCCCTGCCTGCCGCCGCATGGTCGCCACGTGAACCGGCCCAGCCCCGCCCTCGTGTCGCAGACGGCCGCGCGCCGCCTGCCGCGCCTGCCGCTGCTGCTGCTGTGCGCGGCCTACACGCTGCCGGGCCTGTTCGGGCGCGACCCCTGGCGCAACGCCGACCTCGCGGCCTTCGGTCAGATGCTGGCGATGGCCGAGGGCCGCAGCTCATGGTGGGCGCCGACGCTGGGCGGCGTGCCGGGCGACACGGCGCTCGTGCCGCACTGGCTGGGCGCCGGCTTCATCACGCTGCTGACGCCCGCGCTCGAGCCGGCCTTGGCGGCGCGCGTGCCGTTCGCGCTGCTGCTGCTGGCCACGCTCGCCCTGGTCTGGTACAGCACCTTCCACCTCGCGCGCACCGAGGCGGCACGGCCGGTGGCGTTCGCCTTCGGCGGCGAGGCGGGCACCGTGGACTACGCGCGGGCCATTGCCGACGGCGCATTGCTCGCCTTGATGGCCACGCTCGGGCTGCTGCAGCTCGGCCACGAAACGACGCCCGAGATGGCGCAGCTGGCAGCGGTGGCGATGTACCTGTACGGACTGGCCGCCGCACCGTACCGCGCACCGCAGGCACGCTTGGCGGTGGTCGTGGCCCTGCCGCTGCTCGCCGGCAGCGGCGCGCCGGCGATGGCGCTGGCGATGGGCGCCGCCGGCCTCGTGGTCTGCCTGCGTTCGCGCCTGGCGCAGGTGCGCCGCTTCGCGCCGTGGGTCGCCGCCGCCTCGGCCGCCGCGGCGGCACTGGCGCTGGCGCTCGGCGCGTGGCATTGGCGCGCCGAGGCCCTGCAGGGCGCATTGCTGCTGCCGATCGCGCGCCAATGGGTCTGGTTCATGTGGCCGTCCTGGCCGCTCGCGCTGTGGACGCTGTGGCGCTGGCGCGCCTACCTGTCGTACCGCCACGTCGCCGTGCCGCTCGTCACGGTGGGCGTGGCGCTGGCGTCCAACCTGGCGATGGGCGGCTCGGACCGCGCGCTGCTGCTCGGCCTGCCCGGCCTGGCGGTGCTCGCGGCCTTCGCGCTGCCGACCTTGAAGCGCAGCGCCAGCGCGGCGATCGACTGGTTCTCGATGCTGTTCTTCACGCTCGGGGCGACGACGATCTGGGTCGTCTACCTGTCGATGCACGCCGGCGTGCCGGCGCAGCCGGCGGCCAATATCGCGCGCCTGGCGCCGGGATTCGTGCCGCGCTTTTCCTGGGCCGCGCTCGCCTTCGCACTGGCCGGCACACTGGCCTGGATCGCGCTCGTGCGCTGGCGCACCGGCCGGCACCGCGAGGCGCTGTGGAAGAGCCTGGTGCTGCCGGCCGGCGGCGTTGCGCTGTGCTGGCTGCTCGTGATGACGCTGTGGCTGCCGCCGCTGGACTACGCGCGCAGCCCGCGCCCCTGGGTCGAACGCGTCGCGGCGCTGGTGCCGGCCGGCGCCTGCATCGCGGCGCCCGGGCTGGCACGCGCCGGCGTGGCCGCGCTGGAAGCGATCGGGCGCTACGGCGTCGATGCGCACCCGGCGGCCGGACTCGCGCAATGCCCGTACCTGCTGCTGGCGACGCGCCAGCGCGCGACCGCGCTGCCGCCTTCGGGCGCCGAGTTCGTCGGCGAAGTACGCCGGCCCACCGATCCGGGCGAGACGACGCTCGTGTACCGGCGCGCCGCCCGCTGAGCGGCAGCGTCGCGGGCCGACGCCACTGCCGCCAGCGAGGAATTGGATCCTTGGTACGTTTCGTTTCCGAGCTTGCCGAAGAAGGCCGACCGGAGCGCATCGCCATGAAGCTCACCGCAGCGCAGCTGCCCGCGTTGCTGGGCAGCATCCCGGCCTGGCGCCACGACCCCGCGCGCGGCGGCACCATCACGCGCGAATTCCGCTTCCGCGACTTCGCCCAGGCCTTCGGCTTCATGGCCCAGGTCGCGGTGCAGGCGCAGGGGAGCGACCACCACCCCGAGTGGTCCAACGTCTACAACCGCGTGCGCGTCACGTTGACCACGCACGATGCGGGCGGCCTGACGACGAAGGACATCGAACTCGCGCGCTTCATGGACCGCGTGGCCGAGGCGCTGGCGCTGCAGCAGCCGGCGCGCGCGCCGTGATGGGCGAGCCGACGGCCGCGTCGCGCAAGCACGGACTGGCCGCCGCCGACTACCGGCCCGCCGCGCCCGACTGGACGATCGACCAGGGCTGGGACGGCTATGCCGCAGAAGAACACGCGACCTGGCGCACGCTGTTCGAACGCCAGAGCCGTCTGCTGCCGGGCCGCGCCTGCCGCGCGTTCCTGAGCGGCATGGAGGAACTGCCGCTGCGCCACGACCGGATTCCGCGCTTCGACGAGCTGTCCGAGGTGTTGATGCGGCGCACCGGCTGGCAGGTGGTGGCGGTGCCGGGGCTGGTGCCGGACGACGTGTTCTTCGCGCATCTGGCGGCGCGCCGGTTTCCCGCGGGGCGGTTCATCCGCAGGCCCGATCAGCTCGACTACCTCGAGGAGCCCGACGTCTTCCACGACCTGTTCGGCCACGTGCCGATGCTGCTCGACCCGGTGATGGCCGCGTTCATCCAGGCCGACGGCCAGGGCGGGCTGCGTGCCCGCGAGCTGGGCGTGCTCGACCAGCTCGCGCGGGTGTACTGGTACACGGTCGAGTTCGGCCTCGTGCGCGAGGACGGCGACTTGCGCATCTTCGGCGCCGGCATCGCGTCGTCCGCGAGCGAGTCGGTGTTCGCAGTCGAGGACGATTCGCCCCATCGCATCGCCTTCGACCTCGACCGCGTGCTGCGCACGCGCTATCGCATCGACGACTTTCAGGAGACCTACTTCGTGCTCGACGGCCTCGAGCCGTTGCTCCACCTGGCCCAGACCGACTTCGGGCCGCACTACCGGCGCGCGTCGGCGCTGCCGGTGCTCGAGCCGGGTGAGCTGCTCGTCGGCGACGCCGTGATCACGCGCGGCAGCGGCCGCCATCACGCCGCCCGGCGCCGCCACGGCAGCGCCTGAGCCGGTGAAGACCGGCGCCGCGCGGCCTGCCGTCGCAGCGGGCGTGATGCCGATCGTCGCGGGCTGGGCAGCCTACAAAGACATGAATCGCGCCCGCGCAGGGGTGCCCAAGGGCGCCGGGCAAGGCGCGGCGCGCGGCCCAGGCTGGCCGCCTGGGCAAGCGCCGTCAGCCGGCCGCGCTGCGCCCGAGCACCGAACGCCCGGCGAAGCGCGCGCGCGCGCCGAGCGCCTGCTCGAGCCGCAGGCCCTCGTTCCACTTGGCCATGCGCTCGCCGCGCGCGAACGCCCCGACCTTGAGCTGACCGACGCCCCAGCCGAGCGCGAGGTGCACGATGCTCGTGTCCTCGGTCTCGCCCGAGCGCGCGCTCACGATGCCGGCCCAGCCGGCCGCGCGTGCCGCGTCCCAGGCCGTGCGCAGCTCGCTCAGCGTGCCGCGCTGGTTGGGCTTGAGCAGCACGCAGTTGGCGGCGCCGCGCGCGGCGGCCGCGCGCACCAGCGCGGCGTCGGAGACGAGCAGATCGTCGCCGACGATCTGCACGCGCGCGCCGGCCGCGCGCGCCAGTTGCGCGAAGCCTTCGAGGTCGTCCTCGGCCAGCGGGTCCTCGATCGAGACGACCGGGTAGCGATCGAGCCATCCCAGCACGAGCTCGATCCACGCGTCGCGCGCCAGCTCGCGCCGCTCGAGTCCGAGGCGGTAGCGCCCGGCGCGCCCGAACTCGGAAGCGGCGACGTCGAGCGCGATCGCCACCTGCTCGCCCGGCACGAAGCCGGCGCGCTCGATCGCGCGCACGAGCGTCTCGAGGCCCTGCTCGTTGGTGGCGAAGTCGGGCCACCAGCCGCCTTCGTCGGCCACGCCGTGCAGCGCGCCGCGTTCGGCCATCAGCGCGCCGGCGGCGCGGTAGACCTCGGCCGTCCACTCGAGGGCCTGCGCGAACCCGCACGCACCCGTGGCGACGACCATGAAGTCCTGGATGTCGACGCGCCGCCCGGCATGAGCGCCGCCGCCGAAGATCTGGATCTGCGGCAGCGGCACGAGCGTGGCCGCGTCGCCGCCCAGCCAGCGGTACAGCGGCAGCCCCTGCGCCGCCGCTGCCGCGTGCGCCGCGGCCAGCGAGACGGCCAGCGTCGCGTTGGCGCCGAGCCGCGTCTTGGCCGGCGTGCCGTCGAGCGCCACGAGCCGCGCGTCGAGGCCGGCCTGGTCGGCGGCGTCGGCGCCCAGCAGCGCCTGCGCGATCTCGCCTTCGACATGGGCCAGCGCACGCTGCACGTCCAGCCCGCCCAAGCGCGTGCCGCCGTCGCGCAGTTCGAGCGCTTCGCGCGTGCCGCGCGAGGCGCCGGCCGGCACGCTGGCGCGGCCCGTCACGGCGACGCCGGCGGCGTCGGCCAGTACGACCTCGGCCTCGAGCGTCGGTCGGCCGCGGCTGTCCCAGATGCGGCGCGCGTGGATCGCGCGGATGCGGGTCGCCGCGCTCACGACGGCGCCCCGCACTGCACAGCGGCGGCCCAGGCACGCCGCACCGGCGCCAGCCGTGCCGGCGCTGCCTGCAGCAGCGGCAGCGCCACGCGGCGCACCAGTTCGCGCTCGGCCTCCTGCGTGAGGTACTCGACCGGCGACTTGCCGTCCACGCGCGCCAGCAGCAGCGCGGGCAGCAAGGCCGCGGCGCGGCGCTCGAGCGCGGCGCGCGGCTCCCAGTCGACGCGCGCCAGGTAGGCTGCAGCCAGCGCGTCGAACGCGCCCAGCAGCGCCGCTGCGGCGCTCGGCCGCCACAGGCCCTTGAGCAGCAGATGGTTCAGGCAGAACGCCAGGTCGAAGGCCGGATCGCCCCACCAGGCGCACTCGGCGTCGAGCAGCACCGGCCCGCGTGGGCCGACGAGGATGTTCTTCGGGCTCACGTCGCCGTGCACGAGCGAGCACCGCGTCGCCGCCGTCGCGGCCGCCAGCCGCTGCAGCGCCCCCGCCGCCGGCCGATGGCGCGCGGCCGTGGCCAGCAGATAGGGCTCGAGCCGGATGTCGTGGAAGATCGCGTCGGCGGCAAAGCGCGCGGCCAGCTGCGGGCGCGCCGCCGCGTGTGCGTGGATGCGGCCGAGCGTGTCGCCGAGTGCACGCGCGAAGGCCGCATCCACCCGGCCGTCGCGCAGCTGCGACTTCCACAGCGCATGCTCTTGCGGCGCCAGCCACTGCATCACCAGCACGCCCAGCGCCTCGTGCTGGCCCAGCACGCGGGGCGCGCTGCCGGGTACCGCCTGCGCGGCCACCTGCATCCAGCGCGCCTCGTAGGCGTTGCGCGCGATCGGCGCGCGCCAGTCGGCGGCCACGCGCAGCTTGGGCAAGGCGCGCTTGGCGCAATACGTTCCCTGCGCGGTCTCGATGCGCCAGATGTCCGACGAGACGCCGCCGACCAAGGGCTCGCCGTGCACGACCTCGTCGCCGGCCAGGCCGAGCTCGCGCAGCGCCTGCACGAACTCGGGCGGCAGCACATGTGCACCGCCCGCCGCGCCGCCGGGCTGCGGCGGCGCCGACGGCGCCGGGCCCGAATCAGCCTGCACGTGCGCTCTCGGCCAGCTTGACCAGCACGTGCAGGGTGCGGTTGATCGGCGCGCTCACGCCCAGCGCCTCGCCGCGGCGCGCGACATGGCCGTTGAGGTGATCGATCTCGCTGGGCTTGCCGCGCGCCAGGTCCTGGGCGGTGGACGACATCTGCGCCGGCATCGCCGCGGCGATGCGTTCCATCGCCGCGAGCGACTCGGCCAGCGGCAGCGCCACGCCTTCGGCGGCCGCCACCGCCACCACCTCGCGCACGATGTCGTGCTGCAGCGCGCGCACCGGCGGCTGCGCCGCGATCGGCCCATAGGGCCGCTGCACGAGCGCCGAGATCGCGTTGTAGGCGCAGTTGACCATCAGCTTGGTCCACAGCTCGCGCATCACGTCGGCCGAGACCTGCACCTTGACCTGCGCCGCGGCAAAGCCCGCGGCCACGCGCTCGAGCCGCGCCATCAGCGCCGCGTCGGCCGCATCGCGCGCGTCGCGCGGGCCGATGACGAGATCGCCGCGGCCGAAATGCGCCACGCGCCCCGGCGCGGGCATCGCGGTCGCCACGTAGACCACCGCAGGCACCACGGGCTGCGCGACATGGCGCGCGAGGGTCGCGGCGTTGTCGACGCCGTTCTGCAGGCTGAGCACCAGCGCCCCGGGCGCCAGATGCGGCGCCAGCGCGCGCGCCGTCGCATCGGTGTCGGGCGACTTCACGCAGACCAGCACCAGATCGGCGCCGAGCGCCGCGGCCATCTCGGTGTCGGCGTCCAGACGCACCGTCTCGACGGCTCCGCCCATCTCGAGCTGCAGGCCTCGTGCGCGGATCGCCGCCACATGCGGCGCGCGCCCGATCAGCGTCACGCGCCTGCCCGCCCTGGCCAGCATCGCACCGAAGAAGCTGCCCACCGCGCCCGCACCGACCACCGCCACCGCCGCGAAATCTTCCATCACCGCCTGCTCCCCCGGTTGCGTCGCCGGGCCGCCGCGCCGACGCATGCCATGGTAGCGCGCAGCCTCGCCGCCGGCTGCCGGGCCGTGCGCCGGCAAGCACGGGCTGCCGGCCATGCCCGAGCCCGGGCGGGGCCCGGCCGCTCCCTACAATCGCGCCGATGTCGCTGGCCCACCAGTTCGTGCTCACGCTGTCGTGCCGCGACGCCAAGGGCATCGTGCATGCCGTCTCGGGGCTGCTGTACCAGGCCGGCTGCAACATCGTCGACTCGCAGCAGTTCGGCGACCTCGACGGCGACGACGCGACCGGGCTGTTCTTCATGCGCGTGCACTTCCAGGCCCCGCCGCAACTGGCCGACGCGGCCACACTGGCGGCGCTGTTCGAGCACACGCGCCAGCAGTTCGGCATGGACATCCGGCTGCACCCTCTGGCGCGCCGCCCGCGTGCGCTGCTGATGGTCAGCCAGCACGGCCACTGCCTGAACGACCTGCTGTTCCGCGTGGCCAGCGGCACGCTGCCGATCGAGGTGCCGGCGGTGGTGTCCAACCACCGCAGGTTCGAGGCCCTGGCGGCGAGCCACGGCGTGCCCTTTCACCACCTGCCGCTGGCCGCCGGCGCCGACGCCGAGGCCCGGCGCGCGCAGGAGCGCGCCGTCGAGGAGCTCATCGCGCGCGAGCGCATCGACTTCGTCGTGCTGGCGCGCTACATGCAGATCCTGAGTCCGCAGCTGTGCCAGGCTCTGGCCGGGCGCGCGATCAACATCCACCACAGCTTCCTGCCCAGCTTCAAGGGCGCGCGCCCGTACGCGCAGGCGCATGCGCGCGGCGTCAAGCTGATCGGCGCGACGGCGCACTACGTGACGGCCGAGCTCGACGAGGGTCCGATCATCGAGCAGGACGTCGGGCGCGTCGACCACACGCTGTCGGCCGCCGACTTCACGGCCGTCGGCCGCGACATCGAATGCGTGGTGCTGGCGCGTGCGGTGCGCTGGCACGCCGAGCACCGCGTGCTGCTCGACGGCCACCGCTGCGTGGTCTTCCGCTGAGCTTCGCGGCGCCGCCGGCAGCGGCAGGCCGCGCGCGCGCCGGGCACCGGGCGCGCCGCGCGCGCGGGCCGAGCGTCAGCCGCCCGGCGCCGTCCAGACGCCGGCCGTGCAGGCGCGCTCGACTTGCCGGCGGTACGGCGCGATGTCGTAGCCGTTGGCGGCCAGCCACGCGTCGCTGTAGTAGGTGTCGAGGTAGCGCTCGCCGGGGTCGCAGGCGAGCGTGACGATGGCGCCCTCCTCGCCGCGCGCGGCCATCTCGCAGGCCAGTTGCAGCGCGCCGTAGAAGTCGGTGCCGGTCGAGCCGCCGTAGCGGCGCCCGAGCAGGTGCTCGAGGTGGCGCATCGCGGCGTAGGAGGCGGCGTTGGGCACGCGGATCATGCGGTCGATCACCTCGGGCACGAACGAGGGCTCGACGCGCGGCCGGCCGATGCCTTCGACATCGGAGCCGCGCGTGCCCGTGAGCCCGGCGTCGCGCTGCTCGAAGTAGTCGAGAAACACCGAATGCTCGGGGTCGACCACCGCGAGCTGCGTGGCGTGGCGCTGGTAGCGCAGGTAGCGCCCGATCGTCGCCGAGGTGCCGCCGGTGCCGGCGCCGACGACGATCCAGCGCGGGATCGGGTGCGGCTCGCGGCGCAGCTGCTGGAAGATCGACTCGGCGATGTTGTTGTTGCCGCGCCAGTCGGTGGCGCGCTCGGCGTAGGTGAACTGGTCCATGTTGTGGCCGCCGCATGCGCGCGCCAGCCGCTCGGCCTCGTCGTAGACGGCGGCCGGGTTGTCGACGAAGTGGCAGCGCCCGCCGTAGAACTCGATCTGCGCCACCTTGGCCGGCGAGGTGCTGCGCGGCATCACCGCGACGAAGGGCAGGCCCAGCATGCGCGCGAAATACGCCTCCGACACCGCGGTGCTGCCCGACGAGGCCTCGATCACCGTCGTGCCCTCGCGGATCCAGCCGTTGCACAGGCCGTAGAGGAACAGCGAGCGCGCCAGCCGGTGCTTGAGGCTGCCGGTCGGGTGCGTCGACTCGTCCTTCACGTACAGGCGCACCCCGGGCAGCGCGGGCAGCTCGAGCAGGATCAGGTGGGTGTCGGACGAGCGCTCGAAGTCGCGCTCGATGCGGTCGATGGCCTCGTAGGTCCAGGGGTGCGGCATGGGCAGTCCTCGTGTGCCGACGGCCTCGGCCGGGCGTACGAAAAGTGTCCCATGCCGCCCGCCCGGCGCCAAACGGATAATCGCGAAACCGGCTTTCGTGACCGCCGAACGATGCGCTACGACCTCGTCGATCTCAAGCTCTTCGTCGCCGTCGCCGACGCCGGCAACCTCTCGCGCGGCGCGGCCGGCTGCCACCTCGCACCCTCGTCGGCCAGCCTGCGCATCAAGCGGCTCGAGGATGCGATCGGCACGCGGCTGTTCAGCCGCCACGCGCACGGCGTGGAGCTCACGCGTGCCGGGCAGGTGATGCTCGAGCATTGCCGGCGCTGCCTGGCCGAGCTCGAGCAGATGCACGCCGACCTCGCGCCCTATGCACGCGGCGTCAGGAGCCAGGTCACGCTGTTCGCCAACAGCACGGCGATCGCCTCGTACCTGCCCGACGACCTGGCAGCCTACTTCGGCCGCTTTCCCGGCGTGCGCGTGGTGCTCGAGGAGCGCCTGAGCCACGACATCGTCGTCGCGGTGGCCGAGGGCCGCGCCGACATCGGCGTCGTCACCTGGTCGGGCGAACACCCGGCACTCGCCTTCTGGCCCTACCGCGAGGACGAGCTGGTCGTCGTCGCAAGGCGCGGCAGCAAGCTCGGACGCGGCGGCGAAGTCGGCTTCGCCGAATGCCTCGGCCACCCCTTCATCTCGCTGCGCAGCGGCGCGGCGATCCACACCTTCCTGGCCGGCCGGGCGGCCGCGCTCGGACAGCACTTCGACGTGCGCGTGCAGGTCGCTGGCTTTCGCGCCGTCGTCGACCTGGTGCGCTCGGGCGCCGGGCTGGCGATCGTGCCGCGCTCGGTGCTGCGCGCGCCGCAGCATCCCGACCTCGGCGTGCTGCGGCTCGACGAGCCCTGGGCCAGGCGCCCGCTGAGCGTGTGCGCGCGGCGCGAGCCGGCGCAGCTGTCGACGCACGCGCAGGCGCTGCTCGCGTCGCTGACGACGGCGCGCTGAGCGCTCGGCCTTCGCCCGGCCCGAAACCTCGTTTCGGCAGAACCGGTTTGCCCCGGACTGCCAGGCGTGCAAGACTTGCCGTCCGGACCGCCCTGCCTCGCCCGCGGCAACCGGGCATGCCGACCACGAGCGCGGCCTGCGCGTCGCGGCCGCGCGGCAAGGAGCCCGCAGCGAACGCGTCGCGCCCAGGGCGCGCTCGGCGGCACCCGGCGCGGCGGCAGACGGCATCGTCGAGGCGTCCGATTCCGCATCGACACATCCAACCTCCTGGAGAACGAACCCATGCAACGACTGATCGCCCAACTCGCGCTGGCCGCGGCGGCCGCACCGCTGCTCGTCCCGGTCGCCGCCCAGGCCCAGGCCTGGCCCGCAGGCAAGCCCGTGCAGGTGATCGTGCCCGCGCCCGGCGGCGGCGGCACCGGCGACACGATCGCGCGCGTGCTCGTCGAGGGCCTGGCCAAGCGCATGGGCACGACGATGGTCGTCGACAACAAGGCCGGCGCCAACGGCAACATCGGCGCCGCGGCGGCGGCGCAGGCCGCGCCCGACGGCTACCGGCTGCTGTTCTCCTGGGCCGGCACGCTTGCCGTCAACCCGAGCCTGTACCGCAACCTGCCCTTCGACCCGCAGCGCAGCTTCGAGCCCATCGCGCTGGTGGCCGAGGTGCCCAACATCCTCGTCGTCAACAACGACCTGCCGGCCAAGAACGTGACCGAGTTCGTGCGCTACGCCAAGGAGCACCCGGGCAAGCTCGCCGTCGGCTCCACCGGCCAGGGCAGCTCGATGCACCTGGCGCTCGAGCTGTTCATGCGCGAGACCGGCACCAAGATGCTGCATGTGCCGTACAACGCCCCCGGGCTGGCCACCACCAACCTGATCGCCAACGACATCCAGGCGATGTTCCAGCTCATTCCCGGCGTGATCGGCCAGGTCAAGGGCGCCAAGGTGCGCGCGCTCGGCGTGATGTCGGCGGCGCGCTCGCCGGCCCTGCCCGAGGTGCCGACGATGGCCGAACAGGGCTTCCCCAAGCTCATGTCCACGACCTGGTTCGCGCTGCTCGCGCCCAAGGGCACGCCCGCGGCGATCCTCGACAAGCTCAACGCCGAGACCAACGAGGTGCTGCGCGACCCCGAAGTGCGCAAGAAGCTCGCCGACATGGGCGCCACCACGCTCGGCGGCACGCGCCAGGCACTGGCCGAGCATCTGGCGGCCGAGACCACGAAGTGGAAGCATGTCGTCCAGGACGCCAACATCCAGTTGCAGTAACCCGCCGACCACCCGGCGCGCCGGCTGAACGGCCCTCCCCGCGGGCAGCGGCGACGCCTCGCAGCCCGCCGCTCCCCACATCCTTGCCGGCCCGGCCACCGGCTGAATCCCTTGCGGGCTCGAGCCTCGGCAAGGGGCGCTGTATCGCACCCTGCGCACGACCAACCCGATCGAGAACCTCAACGGTGCGATCGCACGCTGCACGCGCAACGTCAAGCGCTGGAAGGACGCCGGCATGGCCCGGCGCTGGGTCGCCAGCGCGCTGCACGATGCCAAGGGCCGCTTTCGAAAGTTGCGTCGGCACAAGGACATGAAGGCCCTGCTGGCTGCATTGAACTCGCACGCGGAGAAGCTGCGGGCCCCCGAGTGCGCGACCTTCAAGCCGCCGCGTAACATCACCAAATCGGAGTCGCCATCGGACTGCGGTTCAACAGGCAGCGGGACAACGCCGGTGATTGACGCACAAGGGATCTTTCAGGATGCATGGGGCGTCGCCGCAGCCGGCACCAGCGACCCTTCCGAATCGGTTCATGAGACTACGCAATTCCCGTCGCGGCACCTGGTTGCCGTCTGCCGCAGCGCCGCGGGTTCGGAACGGGGAAGTCCCTTCTCATTCGTGAAGCCGAGCGAACGGCATGACGATCCGCGCGGTGTTCTTCGTCAGCCTGTGCCGACGCGCCTTGGTGTGGTCGAACTGCCGCTCGATCGCGCGAAGCGGGTTTGCCCTCTTTCATCATCATCAGGCCCTAGGCCTGCAGGATGCCGTCGGTCACCCGCGGTCCGGCGCGTCGCCGGGCTTCTGCAGCGCTCTGCGGCGGCCCCGGGGTACGGCCGGGCGCTGGCCGCAGCCCGGTAGCGGCCGGATCCGCGGCGCCCGTTCGTCATGCAGCCCACCGTCGGCTGGATCGGACTGGGGCGCATGGGTGCGCCGATGGCCGCGCGGCTGCTCGCCGCCGGCTACCGCGTGCACGTTTGGGCCCGCCGGCCCGCAACCCTGGCCGCCGTGCTGGCGGCCGGTGCCCGGCGCGCCGACACGCCCGAGGCGCTGGCGCGCGCCTGCGACGTCGTCGCGACAATCGTCGGCGACTCGTCCGACGTCGCCGAGCTGCACGCGCGCATGCTGCCGCAGTCACGCCCGGGAGCGGTGTTCCTCGAGATGACGACCGCGGCGCCGGCCACGGCGCTGCGCTCCGGCGAGCTCGCCGCGCGCCACGGCGCCGCGGTGCTCGACGGCCCGGTGAGCGGCGGCGTGGCCGGCGCGCAGCAGGGGCGGCTCGCGCAGTTCGTCGGCGGCGAGCGCGCCGCGCTCGAGCGCTGCCGGCCGCTGCTCGAAGTGCTCAGCCGCGACATCGTGCATTGCGGCGGCGGCGGCGCGGGCTACCGCATGAAGCTCGTGAACCAGACGATGATCGCCGGCACCCTGCTCGGCCTGGCCGAGGGCGCGCGCCTCGCACGCGCCGCCGGTTTCGACGCTGCGCTCGTCGCCCAGGCGCTCGGCCGCGGCACGGCCTCGGGGCTGCTCTTCGATTCCTACGTGCAGCGCATGCTCGAGCCCGGCGGCGGCATCACCTTCACCCTCGGCCTGTTGCGCAAGGATCTGCGGCTGGCGCGCGCCGAGGCCCTGGCCGTCGGTGCCGGCACCCGGCTGCACGACACCCTGCTCGATGCGCTCGACGAGGCCTGCCGGCACCACGGCGAACACCAGGGCGTGCAGTGGCTGGCGGCCGCGCGCGACGCGCCGTCGCCGTGAGCGCGGCCGCCTGAGGCGCACTCGGCCGGCGCACCCGGCCGGCCGCGACGCCTGGCGCGGAATCGGGCGCCGTTTCAGCCCGGTGTGGCCGTCGCGTCGGACCGGTGCGGCTCGAAGTCGGCGCAGTCGTGCTCGACCGCCAGCGCCGGGGCCAGCGGCCGCGCGAACAGGTAGCCCTGCACTTCGTCGCAGTGCAGTTGCGCCAGCAGGCGGTACTGCTGCGCCGTCTCCACCCCTTCGGCGAGCACCTTGAGCCCGAGCGCATGGCCCAGCGAGATGACGGCGCGGCAGACCTCGCGTCCGGCGTCGGTGCCGATGCCGAGCACGAAGCTGCGGTCGAGCTTGAGCAGGTCGAGCTCGAAGGCCTGCAGGCTGGCCATCGAGCTGTAGCCGGTGCCGAAGTCGTCGATCGCGATGCTCACGCCGAGCCGGCGCAACTGCCCCAGCACGTGACGCGCGAGCACCGGATCGCTCGCCAGCACCGACTCGGTCAGCTCGAGCTGCAGGCAATGCGCCGGCACGCCGGCATCGTGCAGCGCCTCCTGCACCGCCAGCACCCAGCCGGTGTCGCGCAACTGGATGGCCGAGACGTTGACCGCCACGCGATACCAGATGCCGCGTGCCGAATGCCAGTCGCGCAGCTGCCGCAGCACGCCGCGCAGCACCCAGTTGCCGACTTCGACGATGAGCCCGGTGCGCTCCGCGATCGGGATGAACAGGCCCGGCGCGACGGCGCCGCGCGTCGGATGATCCCAGCGCAGCAGCGCCTCGAATCCGGTCAGGCCGCCGTGGCGCGCGTCGAACTTGGGCTGATAGACCAGATGCAGCCCGTCGGTCTCGAGCGCCTGCTCGAGATCCTGCGCCAGCGCCGCCTTTTCCAGCGCGCTTTGCGCCAGTGCGTGGCTGTACATCACGACGCGGTGGCGACCGTCGTCCTTGGCCCGGTACATCGCGGTGTCGGCGAACTTGAGCAGTTCCTCGACGCTGGCGGCATGCGTCGGATAGGCGGCCGCGCCGACCGAGGCGCGCGGCCGGAAGTGCACGCCCATGACGTCGGTGGTCTCGTGCAGCCGCTCGAGCATGCGTTCGGCGAGCTCGCGCACCTGGGCGTCGGCACCCGGCACCGGCAGGATGACCATGAATTCGTCGCCGCCGAGCCGGAACACGAGGCCGCGGCCCGCGAAGATGGCGCGCAGGCGGGCGGCGACGATCTTCAGCAGCGCGTCGCCTTCGGTATGGCCGGCGCTGTCGTTCACCGCCTTGAAGTTGTCGAGATCGATGTACAGCAGTGCCAGCCGCTCGCCGGCGCGCCGGGCGCGCTCGAACTCGCGCTGCAGCAGCGCGTTCGCGCTGCGCCGGTTGGGCAGCCCGGTGAGCGCATCGACGGCCGCCAGCTGGCGCAGATAGGCCTCCTTGCGCGCGAAGCTGCGGATGGCGTAGCCGATGAGGAAGGACAGCAGGCCGAGCAGCACCGCCAGCACGCCGATGATGAGGTAGGTGGCCCAGAAGCGGCGCTTGGTGCCGGCGAGCGCCGATTCGACCGTCACGCCCACCGCCGCCTGCAGGCCGGGCTGGCTTTCGCGGCTCCAGGCCACCAGCAGGTCCTGCGACTCGTAGTCCGTCGGCAGCTCCAGCGCGATCTGCACCGAGTCGATGCGCCGGCGCTTCGGCTCGGCGTGCGAGACCGCACCGTCGCGGCCCTGCATGAGGTCGAGCCGGCCGGCGCCGCCGTCGAGCTCGACATGCAGCCAGCCGCCGTAGGGCCCGAGCGCGACGAGGACCGGTCTGAGCAGCTGCTGCAGGTCCACGAAGAAGACGACGACGGCGCCGCCGGCGATGCCGCGCACGAGCGGCACGCAGGTGCTGCCGTCGGCCATCCTGACGGGGTCGGCCCAGCGCAGACCCGATGGACCCAGGTCGGCTGCGGGTGCGAAACCGCGCGCCAACGCTGCGAGCGCGGCCGGCGACGCGGCAATGAGCCGGCCCTGCGGCTCGAGCAAGGCGGCCAGCCGCACCGGCCCCGCGTCGTCGAACTGGCCGCGCAGATACTGCTCGACCGCGTGCGCGTCACCGGTCAGCCGGTACAGCTCGCCGCCGTGCGCCGCCACACGCAGGAGCTGCTCCTGGGCGCGCCCGACGGCGTACGCCAGCGCATAGGCGGAGTCGGCGGCGCCCGCAAACGCCTTCGAGAACTCGCCTTCGCGGCCCTCGTCGATGCGCCATTGCGCGAGCGCGCCGCCGACGACGAGGAAGCTCAGCCAGGTCAGGAAGACGCCGAGCGGCCCCCACCGAAACAAGGCGGGCGTCTCGAGGAACGACTCGCGTTCGAGGATGGCTTCCGAGGCAAGCGATGACATGGCGCAGACGAATGCGGCAGCCCTTGCGGACCGGACACATGGCTGACCGCGTTATCGGCGCCCGCGCCCGCACTCCGCAGTCCGGCCGTCGGCGCCGACGCAGCTCCCGTGCGGTGTTACCGCGCGCGGGCGCGCCGCACGTCAGCGGTTGGTCTTGTCTGCGGGAGCTGCGGCAGGGACGGCGCGCGGGCGCGCCGGGTCAGCCTTCGGCCAGCAGCCGCCCGAGTGCGGCGCCCAGGTCCAGGTCGTCCAGATGCCCGAAGCGGCGCAGGCGTTCACGGCCCTGGCGGTCGATCAGGATCGCCGTGGGCGTGCCCTCCATCGCGTAGGCGCGCATCGTCATCGGGATGCCGCCCTGGCCGTCGGGGCGGTCCACGCCGATCGCGAAGCGCAGCCGGTTCTCGTGGATGTAGGCGGCCAGCGACACGGGCTGCATCGCGGCGTGATGCTCGAACACCGTGTGCAGGCCCACCACCGTGACCCCGGCGCGGCCGAAGCGCTCGTGCACCTGCTGCGCCTGCGGCGTGGCGCGCTGCACGCAGGCCGGGCAGAGCATCTGGAACGCGTGCAGCAGCACGACCCGGCCGCGCAGGTCGGCCAGCGAGAGCGGCGCGCCGGTGTTGAACCATCGCTCGACGTCGAGTTCGGGCGCCGGAAGGGCTTGGGCTGCAGACCAGGACATGGGGCGATGGGTGGTGGCGGCGGGTGCGAGCCGCGCACGCGCGGCGCGCGCGACGCACAAGCGGCGCACGAACCGCGCACGAGACGTGCATGGGCGCGGCACAGGCCGCACGCGATTATGTGCAGCCGTCCGGCGTCGCTGCGCAGCCCTTGCTCGAACACCCCGATCGGCCCAGGGGCCGTGCGCCCGCGCGACAATTCCGGACCATCGCGCCGACAAGGGCGGCGCAGGAGGCCAGACGTGAAGGCAAGCCGGATCGAACGCGCACAGCGCCTGCGCGCACTGCATGATCGCCGCCGCGTGCTGCTGCTGCCCAACGCCTGGGATGCGGGCAGCGCGCGCGTGTTTGCCGACCTGGGCTTCGATGCCATCGCCACCACCAGCGGCGGCGTCGCCTGGTCGCTCGGCTATGCCGACGGCGAGCAGGCGCCGCTGGCCGAAGTGCTGGCCGCGGTGCGGCGCATGGTGCGCGTGACGCCGCTGCCGCTCACGGTGGACTTCGAAGCGGGCTACGGCGCCACGCCGGACGACGTGGCCGCCAGCGTGCAGGCGCTCATCGAGGCCGGCGCCGCCGGCATCAACCTCGAGGACGGACTGCGCCATGAGACGCTGCGCCCGCTCGACGATGCCGCGCAGCGCATCGCCGCGGCACGCGCGGCCGCACGCGCGGCCGGTGTGCCGATCTTCATCAACGCGCGCATCGATGCCTGGATCATCGGCGGCAGCGCCGACGAAGCCGAGCGCATCGAACAAGCGCTGCGCCGTGCACGCGCCTATCTCGACGCCGGCGCCGACGGTATCTATCCGATCGCGCTGGCCGAGCCGGAATCGATCGCGCGCCTGTGCGCGCTCGTCGAGGCGCCGGTCAACGTCGGCGCGCGCGCCGGCCTGCCCGACCTGGCCGAACTCGGCCGCCTGGGCGTGGCACGCGTGAGCACGGCCACGCGACTGGCGACGCTCGCGCTGGGCGCCGCGCGCGACGCGGCGCTGCGCCTGCGCAGCAGCGGCCGCTTCGAGGGCCTGGACGCGGCGTTCGGCTACCCCGAGCTGCAGCGGCTGTTCACGCCGCATTCGTGAACGCACCGACAAGGAGTGACCCGATGGAACAACGACTGGACTACAGGACCGCCTCGCCCGAGGCGCTCGAGGCGATGCTGCGCGTGCAGATGCAGGTCAACCGCAGCGGGCTCGAGGAGTCGCTGCTCGAGCTGGTGAAGTCGCGTGCCTCGCAGATGAACGGCTGCGCCTGGTGCCTGGACATGCACACCAAGGACGCGCGCGCCATGGGCGAGACCGAGCAGCGGCTGTACCTGCTGCCCGTCTGGCGCGAGGCGCCCTGCTACAGCGAGCGCGAGCGCGCCGCGCTGGCCTGGACCGAGGCGCTGACCGACCTGGCGTCCATGCACGACGTTCCCGACGCGGTCTACGAGCAGGCGCGCCGCCACTTCGACGCCAAGGCGCTGGTCGACCTGACCCTGGCCGTCATCACGATCAACGGCTGGAACCGGCTGAACGTGGCCTTCCGCACCAAGGTCGGCGACTACGTCAGCCCGCACGCGGGCAAGCACTGACGCACCCGGCGCGCCGCGGCCTGCGGCGCTGCGCCCGGGCCCGGCGCGCCGGGCGATGCGCCCGGCCTCAGCGTCCCGGCTCGACGACCAGACGCACGATGCCGGTGTCCTTCTTCGCCAGCAGGCCGAGCGCGTCGTTCACGCCGGCCAGCGGAAAGACCCGCGTCACCGAGCGCGACAGGTCGAGCCGGCCGCGCGCCACGAGCTGCAGCAAGTCGGCGATGTCGCGCTTGTCCATGCCGAACGAGCCGAGCACGGCCTGCTCGCGGCCGACGAAGGCGAGCAGCGGCGGCAGCGCCGGGCGCCCCGGCCCGACGCCCACCAGCACGGCGCGCCCGCCGGTGTCCAGGCAACGCAGCGTCAGCTCCACCGTCTCGGGGCGGCCGACGAACTCGAGCGCCAGGTCGACGCCGCGGCCGAACGCCGCGCGGATCGCACGAGCGGGCTGCGGCTGCTCGGCCGGGTCGATGGCCAGATCGGCGCCGAATTCGAGCGCGCGCGCACGCGCCTGCGGCTGGGTGTCGATGGCGGCGATGTAGCCCGCGCCCATCATGCGCGCGAGCAGGATCGCGTGCGCGCCCAGTCCGCCGCAGCCGACCACTGCCACCGCCTCGCCGGCGCGCAGCGCGCCGCGCGAGCGCAGCGCGTGCAGCGGCGTCGACACGCCGTCGGTGACGATGGCCGCGGTGGCGAAGTCGACGCCGTCGGGGATCGCCACGGCACCATGCGCCGGCGCCACCATGCAGCGCGCCAGCGCCCCGTCCTGCGACATGCCGTAGGCCTGCGTCGCCTCGCACAAGGATTCGCGCCCCTGGCGGCAGAAGCGGCACTGGCCGCAGATCGGCGACGGAAAGAGCGCCACGCGCTGACCGACGGTCAGACCGGCCACGCCCTCGCCCAGCCGCACGACGGTGCCCGCGGCCTCGTGGCCGAGCGTGATCGGCGTGCGCGCGACCGGGATGTCGCCCTCGACCGCCAGGTGGATGTCGGTGCCGCACAGGCCGCAGGCCGCCACTTCGAGCAGGATCTGGCCGGGGCCGGGCTGCGGCACCGCCACGCTCTCGATCACCAGCGGCTCGCCCGGCCGATGCAGCCGCGCGGCAAGCATGGTGGCGGCCATCATGCCGCCGCGCGCGGCGGGCGCCGCGCGTCGGCGTGCGCGGACGCGCGCCGTGCCGGCCGTGCGGCCCGCTTCACGGGCGCGAAGCCGAACGCCCGCCGCACGACGTCGAAGACCTGATTGCGCGCCTGCAACTGCTCGCCGCGCCGTCCGTAACCGAGGTTGGTGCGCGAGGCCTCGGCGATCGTCAGGCCGAGGAACAGCGACCAGACGAGATCGGCGAGGATCGCCCCCGGCGTCGAGGCGTCGACGCGGCCGAGCAGCTCACGCAGGCGCCGGAAGTTCTCGCCCGAGCGGCGCGCGATCTCCTCCTTGACCTCGACCGAGACGTTCTCCAGCACCTGCGGCTGCGCCAGATAGGCCGAGATCACGTAGTAGTCGGGGTGCTCGCGGTAGACCTCCTCGTGGAACTGCCAGATCGCCTCGAGCACCTCGGGGGGCGTCAGTGCCTTGGCCGCCAGCGCCTCGAGCCCCTGCGCCCAGAACCCGATGCTCTCGAAGATGAGCGACAGCAGGATCTCGTCCTTGTTGCGGAAGTAGAAGAACAGCGTCGCCTCCGACAGCTCGCAGCGCTCGGCGATCTCCTTGGTGGTCGTGCCGCGCAGGCCCTGGGCGAGCAGCACGTCGCGCGCCGCGTCCAGGATCTCGCCGCGGCGCGCCTCGCGCTCGCGTTTGCGTCGTTCGCTCACGCCCATGTTTCCGCCTTACCGTGCCAGGTGTCTGAAGATCGTCTCGCGCTGGATTTCGCTCGTGCCTTCGCCGATCTCGAAGACCTTGCAGTCGCGATAGAAGCGTTGTGCGGCGCTCTCGCGCATGTAGCCTTGCGCGCCGCACAGGTGCAGCGCGCGCTCGCAGACATGGGTGCAGGTCTCGGTCGCGAAGAGCTTGGCCATCGAAGCGGCGCAATCGTAATCGCTGCCGGCATCGACGAGCCGCGCCGCGCGCAGCGTGAGCCGCCAGGCCGCTTCGAGCCGCGTGGCCATGTCGGCGAGCGTGAAGCGCACGAACTGGTGGCCGGTGATCGCCGCGTCGCCCTGCATGCGCTGGCTGCAGTAGCGCAGCGCCTCCTCGAGCGCCGCGCGCCCGAGCCCCACGCCCTGCGCGGCCGAGGCCACGCGCCCGAGCGAGAGCACCTTCAGCGCCTCGACGAAGCCGAGGTGCTCGCTGCCCAGCCGCTGGTCCGCCGGCACGCGCGCGCCCCCGAAGACGATCTCGGCCATCTCGGAGGCGCCCATGCCGAGCTTCTTCAAGGGCGCGCTGACGCGCACGCCGGGCGTGTCGCGTTCGACGACGAACAGCGACATGCCCTTCAGGCCGCGCCCCGGTGCCGTCTGCGCGACGATCACCATGAAGTCGGCGAACGGCGAGTTCGTGATGTAGAGCTTGGCGCCGTCGAGCACGTAGTCCTCGCCTTCGCGCCGCGCCCGCGTCTGCACGCGGCTGATGTCGGCCCCGGCGCCGGCCTCGGCATAGCCCCAGCAGCCGATGCGCCGGCCGGCCAGCGCGTCGGGCAGCCAGCGCGCCTTCTGTGCGGCGCTGCCGAGGTGGAGGATGGCCGACGCGGCCAGCGCGCTGTGCACGTACAGGCCGAGCGCGACCGCGGCCGAGCCGCGCGTGAGCTCGGCGCACAGCAGCGCGAAGAGTGCCGCGCCGCCGCCGCTGCCGCCCAGCTCCTCGGGAAACCCGACCCCGAGCCAGCCCAGTGCGGCGGCCTCGCCGAACAGCTCGCGCGGGTAGCGCTCGTCCAGGTCCCAGCGCGTGGCGTGCGGGGCGATGCGCCGGGCCACGAAGGCGCGCACGCTGTCGCGAAAAGCGATCTCGTCTTCACTCAGGCCGTCGTCGCTCAGCATGCGCGCTCCTCGTCTTCGCCCGGATCCACCACGAAGTCAGACGCCGCGGAACACCGGCGGGCGGCGCTCGCGGAACGCGGCCACGCCTTCGCGGTGGTCGGCGCTCTGCAGGCATTGCACCTGCGCGAAGATCTCGTAGTCGAACTCGGCTTGCATGTCGCGGTCGAGCGAGCGCCGGATCGCCGCCTTGGTAAAGGCGGTGGTGCGCGGCGCGAAGGCGGCGAGCTTGTCGGCGAGTGCGTCGACGGCCGCATCGAGCTCGGCGTCGGGCACGGTCTGCGTCACCAGCCCGATCGCCTGCGCCTCGGGCGCTTGGACCACGCGCGCCGTCATCATCATCTCGGTGGCGCGGCCCAGGCCCACCAGGCGCGGCAGGAAGTAGCCGGCCGACATGTCGCAGCCGGCCAGCGCCAGCTTGACGAAGGGCGCGCACATCCGCGCCGACTGCGCGGCGACGCGAAAGTCGCAGGCGATCGCCAGCCCCAGCCCGCCGCCGAAGACGTTGCCGTGCAGGCGCGCGATCACCGGCTTGCCGATGCGCGCGATGGCGCGGATCGGGTCGAGGTAGTGGTCGACGGTGCGCTCCCAGTCGTCGGGCGTGCGGTCGATCATCTGGCCGATGTCGGCGCCGGCGCAGAACGAGGCCCCGGCGCCGGCGAGCACGATCGCGCGCACCTCGGCGTCGCGCTCCGCGCGCTCCAGCGCCTCGGTCAGCGCGTCCAGCAGCACGACGTCGATGGCGTTGAGCTTGTCGGGGCGGTTCAGCGTCAGGCGCAGCACCGCGCCGCGGCGCTCGGCGAGCAGTGTGTCGGTCATGTCTTCCTCCTGCGGATCGCGTAGTCGAAGCGGCCTTCGAGCACCGGCTCGCCCTGCGGGTCGCGCACCGTCACGTCGACCGCGAGCGCGCCGCGACCGCTGGCGGCGAACTCGTCGTGCAGCGCGCCGGCGTCGGTGGTCGCGGCCAGCCGCGCCTCGGCCGCGAGCGTGCCCTGCGCGCGGCGCGTGTAGCGCAGCTGCGCCGCGGCCAGCAGGATGAAGCCACCCCAAGGCGCGGCCAGCTGATCAGCGGCGACGCCGGCCGCGGTCTCGGCCAGCGTGTAGATCGCGCCAGCGTGCGCGGTGCCGGCGTAGTTGTGCAGCTCGGTGCGGTCGTCCTGCGCGACGACGACGCGGCCCGGCTCCTGGTGCTCGATGCGCTGCCGGTGCCAGGCGATGTAGGCGATCGAGTCGAGGACGGCCTGCGTGCCGCTCACAGCTCGAGCCTCAGCGCCCGCAGCAGGTTGTCGCGCACGATCTTGCGGTAGACCTTGTCGTCGACGCCGAGCGCCTCGAGTTCGCCGAGCGTGCGGTCGAAGCCGAGCAGCGGGTAGTCGGTGGCCCAGATCACCTTGTCCTGGCCCCAGCCCTTGGCGAACTCGACGAGCGAGGCCGGCCACTGGCGCGGCCCGCGCGCCGAGGTCTCCAGGTACACGTTCGGATGCTTCCACGCCAGCACCATCATCTCCTCGTGCCAGGGCTGGCCGACGTGACAGCCGAGGATCGAGAGATCCGGAAACGACAGCGCCACCTCGTCGAGGTAGATCGGCCGCCCGCATTCGGAGGGCAGCAGCGGCCCGGTGTGGCCGACCTGGATCGCGACCGCAGCGCCCAGTTCGCTGCAGCGCATGTACACGGGCCAGTAGTGCTTGTCGTTGGGCGGCAGGCCGGTCATGCCGTCGCCGTACATGTACGGCTCCAGGCGCAGGCAGCGCAGCCCCAGATCCTTGACGAGGTAGTCGACCTCGCGCACGACCTGCATGGGCTTTTGCATGACGTTGACGGTGCCCGCGCCGATGAAACGGTCGGGCCGCTCGCGCACCATGCGCGCGACCTCCTCGTTGCCGAGCACCCACTGGCCGCCGTAGAAGAAGGCCGACAGCACGATGCGGTCGACGCCGGCGGCGTCCATCTCGGCCAGCATGGCCTCCACCGTGCCGCCTTCGAACATGTTCGGCGGGCACTTGTACTTGCGGAAGATGTGCAGGAACTCGGGCGGCCACTTCTTCGCCCCTTCGGGCGAGATGTAGGTCGCCCAGGCGTCGATCGCGATCTTGGGTCTGGCCATGGTGCTTGGCTCCTCAGTGTCCGCTGAAGCGGGGTTGGCGTTTCTCGACGAAGGCGCGCACGCCTTCGGCGGCGTCGTCGCTCGTGCGCAGCGGCTCGGCGTGGAACTGCTCGAGGCGCAGCGCCGCGTCCAGCGGCAGCGCCAGGCCCTGGTAGACCGCATCGCGCGCCGCGCGCACCGCCAGCGGGCCGTTGGCGGCAACGCGCGCGGCGATCTCGAGCGCGCGCTCGGGCAGCGCCTCGGCCGGCACGACCTGGCTCACCAGGCCCCAGCGCAGCGCGGCCTGGGCGTCGATCGGCTCACCGGTGAGGATCATCTCGAGCGCGACGCCCAGCGGCAGTGCGCGCGGCAGCCGCTGCGTGCCGCCGGCCCCGGGCAGGATGCCGCGCCGGACCTCGGGCAGCCCGAAGCGCGCCGTCTGCGAGGCGATGCGGATGTCGCAGGCGAGCGCGATTTCCAGACCGCCGGCCAGGCAGGCGCCGTTGATCGCGGCGATGGTCGGCTTGCGCGGGTCGAAGTTGCGCGTGAGGGCGCCCAGGCCCGGCTCGCGTTCGCCTTGCTCGCGCCGCTGCACGGGCGTCATCGAGCGGTAGTAGGTGCCGAGCTCCTTCAGGTCGGCGCCGGCGCAGAACGCTTCGGTGCCGGCACCGGTGAGCACCGCCACGCGCAGCGCGTCGTCGTCGCGAAAGCGCAGCCACTCGCGCTCGAGCGCCGCGCGCAGCTCGGCGTCGAGCGCGTTGCGCGCCTGCGGGCGGTCGATCGTCAGGATCAGCACGCCGTCGCGGACTTCGCGGCGCAGGCTCATCGTGCCACCAGGTTGTTCGACCGCGCGATCAGCTCGCGCATGATCTCGCTCGAACCCGCGCCGACGGTCATCGCGAGTGCGTCGCGATGCAGCCGCGCGACGAGCGACTCCTCCATGTAGCCCTGCCCACCGAGGATCTGCGCGCATTCGGCGGCGGCGTGGCGCGCCGTCTCGGTGGCGAACAGCTTGGCCATCGAGACCTCGGACGGCGCCGCGCGGCCGCGCACGTACAGATCGACGGCGCGCACGGTCAGCACCTCGGCCGCCTCGATGCGCGTGAGCACGTCGGCCAGGCGATGCTGCCAGACCTGGAATGCGAGCAGCGGCTGCCCGAAGGCGCGCCGGTTGTGACCCCAGTCGCGCGCCTCGTCGAACAGCAGCCGCGCATGGCAGCAGGCCATCACCGCGAGCACCAGGCGCTCGCCTTCGAAGCCCGACATGATCATGCCGAAGCCCTCGTTCTCGGCGCCGAGCAGGTTGGCCGCCGGCACACGGCAGCCCTCGAAGAACAGCTCGGCGGTGTCGGAGGCATGCGTGCCGAGCTTGCGCAGGCGCCGGCGCGTCAAACCCGGGCTGTTGCCCGGCACGACGATCATCGAGATGCCGCGTGCGCCGGGCCCGCCGGTGCGCACCGCCCGCGTGATGTAGTCGGCGATGGTGCCGTTGCTGATGTAGAGCTTGGAGCCGTCGATGACGTAGGCGTCGCCGTCGCGCACGGCGCGTGTGCGCAGGCTGGCGACGTCGCTGCCGGCGTCGGGCTCGGAGACGCCGAGCGCGCCGATCAGCCGGCCCTCGGCGGCGCCGCGCACGTAGTGCGCGCGCAGCGCCGGCGAGCCGTAGCGGTCGATCAGCATGGTGGCGAACTCGGCGTGCGCCATCACCGCCACCGGCACGCCGATCGAACCGCAGCGCATCAGCTCCTCGAGCAGGACCACCGTGTACCAGAAGTCCTGGCCGCCGCCGCCGTGCTCGGGCGCGAGCCTGAGACCGAGCACGCCCAGCTGCGCCAGGTCGGTGAACAGGCTGCGCGGCACCTCGCCGGCGGCCTCCCAGGCCAGCACCCGGGGCGTCACGCGGTCGCGCACGTAGTCGCGCAGCGAACGGCGCAGCAGCTCCTGTTCCTCGTTCCAATCGCGGTGCACGGCATCTCCCCGTCGGGCGGGCTGGCCGACCCGCATTTATCGAACGATACTCAGTTTTCGTGCGATAATCAAGTCAACGCGACCCTGCGGTCGACCCGGGTCGGCCCGGGCCGGGCACGCCATCCTCCACGACGCCCGAAGTGAACAAGATCGCCATCGCCGGCATCGGACACACCGCCTTCGGCCGGCTCGCCGGCCGCAGCGCGCTCGAGCTCGAGGCCGAGGCCGCGCGCCTGGCGGTCGCCGACGCGGGCTTCGCGCCCGGCGACATCGACGGCCTCGTCACCGACCCGGGTGCAGCCCAGGGCGTGCTGCAGGGCATCGAGCCGCATTACCTGCGCCTGGGTCGCGCGCTCGGCCTCGACCCCGACTTCGCCGGCACCGAGATCCTCGGCGGGGCGTCGAGCGCGGGCAGCATCCAGCGCGCCGCGCTCGCCATCGAAGCCGGGCTGTGCACGGTATGCCTGTGCGTGTACGGCGACACCGCGCTCTCGGCTTCGGGCGCATACGCCTACGGCCGCGGCGACGAGGCCGCCTACGGCTTCTTCGGTGCCGCCGGCCTGCACGCGCTGGCCGCGCAGCGGCACATGGCGCGGCACGGCACCCGCCCCGAGGCCCTGGCCGAGGTGGCCGTCGCCGCGCATGCGCACGCCGCACGCACGCCGCACGCGCAGTCCAGGGGCAAGCTCGACATGGACGGCTACTTCGCCTCGCGCATGCTGGTCGAGCCGCTGCGCCGCGCCGACTGCTGCCTGATCTCGGACGGCGCAGCCGCCGTCGTCGTCTGTTCGGTCGAACGTGCGCGCGACGCGCGCCCGCGCCCGGTGCGGCTGCTCGGCATGGGCCAGGCGCACAGCCTGGGCACGATCACGAATCCGACCCATTTCGACACGCTGCCGGCGGCGCGCTGCGGCCCGCGTGCGCTGGCGCGCGCCGGCCTGAGCGCGGCCGACGTCGACGTCGCGCTGCTGTACGACTGCTTCACGATCGTCGTGCTGATGCAGCTCGAGGCCTACGGCTTCTGCGCGCCCGGCGAGGCGGGCGAATTCGTCGCCGGCGGCCGCATCGGCCCGGGCGGCACGCTCGCGGTCAACCCGAGCGGCGGTCTGCTCGCCGAGGGCTATGGCGGCGGCATGCTGCACGTCGTCGAGGCGGTGCGCCAGTTGCGCGGCGAAGCGGGCTTGCGCCAGGTGCCCGATGCCCAGGTGGCGCTGGTCAGCGGCCACGGGCTGGGAATGAACACGCACGCCACGCTGATCCTGGGGCGCTGAGCATGGATCTCATATCGGGCAACGCCGCCGCCGACGCCGCGACCCGGGCGCTCGAAGCGGCGCATTGCGCCGACTGCGGCCATCTGTTCCTGCCGCTCGCTGCGGTGTGCCCGCGCTGCTGGTCCGCGCGGCTGGACCGGCGCGCGCTCTCGGGCTACGGCGAGGTGGCCACCTTCACCGTCTATCGCCAGCAATACCACCCGGACTTCCCGCCGCCCTATGTCCTCGCCGTCATCGCGCTGCGCGAAGGGCCGCGCATGATTTCCAACGTCGTCGACTGCGCGCCCGAAGCGGTGCGCATCGGCATGCCGGTGCGCGTGTGCCGGCGCCTGCGCGGCGGCCGACTCCTGCCCCTGTTCGTGCCGGCAGCCGGCGCGAGCGATCCCGCCCACCCGAACCCGCAAGGCAAGACATGACGAGCACTCCCGCGCGGCGCGCCCGCCGCCACCACATCGGCGAATTCGTCGCCTCGGGCGACTGGAGCGACTACTGGAGCACCGCCATCAGCCGCGCCGGCCAGGGCCGCATCCTGGTGCGCGGCTATCCGGTCGAGGAAGTGATCGAGCGGCTCAACCACACCGAGGTCGCCTATCTGGTGCTGCGCGGCGAGCTGCCCGACGCGCGCCAGACCGCCCTGTTCGACCTCGTGCTGCGCTGCGGCGTCGACCAGCAGTTCGTCAGCGCCGCGGTGGGCGCGGCACGCTTCACCGCATCGGCCTTCCCCGATTCGCCGATTCCGGCGCTGGCCAGCGGCCTGCTCGCCTCGGGCTCGGTCACCGGTTCGCCGCAGGAGCCGGCCCAGATGCTGATCGAGGCGGTAGCCTGGCAGCTTCCCGAGGCCGAGGCCGTCGCCCGCGTGATGCAGCTGTGGGGCGAGCGGCGCGGCCGCGTACCGGGCCTCGGGCACCCGATGCACAAGACGGCCGAGCCGCGCGCCGTGACGCTGCGCCGCCTGGCGCTCGAGCTCGACGGCTGGCGTGCGCACGGTCGCATGCTCGACGCGGTCGAGGCGCACCTGGCGGCGGCCAAGGGCCGCAAGATCCCGATCAACCTGGCCGGCGCGCTGGGCGCCGTGCTGGCCGACCTCGGCTTCGAGCCGCTCGTCATCGGCGGGCTGGGCGCGCTCGGCTACGGCATGGCGCTCCTGGCCCACATCAGCGAGGAGATCCACGACGGCGTGCCGCTGCGCATCATCCCCGACGCGCTCGGCGCACATTACGACGGGCCCGAGGAACGCCACATCCCACCGCGGAGGACCGGAGCATGAAGCACCCGTATTCGCACTACCCGGCGCGCGCCGCGTGCCATTGGCCCGAGGGCGTCGCCGTGATCGACGGCGAACGCCAGCTCAGCTTCGCCGAGCTCGACGCCCAGGCCAGCATCGCCGCCGCCGCGCTCGTCGCGCGCGGCCTGCAGGTCGGCGAGCGCGTCGCCGTGATCCAGTTCAACTGCCTCGAGTTCGTCGTCGCGGTGATCGCGATCGCGCGCGCCGGCGGCGTGCTGTGCCCGATGCTGGGCGCGCTCACCGAGCGTGAACACCGCTACATCGTCGCCGACAGCGACGCGCGCTTCGTGCTCGCGCTGACGCCCGAGCACCTCGAGCGTGCGCGCGCGGTGGCGCCAGCGCCGCAGGCCGCGCTGGGCCTCGGCGCCTTCGCGGGCGCCGCCGATCTGCTGGCCGCTGTCGGGGCGCCCGCGACGCTGCCCGCCTTCGATCGCCCGCCCGGGACGCTGGCGCAGATCCTCTACACCTCGGGCACCACCGGGCAGCCCAAGGGCGTGACGCACAGCTTCGCCTCGGTGTCGGCGGCGATGAACTTCTGGGCCACGACCTTCGGGCACCGGCCCGGCGAACGCGTGCTCGGGCAGCTCCCCTTGAGCCACTTCTGCGCGCGCGCGATGGACAGCGCCTGGATCGGCGGCGCGGCGCTGGTGATCCTGCGCGACCCGAGCCCCAAGCCGGTGATCGAGGCCATCGCGCGCCACCGCGTCGCCTTCATGCTCGGCGTGCCGACCTTCCTGCGCATGCTGCTCGACGATCCGGCCACCGAGGCGGCCGACCTGTCGAGCCTGCGCAACATCGTCTACGCCGCGGCGCCGGCCGCGCCCACGCTTGTCGAGCGCGCGATCAGGCGCTTCGGCCCGGTGCTCAACACCGGCTTCGGGCAGACCGAGGCCTACGGTCTGTGCACCTACATGGGCCCGGCCGAGCATGCCGAGGCGCTGGCCGGCAAGCCCGAGCGCCTGACCTCGGTCGGACGCGAGTTCGGCGCCGCGCAGGTGATGATCCGCGCCGACAACGGCGAGTCCTGCGCGACGGGCGAAGTGGGCGAGATCTGCATCTGCGCGCCCTGGATGACGCCGGGCTTCTGGAAGAACCCCGAGCTCGACGCACGGCGCCTGGCCGGCGGCTGGCTCGCCACCGGCGACCTCGGCCGCATGGAGGCCGACGGTTACGTGTATCTGGCCGACCGCAAGGAAGACATGATCATCTCGGGCGGCTACAACGTCTACCCGGCCGAGGTCGAGCATGCGCTGGCCGCGCACGCGGCGGTGGCCGAATGCGGCGTCTTCGCGGTGCCCGACGACAAATGGGGCGAAGCCGTGCACGCCGCGGTCGTGCTGCGCGCGGGCGCCCACGCGAGCGAAGCCGAGCTGATCGCCTTCGTCAAGGAGCGCGTGGCGTACTTCAAGGTGCCCAAGGCGGTGCACGTCGTCGACGCGCTGCCCAAGACGCCGGTGGGCAAGATCATCCGCCGCGTGCTGCGCGAGCCCTACTGGGCCGGCCGCGCACGCGGCGTGCACGGCGCGGGGTAGCGCCGAGGAGCCGCGCGGGGCGTCACTTGTCGCCGTAGTACATGAAGTCGGTGAGCAGCGCCCAGCGGCCCTTGTGCAACTGGGCCAGCGCGCTGCGCCGCGAGCCGAGGTGGTTGTCGGCGGCGAACGACATCGGCGAGGCGCCGAAGATATCGCGGTAGTCGCGGATGCGCTCGAGCCCGGCGACCAGCGCGTCGACGCTCAGATCGCGACCGGCGTTGGCCAGGCCCTGCGCCGCGAGCACGATCTGCGCATAGCCGACCACCGCCTCGATCGCCGCATCCTGGTTCGTCCTGGCCTTGTAGCGCTTCATCCACTCGAGCACCTGGGGCGAGGCGGTGTCGGCATAGGGCAGCGGCGTCACGACGCCGGCGTACAGCCCTTCGACCGCCTCCTTGCCGAGCGCCGGCACGGCGACCGAGTAGCCGGCCTGGCTCACGAGGAAGGCCGGATTCCAGCCGAGGTTGCGCGCCGCCGTCATCGCACCCACCGTCTCGCGCACGATCGTGCCCAGCACCACGAGATCGGCCTCGTCGGCCTTCAGGCGCGCGATCTGGCTGGAGAAATCGGTGGCGCCGCGCTTGTAGCTCTGCACCGACACCGGCCTGACGCCGGCGGCCTCGAGCTGGTCGCGCACCGCCCTCAGGATCTCGCTGCCGAAGTCGTCGTCCTGGTAGAGCACGCCGATGCGGCCGTAGCGCCTGTTCGCCATCAGGTACTTCAGGCTGTTGCGCACGTCGTCGTAGTACGGCACGAAGGAGGCGAACTTCAGGTGGTTGAACGGCAGCGCGAACAGCTCCGAGGGCGCGATCGGGAACAGGTGCGGCACGCCGCGCCTGAGCACGAGCGGCATGGTCGCGGCGGTGGTCACCGTGCCCATCGAGCCGATGACGGCGAAGACGCGGTCGCGCGTGAGCAGCTTCTCGGTGGCGAGCACGGCCTTCTTCGGGTCGTAGGCCATGTCCTCGACCACCAGCCGCAGCTTGCGGCCGTGGATGCCGCCGGCGGCGTTGATCTCGTCGACGGCCATCTCCATGCCGTTCTTGGCCGGCACGCCCCAGAAGTTGATCGGTCCGCTCAGGTCGAGCGTCGTGCCGAGCACGATCTCGGTGTCGCTCACGCCCTGCGTCTGCGCCTGCGCCGCCGGCACCAGCGCGGCGAGCGCCGTGCACGCCGCGACCAGCCATCTTGCGATTCCCATGGTGCTCTCCTTGTCTGCTCTTGCGCCCCGCCCGCCCGGCCTCGGCTCAGTTCTTGTAGTGCATGAAGCCGCTCAGCGACACCCAGCGCCCGTTCCTGATCTGCGCGACGAAGCTCTGGCGCGACGCCAGGTGATCGGTCGCAGTGAACGAGATCGGCGGCGTGCCGAAGATGTTCTTGTAGTCGCGGATCTTCTCCAGGCCGGCGACCAGCGCGTCGACCGTCAGTTCGCGCCCGGCGTTGGCCATGCCGCGCGCGGCGGTGGAGATCAGCATGTAGCCGACGACGACCTCGAAGCTCGGATCCTGGTTCGCCCGTGCCCGGTAGCGCTTGATCCAGTCCAGCAGTTCGGGCGACGCGCCCTCGGCGTAGGGGATCGGCGTCATCGCGCCGGCGTACAGCCCCTCGGTGACCTCCTTGCCGAGTGCGGCCACCGCCGACGAGTAGCCGGCCTGGCTGGTGAGGAAGGTCGGCTTCCAGTCGAGGGTGCGCGCCGCAGCCATCGCGCCGATCGTCTCGCGCACGACGGTGCTCATCACCACGAGCTCGGCACCGTCGGCCTTCAGACGTGCGATCTGGCTCGAGAAGTCGGTGGCGCCGCGCTTGTAGCTCGTCGTCGACACCGGCTTCAAGCCGGCTTCGGCGAGCTGGTCCTGCGTCGCCTTCAGGATGTCGGCGCCGAACTCGTCGTCCTGGTAGAGCACGCCCACGCGGCTGAAGCGCTTGCTCGCCAGCAGGTACTTGACGCTGGTGCGCACGTCGTCGTAGTAGGGGGTGAAGTAGGCGAACTTCAGCCGGTCGAACGGCAGCGCGAACATCTCCGAGGGCGTGACCGGAAACAGATGCGGCAGGCCGCGCTTGAGCACGAGCGGCATCGTCGCCGCGCCGGTCACCGTGCCCAGCGAGCCGACCATCGCGAAGACCTGGTCGCGCGTGAGCAGCTTCTGCGTCACGAGCACGGCCTTCTTCGGGTCGTAGCCCGAGTCCTCGACCACCAGGCGCAGCTTGCGGCCGTGCACGCCGCCGGCGGCGTTGATCTCGTCGACCGCCATTTCCATGCCGCTGCGCAGCGCCGTGCCCCAGGTGGCGAGCGGGCCGCTGAAATCGAGATAGGTGCCGAGCACCACCTCGCCGTCGCTCACGCCCTGGGTCTGGGCGCCGGCGCTCGCGCCGTACAGCAGGGTCGCCGCGGCAGCCAGGGCCGCAGCGATGCGTTGCACGATCTTCCACTTCATGTCTGCCACCTCCGTTCAGGGGTTGTCGACCGCGACCCCGGGGGCCCGCGCCTCCGTCGTCGCACCCGATGCGTTGCCGCCGCCGTACATCTGGTCGACGAGCGCCCGATGGCGCCGTTCGACCACGCTGCGCTTGAGCTTGAGCGTGGGCGTGAATTCCTCGTCCTCGGTCGTGAGCTGCACGTCGATCAGGCGGAAGGTCTTGATCTGCTCGACGCGCGCGAAGCGCGCGTTGACCGCCTCGACCTCGGCGGCGATGAGCGCCCGGATGCGCTCGTGCATGCACAGGCTGGCGTAGTCGGTGAACGGGATGGCGTGGTCCTGCGCGTAGCGCACGACGTTGTCGTAGTCGATCATCACCAGCGCGCTCAGGTACGGCCGCGCGTCGCCGATCACCACCGCGTCGGCGACGTAGGGGCTGAACTTGAGCTGGTTCTCGATCTCCGAGGGCGAGACGTTCTTGCCGCCCGAGGTGATGATGATGTCCTTGAGGCGGTCGACGATGTGCACGAAGCCCTCGGCGTCGATCCGGGCGATGTCGCCGGTGTGCAGCCAGCCGTCGACGACGGCGCGCGCGGTCTGCGCCGGGTTGTTCCAGTAGCCCGCGAAGACATGCGGCCCGCGGATCAGCAGCTCGCCGCCGGACGCCAGGCGCATCTCGGTGCCCGGCAGCGCGACGCCGACGCTGCCGTGCCGGCGCCGCCCCGGCGGCGGCAGCGAGGCGACGCCGGCCGTCTCCGTCATGCCGTAGGCCTGCATCATGTCCAGCCCGAGCGCGAGGTACCAGCGGATGAGCTCCGGCGCGATCGGCGCGGCGCCCGTGACGACGTAGCGCGCACGCTCCAGTCCCAGCAGCTTGCGCGTGCGGTGCAGTACGCTGCGCGCGGCCAGCGCCTGCGCGAGCTGCAGCCAGAGCGGCAGGCGGCGGCCCTCGGCGCGCCGCGCCCCCGCCCGCTGCGCCGCGGCGAAGGCGAGGCGGAAGGCCAGGCGCTCCGCCGCCGTGCCGTCGCCGGCGGCGATCGTCGCGCGCGCGTGGAACTTCTCCCAGATGCGCGGCACGGCGAAGAACACCGTGGGCGAGAGCTCGCGCAGGTTCTGCGCCATCGTGTCCTCGTGCTCCACGAAGTTGACGATGGCGCCGTTGAAGATCGGCCGCACGACACTCAGCAGGCGCTCGGCGATGTGGGCGAGCGGCAGGAACGACAGCATCTCGTCGCCCGGGCCGAGGGGCATCACGCCATGCAGCGCCGCGGCCTGGAATGCCAGGTTCGCGTGCGTGAGCATCGCGCCCTTGGGCGGTCCGGTCGTGCCCGAGGTGTAGATCAGGATCGCCGTGTCGTGCGGCGCCACGGCCGCGATGCGCCTGCGCCACTCCTCGCTGCGCGCGGCAGGCTCGGCGGCGCCGCCCTGCGCGAACGCTTCGAGGCTCGTCACCATCGGGTCGCGCAGCTCGCGCAGGCCCTCCATGTCGAAGACGACGATGCGGCGCAGCGCCGGCAGCCGCGCGCGCACCTGCAGCACCTTGTCGAGCTGCTCCTCGTCCGCGACGAAGACGAAGCGCGCGCCGCAGTCTTCGAGCACATAGGCCACCTGCTCGGGTGCGTTGGTGGTGTAGATGCCCACCGCGATGCCCCCCGCGGTGACGACGGCCAGATCGGCGAAGAACCACTGCGGTCGGTTCTCGGCCAGGATGCAGGCGCGCTCGCCCGGCGCGAAGCCGGCCGCGATCAACGCGAGCGCGATGCGGCGCACCTGCTCGCCGTACTCGGCCCAGCTGACCGGGCGCCACAGGCCGCGCAGCTTGCAGCGCAACGCGGTGCGCTCGCCGCGCAGCCGCACGGCCGCGGCAAAGGCGGCGGCGAGCGTCGAGCCGGGCGTCGGCTCGATCTCCTGGCCGCGCCCGTACGGCGCCCAGTCGGCCGGGCCGCCAGCGCCGTCGTTCAGCGCCACAGCTTGGCCCTCTTCCAGCGGCGCGTGCTGCGTGCCCCCGCTTCCTTGACCCCGAGATAGAACTCGCGGATGTCGCGCTGCTCGGCCAGCTCGCGCGCCTGTCCCTTCATCACGATGCGGCCGACCTCGATCACGTAGCCGTAGTCGGCCACCGCGAGCGCCTGGCGCGCGTTCTGCTCGACGAGCAGGATCGCTGTGCCCTCTTCGGCATTGACGCGGCGGATGATGGCGAAGATCTCGCCCACGAGTCGCGGCGACAGGCCCAGCGACGGCTCGTCGAGCAGCAGCAGCCCGGGCCGGGCCATCAGCGCGCGCGCGATCGCGAGCATCTGCTGCTCGCCGCCCGACAGCCCCTGCGCCGGCTGTCCGGAGCGCTCGCGCAGGATCGGGAAGAGCCCGTACATGCGCTCGAGGTCGGCACGCACCGCCTCGCGATCGGCGCGCGTGTAGGCGCCCATCAGCAGGTTGTCGCGCACGCTCAGGAAGGGGAAGACCTCGCGCCCCTCGGGCACATGCGCCAGGCCCAGGCCGACGATCGCATCGGGCTCGCGCCCGACCAGGCTGCGGCCGCCGAACGTGACCGTGCCCTTGCGCGGCTCGACGAAGCCCGAGATCGACTTGAGCACCGTCGACTTGCCGGCGCCGTTGGAGCCGAGCAGCGCGACGATGCTGGCCGCGGGCACGTCCAGGCTCACGCCCTGGATCGCCAGCACCGGGCCGTAATAGGTCTCGACGTTGCGCAGCGCGAGCAGGGGCTCGGACACCTCAGCCTCCGAGGTAGGCTTCGACGACGCGCGCGTCGGCCATGATCGCCGCCGGCGCGCCGACGGCGAGCACGGCGCCGCGATCCATCGCCAGCACGCGATCCGAAACCAGATCGACCAGGCGCATGTCGTGCTCGATCATCACCACCGTGATGCCGAAGTCGTCGCGGATGTCGCGGATCCAGAACGACAGGTCCTCGGTCTCCTCGGCATTGAGCCCCGACGAGGGCTCGTCGAGCAGCAGCAGGCGCGGCTCGGCGGCGAGCGCGCGCCCGATCTCGACCACCTTGCGCACGCCGTAGGCGAGCGCACCGACGCTGGTGTCGCGGTGCGCCTGCAGCTCGAGCAGCTCGATGATGCGTTCGACCTTGTCGCGGTGCGCGACTTCGGCGCGCCGGTTGGCGCGCGTGAACAGCAGTTCGGCCAGCGGCGCCGCGCGGCCGCGGCAGTGGCGGCCGACGAGGAGGTTGTCGAGCACGGTCGAGCGCTCGAACAGCTCGATGTTCTGGAACGTGCGCGCCACGCCCAACGCCGCCACGCGGTGCGGTGCGATGCGGGTGATGTCCTCGCCGGCGAGCAGGATCTGCCCGGCGTCGGCCGGGTAGACGCGGCTCACGAGGTTGAACAGCGTCGTCTTGCCCGCGCCGTTGGGGCCGATGATGGCGAAGATCTCGCCGGCTTCGACCGCGAGGCTGGCGTCGCGCACGGCCTGGATTCCGCCGAAGCGGCGCGCAAGCCCGCGCGTCTCGAGCAAGGCCATCTCATCCCTCCATGGCGCCCGACGCGGCCCGCGGCGCAGGAACCCGGCGTGGCCAAGCAGCCGCAGCGGAACCGGCTTCGCCGGGCCGCTGGCGGCGCCCCCCTGGGAGGAAGGCGCCGAAGCCGCTTCGGAGGAGGGTCATTTCAGCTGCTCCGACTTGCGGTACTGGCGCTGGCGCCGGAAGCTGCCGCGGCGGTAGAAGGGAAACAGGTCCAGGTAGGTCTTGACGCGCACCCAGCGCCCGTACAGCCCGCGCGGCTCGAACAGCATGAACAGCACCATCAGCAGCCCGTACACGCCGGCATCGAGCCCCGACTGCAGTGCCGAGCTGAGCCCGAACAGATCGCGCAGCACGATCACGAACTGCGGCAGCATCACGACGAAGGCCGCACCGAGCACCGCGCCGTGCAGCGAACCCAGGCCGCCGACGACCACCAGCACGAGCAGCTCGACCGAGGTCATGATGGTGAACTGGTCGGGGGTGATGAACATGATCTTGTGCGCGTACAGCGCCCCGGCCAGGCCGGTGAGCAGCGCGCTGGCGAACAGCACCGCCGACTTGTGCAGCGCAAGGTGGATGCCCAGGCTCTGCGCCGAGATCTCGCTGTCGCGGATCGCGGTGAGCGCGCGGCCGCTGCGCGAACGCAGGAGGTTGACCGCGCCCAGCAGCACCACGGCCAGGACGCCCAGGCACAGGTAGTAGAACTGCCACTCGGCGGCGACGGCGAACGGCCCGAGCGCGATGCCCTCCACCGCCAGGCCGCGGTTGCCGCCGGTGAGCGACTCCCAGCGCATCAACACCTCCTCGACGACGAAGGCGAAGGCCAGCGTGCCCATCGCGAGATAGATGCCGGCCAGGCGCGCGGTCGACCAGGCGAGCAGCACGCTCAGCAGCGCCGCCGTGGCGCCGGCCGCCGGCAGCGTCAGCACGAAGGGCAGGCCGTGCTTGCGCAGGATGGCCTCGGTGTAGGCGCCGACCGCGAGGAAGGCGGCGTGGCCGAGCGAGATCTGTCCGGCGTAGCCGACCAGCAGCATCATGCCGACGCCGGCGATCGCGTAGATCGCCACGAAGCTCAGTTGCGAGAGCAGGTACTCGCCGAGCAGGGCCGGAGCCAGCAAGGCCGCGAGCGCCAGCAGCGCGTAGGAAACCGTGCTGCTGCGCCGCTCGAACAGCGCGATGTCCTGCTCGTAGCGGGTCTTCATCGGCACGTGCATGGCCTGCCTCAGACCTTCTTCGCGACGGCCTGGCCGAACAGGCCCTGCGGGCGCACCGCCAGCACCAGCAGCAGCAGGACGTAGGCGGCGACGTCCTTGAAGCCCGCCGGCAGATAGAAGCCCGCCAGCGCCTCGACGACGCCGATCACGAGCCCGCCGACGATCGCGCCCGGAATCGAGCCGAAGCCGCCCAGCACGGCGGCCGGAAACGCCTTCAGCCCGATGAAGCCCATGTTCACATGCACGAAGGTGACGGGCGCCAGCAGCACGCCCGCCAGCGCCGCGGTCGCCGCGGCCAGGGCCCAGACGACCGACAGCATGCGCTTGACCGGGATGCCGACGTGGAAGGCGGCGAGCTGGTTCTGCGAGGTCGCCTGCATCGCCACGCCCAGGCGTGTGAAGCGGAAGAACGCGTACAGCAAGACGATCAGCAGCACCGTCGCGGCGACGATCGCCAGGTATTCGTGGCCGATGGCGACGCCGCCCACGCGGCTGGCGCCGTGCGCGTACGGCGTGGGGATGCCATGGGTCTCGGTGCCCCAGCCCGGCAGCACCGTGACGACGCTGCGCAGCACGAAACCGACGCCGATCGTGATGATGACGATCGCGAACACCGGCTCGCCGACCATCGGGCGCAGCACGACGCGGTCGAGCAGCGCGCCCACGAGCGCCATCGCCAGCGCCGCGGCGGCCAGGCCGGCGAGGAACGGCATGCCGAGCACGCCGATGAAGGTGTAGCCGAGGAAGGCGCCGAGCATCATCAGGTCGCCGTGGGCGAAGTTGACGATCTCGCTGGCCTTGTAGATCAGCACGAAGCCGAGCGCCACGATGGCGTAGATGCAGCCGATCGCCGTGCCGGCGGCCAGCATCTGCGCGAAGTCGCTCAAGCCCTGCATCCGAACCTTCCGTTGCTCCCCGCGCGGCTCCGGCGCACGCCGGTCACGGACGGCGCCGGCGCCGGGTGCGCGAGAGTACTTTATTGATACTCACTTTTCAAGTACTATTCAGAGAACGCGTCGACCGACGCCGCGCGCCGCCACGCCCCCTGCGGCCACCCACCTCCCCGCTCGGAGCCGATCGCGCCATGACGCCTGCCGACGACATGCAAGCCCTCGTGCCGCGCCATGACGGCAGCGCCGAGGCGGGTGCCAGCGCCGCCGCGCCGGCCGAGCTGCTCGAGCTGCGCCGCCTGCCGCGGCCGCGGCCGGCTGCCGGCCAGCTCCTCGTCGCGGTGGCGCTCGCGCCGGTCAATCCCTCCGACCTGCTCTACATCGCCGGAACCTACGGCCTGCCGCGCCGGCGCGGCGCCGCCGCCGGTTTCGAGGGCACGGGCGTGGTGGTCGCGGCCGGCGACGCCGCGACCGCGGCGCTCGTCGGCCGGCGCGTGAGCTTCCTAGCGGGCGCATCGGGAGCCTGGGCCGACTACGCGCTCACCGATCCCGCCTCCTGCGTGCCGGTGGCCCAGGCGCTGCGCGAAGAGGACGCCGCCGCCCTCTTCGTCAACCCGCTCACGGCGATGGCGATGATCGCGCTGGCGGCCGAAGCCGGCGCGCGTGCGCTCGTGCTCAACGCAGCCGGCTCGCAGCTCGGGCGCATGCTGATCGCGCTGGCGTGCGAACGCGGCATCGCGACCGTCGCCGTCGTGCGCCGCCCCGAGTCGGTCGAGCCGCTGCACGCGCTCGGAGCCACCGAGGTCCTCGCCAGCAGCTTGCCCGACCACGCCGAGCGACTCGGCGCTGCGCTGGCCGCACACAAGCCGCGCATCCTGCTCGACGCCGTCGGCGACCAGGCCGCCGCCGACCTCTTCGCCGCCATGCCCGCACACAGCCGCTGGATCGCGTACGGCATGCTTTCGGAGCAAGGCGCGCGGCTGCCCGACCTGCGCGCCTTCGTCTTCGCCGGCAAGCGCATCGAAGGCTTCTGGCTCAGCCGCTGGCTGCGTGCCGCCGAGCCGGCCCAGCGCGCGAGCGCCCTGCAAGCCGTGCAGCAGCGCTTTCTCGACGGGCGCTGGCACACCCAGGTCTCGGCGCGCATTGCCCTGGCCGACGCATTGCCGCGTCTGAGCGAGGCGCTTGCGTTGCCGGGCAAGGTGATGCTCGCGCCTTGATCGCCATCGGCCCACCCGCCACGACCGAAGATCCCCGCAACGGAGCTCTACCATGCAAACCAACATCGGCCTGTTCCTGGCCAAGCGCGCCAGGCTCGACCCGCACCGCGCCGGCCTCGTGTTCGAGGGCCGCAGGTACAGCTTCCGCGAATGGAACGCACGCGCCAACCGCGCCGCCCATGCCTTCGCCGGATTGGGCATCGGGCGCGGCGACCGCGTCGGCCTGCTCATGGCCAACTCGCCCGAGTTCCTCGAATGCTTCTTCGGCCTGGCCAAGATCGGCGCGATCGTCGTGCCGCTGAACTGGCGTCTGACGCCGCCCGAGCTGGCCTTCATCGCCAACGATGCCGGCATCCGTGCCCTCGCCTACGGCCCCGAGTACGCCGCCACCGCGGCAGCGCTGCGCGGGCAGATCCCGGACGGCAGCTGGATCGCGCTGGACCAGGCCCCGGCCGGTGACCACGACTACGCGCGCCTCACCGCCGCCGCCCCCGAAACCGAGCCCGCGCCGGCGGGCGCCGGCGCCGACGCGCTGATGATCATGTTCACCTCGGGCACCACCGGCAAGCCCAAGGGCGCCGTACTCAGCCACGACAACCTGTTCTACGACTCGTGCACGGTGGCGCTGAGCACCGACTGGCGCTGGGGCGACCGCGTGCTCGTCGCGCTGCCGCTGTTCCACATCGGCGCGCTGATCGACGTCGTGATCGACGTGCATGTCGGCTCGACCACGGTCCTGATGAAAGCCTTCGATCCGGTGGGCTTCCTGAAGACGCTGCAGGACGAGAAGATCAACTCCTTCCTCGCCGTGCCGGCGATGCTGCAGTTCATGCTCCAGGTGCCGGCGTTGCGCGAGTTCGACCTGTCCTCGGTGCGCTGGGCGCTGTGCGGCACGGCGCCGGTGCCGGTGCCGCTGATCCAGGCCTGGGCGCAGTTCGGCATCGCCATCCAGCAGGTCTACGGCCTGACCGAATGCGCCGGCGGCGCGGCGGTACTCGGCTCGGAGCGCGCGCTCGACAAGATCGGCTCCACCGGGCTGCCGATGTTCCACACCGACATCCGTGTCGTCGACGGGCTCGGCCGGGATGCCGCAGCCGACGAGGTGGGCGAGATCCTGATCCGCGGCCCGCATGTCATCGGCGCGTACTGGAACAACCCGCAGGCCAGCGCCGACGCCCTGCGCGACGGCTGGCTGCACACCGGCGACCTCGGCCGGCTCGACGCCGAGGGCTACCTCTACGTCGTCGATCGCAAGAAGGACATGGTGATCTCGGGCGGCGAGAACATCTACCCGGCCGAGGTCGAGAGCGTGCTCACCGCGCTGCCGCAATGCGCCGAGGTGGCGGTGATCGGCGTACCCGATCCGGCCTGGGGAGAGGCCGTGTGCGCGGTCGTGCGGCTCAGGGACGGGCAGTCGCTCACGCTCGACGAAGTCGTCGCGCATTGCAGCGGCAAGCTCGGCAAGTACAAGATCCCCAAGAAGCTGATCGTCAGCGCCGAGCCTCTGCCGCGCAACCCGACCGGCAAGCTGCTCAAGCGGCTGCTGCGCGAGAAATACCTGCCGCACGCTGCGCCGTAGCGCAGCGGCAGCCGGGCGCGCGGGCTCTCAGGCCGCCGCGGCCGCCGCCAGCCGCTCGGCGCAGCGGCGGCCGAGTTCGCCGTCGCGCGCCTCGACCATCACGCGCAGCACCGGCTCGGTGCCCGAGGCGCGGATCAGCACGCGGCCGTCGCTGCCGAGCTCGCCCTCGACCTGGCCGCGCAACGTGTCGAGCGCGCCGTTGCGCTTCCAGTCGCTGCCTTCGCGCAGGCGCACGTTGATCATCGTCTGCGGATACAGCGCCACGCCGTCGAGCAGCTCGGCCAGGCTGCGCCCCTGGCGGCGCACCGCCTGCAGCACCTGCAGCGCGCTCACGATGCCGTCGCCGGTGGTGTGGCGGTCGAGCGCGAGCAGGTGGCCCGAGCTCTCGCCGCCGAGCTGCCAGCCGCGCGCGGCGAGTTCCTCGAGCACGTAGCGGTCGCCGACCTTGGCACGCACGAGGTCGACGCCGGCGCGGCGCAGCGCGGTCTCGACAGCCATGTTCGTCATCAGCGTGCCGACGACGCCGGGCACGCGCTCGCGCCGCGCCAGCCGGTCGGCGGTCATCACGTAGAGCAGTTCGTCGCCGTTGAACAGCCGCCCCGAGCCGTCGGCCATCTGCAGCCGGTCGGCGTCGCCGTCGAGCGCGATGCCGTAGTCGGCGCGGTGCTCGGCCACCGCGGCGAGCAGCGCCGCCGGCGCCGTGGCGCCGACGCCGTCGTTGATGTTGAGTCCGTCGGGGCTGCAGCCGATCGTCACGACCGTGGCGCCGAGTTCGTGGAAGACATCGGGCGCCACGTGGTAGCCGGCGCCGTGCGCGGCATCGACGACGATCTTGGTGCCGCGCAACGACAGCGAGTGCGGCACCGTGCCCTTGCAGAACTCGATGTAGCGGCCGCGCGCGTCCTGCAGCCGGCGCGCCCGGCCCAGGCCGGCCGAGTCGACCCAGCGCGGCGTCTCGGCGAGTTCGGCCTCGACGGCCTGCTCCCACTCGTCGGGCAGCTTCTCGCCGCGCGCGGAGAAGAACTTGATGCCGTTGTCCGGATACGGGTTGTGCGAGGCGCTGATGACGACGCCCAGGTCGAGCCGCAGCGCACGCGTGAGGTAGGCGACGCCCGGCGTGGGCAGCGGGCCGCTCAGCAGCACGTCGACGCCGGCCGAGGCGAAGCCGGCCTCGAGCGCCGACTCGAGCATGTAGCCCGAGATGCGCGTGTCCTTGCCGATCACCACTTCGGGCCGCGCCGCACCGCGCCGCAGCACCTGGCCCACGGCATGGCCCAGGCGCAGCATGAAGTCCGGCGTGATCGGGGCGCGGCCCACGGTGCCGCGAATGCCGTCGGTGCCGAAGTAGGTTCTGCTCATCGTCGATCTCCTGCGCGCCGATTTTCCCGCCGTCGCCCTGGCCCGGCCGCGGCGCGGGCGCGCAGGATGTGCGGATTTGTTGCCGTTGCGGCGAGCGCCCGCCTCGGCCTGCCGGCACCGGCGGCGCGCGCCTTGCGGCCCGCGGCCGGCGCGGCACCGGGGCCGGGGCCGGGGCCGGGGCCGGCGAAGACCCGAAGACCCGGGGCGGCGCTTGCGCAGCGCCCTGGCCGCGCTCGGCAGGCTCTCAGGCCGCAGCCGGCGCGCCGTCGGCTCCGCCCACCGGCGGCGGCGTCGGGCCGCTGGCCTTGGAGCTCGACGGCGTCCAGTCCTTGGGCGGCCGCGGCGGATTGCCGCCCATGATGTCGTCGATCTGGTCGCTGTCGATCGTCTCCCACTCGAGCAGCGCCTTGGCCATGGCGTGCATCTTGTCCTGGTTGCCCTCGATGAGCCGGCGCGCCGCCGCGTACTGCTCGTCGATGATGCGGCGCACCTCGAGGTCGACCTTCTGCATCGTCGCCTCGGACATGTTCACCTGCTTGGTGATGCTGCGGCCGAGGAACACCTCGCCTTCGTTCTCGGCGTAGACCATCGGACCGAGCTCGTCGCTCATGCCGTAGCGCATGACCATGTCGCGCGCCATCGCGGTGGCGCGCTCGAAGTCGTTCGACGCACCGGTGGTCATCTGGTGCATGAACACCTCCTCGGCGATGCGGCCGCCGAAGAGCACGCTGATCGAACTGAGCATGCGCTCCTTGTCCATGCTGTAGCGGTCGGTCTCGGGCAGCTGCATCGTCACGCCCAGCGCGCGCCCGCGCGGGATGACGGTGACCTTGTGCACCGGATCGGTCTTGGGCATCAGGCGCGCCACCAGCGCATGCCCGGCCTCGTGGTAGGCGGTGTTGCGCCGCTCCTCCTCGGGCATCACCATGCTCTTGCGCTCGGGGCCCATCAGGATCTTGTCCTTGGCGCGCTCGAAGTCGACCATCTCGACCACGCGCGCGCTGCGCCGCGCGGCGAACAGCGCCGCCTCGTTGACGAGGTTGGCCAGATCGGCACCCGAGAAGCCCGGCGTGCCGCGCGCCAGGATGTCGGCCTTGACGTCCTGGCCGGCCGGCACCTTGCGCATGTGCACATTGAGGATCTGCTCGCGGCCGCGCACGTCGGGCAGCGTCACGTAGACCTGACGGTCGAAGCGGCCGGGGCGCAGCAGCGCCGGGTCGAGGATGTCGGGCCGGTTCGTGGCGGCCATGACGATGACGCCGAGGTTGGTCTCGAAGCCGTCCATCTCGACCAGCATCTGGTTGAGCGTCTGCTCGCGCTCGTCGTTGCCGCCGCCCAGACCGGCGCCGCGGTGGCGGCCGACGGCGTCGATCTCGTCGACGAAGATGATGCAGGGCGCGCTCTTCTTGGCCTGCTCGAACATGTCGCGCACGCGCGCCGCGCCGACGCCCACGAACATCTCGACGAAGTCCGAGCCCGAGATGCTGAAGAACGGCACCTTGGCCTCGCCGGCGATGGCCTTGGCCAGCAGCGTCTTGCCGGTGCCCGG
>JADYZZ010000073.1 GCA_020852865.1 Rubrivivax sp.
GCGGTCTTGCCGGTCTGGCGGTCGCCGATGATCAGCTCGCGCTGGCCGCGGCCCACCGGCACCATCGAGTCCAGGCACTTGAGACCGGTCTGCACCGGCTGGCTCACGCTCTGACGCGCGATGACGCCGGGCGCCACCTTCTCGATGACGTCGGTCAGCTTGGCGTCGATCGGGCCCTTGCCGTCGATCGGCTGGCCGAGCGCGTTGACGACGCGGCCGATCAGCTCGGGACCGACCGGCACCGACAGGATCTTGCCGGTGCACTTGACGGTGTCGCCTTCGCCGACGTGTTCGTACTCGCCCAGGATCACCGCGCCGACCGAGTCGCGCTCGAGGTTGAGCGCCAGGCCGAAGGTCGGCTGGCCGGCGGGCGTGGGCGGGAATTCGAGCATCTCGCCGGCCATCGCATCGGACAGGCCGTGCACGCGCACGATGCCGTCGGTGACCGAGACCACCGTGCCCTGGTTCTTGATGTCGGCGCTGACCTGCAAGCCTTCGATGCGGCTCTTGATCAGCTCGGAAATTTCTGCGGGGTTGAGGTTCATCGTGATCTCCAGGCTACGCCGTGAGGGCGGCCTTCATCTGTTCGAGACGCGCCTTGACCGAGGTGTCGAGCACCTCGTCGCCGACCTGCACGCGGATGCCGCCGATCAGCTCGGGCGCTGCACGCACGGTCGGGTTGAGCTTGCAGCCGAAGCGCCGCTCGAGCACGGCCAGCGTGTCGGCCAGTTGCGCCAGGCCGAGCGGAAAGGCGCTTTCGATGACGGCGTCGCGCACGCCGACCTGCGCGTTCACGAGCTCGCCGAATTGGCGCGCGATGGCCGGCAGCGCCGCCAGGCGCCGGTGGTCGAGCACCGCGCGCAGCAGATTGACGACCTTGGGGTCGAACGCCAGGCTCTTTTGCAGCGCGATGCCGGCGATGAGGTCGAACAGCTGCAGCGCCGAGACCTTGGGGTTGCCGGCGAAGGCGAGCAGCCCGGGGTCGGAGGCGAGCGCCGCCAGCGCGGCGAGCTGCTCCTTGAACGCTGCGCCCTGGCCGCCCGAGGCCTTGAACAAGGCCTCGGCGTAGGGGCGCGCGATGGTGGCCAGCTCGGCCATGGTCAGAGCTCCGCCTCGAGCCGGCCCAGCAGCTCGGCGTGCACGCCGGCATCGACTTCCTTGCGCAGGATCTGCTCGGCGCCGCGCACGGCAAGCGCCGCGACCTGGTCGCGCAGCACTGCGCGCGCCTTCACCGACTCCTGCTCGGCCTCGGCACGCGCCGCGGCGATGATCTTGGCGCCTTCTTCGGCGGCGCGCGCCTTGGCTTCCTCGATCATCTGCTGTGCCAGCCGCTCGGCGTCGGCCAGGCGGCGCGCGGCATCGTCGCGCGCCGCCGAGAGCTGCTGCTCGACGCGCTTGTCCGCGGCGGCCAGGTCGGCCTTGGCCTTGTCGGCCGCCGACAGCCCTTCGGCGATCTTCGCGGCGCGGTCGTCGAGCGCGCGCGCGATCGGCGGCCAGATGAACTTCATCGTGAACCAGACCAGGATCAGGAGCACGATCATCTGGATGATCAGTGTCGCGTTGATGCTCACTTGAGTCTTCCTCGAAACGCTGCGGGAGGCGGCGCACCCGCACCGGGCGCGCCGCCGCGTCACGTGGCCGCGGCCGGGCCGCGGCCGGCGATCACTTCGGCAGGTTGGCCAGCTGGCCGAGGAAGGGGTTGGCGGTGGCGAACCACAGCGCGACGCCCGTACCGATGATGAACGCCGCGTCGATCAGGCCGACGAGCAGGAACATCTTGACCTGCAGCTCGCCCATCAGCTCGGGCTGGCGCGCCGCCGATTCGAGGTACTTGCCGCCCATCAGGCCGATGCCGATGCACGCGCCGATGGCGCCCAGGCCGATGATCAGGCCCGAGGCCAGGGCGACAAAGCTGATGACTTCCATTGCGAACTCCTAGTGGCGAAGGTTATTGGAGGAAGGAGGAAACGAAGGCGCCCGCTGCCGCGCCGCTTTCAGTGCGAGTCGTGCGCCTGGCCGACATAGACCAGCGCGAGCATCATGAACACGAAGGCCTGCAGCAGGATGATCAGGATGTGGAAGATGGCCCAGAAGGTGCCGGCGACGATGTGGCCGATGGTGAGCGGGATGCCCACTGCCGAGAAGAAGGCGCCGCCCATGAGCGCGATGAGCAGGAAGACCAGCTCGCCCGCGTACATGTTGCCGAACAACCGCATGCCGTGGCTCACCGTCTTGGCCACGAACTCGATCAGCTGCATCATGAAGTTGAACGGATAGAGCAGCACGTGGTTGCCGAAGGGCGCCGTGAACAGCTCGTGCAGCCAGCCGCCCAGGCCCTTGATCTTGACGTTGTAGTACAGGCTGATCAGCAGCACGGTGAGCGACATCGCCATCGTCGCCGACAGGTCGGCCGTCGGCACGACGCGCATGTAGGCACCGTGGTCGCCGCGCGCCGCCTGCCAGGCCGAGGGCAGCAGGTCGACCGGCAGCAGGTCCATCGCGTTGAGCAGCGTGATCCAGACGAACAGCACGAGTGCGAGCGGCGCGACGAAGCGCCGGCTCTCCTCGTTGCGGACGATGCCCTTGGCCTGCGTGTCGACCATCTCGACGAGGAATTCCACCGCCGCCTGCAGCCGCCCCGGCACGCCCGAGCTCATGCGCACGGCCACGCGCCACATCACGAAGCAGCCGACGATGCCCAGCAGCAGCGAGTAGCCGATGGTGTCGAGGTTGACGGTCCAGAAGCCCGAGCCGACCTGCCAATGGTGCAGGTGGTGGTTGATGTAGTCGCCGGCGCTGAGGCCGGCGACGGCCGCCTCGCTTGCTGCTTGTGCTGACATCTGGAACGCGCCCTCTGCTGAACTTCCCGGCCTAGGCCTTCGGCGGCCGCCCGCTGCGCGAAGGTCGCCACAGCAAGGCCAGCCAGTACACCTGCATGCCCAGCGCCAGAGCGACCAGCAAGGCCGGCCAGCTCAGCGCCTGCACGATCTTCGGGGCCAGCATCAGCATCGCCACCGAAACCGCGATCTTCACCCCTTCCCACAACACGAAGCTGACGGCACTGCTGCCCAGCGACATGCGGCTCGAAGGGCTGGTCATGCCGCGCGCCATCAGGGCGCTCGGCAGCACCACGCAGCCCGCGCCGTACAGCGCCGACCATGCCGCCCCCGCCGAGCCGGCGAACCAGCCCGCCACAGGCGCGACCAGGGCGCCGAGCGCTGCCTGCGCCGCGACCACGCGCCACGGCGACAGCGCCGGTGCACGCTCGCGCAGGGCCTGCGCCTGCTCCCTCGTCAGCGCCCGGTGCCGAGGCTCGGGCGGCTCGGCCGCGCCGTCGTCGGATGCCCATCGTCTGCTGCGGTCGGCCAGTGGTTCGGACGCGATCGCCATCTCGACGGTGCAGCTCGTTCTTCGTTCGGGGCGGGCAAAGCCGCGGGATTATACGAAGAAACCCGAACTGCCCCGGCGCGGCGCGCCGGCGACGCTTGCGAGCCGCGGCGGCGACCGCCTCGCGCCGCCGGCGTCCGGGACCGGGCGCGGGGAATTGACGGCGCGCGTCACCGCCGGGCCGCGGATGTGGTTTGATTGCGGCCTTTGCGTTTGCACCGAGCGCCGGAACCGCGAGGCGGTGCCCCGATCGAATCCGCGATGATCTCCTCCAAGCATGTTGCGCGGCTGCTGGCAGGGCCGGTGGCCCTGCTGGTGTGCGCCGCGGCCGCGGCACAGCCGGCCGCGGCGGTGGTCAGCACGCCGCAGGTGCGCGCCGAACTGGTGGCGCACGCGCCCGAGGGCGTGGCAGCGGGCAAGCCGCTGCGGCTCGGGCTGAAGCTCGAGCACCAGCGCGACTGGCATACCTACTGGAAGAACCCGGGCGACTCGGGCCTGCCGACCACGCTCGCGTGGACGCTGCCCGCCGGCGTGACGGCCGGGCCGATCGAGTGGCCGACGCCGCGGCGGCTGCCGATCGGGCCGCTGCTCAATTACGGCTACGACGGCACGGTGCTGCTGCCGGTGGCCGTGCAGGTGCCCGCGGACTTTGCCGCCGAGACCCTGCCCGTCAGGCTGCACGCCGAATGGCTGGTGTGCAAGGATCTGTGCATTCCCGAGGCGGGCGACTTCGTGCTCGAGTTGCCCGCGCGCGCGGCCACCGCCGGGCACGCCGCCTTGTTCGAAGCCACGCGGGCAGCGCTGCCCAGGCCGGGGGCGGGCCTCCAGGCCAGTGCCGAGGTGCAGGCCGATGCGCTCGTCGTGCGCGTGACCGGTCTGCCGGCCTCGTGGACAGGCCGAGCGCTCGCCTTCTTCCCCGAGACGCCCGGCGTGCTGCACAACGCCGCCAAGCCCGAGACGCGCTGGAGCGGCGCCGAGTGGACGGCGCGTCTCGCGCTCGACCCGCATCGCACCGAGGCCCCGGCCACGCTGCCGGCCGTGCTGGCAGCCGAGGGGCAGGCCGCAGGGCTGGAGACATCGGTTGCCGTGAAGGGCCCCTGGCCGCCGCTGCCCTCGGCCCAGGCGGCGGCGCCCGCGGCCGACGCACGTGCCGCGACCGAGCCGGGCGCGCCGGGCGCCGGTGCGTACGCCGAGCCCCCGCGCCAGGTCCCGCTCGGGCTGGGCCTGGCGCTCGTGCTCGCACTCGGGGGCGGCATGCTGCTCAACCTCATGCCCTGCGTGTTCCCGGTGCTCTCGCTCAAGGTGCTCGGCTTCGCGCGGCATGCCGCCGACCGGCGCGCGCTGCTCGGCGGCGGTCTGGCCTACACGGCCGGCGTGATCGTCTCGTTCGTTGCGCTGGCCGCGCTGATGCTCGCGTTGCGCGCCGGCGGCGAGCAGATCGGCTGGGGTTTCCAGCTGCAGTCGCCCTGGTTCGTGGCGGCGCTGGCGGTGCTGTTCACGCTGATCGGCCTCAACCTGGCCGGCGTCTTCGAGCTCGGCAGCGTCTTGCCCGGCACCTGGCTGGCGGCACGCGCCCGGCACCCGATCGCCGACGCCTTGCTGACCGGCGTGCTGGCCGTGGCGGTTGCTTCGCCCTGCACGGCGCCGTTCATGGGCGCCGCGCTCGGCCTGGCGGTGACGCTGCCTGCGGCGCAGGCGCTGGCGGTGTTCTTCGCGCTCGGCCTGGGCATGGCGCTGCCGTATCTGGCGGCGAGCGCCTGGCCGGCGCTGGCCGCCAGGCTGCCGCGTCCGGGCGCCTGGATGGCGCACTTCAAGGTGCTGATGGCCTTCGCGATGTTCGCTGCCGTCGTCTGGCTGGTCTGGGTGCTCGGCCAGCAGGTCGGCGTCGACGGCGCAGCGACGCTGCTCGGCGTGCTCGTGGCGGTGGCCTTCGCCGCCTGGGCGCTCGGTTCGGCCTCGCTCGGGCGGGCGGCGCGGCGCGGCTTCGGCGCCGCCGCGCTGCTGCTGGTGGCGGCGGCGCTGTTCTGGGCCCTGCCCTCGTGGCGCCACGAGGCGGCGGCACGCACCAGCGCGGCCGGCGAGCGCTGGCAGCCCTGGTCTGGCGAGCGCGTGGCGCAGGCGCTGGCCGAAGGCCGGCCGGTGTTCGTCGACTTCACCGCCGCCTGGTGCGTGACCTGCCAGTTCAACAAGCGCACGACGCTCGGGCGCGACGAGGTGCTCGACGCCTTCGCCGGCAAGCGCGTGCTGCTGCTGCGCGCCGACTGGACGCGCCGCGACGCGGCCATCAGTGCCGAGCTGGCGCGCCTGGCGCGCAGCGGCGTGCCGGTGTACGCGCTGTACGCACCCGGCGGCGGCGCGCCGACGCTGCTGAGCGAAATCCCGAGCGTCGACGAGATCAGGCGCGCGCTCGCGGCGCTGCCGTCCTGATCAGGGCGCGCGCGCGTACTGCGCCGCGAGCTGCGCGAAGGCGGCGTCGTCCACCCGTCGTCCGAGTTCCTGCTGCAGCAGCGCGGCCACCTCGGGCCCCAGGCGGGCGGCCGCGGCGGCGTCGAGGAAGAGCAGCCGTGAGCGGCGCGCCAGCACGTCGGCGACCTCGCGCGCGAACTCGTAGCGTGCGGCAAAGCGCACCATCGCCTCGCTCAAGCCGCCCTGGCCGGTCTCGGGGTCGCGCCAGAGCCAGCGCTCGGCGCCCGGCAGGCTGCGCAGCAGCGCGGCTTCGCTGCCGTAGAGGTGCTCGCCGGGCGGCTCGGCCAGCGGACGACCCGGACCCGCGCCGACCAGCGGCAGTTTCATCGTCACGCCGCCGGGCCGCTCGGGCAGCAGGCCGGCGGCCATGGCGTGCGCGAGCACGTCCTCGGCCATTGCGCGGTAGGTGGTCCACTTGCCGCCGGTCACCGTGACCAGGCCCGAGCGGCCGACGACCACGGTGTGCTCGCGCGACAGCGTCTTGGTGTTCTCGCCGTCGTCGCCGGCATGCTTGACGAGCGGGCGCAGGCCGACCCAGACCGAACGCACCTCGGCGCGCGTCGGCGCGCGCGCCAGGTAGCGGCCGGCCTCGCCGAGGATGAACTCGACCTCGGCGTGGAACGGCGCGGGCTCGCGCACGATGTCCTCGCGCGGCGTGTCGGTGGTGCCGAGGATGACCTTGCCGAGCCAGGGCACGGCAAAGAGCACGCGTCCGTCGGCCGTCTTGGGCACCATCAGTGCGTGCGTGCCGGGCAGGAAGGCGCGGTCGACGACGAGGTGCACGCCCTGGCTCGGCGCCACCATCGGTGCGCGCGCCGGCGCGCCGACGTCGCGGTCCATGTCGCGCAGCGCGTCGACCCACACGCCGGTGGCGTTGACGACGCAGCGTGCACGCAGCTCGCGGCGCTCGCCCGTCTCGCCGTCTTCGGCCACCACCCCGTGCACGCGACCGCCTTCGCGCAGCAGGGCCACGACGGGCATGTGGTTGAGAACGAGCGCGCCGCGTGCGGCGGCGCTGCGCGCCAGCGCGACGGCCACGCGCGCGTCGTCGAACTGGCCGTCCCAGTAGCGCACGCCGCCGGCCAGCCCCGTGCGCCGCACCGTCGGCAGGGCCTCGACGGTGCCGGCGGCCGACAGCCACTGCGTGCGGCCCAGGCCGCGCGCGCCGGCCAGCAGGTCGTACATCTTCAGGCCGATGCCGTAGAAGGGCTGCTCCCACAGGTGGTAGGCCGGGACCACGAATGCCAGCCGCTGCGCCAGGTGCGGCGCGTTGGCCAGCAGCACGCTGCGCTCGTGCAGCGCCTCGCGCACGAGGCCGATGTCGCCCTGCGCCAGGTAGCGCACGCCGCCATGCACGAGCTTGGTGGCGCGCGAGCTGGTGCCCGCGGAGAAATCGGTCGCTTCGAGCAGCACCGTGGCCAGGCCGCGTGCCGCCGCGTCGAGCGCCACGCCCAGTCCGGTGGCGCCGCCGCCCACGACGACGAGATCCCAGTCGCGGCGCTCGGCGAGGCGCGCCAGCAGTTCGGTGCGGGGCAGCGGCGTGGACATCGTCTGGCTCTCGGCGGCGGCCGGCGGGTCGTTCGCGGGCGCCGGGGGCGCGCACGACTTCGGGTCGACAGCGCGATGATGCCGCATGCGCCGGCGGCCATCCGGCGCGGGGCGCCGGCCTCGCTCAGCGCCTGCGGGCCGGCGCGTCGAGGTCGACCTTCAGGTAATGCGCCCCGGCGATCGGGTTGAAGTAGAAGGGCGGGATCTCCTCGAACCCGAGCGAGGCGTACAGGCCGCGCGCCGCCTCCATGTCGTCGAGCGTGTCGAGCAGCATCGAGCGGTAGCCGGCGCGCGTGGCGTGGTCCATCAGCGCCTGCGCCAGACGCCGCCCGAGTCCTAGGCCGCGGTGCGCCTCGCGCACGTACAGGCGCTTCATCTCGCAGGCGTTGGGGTAGTCGACGTCGGCCCGCGGCCGCAGCGCGCCGCAGCCGGCCGGCGCGCCGTCGACGAGCGCGAGCAGCAGTGCGCCCGCCGGCGGCGCGTAATCGCCGGGCAGTTCGGCCAACTCGCGCTCGAAGTCCTGGAAGCCGAGGTCGACGCCGAGCGACGCGGCATAGGCGCGCATCAAGCTGCGCGCCGCTTCGATCTGGGCGGGTGTCTCGGCGACGACGATGCGGATCTTGCGCTGCACGACGCGCGGCGAGCGGACGCCCTCAAGTGCCCAGGCTCGCTACCCAGGCCGCGGCGGCGGCGCAGGCGAGCACCAGCACGAGCGCGAACAGGCGCTGCGCCGTGCCGTCGGCCGAGGCCGGAACGCCCCGCGGCAGCCGCTTGTCGCCGGTGATCATCGGCGGCACGAGGTCGCGGCGCTTCTTCACGCGGTAGTAGACGATCGCCGCCACGTGCAGGACAACGAGCGCGACGATGAGCTTGCTGCCCCAATGCTTGTGCCAGGAGGTGGCCGCCAGCGCGGTGGCGTTGGCGACGAAGCGGTTCAGCGGCCCGGTGTTGGCGATCTCGTCGTCGGCGACGAGGCCCGTGCCCACCTGCAGCGCGAGCAGCAGCAGCATCGCCAGCACCGACAGGCTGCCCAGCGGGCTGTGGCCCACCTCGGCGTGCTCCTCGGGCCGGGCGCGGCCGCGCAGGTAGCGCAGCAAGCGCCCCGGGCCCGGCACGAAGGTCGAAAAGCGCGACCAGTGCCCGCCGACGAAGCCCCAGAGCAGCCGGAAGGCCAGCAGCGCGAGCGCGAGGTAGCCGAGCCGGAAATGCCAGGCCAGCGCATTGCCGCCGATCTTGGCCGTCACCACCGAGCCGACGATGGACGCGGCGATGACCCAGTGGAACAGGCGCGTCGGCAGATCCCACACGCGCACCGCGACGGCGGCGTCCGGGGGGGCGGTCGCGCCGGTGCGGATGGGTCCGGGGGTACTCACGGCAGGCGCAACCATACCGCGCTTTTTGCCCCGGCGGACCGAGGGTCATCGGCGCGCGCCGCAGTCCTGCGCCGGGCGAAGAGCCTCGGTACACTCGCCGCCCCGGTCGACCACGACGAGGGCGCGGCGCGGCAGCCGCGTCCGTCGATCACCAACCCAAGAAGGATGTGCCGCATGAACCGATTCCTGCTCGCTTGCTCCGCCACGCTGGCCGGCCTCGTCGTCGCCCTGCCCGCGGCGGCGCAGTTCCAGAAGCCCGAGGACGCCGTCAAGTACCGCGAGAGCGTGATGTACGTGATGGCCAATCACGTCGGCCGCATCGGCGCGATGGTGCAGGGCCGCGTGCCGTACGACGCGGCGGCGGCGACGCAGAACGCCGAGATCGTCGCCACGCTGTCGCAGCTGCCCTTCGTCGGCTTCGTCGAAGGCACCGCGGGCACGGGCAAGGGCCGCGCCTCGGCCAAGATATGGAGCGAGCGCGCCAAGTTCGACGCCGCGGCCAAGCACATGCAGGAAGAGGTCGCCAAGCTCGTCGTCGCCGCGCGCACCAACAGCCTGGACAACGTGAAGGCCGCCTTCGGCAACGTCGGTCAGGCCTGCAAGGGCTGCCACGACAACTTCCGCAATCCCTGAGGCGCACGGCGCGCGCCTGCGCGGCGGCGCGGGTGCGCCGCGCAGGCGCTCAGCGCGCGGCGGCCTCGGCCAGGCCGAGCACGACCCTGCGCGTCATGGCGCTCTTCTTCTCGATCCGCGTCACGACCACGGCGCCGACCGCGGCGGTGTCGGCCACATGCGTGCCGCCGCAGGGCTGCAGGTCGACGCCCTCGATGTCGATCACGCGCACGCGGCCCAGGCCGCGCGGGGGCTGCACGCTCATGCTGCGCACGAGCCCGGGGTTGGCGTCGAGCTCGGCCTCGTCGATCCAGCGCATGCGCACCGGATGCGCCTCGGCCACCAGGCGCGCCAGACCGCGGTTGAGCTCGTCCTTGTCGAGCGGTTCGGTCATGTGGAAGTCCAGCCGCGCGTATTGCGCCGTGATCGAGCAGCCGTCCACCGGGCGCGGCACGAGCGCGCACAGCAGGTGTGTCGCCGTGTGAAAGCGCATGTGGGCGCGGCGGCGCAGCGCGTCGACCTGCGCCGTGACGCGTGTGCCGACAGCGAGAGGGGCGAGGTCGGCGCCGGCGGCGGCGACATGCACGATGGTGCCGGCGCGTTGCGGGTGCTTGCGCGTGTCGGCGATGGGCACGACGGCGCCGTCGGCGGTGCTCAGCGTGCCGGCGTCGCCGGCCTGGCCGCCGCCCAGCGGGTAGAACACGGTGCGATCGAGCACGATGCCCGCCTCGTCCAGCGCGACCACGGTGGCCGTGCATGCGAGCAGCGCGGCGTCGTTGCGGAACAGCTCTTCGGTCATGCGCCCTCCGGAGTCGTCTTGCCGTGCGGTGCGGCGAGCCAGGGGTGCCGCGGCGTGCCGGGCGGGCTGCCGGCGGCGCCGAGGCGGGCCCGATCGACGGCCCGGCGGGTCCATGCACCGCGTCGGGCCCGGCGCGGCCGCTGCGCGAGCGGCACGAACGCGCGCGTCGCCCGCATCCTGCCACATCGCATGGGCCCTGGCTCTGCTCCCGGATCGGGGCCGCCGCCGCATCGCCGCGCGCGCCGCGTGGCAGACTCGCGGCTGCAAGCGCGGCCTCGCCGCGGTCGTTGCGGCTCGGGTGCGGCCGCGCGCGCCGGCGCGGCCGCGCTGCACGTCTTCGCAGGCTGCGCGCGTGCGCTGCGACCGAGGGCGCCGAGGCGCCGGCGGCGTGCGAGAGGCCGAGCATGATGGAGCTTTCCGAATCCGACGTCCGCGCGCTCGCACTCGCGCCGCGGGCATGGCGCGAGGCCATCGCTTCGGTCTATGGGCGCTTGGCGCGCGGTCAGGTGCAGGTGGCGCCGAAGGCGCATCTGCAGCCTTCGCCGGAGGAACTGCTGATCGCCTTGCCCGCGCTCGACCTGGAGCGCGGCTACAGCGCGTGCAAGTGGGTGAACGTGGTGCCGGCATCGCGCGCGGCCGGCGGACCGACGGTGAACTCGGTGCTGGTGCTCAACGACTGGCGCACGGGTCGGCCGCTGGCGCTCATCGCCGCCGACGGCATCACGGCCGAGCGCACCGCGGCGATGAGCGCCGTCGCCGCCCGGCACTATGCGCGGCACGACAGCACGCGCATCGGCTTCGTCGGCTGCGGCGTGCAGGCGCGCAGCCATTTCGCGGCGCTGCGCGATCTCTTCCCGGGCCTGCAGCAGGCGACGGTGTTCGGCCGGCGCATCGAATCGGCGCGCATCTTCGCCGACGAACTGTGCGCGCTGGGCGTGCAGGCGCGCGCGAGCAGCGAAGCGCGCGACGCGGTGGCCGGGCAGGACCTGATCGTCACCACCGTGCCCGGCGGTGCGCAGGAAGCCCTTCTCGATCCCGGCTGGCTTGCCGCAGGCGCGTTCGTGGCCGCCGTCGATCTCGGTCGAAGCTGGCGGCGCAGCGGGCTGTCGTGCTTTGCCCAGGTGGTTACCGACGAGCGCGCGCAGTCCGTCGCGCTCGGCCGCGAGGGCCGGCTCGTCAGCGCCGGGCCGTTCGCTGCCGACCTGGCCGACATCGCCGGCGGCCGCGCGCCGCCCCCTGACGACGCCGGGGCGCGCACGCTGTTCGCGTTCTCCGGCCATGGTGCTGCCGATCTGGCCGGCGCGATCCTCGTCTACGAGGCGGCGCTGCGCGCGCGCGGCGCCGAAATGCACGCCCCAGCCTGAGGCGGCGCTCGGATCTGGCGGCGCGACCCGCGCGTGGCGCCTTTGCCGGACCCGACTCGCGCATTTGCCCAACGAGGGTGCAGCCGATGTCCATCCCTTGCCGCTTCGCCCCCCCGCCGCCGTCATCAAGAACGCCCCGGACGGCAGCGCGCCCGCGCCGGTCAGCGCGACCACGCATGCCACCAACGCGTGGCCGTACCTGGACGATCTCGCGCTGCGCGCTCGCAGTGAGGCGCGCGGCGCGGCGCGCGCGTCGCCAGGTCTCGTTCATCGGTTCGGCGGCGCCAGTGCGCTCGGATGCGGTGCGGCCGGCACGCCGGGCGGCAGGCGCCGGCCGACGAACACGACGGCGACGATGGCCGGCGCGAACACGAGCGTGAGCGGTTCGAGCCGCTCGCCCAGCAGCGGCACCGCGGCCACGAGCGCGATGAACGGCTGCAGCAGCTGCACCTGGCTCACGCGCAGCACGCCGCCCAGGGCCAGGCCGCGGTACCAGGCGAAGAAGCCGATCCACATCGAGAACAGCGTGACGTAGGCCAGGCCGAGCCAGGCCGAGGGGCGCACGGCGTCGAGTTGCGCCGGCCAGGTGAGCGCCATCGCCGGCAGCGTGAACGGCAGCGCGAGCACGAGCACCCAGCAGATCACCTGCTCGGCCGTCATGCGCGTGGCGGCCTCGGCGCCGGCGACGTAGCCGACGGCGGCGCCGGCCACCGCGAGCGCGAGCAGGCCGTCGGCCGCCACCGGCCGGCCGCCGCCTGCGGCCATGGCAAAGGCGACGACGAACGCGCAGCCCAGCAGCGCGCAGACCCAGAACGCGGCCGGCGCGCGCTGGCGCAGCCCGAGCGCAGCGGCCACCGCGGTGGCCAGCGGGATGACGCCGGTGACGACGGCGGCGTGCATCGCCGGGACGTCGCGCAGCGCCAGCGCGATGAACAGCGGAAAGCCGAGCACCGTGCCCAGCGCGCTCAGCGCCAGCAGCCGCCACTCGCCGCCGCGCGGACGCCGCGCGCGCGTGGCCAGCAGGTACAGCGCGCTCAGCAGGCCGGCAATGCCGGCACGGCCGGCGGTCACGAACGACGGCGGCAGCTGCGGCGCGGCGCTGTCGCCGACGGCCATGCGCGTCATCGGCAGCGTGAGCGCGAAGATGAAGACGCCGAGCGCGCCGAGCGCGAAGCCGCGCGCGGCGCCTGCGGCTTCGGCATCGCGCACGCCGCCGGCCGTGCGCGCGGCCGGCCCCCGAGCCTCGGCGGGCGCGGAACTGGACATCGCGGCAGTCTATCCGGCGCGCCGGAGCGCGAACATCCGGTCACACTTGAAACATCACCCGCCCGGCGACCGGCGTGGAACGGCCCGCCTGTCGTCGTTCAATCGCGGGTCAGCCGCCCGAGGACCGCGCGGCCGGGAACCGACCATGATCTTCGACAGCACCCAGCCGGCACAGACCTCGCCGCTGATGCGCGTCAGCGAATTCCATCGCTACCTCGCCGAGAACGACCGCGACAGCGTTGCCGGCTCGACCCGGCTGAGTTCGCTCAACCCTTCGCTGCTGCACGACCTGCAGCGTTTCGCCCAGACCGAAGGGCGCAGCGACGAAGGCTCGCTCGAAGTGCTGGAAGTGCTGGCTGCTGCGGTGCGGCACGCGCGGCCGCTGCTCGTGCACGTGCAGCACGATTTCCGCGTGCTGGCCCTGACGGTGTTCCCGAGCGAACATCAGATCCACTGCCAGGTGTCCTTGTCGACCCTGCTGTCGTGGCGCCTGACCGAACTGCGCGTGCTGCACGTCGAACCGGCGCGCGTCGAGCCCTACGACCCCGCCCGGCCGGGGCCCGAGGCGCACCGCTACGCCCCGCTCGGGCCGCTGCTGTGGGAATTGGCGCTGCGCGGCGCGCGTGACGAACTGCTGCCCGAGATTTCCGGCACCGCCGCCTATCGCGTGGCGCCGGGCGCCGACCTGTCGCGCCTGGACCTGGGCGGAACGCTGGCCGCCGCGGTGCAGCGGCTGGCACGCCAGACCACCAACCTGCGCGAGATCTCCGGCTGGCCCGGCTTCGACCGCCAGCGCGCAATGCGCATGCTCAACGGCCTGTATCTGCAGGCGGCGCTGATGGTCAGCCGCTCGCATCCGGCGGCCACGAACGAAGACTGGTCGAGCCCCGAAGCCTGAGAGCCCGCGCAGCGTCGACCACGCCCGCACTGCGCGGCCCATGCGTTGGAACGGTCACATCCGGACCCGAGCCTGCGAATGACCCGAGCGCGCCCGCGCCGGGACGCCGGAGTCTGTGCCGAGATGAATCGCGCCCGCGCAGGGGTCGGGCAACGCGCGCTGCGCGCGTTCACGGCGTTCCGGCCACCGGGCGCGACAGCGCCTCCCAGCGCTCCAGGCAGGCCATCAGCTCGTCTTCGATCTGCGCGTGCCGCGCCGCGGCCGCCGCCGCCTCGTGCGGCGCGCGCACGAACAGACCCGGATCGGCCAGGCGGGCGTCGAGTGCCTTCTGCTCGGCTTCGAGCGCGTCGATGCGCGCCGGCAGGCCGTCGAGCTCGCGCTGCTCCTTGTAGCCGAGCTTGGTGCGTGCGGCTGCCGGCCGGGCCGGCTGCCGGGCGGCGCTCGCGGCGGACGCCGGGGCCGGCGCCGCCGGCGCCGCGCGGCTGCGCTCGCGCTGACGCCGCCAGTCCGCGTAGCCGCCCTCGTATTCGCGCCACAGCCCGGGGCGGCCGCCGAAGGCGGGGTCGCCTTCCCAGGCGATCGTGCTCGTGACCACGTTGTCGAGGAAGCGCCGGTCGTGGCTGACGAGGAACAGCGTGCCGGCGTAGTCCTGCAGCAGCTCCTCGAGCAGCTCGAGCGTGTCGATGTCGAGGTCGTTGGTCGGCTCGTCGAGCACGAGCACGTTGGCCGGCAGCGCGAACAGCCGCGCCAGCAGCAGCCGGTTGCGCTCGCCGCCCGAGAGCGTGCGCACCGGTGAGGCGGCGCGCTCGGGCGCGAACAGGAAGTCGCCCAGGTAGCTCGTCACGTGCTGGCGCCTGGCGCCGCCTTGGCCGCCGCGCTCGATCCATTCGCTGCCCGGACTCACGGTGTCGGCCAGCGTGGCGTCGAGGTCGAGCGCGCTGCGCATCTGGTCGAAGTAGGCGACGGCCAGCCGCGTGCCGTGCCGCACCGTGCCCGTGCTCGGCGCGAGGTCGCCGAGCACGAGGCGCAGCAGCGTCGTCTTGCCGGCACCGTTGGGGCCGATCAGGCCGATCCTGTCGCCGCGCTGCACGACGGTGCCGAAGCGGTCGACGAGCCGGCGTCCTCCCAGGTCCACGCTCACGTCGCGCAGCTCGGCGACGATGCGCCCGGGCGGGATGCCGGCGTCGACGCCCAGCCGCACGCGGCCCAGCGTCTCGCGCCGCTGCGCGCGTTGCCGGCGCAGCTGCTCGAGGCGCGCGACGCGGCCCGCGCTGCGCGTGCGGCGCGCCTCGACGCCCTTGCGGATCCACGCCTCCTCCTGCGCCAGCAGCTTGTCGGCGCGCGCCTGTGCCAGCGCCTCGGCTTCGAGCTCGCGCGCCTTGGCAGCCTGGTAGGCGGCGAAGGCGCCGGGCGTACCCGGCGCCGGCGGCGCGCCCTCGTAACTGCGCAGCCGGCCGCGATCGAGTTCGACGATGCGCGTGGCCACGGCGTCGATGAATGCGCGGTCGTGCGAGACGAAGACCAGGGCGCCGCGGCGTGCCGCGAGCAGCGCCTGCAGCCACTCGATCGCGTCGATGTCGAGGTGGTTGGTCGGCTCGTCGAGCAGCAGCAGCCGCGGTGCCGACGCGAGTGCCTGCGCCAGGGCGACGCGCTTCCTCGTGCCGCCCGAGAGCGCCGCGACCTCGGCCGATGCATCCAGCTGCAGCCGCGCGAGCGCGTCGTGCACGCGCTGCTCCCAGTGCCAGCCGTCGATCGCGTCCAGCCGCGAATGCAGTGCGTCGTGCTGCGCGGCGCTGGTGGCCTGCGCGAGCCGGGCATGCAAGGCGCGCGCCTCGGCCAGACCTTCGGCGACGGCGTCGAACACGCTGGCACCCGCGGCGAAGTCGGGCTCCTGCGGCACGTAGGCCCGCGTCAGGCCGCCGGCGAGCTGCAGCGTGCCGTCGTCGGGCGGCTCGATGCCGGCGAGGATGCGCAGCAGCGAGCTCTTGCCTTCGCCGTTGCGGCCGATGAGCGCCACGCGCTCGCCGTCGGCCAGGGTGAGCGCGGCGCCGTCGAGCAGCGCGCGGTGGCCGTAGGCGAGCTGCGCGTCGGCCAGCGTGAGCAGCGTCATCGCCGCGTCCCTGCGGCGCGCAGGCGGCGCGTCGGGCCGGGCCGGCCGGGGGATGTTCAGAACCCGACACGCAGCCCGAGGCTGACGGCAGCGCCGGTGGTGGTGCCCGAGTTGCGGCCCTCGCCGCCGGTGACGTCCCAGCCCAGTTCCAGCGCCACCGCAGGCGCGAGCTTGACGACCAGACCGAGGCCGAAGATGCCGGTGAAGCGGCTCTCGCCGCTGTCGCCGCTGCGCGTCTGGCGCACGTCGGCCAGACCGGCGCGCAGCAGCCCTTCGAGCTGGGTGCCGAGCGGCAGGTACCAGGCGCCCGTGACGGCGCCGCCGGCAAGGCGCAGGCGATCGCTGGCCGGAAAGATCGTTGCCTTGCCCAGGTCGAAGTACCAGCCTTCGAGCGCCCAGACGCCGAAGCGGTAGCCGCCGCCGACCTTGCCCATGCTTGCGCGCGCGGTGTCGCAGGACGACCAGTACCAGCAGTCGTAGTCGTACTGGGCGCGTCCGGCGGCCACGACCAGATAGGGCCCGACTCGCGTGTCGGTCTGCGCGCCCGCGCCCAGCGCGGTGGCCGCCAGCAGCGCGGCCAGGAAGAGTCGGCGCAAGAGGCTCATCGTGCATCTCCCGGGGCCGAAGGGCGGCCCGATCAGGTCTCGATGCGGCACGCTAGCACGCCGTCGCGGCGCCGCGTTGATCGGCGGCAGGCTTGCATGCCGGCGCGCGCGGCGCGGCGCTCAGGGCCGCTTCGAGCGCGTCGACGAACATCGCGGCCACGTCAAAGCCGCTCTGCGCCGTGATCTCGGCGAAGCAGGTCGGGCTGGTGACGTTGATCTCGGTGAGCGAGTCGCCGATCACGTCCAGTCCCACCAGCAGCAGGCCGCGCGCGGCCAGCACCGGGCCCAGCGCCTCGGCGATCTCGCGGTCGCGCGGCGTCAGCGCTTGCGCCACGCCCTTGCCGCCGGCGGCCAGGTTGCCGCGCACCTCGCCGCCCTGCGGGATGCGTGCCAGGCAGTACGGCACCGGCCGGCCGCCGATCACGAGCACGCGCTTGTCGCCCTCGGCGATGGCGGGCAGGAACTTCTGCACCATCACCGTCTGCGTGCCCTGGCGGTTCAGCGTCTCGACGATGCTGCCCAGGTTGAGGCCGTCTTCGCGCACGCGGAAGATGCCCATGCCGCCCATGCCGTCGAGCGGCTTGAGGATGACGTCGCCGTGCTCGGCGTGGAAGGCGCGGATCGCGGCCTCGTCGCGCGTGACCAGCGTCGGCCCGATGAACTGCGGGAATTCCAGGATCGCGAGCTTCTCGGGGTGCTCGCGCAGCGCCGCGGGCCGGTTGAACACGCGCGCGCCCTCGCGCTCGGCCTGGCCGAGCAGGTGCGTGGCGTAGAAGTACTCGCTGTCGAACGGCGGGTCCTTGCGCATCAGCACGGCACCGGTGTCGGCCAGGGCGCGCTCGCCCTCGGCCGTCACGGCGAACCAGTCGTGTGCATCGGCGCCGAGCGTGATTTCGCGCAGCGTCGCCGTGACGCGCCCGCCGCGCTGCCAGCGCAGGTGGCGCGGCTCGCAGGCCAGCAGCCGGTGGCCGCGGCGCGCGGCCTCGCGCATCATCGCGAAGGTCGAGTCCTTGTAGGTCTTGAAGGTCTCGAGCGGGTCGGCGACGAAGAGCAGGTCCATGGGTCGTCTCAGCGTGGTGCACGCCAGTGTTGCACGGCCAGCGCCAGCGCGCCCGCCGCCACGCCCCAGAAGGCCGCGCCCACGCCCCACAGCGTGAGGCCGCTGGCGCTGACGACGAAGGTGACGAGCGCGGCCTCGCGCGTGCGCGGGTTCTCCAGCGCCGCGGCAAGCGCGCTGCCGATCGTGCCCAGCAGCGCCAGCCCGGCCACCGCCAGCACCAGCGCCTTCGGGAAGGCGGCGATCAGGCCGGTGACCGCACCGCCGAGCAGTCCGACCAGGATGTACAGCACGCCGGCTGCGGCGCTGGCCTTCCAGCGCTGGCGCGTGTCCTCGTGCGCCTCGCGGCCCATGCAGATGGCGGCGGTGATCGCGGCCAGGTTCAGGGCGTAGCCGCCGAAAGGCGCGAGCAGCAGCGTCGCCAGACCGGTGGTGGTGACCACCGGCGACACCGGCGTGTCGTAGCCCGCGGCGCGCTGCGCAGCCACGCCGGGCAGGTTCTGCGAGGCCATCGTCACGACGAACAGCGGCAGCGCGATGCCCACGGCCGCGGCCAGGCTGAAGCGCGGCCAGGTGAACACCGGCGTCGCGAGTTGCCAGCGCACGGCGCCGAAATCGAGCTGGCCGCGCGCCGCGGCCAGCGCCATGCCCGCCGCCAGCACGGCCGGCACCGCCCAGCGCGGCCACCAGCGCCGCCCGGCGAGGTAGACGGCGAACATCGTCGCGACGAGCAGCAGCTCGCGCTCGGCCGCCGCGAAGGCGTCGAACGCGAAGCGCGCCAGCACGCCGGCCAGCAGCGCCGCGGCCAGCGCCATCGGGATGCGGTTCATCACGCGCGCGAAGGCGCCGCTGGCGCCGGCGGCCGTCATCAGCAATGCGCAGACGATGAAGGCGCCGACGCCCTCGGCCAGCGGCACGCCCAGGCCGGCGCTGGCCAGCAGCGCCGCGCCCGGTGTCGACCAGGCGGTGAGCACCGGCTGGCGGTAGCACCACGACAGCCCCAGGCTGGTGAGCCCCATGCCCAGGCCGAGCGCCCAGATCCACGACGCCGTCTCGGCTGCCGTGGCGCCGAAGGCGGCCGCGGCCTGGAACACGATGACCACCGAGCTCGTGAAGCCCACGAGCACGGCGACGAAGCCGGCGACGAGTGGGGACAGCGGCAAGCGGTGGCTCTGTGAAGGTGGGTCGAGCGCTGGGCCGCGGCCCGACCCGACGGGCGTGCCGGGTCCGTGCGCGGATGGCTCAGCGTTCGCCGGCCTTGGTCGGCGCCTGCGGCGGCAGGCCTTCGAGGTGATCGGCGTCGGCCCAGCGCTCGATCACGAGCGTGCCGTCCTGCCAGCGCAGGCGATTGAGCCCGGTGTTCGGGATCTCGCAGCGGCGCAGGCCGGTGATCGGCAGGCCGAGGGCGGCGCGCCACAGCATGTCGAGCACGCCGCCGTGCGTCATCAGTGCCAGCCGCAGGCCGGCATGCGCCTCGGCCAGCGTGCGCACGGTATCGAGCACGCGACGGTGGAACTGCACCAGGCTCTCGCCGCCGGGCAGCTCGAAGTCGCCCTCGTGCTCGAGCCAGCGCGCCCACAGCTCGGGATGGCGCGCCTTGATCGTCGGCACGTCCAGCCCCTCGAGCACGCCGAAGCTCTGCTCGCGCAGGCCCGGCAGCGGCGCCGGCTCGCGTCTCCAGGCGGCAGCCAGCGGCGCCGCCGTCTGGCGCGCGCGCAGCAAGTCGCTGCTGTAGAAGGCGTCGTGCGGGTCGGCCGCGAGGCGCGCTGCCAGGCGCCGGGCCTGGAGCTCGCCGGCGGCATTGAGCGGCACGTCGATCTGGCCCTGGAAACGCTGCAGGCGGTTCCAGTCCGTCTCGCCGTGGCGGATGAACAGCAACTCGGTCACGTGGTCTCGCTCGACTGCGGCGGACGGCGGCATGCCGGCGCGCCTGGGGCCGAAGAACAGAACCCCCGCACGAGCGCAGGCTCGTTGCGGGGGCGGGGTGCGGTCGGCGCGCCGACGGCAACGATGGCATCGCGCCGCGGCCGGCCGCGGCCGAAAATCACTTGACCGCGAACTCCTCCAGCGTGCGGCCCGCGGCGAGCGCCTCGCGCAGCCACACCGGACGCTTGCCGCGCCCGGCCCAGGTGTTGCCGTCGGCGTCGCGGAACTTCGCCGCCACCTTGCTGCCCTTGCGTGCAGCGCGGCGCACGACGCGCCGGCCGGCTGCGGCGGCGCCGCGCTTGGGGCCGGGCCTGGCGCGGCCCAGGCCCAGGTCGGCGGCCGTCAGGCCGTAGAAATCGATCGCTTCGCGGATGCGCTCGATCACACCGCTGACCTCCTGCTTGCGCAGCCTCTCGGCCTCCGCCTTGAGGTGGTCGATCTGTTTCATCACTTGGGTGTAGGTTCTGGTCATCTTCGATTTGCCGCCATGGCTCCCTGTGAAAGGCGCAACGCACTGCATCGGTGCCGCGTGTAATGCGGCGCATTATCCACGCATTTCGATTCGCTTATTCCGGCCGGCCTGGCGCCGCCGCCGCGGATTATCGGTGCGCGCTGGCGCAACGACACGCCGCGCGCTTCGCCCCCGCGTGCGCGCCGCGCCTCACCAGCGGCGCGGGTCGATCCGGTAGCAGCGGCGCATCTCGTCGAACAGATCGGGATGCGCCAGCGCCAGCGCGTCGGGTCGCTCGAAAAACAATTCGCTGACGACGGCGAAGAATTCCGCCGGCGCACTCGCCGCGTAGGCGTCGATAAGGCCGGATTCGCCCTGTGCCAGCCGTGTCTGCAGCGCCCGATATTCGGCATTCATCACGCGCGCCCAGCGCTGCTGGCCCGCGCGGCGCGCGCGCGCGCCGTGGGCTGCGCCGCCGAGAAAGGGCGCGCCGTTGGCGCCGCCGGTTTCGTGATCGAGCTGATGCGCGAATTCGTGCACGACGACGTTGGATCCGTCGTGCGGCTCGGCGGCGCCGGCCTGCACCGCATCCCAGGCGAGCACCACCTGGCCGTGCTGCCAGGACTCGCCGGCGAGTGCGCGGCGCGATTCGTGCACCACGCCGCCGGCACCGTGCTCGGCGCGATCGACGACGAACGCCCCCGGATAGAGCAGCACCTGGCGCAGCGAACCGAAGCCGCCGCCGCGTTCGAGCAGCAGCAAAGCCGCCTGCGCGGCGATCAGCACGCGCATCTCCTCGGTGACGACGAGCCCGCCGCAACCGATGAAGGGCAGTTCGGCCAGAAGCACCTGGATGCGCTGGTCGAGCCGCCGCTGCGTCGCTGGCGACAGCTCGCCGTACAGCGGCATGCGCTGGCGCAGCACCTCGCGCCAGCCGGTGGGGAAGGGCCGGCGCATCACGCGTGCGCGCCGCAGCGCGACCCACACCGTCGGGCCGGCCAGGCCGCCGGCGACAAGCAGCGCGAGCGCGACGAAGAACGCGAGGGCCTGCGGCAGCGACATCGCGCGATGTGCGCGCCGGCCGCCGCGCTTTCAAGTCCGCGGCACGATCAGCACCTTCGTCTTCACCGAATTCGCGATGTAACACTCCGCGTGCGCGCGCTCGTGCAGCGTGTGCAGCTCGGCAGGCCCGGGCGCGCGTTCGCCGGCAAAGGCGACCTGCGGACGCAGCGTCACGTCGGCGACGAAGCTCCGGCCCGCCTCGTCGGCGGCCATCGTGCCGCTCGCCTCGTCGGCGTAGCGCTCGACCGGCCAGCCGGCGGCGGCGGCGATCGACAGGAACCACAGCATGTGGCAGCTCGCCAGGGCGGCGACGAACATCTCCTCGGGGTCGACCGCACTCGGGTCGGCCCAGGGCGGCGGCACATGGGCCGGCGATGCCGAAGCGGGCAGCACCACGCCGCCGTCGAACGCGATCTCGTGGCGGCGGCTGTAGCGCTTCTCGGCGAAGGCGTCTGCGGGCCGGCGTTGCCAGCGCACGGCGGCGGTGTAGGTATGAGGCATGCGTGCTCCGTGGGCGCTGGGCGCGTGCCGCCGGCGGCAGGGCGGGCGGCGCAGTCAGGGGGTGCGGCTCGCGCGCCCGCCTGCGGCGCTGCACTCGCGGTCGTTCATGCGCGCGCCTGTTCGCCGCTGCCCAGCCGCTCGATCCAGTGGCGCGCCAGCGGCGACAGCGGGGCGGCCAGGCGGCGCTCGTTGACGAGTGCGCGTCCGAGCGCGCGCTGGCCGCTGCGCGTCGCGGCAGCGAGCAGGGTCTGGTCGACCAGGTCGCACGGCGCCGGGCCGGCGCCCAGGCGCGGCACCTGCGCGCGCAGCGTGTAGAGCGCTTCGCAGGCGGCCTGCGCATCGCCGCGCGCGAAGGCGAGCATGCCGCGCATCAGCGGCAGACCGACTTCGCGCGCGAGCGCATGGCTGCTGCGGCGCGCGTGCGCGGGCGCGAGCGCGCGTTCGGCGCAGCGCGCGACGCGGCGCTCGGCCGCTGCGACCTCGCCCGCGCCGAGCAGCGCCAGCACGAGGTGCAGGTCGTGCACGACGTGGCAGCCGACCGCCTCGGCCGGCGGCGCCCAGGCCCGCAGCAGCGCGCGGCAGCGCGCGCCGACGTCCTCGCCGAGCAGATGCAGCTGCCACAGCAGCGCCGCTGCGTCGACGCGCTGCGGCGTGCCGCCGGGCGCGTCGCCGCCGAGATGGAGGTCGAGCAGGCGCAGCGCGCCCGGCGTGTCCAGCGCCTCGAGGCGGAACAGCGCCTGGTGCCACCACAGATGGCCGGCCAGGGCATTGCCTTCGGCCCATTGCGGCTGATGCTGCCGCAGCCAGCCGGTGCCCTCGTCGAAGCGGCCCTGCAGCGCCAGCGCGTGCGCCACCGCGTGCACGGCGGCAGGTAGGCGCGCGTCGGCGGCGAGCGCGCGCCGGCCCTCGTCCTCGGCCTGCGCGTGCAGGTTGCACTGGCCGAGGCCGAAGGCGTGCAGCGCAAGCACCTGGGGCTGCAGCGGGTCGCTGTCGTCCCACTCGGGCAGCACGCGTGCCGGGCGCTGGCGCAGCGACCAGGCGTCACCGAGCCGGTAGTCCCACAGATGCGCCCAGTGCAGCGCGAGCGCGTCGCGCGGGTGGTCGAGCAGCAGCCGTTCCCACAGGCGGCAGGCGTCGTGCCAGCGGCCTTCGGCGATGCGCTGCACCGCCTCGATGTGCGTGCGCTCGCGCGCCGTGGCGCCGGCGGCGAGCGCCTGCGCCTGCTGCAGCTGCGCAAGCGCTTGGTCGACGAGGCCGGGCTCGGCCAGACCGAGACGGTGTCCCGCCTGCATCACCTGCGGCAGCGCCCAGCGCGGATCGGCGGCGGCGGCGGCGTCCAGTTCGGCCTGCGGCGTGCCGTACTGCGACATCATGCGCCACAGTGCCTGTTCGGCGGCGGCGCGCGCGGTCTCGCTGCTGCTGCTGCAGGGATTGCCGCGCCGGTCGAGACTCGTCATGGCACGAATGTAGCGCGCCGTCGGCGCGCGCCCGCGCGGCCCCCCGATCCGGCAGTCGGCGCCTGGCTACGCTGCCGGCGGCTCGGGCCAGGGCCGCAGCGCGTCGGCCGGGCGCAGCCGTTCCCAGGCGCGTGCCAGGCGCAGCACGCCGAGGTCGTCGTGGCGCCGGCCGGCGATCTGCAGCCCGATCGGCGCGCCGTCGGCGGCGTGCGCGCAGGGCACGCTGATGGCGGGCTGCTCGCTCATGTTGTAGGGCAGCGTGAAGGCGATGTGCTCCATCGCGCGCGTCGGGTCGTTGGTGGGCATCGCATGCTCGGCCGGGAAGCTGGCCAGCGGCGCCACCGGCGAGAGCACGAAGTCGAAGGGCTGGCAGGCCGCGACGGCGGCGTCGCGCAAGGCCGCGATCTGGCTGAAGCCGCGGAACAGCTCGGCCGTGCTCGCGCGTGCGCCCGCTTCCACCCACTGGCGGATGAAGGGCAGCACGCGCTCCTGGCGCGCGCGCGGCAGCGCCGAGATGTCGAGCCAGCTGCGCACGCGCCAGAACAGATCGATGCCGTCGGCCATCGCGCGCGTCGCGAAGGGGGCGAGCGGCTCGACGCGCGCACCGGCTTGCTCGAACAGGTGCGCGGCGCGCGTCACCGCGGCGCCGATCTCGGGCGCGCAGGCCAGGCCCCAGCCGGCATCGAGCAGCAACCCGATGCGCAGGCCACGCAGCTCGCAGTCGAGCGCGCTCCAGTCGATCGCCTGCGGCGGCAGGCTCGTCGCATCACGCCAGTCGGGCTGCGCCAGCACCGCCATCGCCGCCGCGGCGTCCTCGACGCTGCGCGTCATCGGCCCGGCCACGCGGCCGATGTACGGCGGCTTGATCGGCACGCGCCCGAGGCTGGGCTTGAAGCCGACCACGCCGCACCAGGCGGCGGGCAGCCGGATCGAGCCGCCGATGTCGGTGCCCAGGTGCAGCGGCCCGTAGCCGGCGGCCGCGGCGGCGCCGGCACCGGCGCTGCTGCCGCCCGGATTGGTGGCCAGGTTCCAGGGGTTGCGGGCCAGCGCATGGAAGCTCGACAGGCCCGAGGACAGCATGCCGTAGTCGGGCATCGTCGTCTTGGCCAGCAGCACGGCGCCGGCCTCGCGCAGGCGGGCCGCGGGCGGCGCGTCCTCGGCCGCCGGCACGAGCTCGCTGGCCGCGGTGCCCAGCGGCACGGCCAGGCCCTGGGTCGCGATGTTGTCCTTGAGCGTGAGCGGCACGCCGTCCAGCGCCGAGAGCGGTCGGCCGGCGCGCCAGCGTGCCTCGCAGGCCTGCGCCTGCGCGAGCACGGCTTCGGGCGCAAAGGCCCACAGCGCGTGCAGCCGCGGCTCCCAGCGCTCGATGCGCGCGATCACGGCCCGCGCCACCTCCACCGGCGAAAGCGCACCGCTCGCGTAATGCGCCGCCAACTCGCGCGCGCCCAGTTCGTGCAAGGCCTTCATCGGGCAGCTCGGTTCCATAGGGTGTCGCGCCGGCCGACCGGTCGGGCGCCGCACGCACTCATCGGCACGGTGCGCGGCGCCGCCGCGCGCCGCGTTGCGCCTTGCCCGGCGCCCTTGGGTACCCCTGCGCGAGCGCGATTCATATCTTCACGGGCTTTCAGCTCGTGGCCGGCGGCGCCCAGCTCACGGCGGCGAGGTCGTTGGCGAAGATCGGCGAGCTGCTCCACAGCCCGCGCAGCCCGCGCCGGTACACCGCCACCTGCGCCGGGTTCCAGATGAACACGTTCACCGCGTCCTCGGCCAGCTGGCGCTGGATGTCGCGCCACAGGCGGGCCTTCTCGGTGCGGTTGCTCGTCGCGGCCAGCGTGGCCACGAGGCCGCGGAACAGCGCCGAGTCGTAGCCGAAGTAGTAGTTCGGATCGGCGTAGGCGGTGGCGTAGTCGAGCGGCTCGACGTGGTTGACGATGGTGAGGTCGAACTGGCCCTTGAACGGCCCGGCCAGCCACTGCGCCCACTCGACGTTCTCGATGCGGGCGTTGATGCCGACCTTGGCCAGCATGGCGGCGACGATCTCGCCGCCCTTGCGTGCGTAGGGCGGCGGCGGCAGCGTCAGCGTGAGCTGCAGCGGCGTGGCGACGCCGGCGTCCCGGAGCAGCGCGCGCGCCTTGTCGGGGTCGTAGGGGTAGCGCCGGGTGAGGTCGAGGTAGCCCATGTCGGTGGGCGCGAAGTGGCTGCCGATCGGCCGCCCCAGGCCTTCCTGGGCACCGGTGATGAAGGCCTGGCGGTCGATCGCGTGCGCGAGCGCGCGGCGCACGCGCAGGTCGTCGAGCGGCTTGCGGCGGTTGTTGATCGCCATGATGCCCTTGCCCGCCGTGCTGCCCACCTCGACACCGAAGCGCTTGTCGCTGCGCAACTGCGCCAGCGCCTGCAGCGCGGCAAAGCGCGGCATGCCGTCGATGTCGCCGGCCAGCAGGGCCGCCACCTGCGCCGCCGGATCGTTGATGAAGCGGAAGGTGGCCTTCCTGATGCGGACCCTGGCCGCGTCGCGCCAGCCGTCCCACTTGACGAGCGAGACGGCGCTGCCCCGGCTCCAGCTGTCGAGCCGGTACGGGCCGGTGCCCACCGGGCGCGTGGCGGCCTGGGCCGCGCTGTTCGGGTGCAGGATGACGGCGGTGTTCTCGCCCAGGCGGAACGGCAGCGTGGCGTCGGGCTGGTCGAACACCAGGCTCACGATGTGCGGCTCGAGCACGACCACGCTGCTGAGGTTGTCGAAAACCGTCTTCCTGGCCTTGTTGGTGCTGCCGGGCGCCTTGGCACGCTCGAAGCTGAACTTAACCGCCTGGGCGTCGAAGGCGCTGCCGTCGCTGAAGGTGACGCCCTTCCTGAGCGCGAAGGTGTAGGTCTTGCCGTCGGGCGCGACGGTCCAGTTCTCGGCCAGCAGCGGCGTCACCGCGCCCTCGACGCCGATCTTCGTCAGCCCTTCGAGGATGTTGTAGTGCACGATCTCGCCGATCGCCGCGGCGGCGCCGGCGGTCGGATCGAGCCCGGGCGGCTCCAGCACCATGCCGAGCACGACGCTGTCGCGGCGCGGCTGCGCGGCGGCGAGCGGGTGCGCCAGCGCCAGCGGCAGGCCGGCGAGCAGGGCGTTGACGGTGCGGCGGTCGGTCGTCATCCTCGTGTCTCCGTCGGGGCCTGGAATGGGCTCGATTCTGGCGCCAAGCGCCACGCGCCGGCAGGCCCCGAAGCCGGTGCCCCGCTTGGAGCCTGTGAAGACATGAATCGCGCCCGCGAAGCGTGCCCTCGCAGGCTCAGCCGCCCGGGACCGCCGCCAGCAGCCGCTGCGTGTAGGGGTGCTGCGGCCGGCGGAACAGCGTGCGCGGGTTGCCGCGCTCGACCACCCGGCCCTGCTGCAGCACGATGACCTCGTCGCACACCAGATCGACCACCGCCAGGTCGTGGCTGATGAAGAGGTAGGTGACGCCGTAGCGCTCCTGCAGGTCCTGCATCAGGTTGAGCACCTGCGCCTGCACGCTGACGTCGAGCGCGCTCACCGGCTCGTCGGCGACGATCAGCTCGGGCCGGGTGACGAGCGCGCGCGCGATCGCGATGCGCTGGCGCTGGCCGCCGCTGAACTCGTGCGGGTACTTGCCGAGGTCGCTCGCGCGCAGGCCCACGGCGTCGAGCACCTCGGCCGCGCGCTCGCGCTGCTCGGCGCGGCCGGCGCCGTGCAGCACGGCCAGCGGCTCGGCCACCGCCTGCAGCACGGTGCGGCGCGGATCGAGCGAGCCGTAGGGATCCTGGAACACCATCTGCAGCCGCGCGCGCACGCGCCGCAGCTCGGCGCGCGTGAGCGTGTGCAGGTCGGTGCCGCCCAGCAGCACGCGGCCGCTGCTGGGCGACTCCAGAGCCATCACCAGCCGCGCCAGCGTGCTCTTGCCGGAGCCCGATTCGCCGACGATGCCCAGGCTGCGCCCGGCCGCGAGCGTGAAGCTCACCTCCTGCAGGGCCTGCACTTCGGGCGCGGCGGCCAGCAGGTGCTCGCGCGGCAGGCGGTAGCGCTTGCTCAGGTCTTCGACCGCCAGCAGCGTCATGCCGCCTCCGGTGCTGTCTGCGCCGCCAGCGCCGCCAGCGCGTCCGGCACGCGCAGGCAGCGCGCGACGTGGCCCGCGCCCACTTCGACGGGCGGCGGCAGCGCCGCGCGGCAGGCCGGCACGACGAGCGCACAGCGCTCGGCGAACGGGCAGCCGGCGGGCAGGTCGGCCAGCTCGGGCACGCGTCCGGCGATCGTGGCCAGCCGCGTGCCGCGCGCCAGCCCCAGGCGCGGGCGTGCCGCGAACAGGCCCTGCGTGTACGGGTGCGCGCGGCGCGCGAACACCTCGGCCGTGGGGCCGCTCTCGACCACCAGGCCGCCGTACATCACGCACACGCGCTGTACCCGGTCGGCCATCACGCCCAGGTTGTGGCTGATGAGCACGAGGCCCATGCCGTCGGCGCGCACCAGCTCGTCGATGAGGTCGAGCACCTCGCGCTGGATCGTCACGTCGAGCGCCGTCGTCGGCTCGTCGGCGACGAGCAGGTCGGGCCCGCAGGCCAGCGCGATCGCGATCACCACGCGCTGGCGCTGTCCGCCCGAGAGCTGGTGCGGGTAGGCGTCGAGCCGCTCGCGCGGCTGCGGCAGCTGCACGCGCTCCAGCAGCCGCAGCGCCTCGGCGCGCGCCGCCGTGCGGTCGAGGCCCTTGTGCAGGCGCAGCGACTCGGCGATCTGCCGGCCCACCGTGTGCAGCGGGTTGAGCGCCGTCATCGGCTCCTGGAACACCATGCCGATGCGGTTGCCGCGCAGCGCGCACAGCGCGTCCTCGGCCAGCGTGGTGAGCTCGGTGCCGTCCAGACGGATCGAGCCGGCGACGCGCGCGCCCTCGGGCAGCAGCCCCATCAGCGCCAGCGCGGTGATCGACTTGCCGCAGCCCGACTCGCCGATCAGCCCCAACGTCTGGCCGCGCGCGAGCGTGAAGCCGACCTCGCGCAGCGCATCGGCCGGGCCGCGCGCGGTCTGCAGCGTGACGCGCAGGTCGTTCACTTCGAGCAGGGGCATGGGGCGACGATAGCGCAGGCGTGCCGGCGCTCAGCGCCGCAGCAGGCGGCGCGCCAGCCTGCGCAGGAATGACTCGTCCGTGGCTTGGCACTCCCAGACGACTTCGACGCGCCAGCCGGCCGCGCGCAGTTCGTCTTGCTGGCGCGCGTCGCGCGCCCGGTTGTCGGCGATCTTGCGTGCCCAGAACGGGGCATTGGTCTTGGACTGCACCGACCCATGCGAGCAGTCGTGTCCGTGCCAGAAGCAGCCGTGGACGAAGACAACCGTGCACCGCCGCGGCAGAACCAGATCGGGCCGGCCCGGCAAGCGCGCGCCGTGGAGTGCGTATCGAAGTCCCGCGCTATGCAGGAAGCGCCGGACCGCCAACTCCGGGGCGGTATGCTCGCGCCGCACCCGCTTCATGAGCCGGGTGCGGGCCGAGATCGGGGGGCAGATGGGCGAGTCGGAGCGGGTTGCCATCCTGGGACCGGAGATCCTGGCGCGAACCATGAGTGTCGCCACGGCTCGCGGCAAGGGATCGCGCAAGTGGCAGTATCACTCGCGCAGCGACACGCATTCCAAGGTCGCCTGCTGGACCCTGCTGTTCGACCTGCTGACCCAATGCGACGTGCTGCACGACGCGGCAAGCAAGGGCAAGATCGGCTTCGGCATCAATCATGTGATCGTGGGCCCGATCAACAAGACCCTCGATCTCGTCGTCACTTGGCGTACCCGTTCCGGCAGGTCGCGAAGACGTTCTTTCGCGGACCTTGCGGCCGCTTACGGCATTGTGCTGACGCCGTACGAGCGGCTCGTGCTCGATCGCCTGCCGCGCGTCGAGGAGGACAGGGCCGACGATGTTTCCGAAGTGGCCATCGCGCTCGAAGCCAAGGCCTGCATGACCGAGCATGTGAAGTCGCTTCCGCGGCTGCACGCGGAGATCCTCGCGACCGGCTATCTGGCGAAGCTCGCGGCCAAGGAGTGCATCGCCGTCTCGTACTCGCTGGTGAACGCCGCCTCGCGCTTCGTGACCCCGAGCCCATCCGCGCAGACGAACCGGCACGCGCAACCTGCGGACGCCCGCCGAGTCGTCCGGATGCTCGGCACCGCGATTCCGACGCGGGCGTCGACGCCCGAGTACGGATACGACGCGATCGGCATCACCGTGCTCGACTGCCGCAACGACGGCACCGCGGTCGCCGTGGTACACGATCCCGCGATCGGCCCGAATCGCGACGAGCACACGAATTACGAGCGCATGGTGCGCAGCCTGTGCGCGCAGTTCCGCGCGCGGTTCGCGCGCTCCTGAGCGCGCGGCGCGGCGCGGCGGCCGCTCAGGCCGCGATCAGCTCGAGCTGAGGCGAGACCGGGCGCGCGGGGACGACGCCGCCCATCGCGACGCAGTGGCGCTCGACGGCCTCGATGAAGCCGGGTGCGAACCGCAGCTTTGCCCTGCGCGTACGCGCGAGGAAACCGACGCTGGCCTTGGCCGACAGCAGCTCGCGCTGCTCGCCCTCGCGCATGAAGGCCGCCACCGAGGGCGGTCGAAGACCGATCGGGTCGGTGCCGATGGAGACCGCGAACCTGCGCCGACCGTCGAAGCGCGCGGCACGCGGCGCCATGCCCGAGGAGGGAAACAGCGTGTCGCGCACGGGGGCATAGGCGCCGGGCCGGTTCAGCCGGTCGCCCAGCCATTGGGCGACCGGTACGCTGACCGCGCTGCCGACCAGACCCCAGCGCGCGGAGGGCTTGGCGACGTCTTCCGCGGGCAGGGTCCAGTCGGTATCGAACCCCTGCAGGCGTTCGCCGTCGCGAATGCCCAGCTTGAGGACACGACCATCCGGCATGAGCACAGCGGGAGGCGAGGCGATGCCGATGGTGCTGCCGTTCTTCAGGGTCGGTACGGCGTCCACCGCCCAGCCCAGTCCGCCAAGGCCTTCGGTCCAGTAGAAGCCGTGCGGCACGACGCCGAGGTTCGTCGCCGGCCTGGGGATCGGCTTGTCGTCGGCCAGCACGACCTCGCAAGGATCGAGGGCACGCGAGGCCACGAGGAACACGCGCTCGCGCCGTTGGGCGAGGCCGAAGGACCAGCTGTCGACGACTCGATACGCCCAGCGATAGCCGCGGCCCTCGAACTCGTCGACGATGGCTCGCATCGCGTTGCCGCCGTTGAGCTGCAGCATGAACGGGACGTTCTCGACGACGACCGTCGGAACGCGGCGGCGCGACAGCAGGCGAAAGACCTCGCCGATCAAGCCGGATCGTTCGCCGCCGAGGCCGGCGGTACGGCCGGCCTGACTCAGGTCCTGGCAAGGAAACCCCGCGCAGAGCAGATCGATCGAACGCGGCAGCGAGCGCAGCTTCGCGATGTCGTCCCGATACGCGACCGCGGGAAAGCGCGCGGCGAGCACCGCGCGTGACTCGGGAAGGATGTCGCAGACGAGCTCGGTCGCATGCCCCGCCCGGTGCATGCCCAGTTCGAAACCGCCGATCCCGGCGAAGAGCCCCGCGATTCGCATATGGATGTCCGTACAGTGGCGGGCATCATAGCGTGCCGTGGCAGCGTGGCAAGTGCCCAGGCCGCGATCGACCGCGGGCGGGGCGCGAAGCGAATCGAGTAAAAAGGGCGCTGCCCTGGCCCCGTGCCTGCTGCGGATGCCGAGGCGGCTCATCGGCAACGGCGCGGCGGCGCAACGGTGCTCCTTTCCTGCCTCGGGCCGCCTTGCCAAGCGGTACCAGCGCGTCCGCACCCCACCCCCCAATGAACTGCGCCGCCGCCATCGCACCGCTGTCGCCCGCCCTGACGCCCAGCGGCCACCTGCGGCTGCTGAGCGACGCCGAGGCGCCCCCGCTCGCGCCGGCGCTGGCCGAGCGGCTCGCCGCCGCCTTCGCGCGCGGCTGCGGCCCGGGCCTGCTGGAGCTGGGCGCGCGCGACGTGGCCAGCGTGCTGCCGCCGCTGCTGGCCTGGTGGCGCGATTTCGCGGCGCGCTACGTGAGCGCACTGTGCGCCACGCCCGAAGGCGCGCCGATCGCCGTGGCGGCGCCGGACGCGGCCGCGCTCGCCGCGCTGGCGGCCGACGCGCCGCCGATGCGCGGCGCCGAGTACCTCTCGGGCGAAGTGCTCGCGGCGCTGTGGGCCGAGCTGGACACGGCGGCGCGCGCTGCGCTCGACGAATCGGCGCGGCCGCTCGCCGAGCTGCTGAGGAGCTGGCACCCGGCCTGGAACCTGGTCGGCCGCGTGCACTTCAACCTGGCCGAGAACCGCAAGGACGACGAGGCGCCGTTCGCCTTCCTCGCCACCTACACGACGCGGCTCGCGGCGCACGGCCGGGCGCAGCATCAGCCGCTGGCGACGGCGCTGGCCGAGTTCTCGGGGGCGCGCAAGAAGGCGCAGCTGCTGTCGCTGCTGCTGCCGGTGCAGCGCGCGGCGCAGCAGTGCGAGTGGCTGCGCGAGATGGTCGATGCGGGCGAGATCTACCACCCGCTGCGCTGGACACCCGCCGAGGCGCTGCGCCTGCTGCGCGATGCGTCCAAGCTCGAAGCCGGCGGCATCGTCCTGCGCATGCCCGGCAGCTGGCAGGGCGGGCGGCCGGCGCGCGCGCGCGTCAGCGCCACGGTGGGCGCGGCCCGGCCCTCGGTGCTGGGCCTGGGCGCGATGCTCGATTTCGAAGTGGCGCTCACGCTCGACGGCGAGCGGCTCACGCCCGCCGAGATCGAGGCGCTGCTTGCCGGCAGCGCCGGCCTGCAGCTGATCCGAGGCCGCTGGGTCGAGGTCGACGGCGCCAGACTCGGCCGGCTGCTGGAGCGCTGGCGCGCGGTCGAGCAGCGGGCGGCTGCCGACGGCCTTCCGTTCACCGAGGCGATGCGGCTGGTGGCCGGCGCGGGCCTGGGCGAAGAGGGCGAAGAGGGCGAGACCGGCGACGGCGCCCAAGCCCGCGACTGGGCCGAAGTCAGCGCCGGCGGCTGGCTGGCCGAGACGCTGCGCGGCCTGCGCCAACCCGAGGGCCTGGCGCAGGTCGATCCGGGGCCGGCCCTGAAGGCGACGCTGCGGCCGTATCAGCAGGCCGGCCTGCGCTGGCTGTATCTGCTGACGCGCCTGGGCCTGGGTGCCTGCCTGGCCGACGACATGGGCCTGGGCAAGACGATCCAGACGCTGGCGCTGCTGCTGGTGCTGCAGCAGGAGAGCGCGCGCGCCGGTACGCCGCGCAAGCCCAGCTTGCTGGTGGCGCCGGCCTCGCTGCTGGCCAACTGGGCGGCCGAGGCCGAGCGTTTCGCGCCCGCGCTGCGCGTGCTGGTGGCGCATCCGTCGGTGCTGCCGGCGCAGCCCTTGCGCGCGCTGGACGCTGCCGCGTTCGAAGCGGCCGACCTCGTCGTCACCAGCTACGCGACGCTGCTGCGCCTGCCGGCGCTGGCGCAGCAGCGCTGGCGCCTCGTCGTCGCCGACGAGGCGCAGGCGATCAAGAACCCCGGCGCCAAGCAGACGCGCCAGCTCAAGAGCCTGCAGGCCGACGCGCGCATCGCGCTCACCGGCACGCCGGTGGAAAACCGCCTCGGCGATCTGTGGTCGCTGTTCGACTTCACGCACCCGGGGCTGCTCGGCTCGCAGCAGGTGTTCGCCGATTTCACGCGGCGGCTGCAAGGCGCCGAGCATTACGCGCCGCTGCGCCGGCTGGTCGCGCCCTACATCCTGCGCCGCCTCAAGAGCGACAAGAGCGTGATCGCCGACCTGCCCGACAAGACCGAGCTCGATGCCTGGTGCCATCTGGCGCCGGCGCAGGCCGCGCTGTACCAGCAGGCGGTGCAGGAACTCGCGCAGGCGCTCGACGGCGCCGAGGGCATCGCGCGCAAGGGGCTGGTGCTGGCTTACCTGATGCGCTTCAAGCAGATCTGCAACCACCCCTCGCAGTGGCTGGGCGACGCGGCCTGGCGCGCCGAGGACAGCGGCAAGTTCGCGCGCCTGCGCGAGCTGGCCGAAGTGGTGCGCGACAAGCAGGAGAAGATGCTCGTCTTCACGCAGTTCCGCGAGACCTGCGAGCCGCTGGCGGCCTTTCTCGGCGCGTTGTTCGGCCGCCCGGGGCTGGTGCTGCACGGCGCCACCCCGGTGGCGCGCCGGCGCGAGCGGGTCGAGCGCTTCCAGGGCGACGAGCTCGTGCCCTTCTTCGTGCTCTCGCTCAAGGCGGGCGGCTCGGGGCTGAACCTCACGGCCGCGTCGCATGTGGTGCACTTCGACCGCTGGTGGAATCCGGCGGTGGAGAATCAGGCCACCGACCGCGCCTACCGCATCGGCCAGCGGCGCAACGTGCTGGTGCACAAGTTCGTCTGCCGCGGCACGGTGGAGGAGCGCATCGACGCCCTGATCCGCTCGAAGCAGCAACTGGTGAGGGATGTGCTCGAAGGCGGCGCCGAGCGCCTGCTCACCGAAATGAGCGACGGCGAGCTGCTCGACCTGGTGCGCCTGGACATCCATGCCGCGCACGACGCCTGATCACCTGCAACCGAGGCAAGGGAGACGAGCATGAGCTACTGGGGCTGGAAGCCGTACGTGCCGGCCGCCGCGCGAAGGAAGAAGGCCGAAGCGGCCGCGGCGCGCGCGCGCAAGTCCGGCGCGGCGCTGGCGCCGGTGGTGCCGTCGCGCGGCGCGATCGCCCGGACCTTCTGGGGCAAGGCCTGGTGCGAGAACCTCGAGCAGTACAGCGACTACGCCAACCGGCTGCCGCGCGGGCGCACCTACGTGCGCAACGGTTCGGTGATCGATCTGGCCATCGCCGAGGGCGAGGTGCGCGCCCAGGTCGTGGGCTCGGATCTGTACCGCGTCGAGGTGCGCGTGGCGGCGGTGGGCGACAGGCACTGGAAGGCGATCGGCGCGGACTGCGCCGGCTCGATCGACTCGATGGTCGAGCTGCTGCAGGGCCGCTTCTCCCAGGCCGTGATGCAGCGCCTGTGCCGCCCCGGCGACGGGCTCTTTCCGGCGCCGCGGGAGATTCATTTCAGCTGCTCCTGCCCCGACTGGGCGTCGATGTGCAAGCATGTCGCCGCGGTGCTCTACGGCGTGGGCGCGCGGCTGGACAGCCAGCCCGAGCTGCTGTTCCGGCTGCGCCGCGTCGACGGCGCCGATCTGCTGGCGCAGGCCGATCAGGCGCTCGCGACGCCGGCCACGCGGCCGGCCCAGGGACGGCGGCTCGACGCGGTGGAGCTGGCCGAGATGTTCGACATCGAGATGACCGAAACCGCGCCGGCGCCGGGGAATGCCGAGACGGCGAAGAAGCCGCCGCCCGGCCGCCGCCGCGCGGCGGCCGGGAAGATCGCGCCACAAGCGGCAGGTGCTGCGCGCAAGACAGGGGCCGCGTCGAGCGCTGCGGCGGCCGAGCCGAAACGCGGGCATCGAGCCGGGCGCAAGGCAAAGGCCGGCGCCGGGGTGTCCTCTGCGCCCAAGGCGTCGCGCGCGACCAGGGCACCGAGGGCGCCCAAGACGCCGACCGAGGCCGAGCCGGGCGCCGATCCGAAGACGCGAAGCAAGGGCAGGGCCGGGACGGCGATCAAGGCCAAGGTCAGGATCAAGCCGCGCACTTGATCGACGCCGCGCGCGACGCGGCGGTCCTGCGCGGCCGCCGGCGCCGGCAACGGGGCATGGCTGTGGCCGGGCGCGGGGCCGGCGCGCTGCGACCGGGCGGTCAGCGGACCAGGAGGCCGGCCCCGGTGCCGTGCGGACCGCCGCGTCAGCGGCGCCGCCAGTACCCGCCGCGCCAGCGCCAGCCCGGCCCCTCGCGGCGCCAGTAGCCCGGCACCCAGCCGTGCCCGGCCGGCGGCATCGCCCAGCGGCCGCCGATCCAGGCGTAGCGGCCGAGATGCCAGGCCCAGTAGCCGCCGATCCACACGTAGGCCGGGCCGGGTGCGGCCGGCACCACCTCGTATTGCGGCATCGGCGGCGCAGCGTCGGCCAGCGGGCCGTCCGCCGGCTCGTAGGCGCCGTAGCCGGGCAGCGGCGCGACCACGCAGCCGGCGAGCAGCGCAGCGCCGCCTGCGGCCAGAGCCATGGCGGCGGCGCGCGCGAAGAGGCGCCGACGTTCGTTTGCGTTCGCTTTCACGGACAAGCTCCTGTCGCGTCACGAGGACCTTGCCGGTACAACGCGCGCGGCTGCTGCAGCGGCGACAGCGCCGCCGCGGCGTTGCGCGCGTTTACTCGGTGAAGTTCTGTTGCGGTGTGCCGTCGGCGGCCGGCCGGCGTGGCCGGGCGATGCCGGCCGCGCGCGAGCCCGGTCACGCCTGCGCCGCGAGCCGGCGCAGCACCTGCTCGAACACCTCGGGCTTCTGCGCGCCCTGGATCAGGTGGCGGCCGTCGACGACGAGCGCCGGCACCGAGTGGATGCCGGCGTCCTGCCACTGGCGCTCGGCGGCGCGCACTTCGGCGGCGAACGCGTCGCCTTCGAGCACCTGCGCGGCGCGCGCGTGGTCCAGGCCGAGCGCGTCGACGAGTTCGAGCAGCAGCTCGCGCGCACCCGGGTTGCGGCCCTGGCCGTGGTAGGCGGCGAAGAGCGCGTGTGCGAGCCGGCGCTCGGCCTCGGCGCCGGCTTCGACGCGCGCCCAGTGCAGCAGCCGGTGCGCGTCGAAGGTGTTCCAAACGCGGCCGCGCGCGCCGAAGGCGAAGCCCACCGCCGCGCCGCGTTCGTGCAGCGTGGCCTGGTTGGCGCGCACCTGGGCTTCGCCCAGGCCGTACTTGGCTGCCAGGTACTGCAGCAGGTCGGCGCCTGCGGCCGGCATGTCGGGGTTGAGCTCGAAGGGCTGGAACTCGAGTTCGATCGCGAACCCATCGCCGAGGTTCGTCAGCGCGCGTTCGAGCGCGTTCAGGCCCACCGCGCACCAGGGGCAGGCGATGTCGGAGACGAAGTCGACCTTCATGGCGGCCGGCTCCTCGTTCGGGTGGCGTGCGCGGGGGCGCCCGCCCGGTCAGCGCTTGCGCGCCAGTTTGGGGTCGAGCAGGTCGCGCAGGCCGTCGCCGATCAGGTTCAGGCCGAGCACGCTGGCCATGATCGCCAGCCCCGGGTACACGGCCAGCAGCGGCGCCTGGAACATCTGCGTCTGCGCTTCGTTGAGCATGCGGCCCCAGCTCGGCCGCGGCGGCTGCGTGCCCAGGCCGAGATACGACAGCGCCGCCTCGGCCAGGATGGCGGTGGCGAACGAGATGCTCGCCTGCACGATGAGCGGGCTTGCGATGTTGGGCAGCACATGGTCGCGCGTGATCGCCAGCGGCCCCTTGCCGGCGGCGCGCGCGGCGGTGACGAACTCGCGCGCCCACACCGCGTTGGCGCTGCCGCGCGCGATGCGCGCGAACACCGGGATGTTGAAGATGCCGATCGCGACGATGCTCATCACCAGCCCCGGCCCGTAGATGGCGGTGAGCATGATCGCCGACAGCAGCGCCGGGAAGGCGAAGGTGAAGTCGCTGGCGCGCATCACCAGCTCCTCGATCCAGCCGCGGCCGTCGGCGCGCGAGGCCGAGGCCAGGCAGCCCAGCGTGACGCCCACGGCCAGGCCGATCCCGACGGCGATCACGCCGACCAGGATGCTGTTCTGCGCGCCCACCAGCAGCTGCGAGGCGATGTCGCGCCCGAGGCTGTCGGTGCCGAGCCAATGCGCCGCGCTCGGCGGCTGCAGCTTGCTCGGGATGTCGATCTCGGCCACCGGGTAGGGCGACCAGAAGAGCGAGACCAGCGCGGCCAGGGCCAGCGCCGCGCTCAGCAGCCCGCCGACCACGAAGCTCGGGTGGCGTCTTGCGCGCTGCCAGAAGCCCGTCATCGCGCCGGCCCCGCTCAGGCGCCGCGCAGCCGCGGGTCGACCACGGCGTACAGCAAGTCGACGACGAAGTTCACCACCACCACCATGCTGGCCAGGAGCATGACAACGTCGCGCACGACGACGAGGTCGCGGTTGGCGATGGCCTGGAACACGAGCCGCCCGATGCCCGGCAGCACGAACACGTTCTCGACGACGATGGTGCCGGTGACGAGGTTGGCGAACTGCAGCCCGGCGACGGTGAGCACCGGGATCAGCGCGTTGCGCAGCACGTGGCGCCACAGCGCCTGGCGCTTGCTGAGCCCCTTGGCGCGCGCGGTGCGCACGAAGTCCTCGCGCATCACCTCCAGCACCGACGAGCGCGTGATGCGCGCCAGGATCGCCGCCTGCACCACCGCCAGCGCCACTGCCGGCAGCACCAGGGCCTGGAGTCCCTCCCACAGCCCGCCCCCGTCGTCGGCGCTCCAGCCGGGGAAGCCGCCCGCGCTCACCCATTGCAGCTTCACCGCGAAGAGCAGGATGAGCAGGATCGCGAACCAGAAGTTCGGGATCGCGATGCCGAGCTGGCTGGCGGCCATCACGCCGACGTCGCCGAGCTGGTTGTGGCGCGCCGCGGCGTAGACGCCGAGCGCGAGCGCGAGCACGACGGTGAGCGCCATCGCCATCGCCGCCAGCGGCAGCGTGACTTGCAGCCGCTCGACGATGAGCTCGGCGCTGGGCGTGTCGTAGCTGATGCTGTTGGCGGTGCGCCCGCGCAGCAGGCCGCCGGTCCAGTCGAGGTAGCGCGTGAGCGCCGGGCGGTCCAGACCGAGCCGGGCCTGCAGGGCGGCCACGGATTCGGGCGTTGCGGTCTCGCCCAGGATCACCTCGGCGGCGTTGCCCGGCAGCAGTTCGAGCACCGCGAACACCACGACCGACGCCACGGCCAGCGTGGCCACGAAGGCGGCGAAGCGCTTGAGCAGGAACCAGGCCATCGGCGACTATGATGCCCCAAGCTGCCCGCCCCGCTTCCGGAGGCCCCCCATGAGTTGCGCCGCTGCCGCCTTCGATACCTCGCTCGTCTTTGTCGGCGGCCATTGGCGGCGCGCCGCCGGCGGCGGCACGCTGCCGCTCATGGATCCGTCCGAGGGGGCGCCGCTGGGCGAGATCGCGCGCGGCCAGGCGGCCGACATCGACGAGGCCGTGCGCGCGGCGCGCACGGCGCAGGACGGCCCCTGGGGTGCGCTCGCCGCCGCCGAGCGCGGCCGCGTGCTTGCGAAGATGAGCGCGCTCGTGCTCGAAGAGGCCGACGAACTGGCGCGGCTCGAGGCGCTCGACGTCGGCAAGCCCCTGAAGCAGGCGCGCGCCGACGCGCTGGCGCTGGCGCGCTACCTCGAGTTCTACGGCGGCGCGGCCGACAAGGTGATGGGCCGGACGATCCCGTTCGCCAACGGCTACACCGCGTTCACGCTGCGCGAGCCGCACGGCGTGACCGCGCACATCGTGCCCTGGAACTATCCGATGCAGATCATCGGCCGCAGCGTGGGCGCGGCGCTGGCGATGGGCAACGCCTGCGTGCTGAAGCCGGCCGAGGAAGCCTGTCTGACGGCGCTGGCCTTCGCGCGCATCGCCGAGCGCGCCGGCCTGCCGCCCGGCGCGCTCAACGTCGTGCCCGGGCTGGGCGAGGAGGCCGGCGCAGCACTGTCGGCGCATGCCGGCATCGACCACATCTCGTTCACCGGTTCGGTGGCCGTGGGCGCGCTCGTGCAGGCCGCGGCGGCGAAAAACGCGGTGCCGGTGACGCTGGAGCTGGGCGGCAAGAGTCCGCAACTCGTGTTCGCCGACGCCGATCTCGACGCGGCGCTGCCCTTCCTCGTCAACGCCGGCATCCAGAACGCCGGGCAGACCTGCTCGGCGGCCAGCCGCATCCTCGTCGAGCGCGCCGTGCTCGGCGAGGTCGTCGCGCGCATGGCCGAGCGCTACCGTGCGCTGCGCGTGGGCCGCGCGCTCGACGATCTCGACGTCGGTCCGGTGATCTCGCAGCGCCAGCACGAGATCGTGAGCGGCTATCTCGGCCTGGTCGACGCGAGCGGCCTGGAGGTGGCGGCGCGCGCGGCGCTGCCGCCCACGCTGCCGCGGGGCGGCTGGTACGTGGCGCCGACGCTGGTGGCCGATGTGAACCCGGGTCACCGCATCGCGCAGGAGGAGATTTTCGGCCCGGTGCAGGCGGTGATCGCGTTCGACGGCGAGGCCGAGGCGCTGGACATCGCCAACGGCACGCCCTACGGGCTCGTGGCGGGCGTGTGGACGCGCGACGGCGCGCGCCAGCTGCGTCTGGCGCGCAAGTTGCGCTGCGGCCAGGTGTTCGTCAACAACTACGGCGCCGGCGGCGGCGTCGAGCTGCCGTTCGGCGGCGTCAAGCATTCGGGCCACGGGCGCGAGAAGGGTTTCGAGGCGCTGTACGGCTTCTCGTCGCTCAAGACGATCGCGATCAAGCACGACTAGTGCAGTGTTCGACGCTGTGCGGCACTCGAGAGGACCGATGGACTTGTCGTCCTGGCTAGGCGCAAACCGCAGCGATACCCGGAGGTATCGCGAGGAGTTGCAACGATGAGAGGGCGGCAAAGACGCGGTTTCATGTGCTGAACAGCGTGGAACACTGCACCGGCGCCTGTGAGTCGGTGCATCGCGGGGCGGGCTGCGGGCAGCACGGATGCCCGCCACACACGAGGGGAAGCAAGGCATGCGACTGCAAGGCAAGGTAGCCGTCGTCACCGGCGGCGGCTCGGGTTTCGGCGCGGGCATCGTGCGCAAGTTCGTCGCCGAGGGCGCGCGGGTGGTGGTGGCCGACCTCGACTTCGCCGGGGCCGAGGCGGTGGCGACCGCAGCCGGCGCCGCGGCGCTGCCGCTGCGCGCCGACGTGGCGCGCGCAGCCGACGTGCGGGCGATGCTCGACGCCGCCGAGCGGCATTTCGGTGGCCTCGACATCCTCGTCAACAACGCCGGCGTCACGCACCTGCCGGCGCCGCTCGAGGAGGTGGGCGAAGCCGACTTCGACCGCGTCGTCGCGGTCAACATGAAGGCGATCTACCTCGCGATGCGCGAGGTCGTGCCGCGCCTGAAGGCCAGGCCGGCCGGCGCGCACGGCATTCGCGGCGTCGTGCTCAACATGGCCAGCACGGCGGGCGTGAGCCCGCGGCCGCGCCTGGCCTGGTACAACGCGAGCAAGGGCTGGGTCATCACGGCCACGCGCGCCAGCGCGGTGGAGCTCGCGCCGTTCGGCATCCGCGTCGTCGCGCTCAACCCGGTGGCCGGCGAGACGCCGCTGCTCAGGAGCTTCATGGGCGCCGACACGCCCGAGATGCGCGCGCGGTTTCTCGCGACGATCCCGATCGGGCGCTTCTCCACGCCCGAGGACCTGGGCAACGCCGCATGCTTCCTCGTCAGCGACGAGGCCAGCATGATCACCGGCCTGTGCATGGAGGTCGACGGCGGGCGCTGCATCTGAGCGACCTCGGGATTCATATCTTCACCGGCTCAGGCCAGCCGGTAGGTCTGCAGGTGGATGCTCGTCTCGGTGCTGCCGATGCCCTTGATCAGCCGCACGCGCTCGAGCACGAGCGCCAGTTCGTTGAGGTTGGCTGCGCGCAGTTCGGCCAGCAGATCCCAGCGGCCGTTGGTGTCGTGCAGTGACGCGACGCCGGGCTCGCCGAGCAGGTGCGCCACGACTGCGCGCGTCTGGTTGCCTTCGACGGTGATGCTCATCCAGGCGCGGATCTCGTCGGGCGTGGCGTCGGGCCGCAGCCGCAACGTGTAGCCGACGATCACGCCTTCGGCCTCGAGCCTGGCGATGCGATTGGCCACGGTGCCGCGCGAAACGCCGAGCTTCTTGGCGAGCGTGGCCAGCGCAGCGCGCGCGTCGGCGCGCAGCAGGGCGATGAGTTGCTGGTCGAGCGAGTCCATTTGCCATTCTGGCACTTATCGCTGACGAAACGACATTCTTCTGCTGATGCGTTGGCAGTATTGACGATTGTCATTGGCGGCGGGCCCTCGAAGAATCATCCGATCCTTCTGCACGACACCCCGATGACGCTGCTGCTCACCACCTCCGACGTCGCGCGCATCGTCGCGGCCAGCGGACTGCCCAACTTGCTGCGGCGGCTGGCCGACGCCATCGAAGCCGACATGCGCCGATGGCCCGAGTTCGACAAGTCCGCACGCACCGCGAGCCACTCGCCCTGTGGCGTCATCGAGCTGATGCCGGTCGCCGATGCGACGCACTACGCGTTCAAGTACGTCAACGGACACCCGGGCAACACCGCGCTCGGACTGCCCACGGTCATGGCGTTCGGCGCGCTGGCCGACGTGGCGACCGGCGCGCCGCTGCTGCTCGCCGAACTCACGCTGGCCACGGCGCTGCGCACGGCCGCAACCTCGGCGCTGGCGGCCAGGATCCTCGCGCGCCGCGACGCGCGGACCATGGCGCTCATCGGCAACGGGGCCCAGAGCGAGTTCCAGGCGCTCGCCTTCCATCATCTGCTGGGAATCGACGAGATCCGCCTCTACGACCCCGACCCTGCCGCGACCGCGCGGCTGCGGCGCCATCTGGGCGCCGCCGCGCCGGCGATCCGACTGCGCGACTGCGGCAGCGCTGCCGAGGCGTCAGTGGGCGCTGACATCGTGACGACGATCACCGCGGACAAGCGCCGGGCGGTCGTCGTCGCACCCGAGATGCTGGAGCCCGGAATGCATCTGAATGCGGTGGGAGGGGACTGCCCGGGCAAGACCGAGCTGCACCCTGCCGTCCTGGCGGCCGCGCGCGTGTTCGTCGAATACGAACCGCAGACGAGGATCGAGGGCGAACTGCAGCAGATGCCGGCCGAGTTCGCCGTGACGGAGCTGTGGCAGGTGCTCAGCGGCGCCGCGCCCGGACGCGCCAGCGCGAGCGAGGTCACGTTGTTCGACTCGGTCGGCTTCGCGCTCGAGGATTTCTCGACGCTGCGGCTGCTGCTGGCGGCCGCGCGCGAACTCGCGCTCGGTCAGGAGATCGACCTGACGGCCAGGCCGCAGGACCCTAAGAACCTCTTCGGCCTGCTGTGCGGCACGATGATGCGCGACAGCGCCGTCCGAGAGCCCGGGCCTGGGCCGCGTCTCCTGAGTGCCTAGCGATGTGTGGCGCCAATCATTTCGCGAGTGTGCGCTTACAGATCAGCCACGTGGCGATCGGCTGCCGCGTACAGGTCGGCGGCGTAGCGCGGGTCGAGCGAGCGCATCGAGTCGGCGTAACGGCGCAGCCGGGCGGCCTCGGCAAGGCGCTCCATGCGCAGTCGCCGCCCCGTGTGCACCCGGCGGGCCAGGTGCAGTACTTCGAGCAGGCGCGCGAACCAATCTGCCGCCACCGGAGCGAAGCGGGGTACGACGACCGGGGCCGGGCTGGGAAGGCTGGTGGTCGACATGAACTCTTCCTTTCGACATCTGCGGCTCTAGCGCCGCCATACCCAAATACTGGGGTAAGTACCTAGAAAATGCAATCAAATTTGCATGATGCTGGTGATAACAGAATTGCATATCTAGGGCCGACAAGCCTTGCCGGACTTCCGCACCATCGATCTGAACCTGCTGCGCGTGTTCGATGCCGTGATGTCCGAGGGCAGCGCCACGCGCGCCGCCGGTGCACTGGGGGCCACCCAGCCCGGCGTCAGCCAGGCCCTGCGCAGGTTGCGCGAAGCGCTCGGTGAAGAGCTGTTCACGCGCACGCCCCAGGGACTGAAACCCACCGCGCAGGCCGAGCGCCTGTGGCCGCAGGTGCGCGGCGCGCTGGCCGTGCTGCGCGACGCGATTGCCCCCGAGCATTACGACCCGCAGCGCGATCCGGCGTCATGGCGCCTGCTGATGACCGACGCCACCGCTGCGCGTCTGGTGCCCCCGCTGGTGGCGGCGCTGGAGTCGCCGGCCGCACCGATCGACCTGCGCGTGCTGCCCCTGCTCACGCGCGACCCGGGCCCGGCGCTCGAAACCGGCGATGCCGACCTCGCCCTGGGCGTCTTCGCGGGCCTGACGCCCGACCCGGCCTGCGGCTCGGCGACCGTGCGCAGCCTGCCGCTGTACCAGACACGCTATGTCTGCGTGATGCGCGGCGGCCATGCGCTGGCGCACTGCGCGCTCGACCTCGACGCGTTCTGCGCGGCGCGGCACCTGAAGGTGAGCTTTGCCGGCCGGCTGCGCGGGCAGGTCGATCAGGCGCTGGCTGCGCTCGGGCGCGCCCGGCGCGTCGTGCTGACGGTCGGCCAGTACATCACGGCTGCCCGCGTGGCGGCGCAGTCGGACCTGCTGGCCGTGTTGCCCGAGTCGGTGCTGACGGCCACCGGCTGCCGCGAGCGGCTGGCAGCGCGTGAGCTGCCTTTCGCGCTGCCGCCGGTGCAGGTGGCGATGCTGTGGCACCAGCGGCACGACGCCCACCCGGCGCACCGCTGGCTGCGCGAGCGCGTGCAGGCCGCCGCGGCCGCGGCAGGCGCGGCGGTCAGTCGATGACTGCGGCGATGGCCTCGGCCGCGCGCTCGACGTTGCCGTTGTTCAGGCCGGCGACGCAGATACGCCCCGAGCGCAACAGATAGACGGCGTGAGCTTCGCGCAGCCGGTCCACCTGCGCGGGCGCAAGCCCGGTGTAGCTGAACATGCCGCGCTGGCCGAGGATGTAGCCGAAGTCGCGGCCCGGTTTCCTGGCGCTCAGCACGGCGTGCAGGCGCCGGCGCATCGCGAGGATGCGCTCGCGCATCGCGCCGACTTCGGCCTCCCAGCGCGCGCGCAGCGCCGGCTCCCCGAGCACGCGGCTCACGATGGCCGCGGCGTGCATGGGCGGGCTCGAGTAGTTGCGCCGCACCGTCGCCTTGAGCTGGCCGAGCACGAGCTCGGCCTCGGCGCGATCTGCGCACACCGCCGACAGCGCGCCGGCGCGCTCGCCGTATACGCTCATGCTCTTGGAAAACGAGTTGACGACGAGGAAGGTGAGGCCTGCGTCGGCGAGCAGGCGCGGCGCGAACGCGTCCTCGGCGAGGCCCTCGCCGTAGCCCTGATAGGCCAGGTCGAGGAAGGGCAGCAGCGCGCGCTCGCGCACGATCGGCACGAGCGCGCGCCACTGCGCCGCGCCGAGGTCGACGCCGGTCGGGTTGTGGCAGCAGGCATGCAGCAGCACCACGCTGCGCCGCGGCAGCGCCGACAGGGCCTCGCACATCGCGTCGAAGCGTACGCCGCCGCGCGCGGCGTCGTAGTAGGGATAGCTGTGCACCGCGATGCCCGCGCCCTCGAACATCGCGCGGTGGTTCTCCCAGCTCGGGTCGCTGATCCACACTTCGCTCGTCGGCAGCCAGCGCCGCACGAAGTCGGCGCCGATCTTCAGGCCGCCGCTCGAGCCCACCGTCTGCAGCGTGGCCACGCGGCCGGCCGCGAGCGCGGCGTGCTCGCTGCCGAACAGCAGCGCCTGCACCGCGCTGCGCGCCGCTGCCGCCCCTTCCATGGGCAGATAGGGCTTGGGGGCGCATTCGGCGAGCATCGCGGCCTCGGCCTGGTGCACCGACTCGAGCACCGGGATGCGTCCGGCATCGTCGAAGTAGATGCCGATCGACAGGTTCACCTTGTGCGGCCGCGCATCGGCCAGGTAGGCCTCGTTCAGGCCGAGGATCGGGTCGCCGGCATAGGGTTCGAGATGGCTGAAGAAATGCATGCTGCGCTCCGGGGACGGGTGGCCTACGCTGCGGCCGGTGCCGCGGGCTGTGCCAGCGCCCGCTCGATGTCGGCGCGCAAGGCGTCGGGCGCCTCGTTCGGCGCGTAGCGCCGGAGCACCCGGCCGTCGCGGCCGACGAGGAACTTGGTGAAGTTCCACTTGATCGCCTCGGTGCCCAGCAAGCCCGGCGCCTGCGCCTCGAGCCACTTCCACAGCGGATGCGCGCGCGCGCCGTTGACCTCGACCTTGGACATCATCGGGAAGCTCACGCCGTAGCTGCGTTCGCAGAACGACGCGATCTCGTCGTTGCTGCCCGGATCCTGGCCGCCGAACTCGTTGCTCGGAAAGCCCACGACCACGAGTCCGCGCTCGCGGTAGTCGCGCCACAGCCGTTCGAGGCCGCCGAACTGCGGCGTGAAGCCGCACTGGCTCGCGGTGTTGACGATCAGCAGCACCTTGCCGCGCTGCGTCGAGAACTGCGCCGGCCTGCCCTCGATCGACAGCGCCTCGAAATCGTGGATGCTCGGTTCGGCCATGTCGTCGCCCTCGGGCTCGAAGCGGGGCCAGGATCTTAGCGGGCGGGCGCACGCGGTGTGCGCACCGTCATTGACAGAGCGCCGCCTGCGCCCCACGATGGCCCGGCCCGCCGCACCCCTTGCATGACAGCCCCCTACCGCGTCGCCCTGCTCGGCTTCAATGCCTTCGAGCGCAACATCCTGACGTCGCACCTGCGGCTCGCGGAGCGCCGCATGCCGAGCTACGAGCTGCACAAGATCCTGGCCGAAGCCGACTTCGTCGTCGCCGACGCCGACCATGCCCCTTCGGTGCAGCTGGTCCTGGTGACCGACAGGCTGGCCGACGCCGTGTTCGTCGGTGCGCGCGCACCCGAGGAGGCGGGCGCATGCCTGGCGCGCCCGCTCGAGCCGCTGCAGGTGCTGCGCGCGCTCGATGCGCTCGTGGCCGCCGGCGCTGCGCCGGCCAAGGGGGTCGCGGGCGACAAGGTGCGCACGGAGATCCTGCCGCACCGGGCGGGCAGGGCGGCTGCGCCGCCGGCGCCGGACGACGAGCTGCCGCTGCCGCCGCTCGAACTCGTGCTGCGCGCTTCGGTCGGAGCGGCGAGCGCCGCGCCGCCGGTCGCTGCGCCGGCGCGGGACCTGCCGGCACAAGACGCGACGGCGCGCGCTGCGCCGCCCGCCCGCGTGCCCCCGGTCGACCGGCCGCTGGTCGACAGTCCGCCGCAGGCCATGCCGCCCGGCGCCGCGCCGCCGACAGCATCGCCCTCGGCGAGCGCGCCATCGCCGGCAGCGCAACCGTCCCTGCCGCGCCCGCCCGTCGCAGCGGCCACGGCGGGCACGGCGGGCACGGCTGGCACGGCTGGCACGGCTGGCACGGCGGCGCGCGCGCTCGTCGTCGACGACAGCGACATCGCGCAGCGCTTCCTGCAGCTGCGCCTGGCTGCCCACGGGCTTGCCGCCGACTGCGTCGCCACCAGCCAGCAGGCGCTCGACCGGCTGCTCGTGCGCAGCTACGAACTCGTCTTCGTCGACCTCGAGCTCGGCCCGGCGAGCCCCTACGACGGTCTGGCCCTGTGCCAGAAGATCAAGCGTGATTTCGGTACCCGTGTGCCGCCGCCGCAGGTAGTCGTCGTCACCGCCCACCACGGTGAACTCGACCGCGTGCGCGCCATGCTCGCCGGCAGCGACGGCTTCCTCGGCAAGCCGCTCGACGAGGGTGAACTCGGGCGCCTGCTCGCGCATCACGGGCTGGCGCGCCCGCGCGGGCGTGACCGCGCCTGAGAGCCTGTGAAGACATGAATCGCGCCCGCGATTCATGTCTTCACAGGCTCTGAGCGGCGCCGAGCGAACCTGCAGCGCGGCGCTCGCCCTTCACCCGCGCGCAGCCAGCAGCGCCGCGGCGACGATCAGACCTCCGCCGAACGCGATCGACGGCGTCAGCGTTCCGGCCCCGAGCAGCACGGCCGAGATCGAGGCGAACAAGACTTCGGTGATCATCACCACCGCCGTCGCGTTGGCCGGCAGGCGCGCCGCACCGTATTGCAGCGCGAGGTTGCCGAGCAGGAACCACAGCGCAAGGCCGAGCGCGCCGGCCAGCCAGCCCGGCGCCGGCGCCGGCAGCGGGCCGACCAGGCCCTGGGCGGCGAGCATGAGCGCCAACGCGCCGGCCACCAGCGCGCCGCCGACGAACATAGCCAGCGCCCGCGCCGCCTCGGGCCGTGCCGCCTCGCGCCGCAGCAGCACGTTGTTGAGCGCGAAGCTCGCTCCGCCGATCACGGCGAGCCACTCGGCCAGCGCCTGCGGCAGCGGCCAGCCGCCGTCCGCGGGCCACAGCACCACGGCGGCGCCGGCCAGCGCGAGCGCCACGCGCGCGAGCGCACGCACGCTGAGCGGCTCGCCGAGCAACAGCCGCGCCAGCAGCACGGCCCACAGCGGCATCAGGTAAAAGAGCAGCACGACGCGCACGACGTCACCGATCGTCATGCCCCAGTTGAACGCCGCGTTCGTGCAGCCCGAGGCGAGCACCAGCCACCACAGCGAGCGCGTGCGCACGAACAGCGCGAGGGCGCGCGGCCGCCACAGCAGCACCAGCGCCGAGGCGACGACGTAGATCAGCACGGTCGCCCACAGCGGGTGCACGCCGGCGGCCTGCAGCTGCCGCAGCGGCCACCAGCTCACGCCCCAGGTGAAGGCGTTGACCAGCAGCGCGAGCACCGCGGCGGCGCGCATTTCGGCCGGCATCGCCGCGCCGCCTCAATGCCCGTCGGTGCGCGCGATCGCCAGCAGGCGCTGCACCTCGTCGTGATGCGCGCGCCGGTTGTGCGCGTTCCAGCGCCGGATCGCCTCCATGACGCCGGCAACGACGAGGCCGAACAGCGTGATCGCGGCGAAGGCCGAGAGTCCCAGGCGCGTCATCCCGGCGTAGAACGCGCCGAGGCCGAGGATGCAGGCCTGCTCGTTGAAGTTCTGCACCGCGATCGAGCGCCCGGCACCCATCAGGTTGTGGCCGCGGTGCTGCAGCAGCGCGTTCATCGGCACGACGAGGAAGCCGCCGAAAGCGCCGAGCAGCATCAGGAACGGCGCGGCCACCCAGACATGGCTGATGAAGATCATCAGGATCAGCGTCAGGCCCATGCCGATGCCCAGCGGAATGACCGCGGTGGCGCGGTACAGCTTCATCGTCATCGACGCGGCCAGCGCGCCGGCGGCGGTGCCGATCGCCACCACGCCCACCAGCCCCGAGGCCTGCGTCGTCGTGTAGCCCAGCGCCGCCGCAGCCCAGGCCAGCACGATGTAGCGCAGGTTGCCGCCGGCGCCCCAGAACAGCGTCGTCGTCGCCAGCGAGATCTGGCCGAGCTTGTCGTGCCACAGGCGCGCGTTGCACTCGGCGAACTCGCGCACCAGCACGGCGAGCCGCAGGTCGAACGGCTGCAGCGGCGCTTCGGTGCGCGGAATGTAGAGGTTGATCACGGCGGCCACGATGTAGACCAGCACGAGCGAGGCGATCGCCGCCTCGGGCGGCGTGTCGATGCCGGCGTCGAAGAACGGGAAGTCGATGTCGAGCAGCAACGGCGCGATCTTCGGGCCGACGAGCTGGCCGCCGAGCAGCACGCCGAGAATGATCGAGCCGATCGTCAGCCCCTCGATCCAGCCGTTGGCCTTGACCAGCTGCGAGGCCGGCAGCAGCTCGGTGAGGATGCCGTACTTGGCCGGCGAGTAGGCCGCCGCGCCGAGGCCGACGACGGCGTAGGCCAGCAGCGGGTGCGTGCCGAACAGCATCAGCAGGCAGCCGACGATCTTGATCGCGTTCGAGATGAACATGACGCGGCCCTTGGGCACCGCGTCGGCGAAGGCGCCGACAAAGGGCGCGAGCACGACGTAGAACAGCGCGAACATCGGCACCAGCGCCGCGCGGTGCCATTCGGGCGCGGCGACGCCGCGCAGCAACTCGACACCGGCGACGAACAGGGCGTTGTCGGCCAGCGAGCTGAAGAACTGCGCCGCCATGATCGTGGAGAAGCCTTTTTTCATCGTGTCGCGCTTGCCGCAGTCGGCGGGTGCTGGGCAGCGCCGAGGCTTGTCTCCATCTTCGAGGCGGGCGCGTTATAGCACGCGCATCGGCAGCCCAAGCGGCTGGCAGAATGGCCGCCCCCCGTGCTCGCGTGCCGCGCGTTTGCGGGGCGAGCTGCCGCCATGCCGCGCCCGATCGAAGCCCTGATCCACCGCCATGCGCTCGCGCACAACCTGGCGCGCGCGCGCGCCGCCGCACCCGACGCGCGGCTGTTCGCCGTCGTCAAGGCCAACGCCTACGGGCATGGCATCGAGCGCGCCTACGAGGCCCTACGCGGCGCCGACGGCTTCGCCCTGCTCGACCTGGCCGAGGCCGAACGCGTGCGCGCGCTGGGCTGGCGCGGGCCGGTGCTGCTGCTCGAAGGCGTGTTCGAGCCGCGCGATCTCGAACTCGTCTCGCGCCTCGAGCTGTGGCATGTGGTGCACTGCCGCGAGCAGATCGACTGGCTGGCCGCGCACAAGACCGAGCGGCCGCAGCGCGTGTTCCTCAAGCTCAACAGCGGCATGAACCGCCTCGGCTTTCCGCCCGCCGCCTTCCGCGCCGCCTGGGCCCGGCTCGACGCGCTGCCGCAGGTGGGCGAGGTGTCGCTGATGACGCATTTCTCCGACGCCGACGGCGCGCCCGGCATCGCGCATCAGCTCGCCGCCTTCGAAGACGCCGCGCGCGACCTGCCCGGCGAGCGCAGCCTGGCCAACAGCGCGGCCATCCTGCGCCATCGCGTTCCCGCCGTCGCCGGCGACTGGGTGCGCGCCGGCATCCTCGTCTACGGCAGCGCGCCCGACTTCCCGGCACACGACATCGGCCACTGGGGCCTGCAGCCGACGATGACGCTGCGCTCGCGCCTCATCGGCGTGCAGCCGCTCGAGCCGGGCGACACCGTGGGCTACGGCAGCAGTTTCACGGCGAGCGCGCGCATGCGTATCGGCGTCGTCGCCTGCGGCTACGCCGACGGCTACCCGCGCCACTGCCCGAGCGGCACGCCGGTGCTGGTGGACGGCGTCGCCACAGGCACCGTGGGCCGCGTGTCGATGGACATGCTCGCGGTGGACCTCGGCCCGGTTCCGACAGCCGGCCCGGGCAGCGAGGTCACGCTGTGGGGCGAAGGTCCGCACGGCACGCGGCTTGCCATCGACGAGGTGGCGCGCGCCGCCGGCACCATCGGCTACGAACTCATGTGCGCGCTGGCCGCGCGCGTGCCGACCCGTTCCGTCGACTGAGGTCGACTTCACCGAGGAGCGTGAGCGTATGTCGCATTACCTGTGGATGGCCATCGTCGGCCTGATCGTGGGCGCCATCGCGCGCTTCGTGACGCCGGGTGAGCAGAAGATGGGCTGGATCATGACCAGCCTGCTCGGCATTGCCGGCTCGCTGCTCGCGGGCTTCGTCGGCCAGGCGGTGGGCTGGTACCGGCCCGGCCAGCCGGCGGGCTGGATCGCCTCGGTGGTGGGCGCGGTGGTGCTGCTGTTTGTCGTCGGCAAGTTCAAGGGCGGCAGCGGCGGCGGCTGAAGTGCACGCGGCGCGGCGTGCCGCCGCTGCGGGGCCGCGGGTCGAGCCCGCCGAGGTCGAATTCAGCGCGCTGCGCGCTCAGGGCGCGGGCGGGCAGAACGTCAACAAGGTCGCCAATGCGGTGCTGCTGCGCTTCGACGTGCCGGCCTCGTCGCTGCCCGAGGACGTGAAGGCGCGACTGCTGGCGCGCGCCGACCGGCGCATCGGCAGCGACGGCGTCGTCACCATCAAGGCGCAGGAGCAGCGCAGCCTGCCGCGCAACAAGGCGGCGGCGCTGGCACGGCTGCAGGCGATGGTCGACGCGGCGGCGCTGCCCCCGCGTCGGCGCCTCGCCACCGTGCCCACGCGTGCCGCGCGCGAGCGGCGACTCGAGGCCAAGGCGGCACGCGGCGCGATCAAGTCGGGGCGCCGTCGCGTGGCCGCGGTGTGACCGGCGCGGCGCCGGCGCCGGGCGTGCCGGCTGCCGAGGGCCTTGTGGCGAGGTAGACACAGGCCAGGCACAGCGCCATGCCGCCGAGCGCCAGCGGCGTCGGCTGCCAGCCCTCGAAGACGGCCGAGACGGCCAGCGCGATCGGCGGCACCAGCACGCCGGTGAGTGCGGCGCGCGCCGGGCCTTGGCGTTGCGCGAGCTTGAAGTACAGCACGAACGCCGCGACGCTGCCGAAGGCCGCGAGGTACAGCAGCGAGCCCCACCAGACCCAGCCGCTGCCGACGCGCCAGACGGCGCCGCCGGCGGCCGCCACCGCGCACAGCGAGAGCGAGCCGTAGGCCATGCCATGCGCCAGCATCGGCGCCAGCGCGAGGCCCTGGCGCCCAAGGCGCAGCGTGAGCGCGTTGCCGACGCAGGCGCAGACGACGGCCGCGAGCCCGATGCCCAGGCCGAGCGCAGCGCCCGGGCGGCGGCTGGTGGCCGCGACCTCGGGCCAGAAGATCAGCACGACGCCGAGCACCGCGCCGCTGCCGGCGAGCAGGAAGCGGCGGCTGACGCGCTCGCCGAGGATCAGCCAGCCCGTGACGGCGTTGCCGAACACCATCAGCGAGAACAGCACCGCCACCAGCCCCGAAGGCAGGTGACGCTCGGCCTCGTACACGCCCCAGTAGTTGAGTCCGTACTGCAAGGCGCCGGTCAGGAGCAGCCAGCCATGCCAGCGCCAGGCGATCGCGATGCACTGACCCTGTGCGCGCGTGAGTGCGAACAGCAGCGCCGCGGCCAGCGCGAAGCGCAGCGCCACGCCGTTGAGCGCCGGCGCGCCCTCGAGCTGATAGAGGATGACGTGCCAGGTCGAGGCCCAGATCAGCGTCGGGCCCCAGAACAAAAGGCGGGGTGAGGCGAGCAGCGGCGGCAAGGCGGGCGGGAGGGAGGGAGCGCGACGGGCAGGGACGAAGGGCGCCGCGGCGAGGTCGCCCGGCCGACTGTACCCGGCGCGAGGAACTCTCCGACGGCCATGCAACGCAACTGGCCCGTCGCCACGCTCGGAGCGCGCAAAAGGCGCGGGCTCCGATACGCCGATCACCGGGTTGCCCGCGACCGCCAGCACACGCAGGCGCCTCGCTCTCGCGCCGGGCCAGACCATCCAGCGGTGATCACGAGCCCCGACCGACGATTCATCGAAGACGGTCGACAGCCCAGGGAGCGCGGATTGGTGCTGTCGAACAAGGGATTAGAGTTCCGGGTGTCGAATCGGCCGTGCGAGTTTCATCGTCGCACGTGCGCTGCGCGACGCCTCGGCGCGCGGGGTGCTGTCGCGTCCGGGCTCGCGGGCTGCGGCGGGCCGCGCGCCAGCGTTCCCAAGACCCGATGGCCAACCCTGGAGAAACCGGATGAACAGAGGCACGCTCGCCCGTATCGCCGCCGCCGCCGTGCTCGCCGCGGCCACTGCACTCGCCGCGCAGGCCCAGAGCCGCAAGGACAGCGTGGTGCTCGGCATGGTGCTCGAGCCCGCGCCGGGACTCGATCCGACGACGATGGCGGCTGCTGCCATCGGCGAAGTGGTCCACATGAACGTGCTGGAAGGGCTCACGAAGATCAACCTGGACGGGTCGATCACCCCGCTGCTCGCCGAGAGCTGGAGCGTAGACGCCGACGGCAGGGTCTACACCTTCAAGCTGCGCAAGGGGGTCAAGTTCCACGACGGAGAGCCCTTCGACGCCGGCGACGTCAAGTTCAGTTTCGAGCGCGCCAAGGCCCCGGGCAGCACGAACAAGGCCAAGAAGGCGGTGTTCGACAACATCAGCCGCATCGAAACGCCCGACCCCGCGACGGTGATCCTCGTTCTCAACAACCCCGACGGCAACTTCCCGTTCCGCATGGGCGAGAACACAGCGGTGATCCTCGACCCGAAATCCGCTGCGACTGCCGCGACCCAGCCGGTGGGCACCGGCCCGTTCGTGTTCCAGGAGTGGAAGAGAGGCTCCTCGATCACGCTCGTGAAGAACGGAGCCTACCGTGACGCGGCCAAGATCAGGATGAAGCGGGTGACGTTTCGCTTCATCAACGACCCGGCAGCGCAGGTGGCGGCGCTGCTCGCCGGCGACATCGACGCGATGCCGCGCTTCGGCGACACGCAGAGCCTGGCGCGACTGCGTGCCGACGGACGCTTTGCGGTCGAGACCGGAAGCACGACCGGCGAGACCATCGTCGCGATCAACAACCGCCGCAAGCCGCTGGACGATCTGCGCGTGCGCAAGGCGATCGCCGCCGCGATCGACCGCAAGGCGGTGATCGACGGCGCGATGGACGGCCTGGGCACGCCGATCGGCAGCCACATGGTGCCGAGCGAAGCCGGCTACGTCGACTTCACCGCACAGGCCAAGTACAACCCCGAGCGGGCCAAGGCGCTGCTCGAGGAAGCCGGCATCGCCACGCCGCTCAATCTCACGCTGACGCTGCCGCCGCCGGTGTACGCGCGCAAGGGCGGCGAGATCGTCGCGGCGCAGCTGGCCAAGGTGGGCATCAACGCGAAGATCGAGAACGTCGAGTGGGCGCAGTGGCTCGCGGGCCCGTTCAAGGGCAACTTCGACCTCACGATCGTCAGCCACGTCGAGCCGCTGGATATCGACCGCTACGCCAACCCGCAGTTCTACTGGGGCTACGACAGCAAGGCGTTCCAGGACCTGTTCAAGAGGTACAACGAGTCGACCGACCGCAAGACGCGCCTGAAGCTGCTCGGCGACATGCAAAAGCGCGTCTTCGACGACCAGGTCAACGTGTGGATGTTCGTGTTGCCGCAGACTGCCGTCTGGCGCAAGCCGCTCAAGGGCGTGTGGAGCAGTTCGCCGATCTTCGCGAACGACCTGAGCGCCCTCGCCTGGTGACCGGTGGCCTGTGCACGCGCGGCCGGCACCGATGCGAAACCCGAGGAGCGACGCCGCCTCTCGGCGCACGCGTCCTGCGTAAGGAGATCGAGGTGACGGACAGGGAGACAGGGCCTAGCGGCGGCTTCCGGGGAAGCATCGGGCGCACGCACGAGGAATCGACGCCCTGGTGGAACACGCCGCCCGCCGCCGCGCCGGGCACGCCCAGCGTCATCTACGTCATGCTCGACGACGTCGGCTTCGCGGACCTCGGCTGCTTCGGCTCGGAGCTCGCCACCCCGAACATCGACCGGCTGGCGCGTCACGGCCTGCGCTACACCAATTTCCACACCACGACACTGTGCTCGCCCTCGCGGGCCTCCCTGCTGACCGGGCGCAACCACCACGCGATCGGCATGCGCTTGCTGTCGAACCTGGACACCGGGTTCCCGAGCGGACGCGGCTGCATCACACCGGCCGCGGCGACCGTTGCCGAGATCCTGCGCGATCGCGGCTTCAACACCTTCTGCGTCGGCAAGTGGCATCTGGCGCCGACCGAGCACACCTCGGCCTCGGGGCCCTACGACCAGTGGCCGCTGGGGCGTGGCTTCGAGCGCTTCTACGGCTTTCTGGAGGCCGAGACCGACTGCTTCCACCCCGAGCTGACCTACGACAACCACGCCATCGATCCGCCCCGCACGCCGCAGCAGGGCTACCACCTGACGACGGACCTGATCGACCGCAGCATCTCCTTCATCAGGGACCAGAGCTCGGTCACGCCGGACAAGCCGTTCTTCCTCTACCTGGCGCTGGCCACCGCGCATGCGCCGCACCAGGCGCCGCCCGAGTTCATGGCCCGCGTGCGCGGCCGCTACGACCGCGGCTGGGATCTCGTGCGAGCCGAGCGCTTCGCGCGGCAGAAGGCGCTGGGCATCGTGCCGCCCGACACCGCGCTGGCGCCGCGCAACGCTGGCGTGCTGCCGTGGGACGAACTCGGCGACGACGAACGCCGCCTTGCGGCGCGGCTGCAGGAAGCCTATGCCGCGATGATCGAACACACCGACGCGGAGTTCGGCAGGCTGCTGGCCTTCCTGGAGGAGATCGGCCGCTTCGACAACACCCTCATCGTGTTCCTGTCGGACAACGGCGCCAGCCAGGAGGGCGGCCGGCAGGGCTCGGTCAACACGACCGCGATCCAGAACCGGGTGCCGGAGGACTTCGCGCACAACCTGTCGCTGATCGACCGCATCGGCGGGCCCGAGGCGCAGTCCAACTACCCCTGGGGCTGGGCGCAGGTCTCCAACACGCCCTTCAAGCGCTACAAGCAGAACACGCACGAAGGCGGCGTGCGCGACCCGCTCATCGTCCACTGGCCGGCGGGCATTGCCGCGCGCGGCGAGTTGCGCGAGCAGTTCCATCACGTCATCGACATCACGCCGACGGTGCTGGCCTTGCTCGACGTGCCGGTGCCCGAGGTCTACCGCGGCGTGGCGCAGATGCCGATGCACGGCACCGACATGAGTTACAGCTTCGCCCAGCCGCAGGCGCCGACGACGCGGCTGACCCAGCATTTCGAAATGTTCGCCCACCGCGGGCTGTGGCATCGCGGCTGGAAGGCGGTGGCCTATCACGAGCGCGGCAGCCCGTACGACGACGACGTCTGGGAGCTCTACCACCTCGACACCGACTGGTCCGAGTGCCGCGACCTGGCCGCCACGATGCCGGCCAAGCTCACCGAACTCAAGGAGCGCTTCTGGGCCGAGGCGGGCCGCTACGACGTGCTGCCGCTGGACGACCGCGGCTATGCACTGCGCGCACGCGTGCCGCGGCCGGGCTCGCCGCGCGCGCGCAGCCGCTTCACCTACTACCCCGGCATGGCCCACCTGCCGATGGCGGTGACGCCGCCGACGATGAACCGGGCGCACCGCATCACGGCATACCTGGCCGAGCCGCTCGCCGCGCACCAGGGCGTGCTGGTGGCGCTCGGCGGGGTCAGCAGCGGCTACGTCCTCTATGTCAAGGATGGACACCTCTGCTACGAATACAACTACGTCGGCGCGCGCTACCGCATCCGTTCGTCCGCGCCGCTGGAAGCCGACGCCACGGTGCTGCGCTTCGTTTTCGACAAGACCGGCGACTGCCGCGGCGTCGGCCGCCTGCTCGTCGGCGAGCGCGAGGTCGGCGCCACGGAGTTCCCCGCCGTGCTGCCTTTCTTCCACGGCTGGCACGGGCTGGACATCGGCCGCGACGCGCTGTCCCCGGTCTCGCACGACTACAACGGCAGTTTCCCGTTCAGCGGCAGGATCGCCCGCGTCGTCTACGACCTGGCGCCCTCCGAGGACGTCATGTTGTTCGAGCCGGTCGACTGATCCGCAGCGGCGGCCGCGGCGCCTCCTTGGCCTGCTGCGACGGGCCCGCACCGGCGCGGCCAGCGCCGAAGCCGGCGGTCGAAGGCGCCTGCGCTTCGAGGCGGGGATATGCTCCTCGCGGCGATCGTCGAATGAAGATGGAACCCCACCGATGAACAACGCCACCCTGCTCGGCATCGACCATGTCGTGATCGCCGTGAACGACCTCGCCGTCGCCGCGGCCGACTACCGCGCGCTCGGCTTCAGCGTCACGCCCGGCGGCCGGCACCCGGGTCGCGCCACCGAGAACGCGCTCGTCGTCTTCGCCGACGGCGCCTATCTCGAACTCATCACCTACCACGCGCCGGCGCCCGACGAGCGCTGGTGGCGCACGCTGCAGGCCGCGGGCAGCGGCTTCGTCGACCATGCGCTGTGGCCCGAGGACACGCTGGCGGCGCTGGCCGCGGCGCGCGCGCGCGGCCTGGACGCGCTGGTCGGCCCGGTGCCCGGCAGCCGGGTGCGCCCCGACGGCCAGCGCATCGAGTGGGTGAGCGCCAGGGCGACGACGCCCGAGCTGCCTTTCCTGTGCGCCGATCGCACGCCGCGCGCGCTGCGCGTGCCCGAGGGCGAGGCGCGCCGCCACGCCAACGGCGCGCAAGGCATCGCCGAGCTGGTGGTGGCCGTCGATGCGCTCGACGCGGCGCTGGCGCGCTGCCGCGCGCTGCTCGGCCCGGCGCTGCCGCTCGTCACGGCGCCGCCCGATGCCCAGGGCCTGCAGCGTGCGCATTACAGGCTGGGCGCGCAGCGCCTGCAGCTCGTTGCGCCCGGGCCGGCGACGGCGCCCGGGCACGCGCTGCGCGAGCGGCTGCACCGGCGCGGCCCCGGGCCCTGCGCGCTCACGCTGGCCGCAGGCGGCGGCACGCCGCGCGCGCTCGACCTCGCCGCGTGCCACGGCGCGGCGATCACGCTCGCGTAGCCGGCGACGGCATCGGTGCGAAGCCGCGCCGGCACACCATGCGGGGACAGTGCGCCGGGACAGCGCTCTCGCCGCAGCAACCGGACGCATGGCGCAACACGAGCGGCTGCATCAGCCGCTGTGCAAGCCGCCGTGCAAGAAGGTCCGCGGGAAGGCGTGCAAGAAGACGCGCGGGCGCTGCCGCCCACGCTCCTAGCGCGACCGCCGCGCCGCGCCCGCGGGCGCCGCCGCCGGCGTGCGCGGCATTCCGCGCCGCAAGCCGGCGTGCGCGTCGTGCGCCTTCGGCGCCGCCATCGCGGCCGATTCGAGCGAGGCGATGATCGGACACTCGGGCCGCTCGTCGCCGCGGCAGCAGTGCACCAGGTGCGCGAGCGTGGCCTTCATCGCCTGCACTTCGGCGATCTTGGCGTCGAGCTCGGCGATGTGCGCCTCGGCCAGCGCCTTGACCAGCCGGCTCGGACGCCGCCGGTCCTGCCACAGGCCGAGCAGCGCGCGGATCTGCTCGATCGAGAAGCCCAGATCGCGCGCGCGCCGGATGAAGCGCAGCGTGCCGATCTCCTTGTCGCCGTAGCGGCGGTAGCCGGCCTCGCTGCGCGCGGGCTGCGCGAACAGGCCCACGCTCTCGTAGTGGCGGATCATCTTGGCCGAGACGCCCGAGGCCTTGGCCGCGGCGCCGATGTGGATGCGTTCGTTCATCGTCGTCCCCGGGCGTCAGGCACGTGAAGCGGGCACCGCGGGCGCGTTTCGAAGGCGCGGAGGTTCACGCCGCGGCCGCCTGCGCCGGCTGCGCCGTGCGCGGCGGTGCGTCAGCGCCGGTGCTGCCGCGCCAGCGGCGCAAGGTGAGCGCATTGGTGACGACGCTCACACTGCTCGCGGCCATCGCGGCGCCGGCAATCACCGGGCTCAGCACGCCGGCCGCGGCCAGCGGGATGCCGAGGACGTTGTAGCCGAAGGCCCAGAACAGCCCCTGCTTGATCTTCGCGTAGGTGCGGCGCGAGACATCGAGCGAATCGGCCACGAGGCGCAGGTCACCGCGCATCAGCGTGATGCCGGCGGCCTCGGTGGCGACGTCGGCGCCGTCGGCCATCGCGAAGCCGACCGCGGCCGCTGCCAGCGCCGGTCCGTCGTTGAGGCCGTCGCCGGCGAAGGCCACCACCTCGCCGGCGCGGCCGAGCGCCTCGACCACTGCCGCCTTGTCGCCCGGCAGCACCTCGGCGCGCACGTCGTCGATGCCGAGCTCGCGCCCGACCGCAGCGGCCGCGCCCGGGTTGTCGCCGGTCAGCATCACGGTGCGGATGCCCAGTTCGTGCAGCCGCGCCACCGCCTGGCGCGCCGTGGCCTTCACGCTGTCGCCGAAGGCGAGCAGGCCGAGCAGCTCGGCGGCCGCGCCATCGCGCCGCAACAGCCACGAGACGGTGCGGCCCTGCGCCTGCAGCCGCGCCGCCGCGTCGGCCAGCGCGCCGGGCGCGACGCCCAGCTCCTGCACCAGCCGCGTGCTGCCCAGAACGATGGTCTGTCCATCCACGCTGCCCTCGACGCCGCGCCCCGGCAGCGCCTTGGCGCCGGCGGCCGGCGGCACCGCCAGCCCTTCGGCGCTGGCGCGTTCGAGCACGGCCAGCGCCAGCGGATGCGTGCTGGCTTGCTGCAGCGCCGCGGCCAGCCGCAGCAGCTCGGCGCGCGCCACGCCGGCGGCCGGCTCGAGCGCGGCCAGTGCCGGCCGGCCTTCGGTGAGCGTGCCGGTCTTGTCGAAGGCGACGACGGTGACCGCGTGCGCCAGTTCCAGCGCCTGCGCGTCCTTGATCAGGATGCCGTGGCGCGCGGCGACGCCGGTGCCGACCATGATCGCGGTGGGCGTGGCCAGCCCGAGCGCGCAGGGGCAGGCGATGACGAGCACCGACACCGCGTTGATGACCGCCTGCGCGACATCGCCCGACCAGGCGAGCCAGCCGCCGAAGGTGACGAGGGCGATGCCCAGCACCACCGGCACGAACACCGCGCTCACGCGGTCGACGATGCGCTGGATCGGGGCCTTCGCCGCCTGCGCCGACTCGACCATGCGGATGATGCGCGCCAGCGTCGTCTCGGCGCCGACGGCGCCGGTGCGCACCAGCAGCAGGCCCTCGGCGTTGAGCGAGCCGCCGGTGACCGCGTCGCCGTCGCCCTTGGCCACCGGCAGGCTCTCGCCGGTGATGAGCGACTCGTCGACATGGCTGCGGCCTTCGAGCACCTGGCCGTCGACGGCGACGCGCTCGCCCGGGCGCACGACGACGAGGTCGCCGACGCGCAGCTCGTCGACCGGCAGGTCGAGTTCCGCGCCGTCGCGGCGCACGCGCGCGGTGGTGGGCGCGAGCGCGTTGAGCGCGCGGATCGCGTCGGTGGTCTGACGCTTGGCGCGGCCCTCGAGCCACCTGCCCAGCAGCACCAGCGTGACGACGGTGGCCGAGGCCTCGAAGTACAGATGCGGCGCGCCGTGCTGCGCGTGCGCCAGCAGCAGATAGAGCGACAGCCCGTAGGCCGCGGAAGTGCCCAGCGCCACCAGCAGGTCCATGTTGCCCGTGCCGGCGCGCAGCGCCTTCCAGCCGGCGCGATAGAAGCGCGCGCCGAGCCCGAACTGCACCGGCGTGGCCAGCGCGAGCTGCAGCCAGCCGCCGGGCATCCAGTCGACGCCCAGGGGCTGCAGCAGCATCGGCAGCACCAGCGGCAGCGTGAGCAGCGCGGCCAGCGCCACCGGCCACCATTCGGGCAGGCGGCGGCGTACGGGTGCGGGCTGCGCCTCGGCCAGGTCGTGCGCCGCGTAGCCGGCCTTGTCGACCGCGGCCACGAGCGCGCGGACCGGCACCGTGGCCAGCGCCTGGACGGTGGCGCGCTCGGTGGCGAGGTTGACCGCGACGCGTTCGACGCCGGGCACCTTCAGCAGCGCCCTTTCCACGCGCGCGACGCACGACGCGCAGGTCATGCCCTCGATCTGCAGCGTCGTCTCGCGCTCGGCCACCTCGTAGCCCGCCTTGCGCACCGCCTGGGCCAGAGCGGCGGCGCCGACCGTCGGCAGCGCCTGCACGCTCGCCTGCTCGGTGGCGAGGTTGACGCTCGCGCGCTCGACGCCGGGCACCGCCTGCAACGCCTTCTCGACGCGCGCCACGCAGGAGGCGCAGGTCATCCCGGCGATGTCCAGCCTGATCGCATTCTCTGCAGACGGCATGGCGGAATTCATGAGCATTCTCCGGATGCGGCCAGGGGAGCCGGAAGGCAGCTTCGGGCTTCCCACGATGGCAAGCTCAAGCGCGGCCGCGCCAAACCCGCGCTCATGGCAGGGGCAAGCGTGGAGGGCGCTTGACCTTCCCACGGTGGCAAGCGCCAGAGTATGCTCGTCCCCAGGCCCCGATGCAGGAGAGAACACGATGATCGCCTTCGAAGTGAAAGACATGACCTGCGGCCACTGCGCCGGCACCATCACCAAGGCCCTGGCCGCCGTCGACCAGGGCGCCAAGGTGCAGATCGACCTCGCGAGCCACCACGTGCGCATCGAGCCGGCCGCGGCCGGCGCGCAGGCGCTCGAAGACGCCATCCGCGAAGCCGGCTACACCCCGGTCGCGCTGGCCGATGCGACGCCCGCGGCCGCCGCGCCAGGCGGCTGCGGCTGCCGCTAGCGCGTGACGCCCGGCCGCCCGCGAGCAGGCCCGATGAAGATGTCGATGTACCAGGCCAGCGTGCCGCGGCTGGCCGCGATGCTCGAGAACCTCTCGGGCATCCTCGACAAGGCCCAGGCGCACATCGATGCGCGCAGGATCGACGTCGCCGTGCTGATGGGCGCGCGCCTGGCGCTCGACATGTATCCGTTTTCCAAGCAGGTGCAGATCGCCTGCGACAAGGCACGCAGCGTCGTCGCCCGGCTGGCCGACATGGAAGTGCCCGCCTACGCCGACGACGAGCGCACGCTGGCCGAGCTCCAGCAGCGCATCGCGCGCAGCGCGGCCTTCATCCGCAGCGTGCCGCCCGAGCGCATCGACGGCACCGAGGACAAGGAGATCGTGCTGCCGGTGGCCGGCAAGCCGACGCGCTACGGCGGCATGCAACTGCTGCTCGGGCATTCCATCCCGAACGTGTACTTCCACGCCGCCATGGCCTACGCGATCCTGCGCCACAACGGGGTGGACCTGGGCAAGAGGGATTTCCTCGGCAATCCGTGAGCGGCGCGTTGCGCCCCGAATTCTGCTCGGGCGGCGCCTCGGTGACCGCATCGGCCTTTTCGAGCGCTGTCAGTCGGGCAGATCTTTGGGCTTGGCGTCGGCTTTCACGCGCAGCACGAACTCCTCACCCTTCATGCGCTCGCGAACGAAGGCGTATGCGGCCTGCAGGTCTTCGGCCTTCAGATGCGGGTACTCGTCGAGGATGCGCTGGCTGCTCCAGCCCGAGGCCAGCAGTTCGAGCACGAAGTCCACGCTGACGCGCGTGCCGGCAATGCGGGGTCTTCCGAGCAAGGTGCCGGGCGTCGTGACAATGCGTTCCCGCCAGTTCATGGAAGTGTGCCTGCATGAATCGGTCGCCGCGGGGGCCCCGGCGCTCCCGCCTAGGCGGTGGCGCAGCCGCCGAGGGCAACGGAGTATGCGCCGCACGCGCGCCGGGTGCCCGATGGCGATGAAGCCATTTGACGCAGCGACAATCGACGCGCCGATGACGCGCGCCAAGACCATCTACACCTGCCGCGAATGCGGCGGCACCAGCCCGAAGTGGCTGGGCCAGTGCCCGCACTGCAAGGCCTGGAACACGCTCGACGAGAGCGTGGCCGAGCCGGCCGCGGCGGCGAAGAACCGCTTCCAGGCGCTGGCGCGCAGCCAGCCGGTCGCGACGCTGGCCGAGATCGAGGCGACCGAGTTCGAGCGCGAAGGCACGGGGCAGGAGGAGCTCGACCGCGTGCTCGGCGGCGGCCTGGTGGCCGGCGGCGTGGTGCTGATCGGCGGCGACCCCGGCATCGGCAAGAGCACGCTGCTGCTGCAGGCCGCCGACGCGATGAGCGCGCGCCTGAAAGTGCTCTACGTCACCGGCGAGGAGAGTGGCGCGCAGGTGGCGCTGCGCGCGCGCCGGCTCGGGCTGGCCGGGCGCGCGGTGCGCGTGCTGGCCGAGATCAACCTCGAGAGGATCCTCGCCGCGCTCGAGGCCGAGCGGCCGGCGCTGGCCGTCATCGACTCGATCCAGACGCTGTACTCCGAGCAGCTCGCCTCGGCGCCGGGCTCGGTGGCGCAGGTGCGCGAATGCGCGGCGCAGCTCACGCGCGCGGCCAAGGCGGGCGGCATCGCGGTGGTGCTGGTCGGCCATGTCACCAAGGAAGGCGCGATCGCCGGCCCGCGCGTGCTCGAGCACATCGTCGACACGGTGCTGTACTTCGAGGGCGACCCGCATTCGAGCTTTCGCCTCGTGCGCGCGATCAAGAACCGTTTCGGCGCCGTCAACGAGATCGGCGTGTTCGCGATGACCGAGCGCGGCCTGAAGGGCGTGGCCAACCCGAGCGCGATCTTCCTGTCCACGCAGGGCGAGCCGGTGCCAGGTGCCTGCGTGCTGTGCACGCTCGAGGGCACGCGGCCGCTGCTGGTGGAGGTGCAGGCGCTGGTCGACAGCGGCGGCGCGAGCCCGCGGCGGCTTTCGGTGGGCCTGGACCGCGACCGCCTGGCGATGCTGCTGGCCGTGCTGCACCGGCATGCCGGCGTGAGCTGCATGGACCAGGATGTGTTCGTCAACGCCGTGGGCGGCGTGCGCATCGGCGAGCCGGCGGCCGACCTCGCGGTGCTGCTCGCCATCACCAGCAGCCTGCGCGGGCGGGCGCTGCCGCGCGGCTTCATCGCCTTCGGCGAAGTGGGCCTGGCGGGCGAAGTGCGGCCGGCGCCGCGCGGGCAGGAGCGGCTCAAGGAGGCAGCCAAGCTCGGCTTCAGCGTCGCCGTGGTGCCGCGCGCCAATGCGCCGAAGAAGGCGATCGAAGGGCTCACCGTCCACGCGGTCGAGCGCATCGAGCAGGCGATCGAGGCCGTGCGCGGGCTGGCCTGAGCCTGTGCAGACATGAATCGCTGACCGCCTGCGACGCCTGTTGTTGGGCGCGGCGAACCCGCGCGCCCGGCCGCCGTCAGCCCCCGGCGCGTTCGCGCAGCGCCTGCGTCAAACCGTAGACGACGCGCCGCGTCTCGTTGCCGAGCCGGTAGGCGTAGGCGGGCAGGCGCCGCGTCCAGTGGAACTTGCGCCGCTCGGGCGCGACGATCGTGCTCGCGATCGCCTCGTCGTGGCCGCAGGGCGTGGGCGTGACGAGGCGGAATTTCAGGCCGAAGCGCCAGCCCTGGTCGAACACATGGTCGTAGGGCAGGCGCATCGGCAGCAGCCCGGCGGCGTAGCGCTCGGCGGCGCGGCGGTTCAGCAGATAGGCGCTCGAGCCCGTGCAGCGCGTGAGCATCACCGCGAGCCGGTGGCCCGGCGCCACCTCGAGATAGGGCAGCGGCGTGCCCGAGTGCACGGCCGAGAGCTTGGCCACGTCCCAGCGCCGGCGCTGCGCGACGAGCCCGGCCAGCACCGCCGGCAGCGCATCGTGCAGCAGCACGTCGTCCTCGAGCACGAGCGCGAACTCGGCGTCGCCGGCGAGGAAGTGCCGCATCACTTCCAGGTGCGACAGATAACATCCGAGCTCGCCCGGCACCGGCGTCTTGCCGTGGCGGCGGCGGTAGGTCGGCTCGTCGAGTGCGGCGCGCTGCACGGGCGTGAGCGCACGCGCGTCGACCGCCGCGAGCCGCGTCCACGCCAGACCCAGGCGCTCGAGCTGCGCGCGGATGCGTGCCAGCCGCTCGGGCGCGCGATCGAGGTTGATGACCCATGTGTGCAGTCGATCCACGGCCGGCATTGTGCGGGCGCCGCGCGCGGCGGCGGACGCCGTGAACGCGGCGCTCGGCTGGGTGCTGGCGGCAGCGGCGCTGGCGGTGGGCATCGCCGGCTGGGGCTGGCGCGGCGCGGTGCTGGCGCTGACGGTCATCGTGTTCTGGCTGCTGCTGCAGTTCAGCCGCTCGCTGCGCGTGCTGCGCGGCGCCGCCGGGCGGCCGCTGGGCCGGGTGCCCAATGTCGTGATGCTGCACGCCCGGCTGGCCGTCGGCATGCCGCTGCTCGAGATCCTGCGGCTCACGCGCAGCCTGGGCCGCCGGCTGAGCGAGGAGCCCGAGGTCTACGCCTGGAGCGACGAAGGCGGCGACGAGCTGCGCGTCGAACTGCGCCAGGGCCGCGTCGCGCGCTGGACGCTGCAGCGCGCGGCGCCCGAGGACGAGGGCGCGCCGTAAAATCGCCGCCTTTTCCCCGTACCGCAGGAGCTTCCATGTCGATGTCCGACCGCGACGGCAAGATCTGGATGGACGGCCGCCTCGTCGACTGGCGCGACGCCAGGATCCACGTGCTCACGCATACGCTGCACTACGGCTGCGGCGCCTTCGAGGGCGTGCGTGCCTACAAGACGGCGAGCGGCCGGACGGCGGTGTTCCGCCTGCGCGAGCACACCGAGCGCCTGTTCAACAGCGCCAAGATCCTGCGCATGAAGCTGCCGTACACGCCGCAGCAGGTGATGGACGCGCAATGCGAGGTGGTGCGCGCCAACCGGCTCGACAGCTGCTACCTGCGGCCGCTGGCCTGGATCGGCGACGAGAAGCTCGGCGTCAGCCCCAGGGGCAACCGCATCCACCTGATGATCGCCGCCTGGTCCTGGGGCGCCTACCTCGGCGAGGAGGGCATGAAGCGCGGCATTCGCGTCAAGACCAGCAGCTACACGCGCCACCACGTCAACATCACGATGACGCAGGCCAAGGCGGTGAGCAACTACACCAACAGCATCCTCGCCAACATGGAGGCCACCGACGAAGGCTACGACGAGGCGATGCTGCTCGACGCCTCGGGCTTCGTGAGCGAAGGCGCCGGCGAGAACCTGTTCGTCGTCAAGGAGGGCCGCGTCTGCACGCCCGACCTGAGCGCCGGGGCGCTGAACGGCATCACGCGCAACACGGTCTTCGCCATCTGCCGCGACCTCGGCATTCCGCTGGTGGAAAAGCGCATCACGCGCGACGAGGTGTATATCGCCGACGAGGCTTTCTTCACCGGCACCGCGGCCGAAGTGACGCCGATCCGCGAGCTCGACCGCATCGAGATCGGCGCGGGCAGCCGCGGCCCGGTCACCGAAAAGATCCAGAGCGCCTTCTTCGACATCGTCAACGGCCGCAACGCGAAATACGCCGAGTGGCTGACGGCGGTCTGAGCGCGAGGCGCCCCCCACCATGAGCAAGGCCCCCGAGACCGTCGTCGAACTCGCCGCCGCCGACCTGCTCGGCCCCGGCGTCACCTTCTGCCCGAACCCCAAGATGCCGCTGTGGAGCCACCACCCGCGCGTCTACATCGACATCGCGCACGACGGGCAGGGGCGCTGCGCCTATTGCGGCACGGTCTACCGGCTCGCGGCCGGCGCGCGCCCGAGCCCTGCGCATTGAGCGCCGCCCGCGCGCTGCGCCGCCGCCCGGCGTGTCGCGCGAGCTACAGCACCGGAGCCAGCCGGCGGCGCGCGTCCTCGAGCGCCAGCGCCATGCGTGCGGCCCAGTCGGCGAGCTGGTCCTCGCCGATCCTGCCGACGTTGAAGTACAGCGCCTCGGGGTGCGCGAGATAGAAGCCGCTCACGCTGGCCGGCGGCGCCATCGCGAACGACTCGGTCACGCTCATGCCGACCTCGTCGGCGCCGAGCAAGCGGAACATGTCGCGCTTGACGCTGTGGTCGGGGCAGGCCGGGTAGCCGGGCGCCGGGCGGATGCCGCGGTACTTCTCGGCGAGCAGCGCTTCGTTGTCGAGCTGCTCGTCGGCCGCATAGCCCCAGAACTCGGTGCGCACGCGCTGGTGCAGCCGCTCGGCGAAGGCCTCGGCCAGGCGATCGGCCAGGGCCTTCAGCGTGATCGCCGAGTAGTCGTCGTTCGCGGCGACGAACTGCGCCGCGCGGCGCTCGGCGCCTAGGCCGGCGGTGACGGCGAACAGCCCGACGTAGTCGTCGGCCACGCCCCTGGGCGCCACGAAGTCGGCCAGGCTGCGGTTCGGCCGCCGGATGCCGTCGACCACCGGGCGCACGCCCTGGGTGCGCAGCGGGCACCAGCGCAGCGCCACTTCGCGCCGGGTCTCGTCGGTATAGAGCTCGATCGTGTCGTCGTCCACCGTGTTGGCCGGCAGCAGCGCGAAAACGCCGCTGGCCTGCAGCCAGCGGCCCTCGACGAGCCGCGCCAGCAGCGCGCGGCCGTCGGCGTACACGCGCCGCGCCTCGGCGCCCACCACCGCGTCGTCGAGGATCGCCGGAAAGGCGCCGGCCAGGTCCCAGGTCTGGAAGAACGGGCCCCAGTCCAGGCAGGCGGCGATTTCGGCCAGGTCGTAGTTCTTCAGCACGCGCCGGCCGATGAAGCGCGGCCGCGGCGGGCGATAGGCCGCCCAGTCGATCGGCGTCTTGTTGGCCCGTGCCTCGGCCAGCGTGACGAGCGGCGTGCCCTTCTTGTTCGCGTGCAGCCGGCGCGTGCGCTCCTGGTCGGCGCGCGTCTGGGCGACATAGGCTTCGGCGCGCTCGGGCGACAGCAGCTCGCTGCACACGCCGACGCTGCGTGAGGCGTCGGCCACGTAGACGACCGGGCCGTCGTAGTGCGGCGCGATCTTGACCGCCGTGTGCACGCGGCTCGTGGTGGCGCCGCCGATCAGCAGCGGCGTGCCGCGTTCGCGGAACCAGGCGTCGCGCTGCATCTCGGCGGCCACATGCTGCATCTCCTCGAGGCTGGGCGTGATCAGCCCCGACAGCCCGATCAGGTCGGCGCCCTCGAGCTTGGCCTTCTCGAGGATGTCCTGCGCGGGCACCATCACGCCCAGGTTCAGGACCTCGAAGTTGTTGCACTGGAGCACGACGCTCACGATGTTCTTGCCGATGTCGTGCACGTCGCCCTTGACCGTGGCGACGACGATGCGGCCCTTGGCGCGCGGCGCCGCGCCGGCGCCGGCCAGCGCGCGCTTGTCGGCCTCGATGTAGGGCAGCAGGTGCGCCACCGCCTGCTTCATCACGCGCGCGCTCTTGACGACCTGCGGCAGGAACATCTTGCCGGCGCCGAAGAGGTCGCCGACGATGTTCATGCCCGCCATCAGCGGGCCCTCGATCACCTGCAGCGGACGACCGCCCGCAGCCTGCACCTCGCGCCAGGCCTCCTCGGTGTCGGCGACGACGAATTCGGTGATGCCGTGCACGAGCGCGTGCGCCAGCCGCTCGGCCACCGGCGCCTGGCGCCAGGCCAGGCGCGCCGACTCGTCGCGCGCCGCGCCCTTGGCGCGCTCGGCGATCTCGAGCAGGCGCTCGCCGGCGTCGGGCCGGCGGTCGAGCACCACGTCCTCGACGCGCTCGCGCAGCTCGGGGTCGAGCTCGTCGTACACGCCGATCATCCCGGCGTTGACGATGCCCATGTCGAGCCCGGCGCGGATCGCGTGGTACAGGAAGACGGTGTGGATCGCCTCGCGTACCGGGTCGTTGCCGCGGAAGCTGAAGCTCACGTTGCTGATGCCGCCCGACACCTTGGCGCCGGGCAGGTTGGCCTTGATCCAGCGCGTGGCTTCGATGAAGTCGACCGCGTAGTGGTCGTGCTCCTCGATGCCGGTGGCGATCGCGAACACGTTCGGATCGAAGACGATGTCCTCGGGCGCGAAGCCCACCTGCTGCGTCAGGATGCGGTAGGCGCGCGCGCAGACGGTGATGCGCCGCTCGAGGCTGTCGGCCTGGCCCTGCTCGTCGAAGGCCATCACGACGGCGGCCGCGCCGTAGCGCCGCACCAGCCGCGCCTGCCGCACGAACTCGGCCTCGCCCTCCTTGAGCGAGATCGAGTTGACGATGCCCTTGCCTTGCAGGCACTTGAGCCCGGCCTCGATCACGGCCCAGCGCGACGAGTCGATCATCACCGGCACGCGCGCGATCTCGGGCTCGCCCGCCACGAGCTCGAGGAAGCGCTGCATCGCGGCGACGCTGTCGAGCATCGCCTCGTCCATGTTGACGTCGATGATCTGGGCGCCGCTTTCCACCTGCTGGCGCGCCACCGCCAGCGCGTCCTCGTAGCGGCCCTCGAGGATCATCCGGGCGAAGGCGCGGCTGCCGGTGACGTTGGTACGCTCGCCGATGTTGACGAACAGCGAGTCCGCGCCGATCGTGAGCGGCTCGAGGCCGGACAGGCGCATCGCGGCGACATCGGTGACGGGCGGGACGACGGGGCTCAAGGGCGCAACTCCGGGTGGGTTGCGAGCGCCGTTGCCGCCCCCGGCCGCAGCGCAGGCTGCCCGGGGCTTACCGAGCCTGGCGGCCCCGGCGCATGCCTGGGCCATCGCAACGCTCCTCGGTGGCGGCGATTGTAGCGGGCCGCCTGGGGCGGCCGCGGCCTGGGGCGGCCACGGCGTCCAGGCCATGGCCTCGGGCGGCGCGCGCCTTGCTCTGCGTAGGCGCCCGGGGCAGCGCGGAACTCCTGCGCAATCGCTCGGCCGCCTGCCGCGCTGCGCGCCCGGGGCAGCGCGACGACGACCGCGGGCGGCGCTCGGGTCTGCCCTTCGCGCCGGGTCGTCTTGCGTTACCGTGTCGGGGCCGAGAACCGCTGCCGCCGCCGCATGAATGCCGACGCACTGCCCCTGCCCTGGCTGGTTGCCGACATCGGCGGCACGAACGCGCGCTTCGGCTGGGTGAGCGAGCGCGATGCGCCGGTGGCGCAGGTGCGCGTGCTGCGGACGGCCGAGCATGCCGACCCGGCTGCGGCGGCGCGCGCCTACCTCGACGCGCTGGCCGCCGCGCTGGGCAGCGCCTACGCGCCGCCGCGTGCCGCCGCGTTCGCCGTGGCCACGTCCGTCGGCGAAGACCGCATCGCGCTGACCAACAGCGCGTGGAGCTTCTCGCGCCGGGATGCCGAGCGTGCGCTCGGGCTGCAGCGCCTGGTCGTGCTCAACGACTTCGAGGCGCTGGCGCTGGCCTTGCCGCTGCTCCAGGGGCCGGAGCTGCGCGCCGTCGGAGCGGCCGGCGCGCCGGCGGCCAACGCCGCGCGGGCCGTCATCGGCCCCGGCACCGGCCTGGGCGTGGCCGGGCTGCTGCCGTTCGACGGGCGCTGGCTCGCGCTGCCCGGCGAAGGCGGCCACGCGACGCTGGCGGCAGCCGACGACTTCGAGAGCGCCCTCATCGCCGCCGCGCGCCGCGAACATGGCCATGTGTCGGCCGAGCGGCTGCTCTCGGGCGCGGGGTTGGCGCTGCTCGAGCGCGCGCTGGCCGCGGTGCTGGGGCAGGCCGCGCGCGCGCGCAGCGCCGAGCAGATCGTCGCGGCCGCGCTCGCCGGCGGCGACGCGCTGGCCGAGCGCAGCGTGCAGCAGTTCTGTGCCTTCCTCGGCGGCTTCGCCGGCGACGTGGCGCTCACGCTGGGCGCGCGCGGCGGCGTCTACATCGGCGGCGGCATCGTGCCGCGCCTGGGCGGCCTGTTCGAGCGCTCGCCGTTTCGCGCGCGCTTCGAGTCCAAGGGCCGGTTCGAGGCGTATCTGCGCGCGATACCGACCTGGGCGATCGTCGACACGCTGGCCGCGCTGGCCGGTGCCGCGGCGCGGCTGGCTCAGGAACGCGCCTGAGCAGCGCGGCGCGAGCCGGCGGCAAGTCCCGCGCCGGAGGGGGCCGCGGCAGGCCGATTCTGGAACATACTGCCGCACGATGAGCCCGACCCCCTCCGTGCCGCCCGATCCGCCCGCGTCGCGGCCGCCCGACGACGAGGCCAAGACGATGCTCGTGCCGCGGCGCGACAAGGACGCCGGGCTGGCGCGCGGCACCCATCTGGCGCAGTACCTGATCGAGCGGCCGCTGGGCGTCGGCGGCCACGGCATCGTCTACCGGGCCTACGACACCGCGCTGCAGCGCTCGCTGGCGATCAAGGAGTACATGCCCGCGACGATCGCCACGCGCACGCCCGAGGGCCGCGTCGTGCCGCGCCTGCCGCGCTTCGAGGAGGCCTTCGCCGCGGGCCTGCGCAGCTTTCTCAACGAGGCCAAGCTGCTGGCGCATTTCGATCACCCGGCACTGGTGAAGGTGCACCAGTTCTGGAGCGACAACGGCACCGCCTACATGGCGATGACGCTCGTCGAGTCGATCACGATGAAGAGATGGCTGGCCGAACTGGGCGCGCCGCCGCCCGAACGCTGGCTGCGCTCGATCGCCGCCGAGCTGGCCGACGTGCTGGCGCTGCTGCATGCGCAGAACTGCTTTCACCGCGACATCGCGCCCGACAACATCGTGCTGCGCTTCGAGCGCGGCAGCGGCGAGGGCGAGCCGCGGCCGCGGCCGATGCTGCTCGACTTCGGCTCGGCGCGGCGCGTCGTGGGCGAAGCGACGCAGCAGCTCACCGCGCTGCTCAAGCCGGGTTATTCGCCGCCCGAGCAGTACGAGGGCGAGACCTCGGCGCGCCAGGGCCCCTGGACCGACGTCTACGCGCTGGGCGCCGTGCTCTACGGCGCCGTGACGGGTGCGCCGCCGCCGTCGTCGATCGCGCGCGTGATGCGCGACGAGATGACGCCCGCGTCGCAGGCCGGCGCCGGGCGCTATTCGCCGCAGCTGCTGGCCGCCATCGACGCCGCGCTCGCCGTGCGGCCCGAGCAGCGGCTGCGCTCGATGGCCGATTTCAAGGCGATGCTCGAGCAGCCGTATCGCGAGCACGGGGCGGCAGCCGGATCGGGGGCCGCCGCGGACACGCCGGCGCTGCAAGGCGCGCCGGCGGCAGCACCCGCACAGGCCGCCTGGCCCTGGTTCGCGGCGGCCGCGCTGGTGGCGCTGGCCGCGCTGGCGCTGTGGTGGTGGCGCGGCTGAAGCGCGGCGCGCTGTGGTTCATGGGCCGATCGTCTGGCCGGAGTGGGCTCAGCGCCCCGGGGGTTGCCCAAGACCAGCCGAGCCGGCGCCGCACGACGGCGCAATGCCGAGCCAAAGCAAGTCAAGCGGTCGCTGCCGGGAATGAGGCCGCTTCGGCCTTTGCGGAGAGCTGACAGGGACTCCGATTCAAGGGCGTAGGCGTGCTCACTGCCGCGACGCTGCGCACGGCACGTAGCGCCGGCTCCTGTTCAGCGCAGCTGCGTGCGCGGCCGCTCGAAAGGGTCGGCACCGGCCACGCCGCCGCTGGCCGCCGCGATGCGAGTGGCCGCGGTGTTGACACTCAGGTAGCTCAGCCCGAGTGCCGCAGGCGTGCCGAAGTGCGCCGAATTCGCCGTCGCCGTTCCCTGGCACCGCCGGCAGTTGGGGCTTCTTCGCCCGCGCTGGTGGCCACCCGACGAGTGCCTTGCCGAGGCGGTCGAACATGGAATGGCGGCATGTTGTTGCGGTCGCGCGCCGGGCCGCCGCAGGGCCCCGATTCCCGGGGGGGACATTGCTCCGACCGGCCATGCTGGGGGGACCGATCCACCCTATAGTGACCTGCCGGCCGCTGCCCGAACTCGCCTGCAATCTCCTCATACCCCCTTGCAAATGGTCTCGAAGCCACGCTCCCGCCCCCGCCCCCGTCCCCACATGTCCGCTGCCCGGACACTACCCACGACTGCCGCCTGCGCGCTGATGCTGATGATCTGGTTGAGTATGCCCGCTGCCAAGGCCCAGGGCATCAACTTCGGCAACATGCTGCGCAATGCGCTCAGCCCAGCAGCGGCCCAGTGCCGGACGCTGCTGGCCTGGGTGCGCACGCAACCGCCAGCGGCGGCTTCACCGGATGCGGCCGCCGAGCCGCGCCGCCGCCACATGCTCGAGCCCCGGGGCCTCGACGCCCGCACCACCCACTTGCTGTCCGATGAGGTCTTCGCCAAGCACTTCGGCAAGCCCTACGAGCAGCTCACGATGCAGGACTTCCGCACCTTCCAGCAGGAGACGGCGCGCGCCTGCATGCAGGGCGGCGAGTTCACGCCCGCTGAGTGGCAGACTGTGCAGACGCTGTGGAACCAGCACCAGCATGCCCGACTGGTGCAGGGGCTGCAGGCGCGCCGAGCCCAGTTGGAGGCAAGCGAACGCGAGGCGGCCACCGCCAAGTCCGAGGTCAACCAGCTGGCCGACGAGCTGATGCAGGCCCAGCCGGGGGCGATGACGCTGGCCCGGCTTCAGGCGATTCGCGATCGCGGCAAGGCCGTCGTGCCCAAAGCGGGCATCGACGCGCAGCAGGCCTTCGATGCCGCCTACCAGCAGGCGGTGCATGCCGTCGTACCGACCCTGCTGCGGCAACGCCTGAATGAGGCGCTGGCGCAGGCGCGCAGCGGCGACGACCTGGCCGCGCTTGCACGTGCGCGCGAAAGCGTGATCGCCCAGGCGTCGGGTTTTGGCGTGGCCATAGCCGGCGACGACCCGGCCCTGGTTGCGCTGCAGCGACGCGAGCAGGAGCTGACCCTGGCCGCTGCCGAGGCCGAGCGGCGCGAGCTGGCGGCGTTTGCCGATGGCCTGCCCGGCCTCGAGGCAGGCGTGGCGTGGCATCGCAGGTTCCAGTCGCGATGGGGCAGCGCGGCCGGGCGCACGCCTGGCGAGTTGGGTGCCGTGCATGCCGACTTCCGCCAGCGGCGCGAGGCTGTGCTCGCACGCGTGGGGGTGCAGCTGATTCGCGCCGTCCAGCAGTCCACGTCGGTCGCCGAGGCGCAGTCCAGCGTCGCCCGCTATACGCTGCCCTTCGAGTCCCACCACCCCAGTGTGCAGGCGATGGTGGCCGCGGTCGAGGAGCGGCTGAAACTGATCGAGCGCAACGAGGCCCTCGGCCGCGCCACTGCGCCGGGGTCCGCGCAGCTTGCGGCGGCGCCACCGCCGCAAGCGGCAGCTCCGGCCGCACTCCGCATGAGTGCGCCACCGGCGGAAGCCTCGCGTCCCGGCGAGCCGAGCGAGGAGGTGATGTACGAACTCGTACGCACCAAGTTCGACAACGCCGCAAAGCGCGTCAAGGGCCTGTACGACCAATGCGCCGGCGGGGGCGATCGCAACAATCCCGTCAACGCGATGATGTGCCTGGGCCTGAACATGCAGCGCGGCATGACCGGCGGGGCCGCCGCCGCACCCACTCGTATCGTCAAGTTCGCCAAGATCGGTTGCGAGAAGTCGCCCAGCCGTCCGGGTTACAACTGCGAGTACGAGATCCAAACCGACAGCCCGATCAACAAGCAGTTCGCGTCGATGACCGGATTCCAGCTCGATCAAGCGGGATTCGGCCAGGCGCGCTTCGTACGCAACCGCGACGGGCTGTGGCTGATGATCACCGGCGAGTAAGGTACGGCGTGCGTGCGGACCCGGTCGATGTTCTGCCGCGGGCAGCCTGCCGCGGCAGCAGCCGATTGCGCCTGACCTCGGCCGTACCGGCTGCGGCCCGGCGCTCGAACGGCATGCACATCGTCCGCCGAGGCGGAAGGCTCTTGGTCAGCGCGCGCCAAACGCCGCCCATGTGCGGCGCGCAGCAGCAGGCGTTGACTGCCGTGCGATGCGCGTTGCGCGCAGCGTCATGCGCGCGGTCGGGGGACTGACCTCGATGCCACAGCAGTGCGCGATCTCGCGCGCGACTTCGTCCCACATATATCCGGACGTTCTTAGGTGATCACGGGCGGCATGTCGACTGGGTTGATGCGCAGGTCTGCCCCCTGCAGTCCCGAGGCGCGCAATGCAATATGGGCGCATCGAGCCTTGGCAGGTGTTCGACCCGACGAGTGTGTCGGGGTGTGCGGTTCGCCCGGTCGAGGTGAGGTCCTGCCCGACCACGATGCGGCGCGCAGGTTCTGCGAACGCCACGCATCACTCGCTCGATGGGCGGCTTCGCTCCGCGCAGCCAATCCGCACCCCGGTTACAGATCGTCTACGCTGCATCGTTCCGGGGCCCTGCCGGCGGCCACCGGCGGCTGAGGCAACGCGCCCGAGGTTCGGCTCGACGGAGTCGGGCTAAAGTCACGCCCGCCGGCCGCCGCCGGCTGCCGCCGCGATGCTGCGCTTCATCCTCACCCGACTGGGCCTCGTCGTGCCCACCTTCATCGGCATGACGCTGCTCGCGTTCATGATGATCCGGCTCGTGCCGGGCGATCCGATCGAGACGCTGGCCGGCGAGCGCGGTATCGATCCGGCGCGGCACGCCGAGCTGGTGCGCGCCTACGGTCTGGACCAGCCGCTGCTGGTGCAGTACGGCCGCTACATCGGGCGCGTGCTGCACGGCGACCTGGGCAAGTCGATGATCACGCAGGCGCCGGTGCTCGAGGAGTTCCGGGCGCTCTTTCCGGCCACGGTCGAGCTGACGCTGTGCGCGGTCGTATTCGCGCTCGTGCTGGGCATCCCGGCCGGCATGCTGGCCGCGGTGCGGCGCAATTCGATCTTCGACCACGGCGTGATGGGCATCTCGCTCACCGGCTACTCGATGCCGATCTTCTGGTGGGGCCTGCTGCTCATCTTGCTGTTCTCGGTGCAGCTGGGCTGGACGCCGGTGTCCGGGCGCATCGACGTCAAGTACTTCCTGGAGCCGGTGACGGGCTTCCTGCTCGTCGACGCCTGGCTGTCGGGCGAGAAGGGCGCGCTGCGCTCGGCGCTCACGCACCTGGTGCTGCCGGCCATCGTGCTCGGCACCAATCCGCTGGCCATCATCGCGCGCATGACGCGCTCGGCGATGCTCGAGGTGCTGGGCGAGGACCACATCCGCACTGCCCGCGCCAAGGGCCTGTCGGCGCTGCGCGTGGTGGCGCTGCACGCGTTTCGCAACGCGCTGATCCCGGTGGTGACGGTGATCGGGCTGCAGGTGAGCGTGCTGTTCACCGGTGCCATCCTCACCGAGACGATCTTCTCCTGGCCCGGCGTGGGCAAGTGGATGATCGAGGCCATCAGCCGGCGCGACTATCCGGTGCTGCAAGGCGGCCTGCTGCTGCTGGGCGGCGTGGTGATGGCGGTCAACCTCGCGGTCGATCTGACCTACGGCATCATCAACCCGCGCGTGCTGCATGCCAAATGAGCGCGAAGCGAGCCGGACCCGAGCAGGAAGCGAGCGGCAAGTGAGCGCAGCACCCGTTGCCGTCGCCGCTGCCGCCCCGCCCGGGCCGCTGCGCGAGTTCTGGGGCGGCTTCAGCGCCAACCGCGGCGCCCTGATCGGCCTCGTGGTGGTGCTGGCGGTGCTGGCGCTGGCGGCCTTCGCGCCCTGGGTCGCGCCGTACCCGCCCGACCTCACGAACAACGCGGCGTTCCTGCGCCCGCCGGCCTGGAGCGCCGGCGGTTCGTGGAGCTATCCGCTGGGCACCGACGCCATCGGCCGCGACATCCTCTCGCGCCTGATCCACGGCGGGCGGCTGTCGCTGACGATCGGCATCGCGGTGGTGGCGATCTCGATCGCCTGCGGCGTCGTGCTCGGCATGGTGGCGGGCTTCGCGCGCGGAGCCCTCGAGATCGCGATCATGCGGCTGATGGACATCATCCTCACGCTGCCCAGCCTGCTGCTGGCGATCGTGATCGTGGCCATCCTCGGCCCCGGGCTGATGAACGCGATGCTCGCCGTCTCGGTGGTGGTGCTGCCGCATTACGTGCGCATCACGCGCGCCGCGGTCATCACCGAGACGGCCCGGGACTACGTCACCGCGGCGCGCCTGTCGGGCGCCGGCCTGGCGCGGCTGATGTTCGTCGAGGTGCTGCCCAACTGCGCGGCGCCTCTCATCGTGCAGGCCTCGCTCGGCGTGTCCACCGCCATCCTCGACGCGGCGGCGCTGGGCTTCCTGGGCCTGGGCGCGCAACCGCCGGCGCCCGAGTGGGGCACGATGCTGGCCGACGCGCGCGAGTTCGTGCTGCGCGCCTGGTGGGTGGTCACTTTCCCGGGGCTGATGATCCTCGTCACCGTGCTCGCCTTCAATCTGCTGGGCGACGGGCTGCGCGACGCGCTCGACCCCAAGCTCAAGCGTTGAGGGCCCGGATGAGCGCCCGCCTGCTCGAGATCGAGGACCTGCACGTCGACTTCCCGACGCAGGGTGCGGTGATGCATGCCGTCGACGGCGTGAGCCTCGCGCTCGACGAAGGCGAGGTGCTGGGCGTGGTGGGCGAGTCGGGTTCGGGCAAGAGCGTGACGATGCTCGCGCTCATGGGCCTGGTGGGCTTCCCCGGGCAGGTGCGCGCGCGCGCGATGCGCTTTGCCGGCCGCGAGCTGCAGGGCCTGGCGCCGCGCGAGCGCCGCCGCATCGTCGGCAAGGACGTGGCGATGATCTTCCAGGATCCGACCACCAGCCTGAACCCCTGCTTCACCGTCGGCTTCCAGCTCGCCGAGACGCTGCGCCTGCACCTGGGCCTGGACGCGCGCGCCGCGCGCGCACGCTCGGTGCAGTTGCTCGAGCAGGTGGGCATCCCGGCGGCCGCGCGCCGGCTCGGCGACTATCCGCACCAGATGTCGGGCGGCATGAACCAGCGCGTGATGATCGCGATGGCCATCGCCTGCAATCCGCGCCTGCTGGTCGCCGACGAGCCGACGACCGCGCTCGACGTCACGATCCAGGCCCAGATCCTCGAGCTGCTGCGCAGCCTGCAGCGCGAACACGGCATGGCGCTGGTGCTGATCACGCACAGCATGGGCGTGGTGGCCGAGATGGCGCAGCGCGTGGCCGTGATGTACGCCGGCCAGGTGGTGGAGGAGCGCCCGGCGGCGGCGCTGTTCGCCGCGCCCCAGCACCCCTACACCGCGGCGCTGCTGGCGGCGATGCCCGAGCGCAGCGAGGGGGCGGCGCGGCTGGCGACGATCGCCGGCGTCGTGCCGGGCCCGTACGACCGGCCCGCAGGCTGCCTGTTCGAGCCGCGCTGCGCCTGGGCCGTGCCCGCGCGCTGCGGCCGGCGTCCGGCGCTCGTGCCCTGGGGCGACGGTCTGGTGCGCTGCCACTACCCGATGGGCGACGCGACGCGCGACGTGCGCCGCGCCGCCGATGCCGCAGCGGCGGGCGCCGCGGCCGCCGGCGCGGCGGACGGCCAGGCGCGCGAGCTGGCGCCATGAGCAGCTTGCCGCCCGCCGCGCCCGTCGTCGAGGCCAGCGGCCTCGCGCAGACCTACCGCATCAAGCGCGGCGCGCTGCGCGCGCCGGCGCTGCTGCGTGCCGTCGGCGGCGTGACGTTCACCGTGGCGCGCGGGCGCACGCTCGCGGTGGTGGGCGAGTCGGGCTGCGGCAAGTCGACGCTGGCGCGCATGGTCACGCTGATCGAGCCGCCCGCCGCGGGTACGCTGCGCCTGGCCGGCATCGACGTGGCCGCAGCCGACGCGCGCCAGCGCACCGAGCTGCGCCGCGCGGTGCAGCTCGTGTTCCAGAACCCCTACGGCTCGCTCAACCCGCGCAAGAAGGTCGGCGCCGCGCTCGAGGCGCCGCTCGAGATCAACACCCGGCTGGCGCGTGCCGAGCGCGCCGAGCGCGGCCGCGCGATGCTGGCCAGGGTGGGCCTGCGGCCCGAACACTACGGCCGCTGGCCGCACATGTTCAGCGGCGGCCAGCGCCAGCGCATCGCGATCGCACGCGCGCTGATGCTCGAGCCGGCGCTGCTGGTGGCCGACGAGCCGGTGTCGGCGCTCGACGTCTCGGTGCAGGCGCAGGTGCTCAACCTGCTGGTCGAATTGCAGCAGGAGCTGGGCCTGGCCTACCTGTTCATTTCGCACGATCTCGGCGTGGTGCGCCACATCGCGCACGAGCTGATGGTGATGTACCTCGGCCTGGTGATGGAGCAGGGGCCCAAGGAGCTCATCTTCCGCCGGCCGCTGCATCCGTACACGAGCGCGCTGCTGGCGTCCACGCCGAGCATCGACGCAGCCGCGCGCCCGCCGCGCGTCGTGCTGCAAGGCGAGCTGCCCTCGCCGCTCGAGCCGCCGGCAGGCTGCGTGTTCTGCACCCGTTGTCCGCATGCCGTCGAGCGCTGCCGCATCGAACGCCCCGCGTTGCGCGTGCTCGACGGCCGGCAGGTATCCTGTCACTTTGCCGAGCAGCTGGCTGCCGGCGCCTGACCACCGGCCCGCCGGGCCTTCTCCTGGAGTCTCCATGAAGCCAATAACGCATCCGTCCCGCACGCGCCGCAGCTTCCCGCTGGCCGCCCTGGCCGCCGCCGCACTCGCTGCGGCCGGCGCCGCGGCCTCGGCCAAGACCCTGGTCTACTGCTCCGAGGGCAGCCCCGAGAACTTCTACCCCGGCGTCAACACCACCGGCACCTCGTTCGACGCCAACAGCCAGATCTACAGCCGCGTCGTCGACTTCGAGCGCGGCGGCACCAAGGTCGTGCCGGGCCTGGCCGAGCGGTGGGACATCTCGCCCGACGGCCTGACCTACACCTTCCATCTGCGCAAGGGCGTGAAGTGGCATTCGAACAAGAACTTCAAGCCCACGCGCGACATGAATGCCGACGACATCCTGTTCATGTTCGAGCGCCAGTGGAAGGAGAGCGACCCGTACTTCAAGGTGACGAGCCCCAACCACTCGTACTTCAACGACATGGGCATGCCCCGGCTGCTGAAGTCGGTCGACAAGGTCGACGAGCACACGGTGCGGGTGGTGCTCAACCAGCCCGAGGCGCCGTTCCTGTCGAACCTGGCGATGGAATACGCCGGCGTGCAGAGCAAGGAGTACGCGATCGCGATGCTCAAGGCCGGCACGCCCGAGAAGATCGACCAGGAGCCGATCGGCACCGGCCCGTTCATGCTTGTGCAGTACCAGAAGGACGCGCTGATCCGCTACAAGGCCTTCCCCGCGTTCTGGGGCGGCAAGGCCAAGATCGACGATCTGGTGTTCTCGATCACGCCCGATGCCTCGGTGCGCTGGGCCAAGCTGCAAAAGGGCGAGTGCCATGTCATGCCCTACCCGAACCCGGCGGATCTGGACGCGATGCGCAAGGATCCCAAGGTCACCGTGCTCGAGCAGCCCGGCCTGAACATCGGCTACCTCGCCTACAACACGCAGAAGAAGCCCTTCGACGACGTGCGCGTGCGCAAGGCGGTGAACATGGCCATCGACAAGAAGGCCATCATCGACGGCGTGTACCTCTCGACCGGCATCGCCGCCAAGAACCCGATCCCGCCGACGATGTGGTCGTACAACGACGCGGTGAAGGACGACCCCTACGACCCCGAGGCCGCCAGGAAGCTGCTCGCGCAGGCGGGCTTTCCGAACGGCTTTGCCACCGACCTGTGGGCGATGCCGGTGCAGCGCCCCTACAACCCGAACGCGCGCCGCATCGCCGAGCTGATGCAGGCCGACCTGGCCAAGGTCGGCGTCAAGGCCGAGATCAAGAGCTTCGAGTGGGGCGAGTACCGGAAGCGCATGCAGGCCGGCGAGCACCAGATGGGCATGCTCGGCTGGACCGGCGACAACGGCGACCCCGACAACTTCCTGCACACCCTGCTCGGCTGCGACTCGGCCAAGGCCGGCGGCAGCAACGTCGCCAAGTTCTGCTACAAGCCCTTCGACGAACTGGTGCTCAAGGCCAAGACGGTGACCAAGCCGGCCGAGCGCACCGAGCTGTACAAGAAGGCGCAGGTGATCTTCAAGGAGCAGGCACCCTGGTTCACGATCGCGCACGCCGTGCAGTTGAAGCCCGTGCGCAAGGAGGTCGTCGACTTCAAGCTGAGCCCGTTCGGGCGGCACACGTTCTACGGGGTCGATCTGAAGGAGTGAGGCCGGGTGCGGACGTCGCCGATGCCGATGCGGCGGTGGCAATGATCCGCCGCCCCACCGCGGGCCCGCCCGCTGTCGCTTGAGTTCGTCTGCCCCGCTCAACCCGGCCCAGCACGAGGCCGTCCGGCATCTGGCCACGCCCTGCCTGGTGCTGGCCGGCGCCGGTTCGGGCAAGACGCGCGTCATCACGCACAAGATCGCGCGGCTGCTGCAGCATGGGCTGGCGCCGCGCGAGATCGCCGCGATCACCTTCACCAACAAGGCGGCGGCCGAGATGCGCGAGCGCGCCCGCGCGCTGGTCGGCGCGCGCGCCGCGAGGGAGCTGGCGATCAGCACCTTCCACGCGCTCGGCCTGCGCATCCTTCGCACCGACGGCGAGCGCATCGGCCTCAAGCCCAGCTTCAGCGTGCTCGACGCCGACGACGTGCAGGGCGTGCTGCGCGACGCCGGCGGCAGCACCGACAACAGGCTCGCACGCCACTGGCAGTGGAAGATCTCGCTGTGGAAGAACCAGGGCCTGGACGCCGACGCCGCCGAGCGCGCGGCACGCGATGACGACGAGCGGCAGGCCGCGCGCATGATGCGCCGCTGCGCCGAGCGGCTGGCGGCGTACCAGGCGGTGGACTTCGACGACCTGATCGGGCTGCCGCTCGCGCTGCTGCAGCGCGACGCCGAGGCGTGCGCACGCTGGCGCGCCGCCTTCGGCCATGTGCTGGTCGACGAGTACCAGGACACCAATGCGGTGCAGTACGAGCTGCTCAAGGCGCTGGTGGGCGAGCGCGGGCCGAACGGCCAGTTCACCGCGGTGGGCGACGACGACCAGAGCATCTACGGCTGGCGCGGCGCGACGATCGAGAACCTCGAGCGCCTGCCGCAGGACTACCCGCAGCTGCGGATCATCGCGCTCGAGCAGAACTACCGCAGCACCGGCCATATCCTGCGCGCGGCCAACGCGGTGATCGCGGGCAACCCCAAGCTCTTCGACAAGAAGCTGTGGAGCGAGCTCGGCGAGGGCGAGCCGGTGCGTGTGCTCGAGTGCGACGGCGAGGAGCACGAGGCCGAGCGCGCCGTCGCGCACATCCAGGCGTTGCGCGGCAGCGCCGGCGCGAAGTTCTGCGACATTGCGGTGCTGTACCGCGCCAACCACCAGAGCCGCGCGTTCGAGCACAAGCTGCGCGCGGCGCAGATTCCGTACAAGGTGTCGGGCGGGCAGAGCTGGTTCGACCGCGCCGAGATCAAGGATCTGTGCGCCTGGCTGCGGCTGCTCGTCAACCAGGACGACGACCCGGCCTTCCTGCGTGCGGCGACGACGCCCCGACGCGGCATCGGCCACCGGACGCTGGCCACGCTGGGCGAGTTCGCGGCCAAGTGGAAGGTGTCGCTGTTCGAGGCCGTCTTCGCGCCGACGCTGCCCGCCGTGCTCGAGGGCAAGGCGCTGGACACGCTGGCGCAGTTCGGGCGTGAGGTCAACGAACTCGAATACCGTGCGCGCCATGCCTGCGGCGGCGACGAAGCGCGTGCGCTGCTGCTGGGCTGGCTGCAGGCGATCGGCTACGAGCAGCACCTGCACGACGGCGAGGACAGCGCCAAGCTCGCGCAGGCGCGCTGGGCCAACGTGCTCGATTTCGTCGACTGGATCGCCCGGCGCTGCGGCGGCCAGCTCACGCACGAGGCGGGCAGCTTCGAGAGTGCGAAGCTCTCGCTGCTGGACGTGGCGCAGACCATCGCGGTCATCCTCAGCCTGGCCGAGCGCGGCGACCAGCAGGACGTCGTGACGCTGTCGACGCTGCACGCCGCCAAGGGCCTGGAGTGGCCGCATGTGGTGCTGGCTGGTGTCAACGAGGGGCTGCTGCCGTTCAGGGCCGCGGACGAGGAGATGAGCGCCGAGCGGCTGCAGGAAGAGCGCCGCCTCATGTACGTCGGCATCACGCGGGCACAGCGCACGCTCACCGTGAGCACGCTCAGGCGCCGCAAGCGCGGCCGCGAGACCGTGGCCGGTGTGCCGAGCCGCTTCATCGCCGAGATGAAGCTCGACGAGATCGTGGCCAAGGCCGATCCGCGCGAGCGCCTGCGCCGGCTGCGCGACGAGTTGGCCGCGCGCAGCGCCGCGAACAAAGCGGCGGCTGCCGCCGACTGAGCCCGTGAAGACATGAATCGCGCGGGCGTGATTCATATCCCCACAGGCCCTGACGCCGGCGCAGGAGCGAATCGTGCGTGCACGCGCCGGCGCCTCGCGCGCTCGGGCGTGCCGGCGCGCCGCGGTCGCATCCGCAAGCCGGCGCCGGCCGGGGGGGCGATCGAGTCGGCCGGCGGAGCGGGCGCGCGATGAGCCGGGAGGACCGCGGCCGAAGCGCGCCGGCTCCGGGCGCGGCCCGGGTCGCGGACCTGGCGCTGGCCGCGGCACTCGTCGCCTGCGCTGCCCTGTCCATCGCGTCGGCGCCGTGGGCACTCGACCGGCCCTGGCTGAACTTCGCCTTCAAGCCGCTGGCGACCCTCGTCGTCATCGCCTACGCGTGGCGGCGGCGCGGCGGGCGCGCCGAACTGCGCCGCTGGGTGCTCGTCGGCCTCGTGTTCTCGCTCGGCGGCGACGTTGCGCTGATGTGGCCGCGGCAGGGATTCCTGCCGGGCCTCGTGAGCTTCCTGCTTGCGCATCTGGCCTACCTGTGGGCATTCACGCGCGAGCGGCGCCTGGCGTCTCGCGCCGCACCCTTCGTCGTCTACGCACTGCTGGCGGCGCTGATCCTCCGGGGCCTGTGGCCCGGCGTGCCGGCGCCGCTGCGGCTGCCGGTGCTGGCCTACGTCGCCTGCCTGGCGTCGATGGCCGCGCAGGCGGCCGTGCTGTGGCGCTCGGGCGTCGCGCGCGCCGGCCGGCTGGCACTGGGCGGCGCGCTCTTCCTCGCCAGCGATGCGCTGCTCGCGACCAACCGCTTCGCGCAGCCTGTGCCGTTGGCGAGCCTGTGGATCCTCGCCAGCTACTGGGCGGCGCAGTGGTGCATCGCGAACGGGCTGGCGGACGCGCCGCCGGCTCGCTGACGCGGCAGCCACGCCGCGTGCCGCGCGGCCGCGTGCTCGTCCCGCCTCGGTGCCGGGCTTGCCCACAAGCGGGGAGCGGGCACAACCCCGGGCCCGGAGCGTGCGGTTGCGCACGCCGCGGCGCGGGCGTCGTGCGGCGCCGGCGGAACCCGGCGCGCTGCCGCGACTCGCAGCGAAGGCACGCGAGCTGCTCGCGCGTTTCGTCGTGCGTCGTCGCGCCGCGATTCGCGGCCGGCGATCGTCCTGCCATCGCGGTGAAGGAGTTGCCATGTTCGACAAGAGCAAGTTCGTGTGGGTCGCGGCCGCGCTGGCCGCCTGCGCCGCCGGCGCCGCGCCCGCCGACATGAGTCCGCAAGCTCGTGCCCAGGCCCAGCAGGCGATCGACGCCGGCCTGCGGTACCTGCGTGCGCACCAGGCCCCCGACGGTTCGGTGCTCGGTTCCAGCGGCCTGACGGCGCTCGCGCTGACGGCGCTCCTCGACAATCCCAAAGGGGCGCCCGAGCCGGCGGTGACGGGCAGGTTCGCGACCTTCATCGCTTCGAAGGCCAACCCGGACGGCTCGATCGTCGAGCGCGCGCACGACCAGAGCTACAACACCGCGGTGGCGATCGGCGCGCTGGCCGCCACGCGCGACCCGAAGTACGCGCCGCTGGTGGCGGCAGGGCAGAAGTACCTCGTCGGCACACAGATCGGCGAGTCGCGCGGCTTCGCGCCCGTCGACAGCTGGTACGGCGGCGTCGGCTACGGCGGCGACGAGCGGCCCGACATCTCCAACCTCTACGTCGCGCTCGACGCGCTGCGCGCGACCGCCTACGACCCGAACGATCCGGTCTGGCGCAAGGCGCTCGTCTTCGTCAGCCGGCAGCAGAACCGCAGCGAGAGCAACGACCAGAAGTGGGCCGGCAACGACGGCGGCTTCGTCTACTCGCCCGGCGGGATCAACCCGTCGGAAGACACCACGGCACGCATCGCGCAGGGCGCCTCCTACGCCTCGATGACGGCGGCCGGGATGTACAGCCTGCTGCTGATCGGCGTCGACAGGAACGACCCGCGCGTGCAGGCCGCGCACAAGTGGCTGACCGAGCACTACACGCTCGACAGCAACTTCGGCACCCACTCGAAGATGACGCTGTTCTACTTCTACCGCGCGTTCGCGAAGGTCATGAGCGCCTACGGCGAGCGCGAGTTCACCGACGGCCAGGGCCAGCGCCGCGACTGGCGCGAAGAGCTTGCGCGCAAGCTCGTCTCGATCCAGAACGCCGACGGCTCCTGGGTCAACCGCGACGTGAGCGCCTACTGGGAGGACAAGCCCGAGGTCGCCACCGCCTGGGCCGTGCTGGCGCTCGAGCAGGCGCTGAAGTAGGCCGCGGCCGGCACGCCGGCACCGGAGCGGCGCCGCCGTCGCGCGCGGCTACATGCCCTTGAACAGGCCCGCGTAGCTGCGGCTCACCTCGAGCTTCTCGGGGTGACCGCGCACGCCGACGATCTGGCGGCCGCGCAGGTCGCGCGTCACGTTGGCGATGGCGTCGACGTTGACGAGCGTGCTGCGGTGGATCTGCCAGAAGCGTTGCGGGTCGAGCTCGTCGACGAGCTCCTTGATCGGCTTGCGGATCAGCGCCTCGAGCTGAGCCGTCTGCACGCGCGTGTACTTCTCGTCGCTGATGAAGAACAGCACCTCGTCGACGGCGATCATCTGGATCGTCGAGCCGACGTTGGCCTGGATCCACTTCAGGTATTGCGGTGCCGCGCCCGTCATGCGCGCCGACAGCCGGTGCAGCAGTTGCTGCAGCGGCACGCCGGGCACGGCGTCGGCGGGCGGTTCGGCGCCGGCGCGGCGCGCCGCCAGCCGCTTCTTGATGCGCTCGGCCGTCACGAGCAGCCGTTCGCGCTCGGCCGGCTTGAGCACGTAGTCGGCGGCGCCCTGCTCGAACGCCTCGACCGCGTACTGGTCGTAGGCGGTGATGAAGACGATTTCGGGTAGCAACTCGTCTTCGCCGGCGCCGGCGCGCGGCGGCAGCTGCGCGATCTGGCGCGCCGCCTCGACGCCGCTGGCGCCGGGCATGCGGATGTCGAGGAAGACGACGTCGGGGCGGTGCTCGGCCGCCAGCTCCAGGGCCTCGATGCCGTTCTTCGCCTCGGCGACGATCTGCAGCTCGGGCCAGACCTCGGCCAGGCGGGCGCGCAACTGCTCGCGCATCAGCCGTTCGTCGTCGGCGAGCAGCGCGCGCGGCGCCGGCGCGATGGGTTTGTCGTTCATGCCGGCATGGTAGTGCGCCCCGCGGCGCTGCCGCAGCCGGGCCGAGACGGGCGGCGCCGGCAGTTCGCGCGCCGTCGGCCCGGCAACGCCGAGGGCGTCAGTTCAACAGGCCCCGAACAAGGTGCCGAGCGCCGCCTGGATCTGTTCGCGCGGCTGGCGCAGGTCGGCGAGCGGCTTGCGCAACCCGGCACGCGGCGCCGCAGCGAGGGCCGCGGTGCCGAGCACCTTCGCGTTCGGACTCTGGTTGACCGGGCGCTTCGTCGCCCCCGTCGTTCCGGGCATCTTCTGCCTCCATGCAGCATGCGCACGGATCATGCCTGCCCGCCCGGCTTGGCCGGGGGCCATGCGCCCGTCCTGACCGGCACTGCGGCGCCGGGCCGTCATGCCGTCACCGCCTCCTCGACCGTTCGGTAGGGCAGCGTCACCGTCACGCGCGTGCCGCAGGGCTGGTTCTCGGCCACCGCCAGCGTGGCCTTGGCGCCGTACAGGAGCTGCAGGCGCTCGCGGATGTTGGCCAGGCCGACGCCGGTGCCGGCGGTGGCGGCCCTGCCGAAGCCCAGTCCGGTGTCGGCCACGGTCACCTGCAGCTTGCCGTGCACGATCTCGGCCTTCACCAGCAGATGGCCGCCGTCGGCCTTGGGTTCGAGGCCGTGCTTGATCGCGTTCTCGACCAGGGTCTGGATCATCATCGGCGGGAACTCGGCCGACAGCAGCCCGTCGGGCACGTCGATCGTCGTGGTGAGGCGTTCTTCCATGCGCACCTCGAGGATCTCGAGGTAGGGGCGGATCACGGCCAGTTCGCGCCCGAGGTCGCGCACGCCGTTGCCCGCGGCGCTGCCGGCGGCCTCGCGCATCGTCGGCATGCTGGCGCGCAGCAGCGCGATCAGGTTCTTCTGCATGCGGCTGGCGCGCGCCGGGTCGGTTTCGATCAGGTGGTCGATCGAGGCCAGGGTGTTGAACAGGAAATGCGGCTCGACCTGCGCCTGCATGGCCGCCATGCGCGCCTCGACCACCTGGCGCTTGAGCGACTCGGCCTCGGCCGTCTCGGTGGCCTTGGCCGCCTCGCGCTCGGCCTGCATGCGGCCCTTATAGGTGTACTTGAGGACGGCCGAGCCGAGCACCCACAGCAGCGTGAACTGCATCATGACGTCGCCGATGCCCAGGCGCGTGATGCGCGTGCGCGAGCGCGGCCGTTCGCGCGCCGCATCGGCGAGCGCGCGCTCGGCGTCGCGGCGGGCATCGGCGGCGTCGCGCGCGGCCTGCTCGGCGTCTTCGCGCGCCTGGCGCACCGCCTCCTCGATGTCGCGCTTGGCCTGCTCGACCGCTTCGCGCACCGCTTCGCTGGTGGCTCCCGGCGGCAAGGTGATGCGGATGCCTTGCGCAACGGCCGAGGCGGCGGCGTCGGCGGCGCGTGCGGCCTCGCTGGCGCGCGCCTGCGCGTCGGTCGCTGCCGACGCCGCCGGCGCGTTGCGCGACGCGATGCGGATTCCTTCCGTGCCGATGCTGATCTCGACGCTGCCCGTCTTGTCGCCCTTCTTGGGCACCTCGATCTGGATCGGGAAGCCCTTGCCGATGCGCTCGGCCGGCTGGCCCGCGGACGGGCGCTTCGGCTCGGCCGGGGCAGCCGGCGGCGCGGGCGGGGCCGTGTCGACCACCTTCTCGGTGATCGTCCAGGTGAACGGCGGCATGTCGGAGACGATGCCGACGACGATGAACAGCAGCAGCGCGTAGACGATGAAGCGCCACCACGACAGCTTCACCAGCCAGGCCCCGTAGGCGTGATAGCCGCGCAGAAAGGCGGCCGCGAAGCGCTGCCAGCGCTGCTGCCAGGGGGTGGCGCCGGAAGGCGGGGCAGGGGCGGTCATGGGCGGGGCGGCGCGGCGGCGATGCCGTGCACTGTATCGGCACCCGGGCCGGGCGCCAGCGCGAGCCGACGCATGGCGCCGCAGCGCGACAGGGTGCGCCGCGGCGCGACGGGCCGGGCGCGCTCAGCGCGCGAACACCGCGTCGCGCGCCGCCTGCGTGATGGCCACCACGCAAGGGTGCGTGACGCGCCGCTCGACCGAGATGGCGTAGAAGTCGTCGACGATCTCGTCGCTGCGTCCGACCGCCCGCACGCCGTACTGCGCGACCACCTCCTGCCCGAGCACGCTGGGTGCGCAGAACACGCCGCGGCCCTCGCGGCCGAAGGCCATCATCAATGCGCTGTCCTCGAACTCGCCGACGAGGTTGAGCGCCATGCCCTGGCGTTCGAACCAGGCTTCGCATTGCTGGCGCACCACCGACGCGCCGTCGGGCAGCAGCATCGGCGCACCGTCCAGGCAGCGCGGAAAGGCGCCGCCGAGCCGCGCGGCAACCGCCGGTGCGGCGAAGAAAGCCGTCGGCGAACGGCCGAGCGCGTGGTTGTAGGCCTTGACGCGGACGCGCTGCGACAGCGGCTGGTCGGCGATGACGAGGTCGGCACGATGCAGCGCCAGCTGGGCCAGCAGGTCCTCCAGGCGGCCCTCGCTGCACACCAGGCGCACCGGTTCGTCGAGCAGCAGCGCGGGTTCGAGCAGCCGGTAGGCCATCGACTTGGGCACCTGGTCGGCCACGCCGACGCGGAACTCGAGCACGCGCTGCCCGCCGTCGCGGCGCGCGCGCAACGCGCTCTCGAGCTCGCCGCCGAGCGTGAAGATCCGGTCGGCGTAGCGCAGCGCGGTGCGGCCCTCGTCCGTGAGTTCGAGGCGGCGGCCGACCTTGCGCAGCAGCTTGCGCCCCAGGCGCTGCTCGAGCAGCTTGATCTGGCCCGAGAGCGTCTGCGGCGTCGTGTGCAGCTGCTCGGCGGCGCGCGTCACGCCGCCGGCGCGCGCCACGACCCAGAAATAGTGCAGATGCTTGTAGTTCATCGTCAGAATTTCTCGAATCGAACGCGATGAATTATCGAATTAACAAAGAGATGACATACCCCTACATTGAGTGGTGACGAACCGCCGCCGCCTGCCGTCCGTGCAGGGCACGGGCGTGTCGGTCAGGGAGCACCGCATGCGTATGAGCACCAAGGGCCGCTTCGCGGTCAACGCCGTCATCGACCTTGCCTTGCGCGAGGCGGCCGGGCCCGTCACGCTGGCCTCGATCGGCGAGCGCCAGCGCACGTCGCTGTCGTACCTCGAGCAGCTGTTCAGCCGACTGCGACGCAACGGCCTCGTGGCGAGCACGCGCGGGCCGGGCGGCGGCTATACGCTGGCCCGGCCGTCCGACGCCATCACGGTGGCCGACATCGTGACCGCGGTGGACGGGTCGCCGGCTGCGGCGCAGCGCGAGCGGGCGCCCGGCGATCATGCGCAGGCGCTCTGGCAGCACCTCGACGAGGTGATGGCGCAGCACATGGCGACGATCACGCTGGCGAGCCTGGTGGCGGCCGAGCTGGCGCGCGGCGTGCGCATCGAGCCGCGGCCGCACCGGCGCGCCGCCGCACCGTCGTCGGCGGGGGCCAGGCCGGTGCGCACGTCGGCGCCGAATTCCGTGTTTGCGTTCGGTCGCTCGTTCTCGGCCTGAGAGCCTGCCTTCGGCAGCGCCGCCCCGGGTGTGGGCGGAGCTGGGCCGCCGGCGCACCCGGGCCTGCGGCGGCGGGCTCGCGCGGGCCGTCAGCGCCCGAGGATGCCGCGCAGCACGTCGAGCGCGCCCGGCTTCTTCTTCTCTTCTCTGGGCGCCTCGGCCGCCGGCTCGGTGCTGCCCGGCGCGGCGGCGGCCCCGGGCATGCCGAGCATGCCCTGGGTCACCGTCTTGACGCGCAGCTTCAAGGCCCAGTCCGGGTCCCAGCGCTGCTTGGGATCGGTCGGGCGCGGCGGGTAGGCGAGGTTGAGCTCGGAGCCGTAGCCGATCAGGCGCACGATCGCGCCCTGGCCGCTGAACACGCCGGCCGGGACGACGCAGCCGGTGATGGCCGGCGCGAGCAGCACCTTCTCGCGCAGCCAGCGGTCGATGGCCGCGTTGCCCTGGTAGTCGACGAGGCCGAAGCCGGTCTCGGGCTGCTCGCTCGAGGTCCAGAGCACCATCTCCTCGCGGCCGCCGGCGCCCATCGCGGCGACGAAATAAGCGCGTGCCGCGGGCGCCGCGTTCCACGACAGCTCGGTGGCGCCGCCCTGCTCGCGCTGCTGCAGGGCCAGCGCCGGCATCAGGTCCTGCGCAGCGGGGACGGTGAAGCGAAAGCTCTCCGGCACGCCGGCGCCGCTGAACCGGTGCTCGCCGGCGAGCGAGGCGCCATCGGGCACCATGCGCGCGTCGCTCGGGTTGGGCCACAGCGGCCGGCCCGGCATCGAGTGCGCGCCGCGGCCGGTGGCGCCGCGCGTGACGAAGAACTTGGCCAGGTCGGCCGGCGCCATCGTCGCGAAGTCGAGCACGCGCGGCTGGCCGGCGCGCACGGCGGCGCCGCAGCCCCAGTACATCAGCAGCTTGCCGCGCGGGCGCTCGTATTCGGGCTCGACGACGGTGTCCTCGCTCTCGTGTTCGGGCACCGGCCGGGCCGGTGCGGCCTGCGGCGCGACGAGTTCGAGCGCCGGGCTCAGGAAGCCGGCAGGCACCTGCTGCTGGGCCTTGTCGATCGGGCCGGGCGCGCGCAGCGTCACGTCGACCCAGCGCCCGGGCGACATCGAGTGCGTCTGGCCGAAACTGTTCTTCGCGCCGCCGCCGAACAGGCTGCCGAGCGCGGCCATCGCGCCGCCGCCGCCGCCCATCATGGCGCCGATGCCCGCCGGCATGCCCAGGCCCGAGAAGGTGGCGACGTCGATCCAGGCCTGCGCCTTGGGCGGACTCACCTCCTGCCTGGTGCCCTGGGCCGAGGCGGCCGCCGCAAGCAGTGCCGCGAACGCAGCGGCGATGGGGGCGAGGGCGGGCAGGCGCATCGGGTTCTCCGTCGGCGAATGCCGCAAGCATAGGGCGAAGGCGGCCGGCCGCACAGCTCCGGCCGGCCGAAGATGCGGGCCGGGTTCACGCGGCGCTCAGCCGCAGCGCGGCCACGCGTTGGGCGGCGGCCTCGAATGCGTGGCCGCGCAGCAGTCCGTGGCGGCAGAGGAAGTCGATCGTCACCACGGCTGCGTCCACCGTCATGGCGCGGCCGGCGGCAAGCTCGATCGCCCGGCCCAGCGGCAGGCAGGTGAAGCCGGCCACTTCGCCATCCATGTTGCGCGGCACACGGCCGGCGGGCAGCTCGAGGTCGAAGCTGTAGAGCCGCTCGTGCTGCAGGCCCTCGGGGATGTCGCGCAGCAGGCGCAGCACGCCGGCCGGCCGCGCCGCGCTGACTTCGGCCGGCTCCAGCCCGGCCTCCTCGAAGCTCTCGCGCAGCAGCGCCTGGGCCGGCGACTGCCCGGCCGGCACGCCGCCGCCGACGAGGTTGTCGTACAGCCCCGGGTCGGTGGCCTTGGCGAGCGCACGCTGCGCGATCCACAGATGCGTCGGCCGCCCGTCGGTGCCGGCGACGTAGCCGCTGGCGTGCGCGCCGCGCGTGAGCGTGCCCCAGAAGCGCGCCGCGGCGCGCTCGATGACGGCCAGCGTCACGCCGCTGGCGGGGTCGGGCAGGTCGAACGGTTCGTCGCGCCAGGCACGGATCAGGCCTTCGGCGCGCAGCACGCGGTGCACCTCGGCCAGCGCCGCATCGCGCGCCGCGCGCGGCGCGAGCAGCGTCACGCCTTGGGCGTCGACGCGCAGCCACTGCGGCCAGGCGCGCAGCGCGGCCAGCGCCGAGCGCGCCACCGAGCCGACGACGCCGCCGTCGATGGTGAACGGCACGCGCGGCACGCGCTGCCGTCGCGCCGCGCCGATCGCGCCGAAGGGCTCGTCCACGGTCGGCTGCGCTCGGGCCGGCCTCGGCAGCCGCGTCAGGGCGCCGGCGCGCCGGCGCCGGCGCGCCAGCGCTGCATCGCCGCGGCCCACTTCGTGCGCGCGGCCTCGAGATGGCGTGCCTTGACGTGGCCGTAGCCGCGGATCTCCTCGGGGAGGCGGGCGATTTCGACGGCGAGCGCGTGGTTGCCGGCGGCGAGCGTGCGCAGCAGTTCGTCGATGCTGGCCTCGTACGCGCCGATCAGCTCACGTTCACCGCGCCGCTCGGCGCTGCGGCCGAACGGATCGAAGGGCGTGCCGCGCAGGCCCTTGAGCTTCGCCAGCACGCCCATGGCCGGCCGCATCCAGGCGCCGTAGGCACGCTTGACGAGATGGCCTTCGGCATCGCGCGCCGCGAACAGCGGCGGCGCGAGGTGATGGACGATCCGGTAATCCTCGCCCGCGCGGCCCTCGAACATGGCCTCGATGCGGGCGCCGAACTCGGGCGCCGTGTGCAGCCGTGCCACCTCGTATTCGTCCTTGTAGGCCATGAGCTTGAACAGGCCGCGCGCCACCGCTTCGGCCAGTGCCGTGCCGCCGACGGCGGCCTCGGCGGCGCGCACGCGCTCGACGAAGGCGCGGTAGCGCGCCGCGTAGGCGGCGTTCTGGTAGCCGGTGAGGAACTCGGCGCGCCGGGCCACGAGCTCGTCGAGCGTGGGCTGCCCGACGCGCTCCGGGGCCTGCGGCGTGCGCGCGAGCGCCGGCACCGCGTCCGGATCGTGCGCGCAACGCCGGCCCCATTCGAAGGCGGCCTTGTTGCGCTCGACCTGCACGCCGTTCAGCTCGATCGAGCGCATCAGCGCCGCGTGCGTGAGCGGCACGCGCCCTTGCTGCCAGGCGTAGCCGAGCAGCAGCGGGTTCGTGTACATCGAGTCGCCGAGCAGCGCCACGGCGGCGGCCTCGGCGTCGAAGGCGCCGACGCCGGCCTCGCCCAGGCTCGCGCGCAGCACGCTCTCGCAGCGGCCGGCGGGGCTGCGCCACTCGGTGTTCCCGACGAAGGCCGCGGTCGGCGTGCCGTGGGTGTTCAACGCCACGTAGGTGCGCCCGGGCTGCATCAGCGCCAGCGTGTGCTTGGAGGCGCCGACGATGGCGTCGCAGGCGATCACGAGGTCGGCCTGCGCGGTGTCGACGCGCGTGGTGTGGATGGCATCGGGCCGCTCGGCGATCTGCACGTGCGCCCAGGTCGAGCCGCCCTTCTGCGCCAGGCCGCCGGCGTCCTGCGTGACGACGCCCTTGCCTTCGAGGTGCGCCGCCATGCCCAGCAACTGGCCGAGCGTGATGACGCCGGTGCCGCCGACCCCGGCCACGACGATGCCCCAGGCACGTTCGCTGCGCGGCAGCGCCGGCTCGGGCAGGGGCGGCAGGCCCTCGGACGAGCCGGCCTTCTCCGGGCCGGGCTTGCGCAGCGTTCCGCCTTCGATGGTGACGAAGCTCGGGCAGAAGCCCCTGACGCAGGAGAAGTCCTTGTTGCAGGTGTTCTGGTTGATGCGGCGCTTGCGGCCGAATTCGGTCTCGACCGGCTCGACGCTCAGGCAGTTGCTCTGCACGCTGCAGTCGCCGCAGCCTTCGCACACCAACTCGTTGATGACGACGCGGCGCGCCGGGTCGACCATCTTGCCGCGCTTGCGGCGGCGGCGCTTCTCGGTGGCGCAGGTCTGGTCGTAGATGATGGCCGTGGTGCCGGGCGTCTCGCGCAGCGCGCGCTGGATGCGGTCGAGCTCGTCGCGGTGGTGCACCGTGACGCCGGCCTCGAGCGCAACGCCCGCGTACTTCTCGGGCTCGTCGCTGACGACGACGAGCCGGCGCACGCCTTCGGCGACGAGGCTCTTCTGGATCTGCAGCACCGAGTGGCCCTCGGGGCGTTCGCCGACCGGCTGGCCGCCGGTCATCGCCACCGCGTCGTTGTAGAGCACCTTGTAGGTGATGTTGACGCCGGCGGCGATCGCCTGGCGGATGGCGAGCAGGCCGCTGTGGAAGTAGGTGCCGTCGCCCAGGTTGGCGAAGACATGCCGGTCCTTGCTGAAAGGCGCCTGTCCGACCCAGGCCACGCCTTCGCCGCCCATCTGGCTGAAGGTGCTGGTGCTGCGGTCCATCCACACCGCCATGAAGTGGCAGCCGATGCCGGCCAGCGCGCGGCTGCCTTCGGGCACGCGCGTGCTGGTGTTGTGCGGGCAACCGCTGCAGAACCAGGGGATGCGCTCGCCGGTGTCGACGTGGATCGCGGCGAGCGCGCGCTCGCGCGCCTCGACCGCGGCCAGGCGCTCCTGCATGCGCGCGGCGATGTCGGTCGGCACGCCGAGCTTGCCCAGCCGCCGGGCGATGGCCTGGGCGATGATCGCCGGCGTCAGGTCGGCCTTGGCGCGCAGCAGCCAGTTCTCGCCCGGGTTGGGCCTGCTCCACTCGCCGCCGCTCGCCTCGGCCTCGGGCGCGTCGAACTTGCCCAGCACCTGCGGGCGCACGTCGGGCCGCCAGTTGTACAGCTCCTCCTTGATCTGGTACTCGATCACCTGGCGCTTCTCCTCGACGACCAGGATCTCCTGCAGTCCCTGCGCGAAGGCGCGCGTCGTCGTCGCCTCGAGCGGCCACACCACGTTGACCTTGTGCAGCCGGAGGCCGAGCGCGCGGCAGGCGGCGTCGTCGAGGCCGAGGTCGGCCAGCGCCTGACGCGTGTCGTTGTAGGCCTTGCCGCTGGCGATGATGCCGAAGCGGTCGTCGCGGCCGCCGTGCGCACCCTCGATGACGTTGTGGTTGAGGCGGTTGGCGCGGACGTAGGCGAGCGCGGCGTACCACTTGTAGTCGAACAGGCGCGCCTCCTGCTCGAGCGGCGCGTCGGGCCAGCGGATGTGCACGCCGCCGGCAGGCATCGCGAAATCCTCGGGCAGCACGATGTGCACGCGCTCGGGATCGACCTGCACCGACGCGGCCGATTCGACGATCTCCTGGATCGTCTTCATGCCCGTCCACAGGCCCGCGTAACGGCTGAGCGCGAAGGCGTGCAGCCCCATGTCGAGGATGCCCTGCACGTCGCTCGGAAAGAACACCGGCAGCCCGCAGGCCTTGAAGATGTGGTCGCTCTGGTGCGCGGCGGTGCTGCTCTTGCTGATGTGGTCGTCGCCGGCGACGGCGATCACGCCGCCCAGGCGCGCGGTGCCGGCCATGTTGGCGTGCTTGAAGACGTCGCCGCAGCGGTCGACGCCCGGGCCCTTGCCGTACCAGATGCCGAAGACGCCGTCGAACTTCTTGCCCTGCGGGTACAGGTCGAGCTGCTGCGTGCCCCACACCGCGGTGGCGGCGAGTTCCTCGTTGACGCCGGGCTGGAAGACGATGTCGTGCGCCTCGAGGTGCTTGCGCGCCGCCCACAGCGCCTGGTCGTAGCCGCCGAGCGGGCTGCCGCGGTAGCCGCTGACGAAGCCGCCGGTGCGCCGCCCGGCGGCGGCGTCGCGCTGCTGCTGCAGCATCGGCAGGCGCACCAGCGCCTGGATGCCGCTCATGAAGACACGGCCGCGCCCCAGGCTGTACTTGTCGTCGATCGTCGTGCTTTCCAGGGCCTTGCGGATGGACTCCGGCAGCGGGGCGTTCATCGGGGGCGTCTCCGTTGGGGCGGTGCGGGCGTGCGCGACTGCGACGCGGCCGCGGCCAGTGTAGGCAAAGGGGCGGCGGCGATTGTCGAGGCCGGGCGCGCCGCGCGAGCGCGGCCGGCGCGGAACCAGCGACGGCATGAGGGCCGGGCGCGCGGGCGCTGCGCCGGCGGGCCTGGCGCGCGCCTGCGCTACGCTTGCAGCCGCGCCCGCCGGGCGCGCGGCGCGCCAGCGATGCGAAACCTGATCGACCTGCTGTTCACCACGGACGCCGTGCAGCGCCTGCGCCTGCAGCAGGCGGCGCTGGCGATGGGCGTGCTGGCGGCGGCCGTGCTCGTCATGCACTGGTTCGTCTGGATGGGCGTCGTGCGCGCGGCGCCGGTGGCCTGGTGGACGCTGCTCGCGCTCGGCGGCATGGTGGTGTTCTTCGTGCTGATCCGCAGCGGCTGGTCGCGGCGCTGGTCCGAGCCTTCGCTCATGCTGCCGCAGATGCTGTACGCGCTGGCCTGCTGCGTGCTCGCCTACGTGCTGCTGGGGCCGGCGCGCGGCGCCGTGTTCCCGATCGTGATGGTGATCCTGATGTTCGGCATGTTCATCGCCACGCCGCGCCAGATGCTCGGCGTGAGCGGCTTCGCGGTGCTGCTGTTCGGCGCCGCGATCGCGCTGGCGTCGTGGCGCCGGCCGGCCGCGTACCCGCCGGTCATCGAGTTCGGGCATTTCCTCATCGTCGCGACGATGGTGCCGGTGACGGCACTGCTCGCCGGGCGCGTGGCGCAGATGCGCCTGCGGCTGCGCACGCGGCGCGACGAACTGGCGCAGGCGCTCGAACGCATACGCCAGCTCGCCACGCGCGACGAACTCACAGGACTCGTGAACCGCCGCCACATGCAAGAAGCGATGGCGCAGGAGCACCAGCGCTGCATCCGCTCGGGGCAGACCTTCTGCCTCGTCAAGCTCGACATCGACGCGTTCAAGGCCGTGAACGACGCGCACGGCCAGGCCGTCGGCGACGCCGTGCTGCGCGCGCTGGCGCAGGAGGCGCTGCGCCAGGTGCGCACCTGCGACTTCGTGGCGCGCTGGAGCGGCGAGGAGTTCGTCGTCATGCTGCCCGACACGCGCGCCGCCCTGGCACGCGCCCCGATGGAGCGGCTGATCGAGCGCCTGGCGGCCTTGCGCATCCTGCACGGCGCCGAAGCGGTGAGCGTCAGGCTCTCGGGCGGGCTGGCCGAGCACCACGCGGGCGAGTCGGTCGAGCAGACGCTCGAACGCGCCGCCGCCGCGCTCGATCTGGCCAAGGCGCAGGGCGGCGGCCGCATCCAGGCCGCGTGAAGCGCGGATTGCGGGGGGGCGCCGGCGGCGGGCCGGCGCGCTGCCGGCGCGGGCCGTACCGGCGCAGCCGCACCGATCAGTGCAGCAGGCCGGGGAAGACCAGCTCGAACGCCGGAACCTCCGCCTCGAAGGATTGCGCGTCCTCGGTCATGCAGCAATAGGTGCCTTGCATGCGGCCGTAGGGGGTGGCCAGCTGCGTCCAGCTCGTGTATTCGAACTCCTCGCCGGGCGCGAGCAGCGGCTGGTGCCCCACCACGGCCAGGCCGCGCACCTCCTCGGTGCGCCCTTCGGCGTCGGTGATCGTCCAGCGGCGCGCCACGAGCTGGGCGGTGATGTCGCCGCTGTTCTTCACCGTCACCGTGTAGGCAAAGGCGTAGGGGCCTTCGGGGTGGCGGCTGCGCTCCGGCAGGAACTCGACGCGTACCTGGCAACTGAACTTCGGCTGGGCCACGCGCCGATTCTAGGCAGGCGGGGCGGCCCGCGGCGGCCTCGGGGACAGCCTTGTGGCCTCTGGCGGCGGCTTCCGGATTGCCGTGCCGCCGACCTTTCCTAGAATGGCCTGATGAGCACCGCACGCTACCGCATCGCGCCCAGCGTCCTGTCGGCCGACTTCGCGCGGCTCGCCGAGGAGGTGCGCGCCGTCGTCGACGCCGGCGCCGACTGGATCCACTTCGACGTGATGGACAACCATTACGTGCCGAATCTGACGTTCGGACCGATGGTGTGCCAGGCGCTGCGCCGCCACACGCAGGCGCCGATCGACGTGCACCTGATGGTGCAGCCGGTGGACGCGCTGGCGCTCGCCTTCTGCCAGGCCGGTGCCGACCTGGTGAGTTTTCACCCCGACGCCAGCACGCATGTCGACCGCACGCTGCAGCTCGTCCGCGCAGAAGGCAAGCAGACCGGGCTCGTGTTCAACCCGGCCGCGCCGCTGGACCTGCTCGAGTGGGTGATCGACAAGGTCGACCTGGTGCTCGTGATGAGCGTCAACCCCGGCTTCGGCGGCCAGTCGTTCATCGACTCGGCGCTGCGCAAGGTCGAGCGCGCGCGCCGCATCATCGAAGCGAGCGGGCGCGACATCCGCCTCGAGGTCGACGGCGGCATCAAGGTCGACAACATCCGCCGCGTCGCCGACGCCGGCGCCGACACCTTCGTCGCCGGCAGCGCGATCTTCGGCCAGCCCGACTACAAGGCCGTCATCGACGCGATGCGCCGCGCGCTGGCCTGAGCCTTTCTTCGGCGCCTGCCGCCGCGGGCTCAAAGGCCGAGATAGGCTTCCTTGACGCGCGCATCGTCGAGCAGCGCCGCGCCGCTGCCGTCGAGCACGATGCGGCCGTTCTCGAGGACGTAGGCGCGGTCGGCCAGTTGCAGCGAAGCGGCCACGTTCTGCTCGACGAGGAGGATAGTCATGCCCTGCGCGTGCAGCGCGCCGATGGTGCCGAACACCTCGTCGACGAGCGCGGGCGCCAGGCCCAGCGAGGGCTCGTCGAACATCACCAGGCGCGGCGCGCCCATCAGGCAGCGGCCGATCGCCAGCATCTGCTGCTCGCCGCCCGACAGCGTTCCGGCCGGCTGCGCCGCGCGCTCGGCCAGGCGCGGGAACATCGCGTACACGCGCTCGAGCGCGGCGCGGGCGCCGGCGCGCGCGCGCGGCAGCAGCGCGCCGAGCTCGAGGTTGTCGCGCACGCTCAGCGTCGGAAACACCTGCCGGCCCTCGGCCACCTGGCCGATGCCGAGGTTGCACACGCGGTGGCTCGGCAGGCCTGCGATCGGCTGACCGTCGAAGCGGATCGAGCCGCTGCGCGGCGTGAGGATGCCGGCGACGGTGCGGATCAGCGTCGTCTTGCCCGCGCCGTTGGCGCCCACCAGGGCCACCACCTGGCCCGCGCCGACGTCGAGGTCGACGCCGTCGAGCGCCTGCGCGTCGCCGTAGCACACCGAGAGGCCGCGGATCGCGAGCATCGCGCGGGTCAGTGCGGCGCGGCAGCGCTGCCCAGGTAGCTGCGCAGCACGCGGGGGTCGGAAGTCACCTGCTGCGGCGTGCCCGAGGCGATGATCTCGCCGTGGTGCAGCACGTACACGCGCTGCGCGAGCGCCATCACGGCGCGCATCACATGCTCGATCAGCAAGATGGTGACGCCGCGCTCGGCATTGAGGCGCCGGAAGGCGGCCACCATGCGGTCGGTCTCGGTCGGACGCAGGCCGGCCATCACCTCGTCGAGCAGCAGCAGCTCGGGCTCGCTGGCCAGCGCGCGCGCGACCTCGAGCCGCTTGCCCGCGGGCAGCGTCAGCGTCGACGCCGGCCGATGGCGCTCGGGCCACATGTCGAGCACGCGCAGCGCGCGCTCGGCGCGCTCGCGTGCGAGCGCACGGTCGGCGGTGCCGCGAAAGCCGCCCACCATCGTGTTCTCGAGCACAGTCATGTCGGCGAACGGCCTGACGATCTGGAAGGTGCGGCCGATTCCCGCGGCACACACGCGGTCGGCGCGCTGCCCGGCGATCTCGACGCCGCGCAGGCGGATGCTGCCGGCGTCGGGGGCCAGCGCGCCGGCCACGAGGTTGAACAGCGTCGTCTTGCCCGCGCCGTTGGGGCCGATCAGCGCGACGATCTCGCCGCGCATGACGGTGAGCGACGCATCGGCAACCGCCCGCAGCCCGCGAAAGCTCTTGCACAGGCCGCTCACGGCGAGCAGCGGCGCTGCGGCCGCCGCGCGCTCAGGCGGCGTCATCGTCGCCCCCGTCCTCGCGCCTGAACCCGAGCCGGCGCGCGATCGCCGGCCAGATGCCGCCGGGCATGAACATGATCGCCAGCGCGAGCGCCACGCCGTAGAGGATCTGCTTGACGCCGGGCACCTCGTGGCCGGACAGGGTGAGCAACTGGCTGATGCCTTCGGACAGGGCCGTGAGCACCGCGGCGCCGAGCACCGGCCCGAACAATGTGCCGATGCCGCCGATGATCGGCGCGAGGATGATCTCGATCGAGCGGCTGATGTGGAAGATCTGCTCGGGGAACAGGTTGTTGTAGTAGAAGGCGAAGAACACGCCCGCCAGCGCCGTGAGCGCGGCCGAGATCTGCAGCGCGTAGAGCTTGTAGCGCAGGACCGCGACGCCGGCGGCGCGCGCGGCCTCCTCGTTGTCGCGGATGGCGCGGAAGTAAAAGCCCGCGCGTCCGCGCAGTAGCCACGCCGACAGCGCGAACGCCAGCGCCGCCAGCGCGAGCGCGAGGTAGTAGAACAGCGCCGGGTGGCCGCGCAGGTTGAGCAGGTCGACATGGTCTTGCTGCGTCACGCGCAGGAAGAAGCCGCCCGAGCCGCCGACCCAGCCGAAATGCTCGAAGCCGATGCGCGTGAACTCGGCGAAGGCGATCGTCAGCAGCGCGAAGTAGGTGCCGCCGATGCCGAAGCGAAACGCCAGCCAGCCCATGAACGAGGCCGCCGCCACGCACACCGCCATCGCCGCCAGCATGCCCAGCCAGGGCACGACGCCGAAATGCTGGTACAGCGCCGCCGCCGTGTACGCCCCCAGGCCGACGAACAGCGCGTGGCCCAGCGAAAGCTGCCCGCACAGGCCCATAAGCACGTTCCACGCCTGGCCGACGAAGGCGAAGTACAGGATCAGGATCATGACCGACAGCAAGTAGCGGTCGAGCACCAGCGGCAGCGCCAGCAGCACGGCCAGCAGCGCCGCCAGCGCCAGGCAGTTGCGCTTCATCGCGCCCTGAACAGGCCCTGCGGCCGCAGCACGAGCACGACGATCAGCAGCGCGAACGACAGCATGCTCTTGGCCGAGGGCGTGAACAGCAGCCCGGCCACCGACTCGGAGACGCCGATCAGCACGCCGCCGGCGAGCGCGCCGATCATCGAACCCAGGCCGCCGATGATGACGATGACGAAGGCCAGCAGCGTGTAGGCCGGCCCGAGCCCGGGCGTGACGTCGACCAGCAGCGACATCAGGCAGCCGGCAACGCCCACGCAGGCCACGCCCAGCCCGAAGGTGAGCGCGTACAGGTGCCGCACGTTCAGGCCCACCACCTGCGCGCCGAGCAGGTTGTCGGCGCAGGCGCGGATGGCCTTGCCGAACGCGGTCCAGCGGAAGATCGCGAACAGCAGCGCGCAGGCTGCGAGCGCGACCGCGGCGCAGATGACCCGCACCTTGTCGACGAGCAGCGGGCCGAGCTGGTACGAGTCGAGCGCGTAGTCGACCTGGACCGCGCGCGCATCCGGCCCGAACGCCACCAGCAGCGCGTTCACCAGCACCAGCGCGACGGCCAGCAGCAAGATGAACTGAGCGTGCTCGGGCCGGCCGATGAAGGGGTTGATCAGCACGCGCTGCAGCGCGTAGCCCAGGCCGAAGAAGGCGAGCGCCGCCGGCACCAGCAGCCACAGCGGGTCGACACCGGCCAGAGCGAACGCGAACACCGCCGCGTACATCGCCACCGCCATCAGCTCGCCGTGTGCGAAGTTGACGATGCGCACGACGCCGTAGATGACCGACAGCCCCAGCGCCATCAGCCCGTAGACCAGGCCGGTGAGCAGGCCGCTCAGCACGATGTTGGCGATGGCTTCGACGGGCAAGCCGGCGGCTCCTGTGGGTGCGGTCGAGAAGTCGAATCGCCGCTGCCGGCGGCGCGGCGGCGCGGCGGCGCGCAGGCGTGCCCCGCGCCGGGCCGCGATCCTAGCCGCGTTGCGCCCAGCCCGGCACCGGGAACACCGGCGTCGTCTGCGCCGCCTCCTTGGGCAGCACGACCATCGGCTGGCCGTTGCGGTTCTGGATGCAGGCCGAGGCGATATGCGTGTTCTGGCCCTTGGCGTCGAAGGCGATCGGGCCGCCGATCATCATGTGCTCGGCGATGTTGGTCTGGCGCAGCGCGTTGGCCAGCGCCGTGCCGTCGGTGCTGCCCGCGCGCTTGAAGGCGTCGGCGGCGATCATCATGGCCTCGAAGGTGAAGCCCACGTTGAGGGCGTGGAACATCAGCTTCTCCTGCGGGAACTGCTTGGCGAACTGGGCCTCGACGCGCTTGCTGAGGGGCGCGTTCGGGTTGTACCAGGGCACGTTGGAGATGCAGTAGTCGGAGTACTTGTTGCCCAGCGCCTTGTAGAACTGCGCTTCGTACATGCCGGGCGAACCCGGGCTGAGGATGGCCTGCGGCGACCAGCGCTGCTTGACCAGCTCGCGTACCAGCAGGACGGCGTCGTTGAGCCGGCTCACCAGCAAGATGAAGTCGGCGTTGGTCGCCTTGGCCTTGGTCACCTCGACCGACAGGTCGCGCGCGTCGCGGTCGTAGGCGATCGTCTCGACGATCTTGAACGGCAGGTAGTTGAGCGTCGGCAGGATCGCGGCGATGCCCTTGGCCATCGAGACGCCGAAGGTGTCGTTGACGTGCATGAACACGGCCGTGCGCGGCGCGGCGTGCGTGGCCTGAAAGACGTCGCGCGTCAGCGCCAGGCCGTTGCGGATGAGCTCGGCGGCGCTGGTGAAGTTGCGGAACGTGTACTTGTAGCCCTGCTCGGTGAGCTGGGGCGCGGCCGCGATGTTCACCACCAGCGGCACCTTGCGCTGCTCGGCCACCTGGGCGATGGCCACGGTCGGCCCCGAGTCGAAGGCGCCCATCAGCACCTGCGCGCCTTCGTTGACGAGCTTCTCGGCACGCGAGCGCGCGACGTCGACGTTGGACTCGATGTCGGCGTTCATCAGCTCGACCTCGACGCCGTACATCTCGCGCAGCAGCGCCGGCGCGATGTCGGCGCCGCGCTGGCACGACTGGCCGATGAAGGCCAGCGCTCCCGAGCGCGGCAGCAGCACGCCGACCCGCAGCTTGTTGCCCTGGGCGCGCACGAGCGCCGGCGCGCCCAGCGCGGCGGCGCCGGCGGCGAGTGCGCCCAGGTGGTTGAATCGGCGGCGGCTGAGCGGGTTCATCGAGGATCTCCTGGCTGCGAGGTTCGGGAGCGAAACGGTTGCCGGCCGGATGCCCGGCCGCGGCACCCGCGGCGGCGTGGCCGGCGCGCGGGGCTCATGCTCTTGCGCACGCCGCGGCCCCGGCGGCCTGCTCGCGCAGCACGCGCTTGAGGATCTTGCCGGTGGCGCTCTTGGGCAGTTCGGCGACGATGTCCACGCGCGCGGGCACCTTGTAGGCGGCGATGTTCGCACGGCAATAGGCGATCACCTCGGCGGCGTCGACGGCGCTGCCCGAACGCGGCACGACGGCGGCCACCACCTGCTCGCCGCGCTCGGGGTCGGGCGCGCCGTAGACCGCGACCTCCTGCACGCCCGGCAGCCTGTACAGGTACTGCTCGAGCTCGGCCGGCCAGACCTTGAAGCCGGCGACGTTGATCATGTCCTTGACGCGGTCGACGATGTACACGTAGCCGTCGTCGTCCATGCGCCCGATGTCGCCCGAATGCAGCCAGCCGCCGCGCAGCGCCTGCGCGCTGTCGTCGGGGCGGCGCCAGTAGCCCTGCATCACCCCGGGGCCGCGGATCACGATCTCGCCCCACTGGCCGCGCGGCAGCTCGCGCTCGGCCTCGTCGAAGATGGCGAGCTCGAAGCCCTCGATCGCCCGCCCCACCGAGCCGAAGCGGTGCTCGACCCGATCGTTGTAGCAGGCGAAGGGCGAGCATTCGGTCAGGCCATAGCCTTCGTAGACGCGGCGGCCGAAGCGCTCGGTCCAGCGCCGCGAGATCTCCTCGGGCATCGTCGCCGCGGCCGACATCTCGTAGCGGATCGACGACAGGTCGTACCGCCCGAGATCCATCGCAAGCAGCCCGATGAAGATCGTCGGCACGCCGAAGAACATCGTGATGCGCTCGCGCCCGACGGCCTCGAGCACCTGCTCGGGCACGTAGCGGCGGAACAGCGCGAGCGTCGCGCCCGCGTGCACGGCTGCGTTCATGATGTAGTTCTGGCCGTAGACGTGGAACAGCGGCAGGAACGCCGCCAGCCTGTCGTCCGGCCGATAGCCCGAGCAGCGGGCGGCCGAGGCGATGTTGCTCGCGATGTTCGACTGCGTGAGCGTCACGCCCTTCGGGAACCCGGTCGTGCCCGACGAATACAGCAGCGCGGCCGGCGTCTCGGGCGCGCAATCGACGCCGGCGAAGGACGGCTCGAAGCCGGCGCTCCAGGCCTCGAGCCGGGCACCGCCGGCCGGCGCCTCGCCTTCACAGACGACCACCTGCTCGAGCGCCGGCGTGCGCCCGCCGCGCACCGGCGGCACGAACGGCACCAGCTCGGCGACCGTGAACACCACCCGGGCGCCAGAATCGGCGAGCAGGAACTCGACTTCGGCGCTGCGGAACACGGCGTTGATCGAAACCGTGATCGCGCCGAGCTTCTGTGCCGCGTAATAGGCGACGAGGTATGCGGGGATGTTGGGCAGGTACAGCGCGACGCGGTCGCCGGCGGCGATGCCCCGCGTGCGCAGCCCCTGCGCCAGGCGCGAGGCCGCGGCATCGAGCTCGGCATAGCTGAGCCGACGGCCTTCGAAGAGGACGGCCGCATGGGCCGGCCGCTCGGCCGCGTGTCGTTCGAGATCGGATGCCAGGTTCACCGCTTTGCCCCAGTCGGAGGTTATATGCAGCCTCGCCGCCAGGCGTAATGCTGGGCAACCCGAACGCGGCCGGGCCGCGGCGCGGCGCATGCGCGGTCCCCTTTGACCGCTGCCCGGCGCGGCACTGCCCGCACCCGGGGGCGGTTCAGCGCGCCCGGCGGGTTTCGATGTGCTGCATCACCAGCGCATGCAGCGTTTCGCGCTCGATCGCCGCCGGCAGATGGCCGCCGCGTTCGAAGCCGCCGCCGCCGCTGCCGTGCACGACCGGCTACAGGCCGAGCAGGCGGGCCGGGTTGGTCTTCACCATCAGATCGATCTGCTCGGCGCTGCAGCCCAGCACCTGGAGCAGCCGGATCAGCTGCCGCAGGCCTTCGAGCTGCGTGTACTCGAGCATCATCCCGACATCGGTGGCCACGATGCAGTTCTCGGCGCCGACGCGCGTGACCAGTTCGAGCGTGCGCAGCGGATCGGCCACCGGAGCCTTGGCCAGGCTCGGCAGCGAGGGATAGCAGAACAGCCCTGCATAGACCCCGTCGCCGGTCAGCCTGGCGATCTCGTCGATCGTCAGCGAGCTCAGCGGGTGGTCGAGCACGGCCAGTGCGCCGCGCCGCTTGATCGTCTCGACGAGCGGCGCGAGCCCGTCGTAATCGCCCAGATCCGGATACTGTGCGGCGCTGTGGCTGGGGGCGCCGACGTTCAGGCCGCGCCGATGCTCCGCCGCCAGCGCGATGATCTGCTCGGCCTCGGTGCGCACGCGGCCTTGCGCATCGAGCAGGCGTTCGCCGCCGATCGCGTTGAGCCAGATCATCCGGAACGCGGCAAAGCGCGTCGCCAGCCTGATCGGCGCGAGTTCGAGCCGCCCGAGCGGGATGCCGCCGAAGACCTCGACGCGCTGCGCGAGATCGCCGCGCTCGACCAGGTCGTCGATGTGACGCTGCACCGCGTACGCTTCGCCGACCGTCGACTGGTAATGATCCTTGCGCACGACGGCGCGCAGGCCGGCGCGGGCCGCGGCGACGGCCACTTCGGTGTAGTCCTGGTTGCGCGCCGCGAGCAAGCAGGGGTCGGCGTGGACATGCACGTCGATGGCGCCGCTCAGGTGGCGGTCCTCGGCATGACGCGCCAGCGACAGCGCCGCCGGGAATTGCCGCGCGAACGACATCAGCCAGGAGGCGTCGGCCAGCTCGCGCAGCCGTGCGTCGGCGTAGAGGGTCGGCTTCGCCTTGGGGTGCATGCGCGTCACTCCCGGTCTGCCGGATGGCGCTCGCGCCCCTGCGCAGCGCAGCTCCAGACCCGCAATGATCGCGCAACGCGGGCTTGCGGGCGGCGGCTGCGGCCGGTGCGCGCGGGCGCCGGCCGGCGCGGCGCTGCCGCGCCTGCGCCGGCCTTCGCGCGACAGCCCATGCGGCACAATGCCCGCCGTCACCGGACGGAGGAATGTCCATGACTCCGAGCCCGATGATCGCTTCGGCCCTCGCGTTGGATCGTCATGCGCCGCTATCTCCCCTCCACAGCGATGCTGCAGGCCTTCGAGGCCTCGGCCAGACGGCTCAGCTTCACGCTGGCGGCCGAGGATCTGTACCTGACGCAAGGCGCCATCAGCAAGCAAGTCGGCGCGCTGGAGGAACTGCTGCGCACCGAGCTGTTCAAGCGCGTCAAGAAGCGGCTGGAGCTGACGGCCGCAGGCAAGAGCTTCCTGGCGCGCATCGTCCCGGCGCTCAACGGCATCGAGGCGGCCGTCATCGAGCTGATGTCGAGCCAGAGCGACCGCAGCTCGCTCGATCTGGGCGTGGTGCCCTCGTTCGCGACCAAGTGGCTGATTCCGCGCCTGGGCGATTTCGCCAAGTCGCATCCGGGCGTGACGATCAATCTGGCAACCCGCCTGGTGCCGTTCGACTTCGGCGAGAGCACGCTCGACGCCGCCATCCATTTCGGCAAGCCCGACTGGCCCGGTGCCACCTGCGACTACCTCATGAGCGAGGAGATGGTCGTCGTCTGCAACGAGGACCTGGCGGCGCACACGCTGCAGGCGCCGGCCGATCTGCACCGGCTGTCGCTGCTGCATCTCTCGTCGCGGCCGCAGGCCTGGAACGAATGGGCCGCGACCGCCGCGCTCGACGGCCTGGACACGACCCGCGGCCCGCACTTCGACAGCTTCTCCATGGTGGCCCAGGCTGCGGTGGCGGGGCTCGGCGTGGCGGTGCTGCCGAAGTTCCTGATCCTGGACGAACTGGCCTCGGGCCGGCTCGTCATCCCGTTCGGCCCGACGGCCATGAGCGACAAGGGCTACTACCTCGTGTACCCCGAACGCAAGGCTCGCCTGTCCTCGCTGCAGAGGTTCCGCGCCTGGCTGATGGAGTCCGTGGGCGAGGGGCAGCGCCAGCCGCGATGAGGCCCGGCCCGGCGCCGCGGCCCGGCTCCCGTCGCCGCAACCGCGATGCATGAGCCGCGGTCATGACGTCCGGAATATCGGTCATTTGTCCGGCCACAATGCGTTCACTACGATCCGGCCGCCGGGCATCGCCGTTGGCGGCCGGCCCGGGACCGGGTCCTGATCCGGGCCGGCCGCGGTCGGGCACGCGGCGGCGCGATGATCCGCATGCCGCGATGCCCGGCGGCCGAACCGTTTCGTTTCCGTTGGGCGTTTCCATTCAATAGCGAGGTGAAACCATGCTTGCGTCGTATCTGCGTTGGCCCTTCCTGTCCGGTGCGGCGCTGCGCGCCATGCTCGTGGCCGCACTGACGCTCGGCGCCGCGGCGCAGGTCGCGGCCCAGAGCCTGACCAAGGTCCGCTACGAGGAGGCGGTGCGGTCGACGCTGTACGTGCCGATGTACGTGGCGCTGAACCAGGGCTATTTCACCGACAACGGCATCAGCGTCAGCATGAAGACCTCGCAGGGCACGGACAAGGGGATGGCCGCCTTGCTGTCCAACAGCGCCGACATCGTGCTGATCGGCCCCGAGGCGACGGTCTACGTGGCCAAGAGCGAATCGCCGGTCAAGCCGAAGATCTTCTCGGCGCTCACCGCCACCGACGGCTTCCTGCTGCTGTCGCGCAAGCCGATCGAGAAATTCAGCTGGAGCATGCTCAAGGGCAAGAGCGTGATGTCCTTCCGTCCGGGCTCGAACCCTGACGTATTCCTGGAAACCGCCTTGCGCAAGAACGGGCTGGATCCCCGCGCCGACCTCAAGCTCGTCAACAACATCGGCCCCGCCGCACGCACCGGCGCCTGGATGGCAGGGCAGACCGATTTCGCGATCTTCCTCGAACCCGAAGCGGGCAACCTCGAGCGCAACGGATCGGGCTACGCCGTGGCATCGGTGGGCCAGGAAGTGGGGCAGGTCGACTACACCGTGTTCACGTCCACCGACGAGTACCTCCAGAAGAACCCGCAGGTGGCGCAAGGCTGGGTCAATGCCGTCGCCAGGGCCCAGAAGTACGTCGCCACGGCCGCGCCGGCCGACATCGCCAAGCACATCGCGGAGTTCTTCCCCGGAATGAGCCAGGCCGAACTCGTCAAGACCGTCGAGCGCTATCGCGCGCTGCAGCTCTGGAAGACCACCACGCTGGTCGAGGAGCGCGCGATGGAGGCGCTGCAGGACATGCTGGTCGCGAGCGGCCAGCTCGACAAGGCCAAGCGCGTGAAGTACGCGGACCTGGTCGATCCGGGCTTTGCCAAGCGGGCCAAGTGATGGGCGCCGCGGCGAGCATCGTCGGGCCGACGGGTGCGGCCGCCGGTCGCGCTGCGGCGCGGCCGCGCATCGAGATCGACAACGTCTCGCTGCGCTACTTCTCCAAGCAAGGCGAGACCCTGGCGCTCGACGGGGTCGCGCTCGACATCGCGGCCGGCGAATTCGTCGCGATCATCGGGCAGTCGGGTTGCGGCAAGAGCACCTTGCTGTCGATGATCGCGGGCATCCTCGAGCCCTCCGCCGGCGTGGTGCGCATCGACGGACGGGCCGTCACCTCGACCTCGCGGCGCGTCGGCTACATGCTGCAGCAGGACTATCTGTACGAGTGGCGCACCATCCTCGACAACGCCCTGCTGGGCGCCGAGATCCAGAAGCTCGACCTCGCGCAGGCGCGCACGCGCGCGATCCACCTGCTCGAGAAATGCGGCATGCGCGACTTCCTGCACCATTACCCGCGCCAGCTCTCCGGCGGCATGCGCCAGCGCGTCGCGCTCGCGCGCACGCTGGTGACGAACCCCGACGTGGTGCTGCTCGACGAGCCCTTCTCGGCGCTGGATTCGCAGACCCGGCTGGCCATTGCCGACGAAGTGGTCGAGATCCTGCGCAGCGAAGGCAAGTCGGTCGTGCTCGTCACGCACGACATCGGCGAGGCGATCGCCATGACCGACCGGGTGGTCGTGCTTTCGCGACGGCCGGGTCGCGTGCGCTCGCAGCACCTGATCGGTTTCCCGAGTTGCGGCACCCGGCGGCCCACGCCGTTCGAAGTGCGGTCGCTGCCGGAATTCAACGCCTACTTCAACATGCTCTGGAGCGAGCTCGACGTCCACGTGGAGGGCTGAGCGATGGAACCCTTGCGACTGCATGCAGTGCCGCCGCAGCCGGCGCGCACGCCGGCGGCGGCGGCGCCGGTTGCCCCCAGCCCCGACTACCTGGCCTACCTGCGGCGCGAAAAGCGCCGGTCGGCGATGGTGCTGGGCGCCCGCCTGCTGGTCCTGGTGCTGTTCCTGGCCGGCTGGGAGCTGGCGGCACGGGGCAAGTTCGTCAATCCCATGCTCACCAGCTATCCGAGCGCGCTCTGGCCGACTTTCGTCGACCTCGTGCACAACGGCAAGCTCGGGCTGCACACCTGGGCCACGTTCAATGCCACCGTGATCGGCTTCGTCATCAGCATGCTCACCGGGATCGCCATCGCCGCGGCTCTGTGGTGGTCGGAGTTCGTCTACAAGGTGCTCGACCCGTACCTGGTGGTGGCCAACGCCATGCCCAAGATCGCGTTCGTGCCGATCTTCTACATCTGGCTGGGCTCGGACTACTCGGTGTACGGCATGGCGATCGCGATCGCCATGTTCATCACGATCCTCGTCGTCTACGAGGGGTTTCGCGCGATCGATCCGAACAAGGTCAAGCTGGCCCGCACGCTGGGGGCCAGCCGGGCGCAGGTCCTGACCAAGGTCGTCCTGCCGGGCAGCGTGCCGACGCTGATCTCGGCGCTGAAGGTGAACATCGGCCTGTCCCTCGTCGGGGTCATCGTGGGCGAGTTCCAGTCGGCCAACGAGGGACTGGGCTTTCTCATCATCAACGGCAGCCAGGTCTTCAAGCTCAACGTCGTCATGACGGCGATCGTCGTGCTCGGCGTCATGTCCGGCGCGATGTATCTGGCGATCGCACGCTTCGAAGCCGCTGCCATGCGGCGCTACGGCTGAAGAGGGCGCGGCGTGGAATTCCCGCAGTGGGTGGTGGACCGCGTGCTCGCGCGCCAGGGTGTGCTGCATCCCTACGACCGGTTCGAGGGCCGCAAGACCGCCTTCGTCGTGGTCGACCTGCAGAACTACTTCACGCAGCCGGGCTACCAGGGCGAATGCCCGGCTGCGCGCGACACCTTCGGCGCCGTCAACCGTCTGGCGCAGGCCGTGCGCGACGCCGGCGGCACGGTGATCTGGATCCAGACCAGTTCGGACGGCGCCGACACGTTCTGGTCGCATCACCATGCCTACATGCTGACCCCGGAGCGCAGCGCACGTCGACTCGAGGAGCTGGCGAGCGGGCACAGCGGCTTCGCGCTCGCCCCCGGCCTGGACGCACGGGCCGAGGACCTGCGCGTCGTCAAGCGCTGCTACAGCGCGCTCACCAGGGGGTCGTCCAGGCTGGCGGAGGAGCTCGACGCGCGCGGCATCACCACGCTCCTGATCGGAGGCACCGTGACCAACGCCTGCTGCGAATCGACGGCACGCGACGCGATGGCCATGGACTACGCGACCGTCATGGTCGAAGACGCGCTGTCGGCGGTGACGCCCGGCGAGCATCTGGCAGCGCTGCAGCAGTGGATGCTGTTCTTCGGCGATGTCCTGAGCGTGAGCGAGGTCGTGGCGCGCCTGCAGGCGGCGAGCGGCGTCGCCCCGGGTGACGGGCGCGCGCGGCCCGCGCCGCCGGTCGCCGCTGCGATGCATGAGCAGCGGTCATGACAAGCGGAATTCCCGTCGTTTGAATTGCTGCGCTGCGCGCATCTACCATCCGCGCCCGTATTCCGGCACGCGGCAGACTCCCGCGTCGCCGCCCACCGCGGCCGGGATGGCCCGAAAACCACCAGGCGACCACGTGAAGCTGTTCGACAAGCCGGGCGTCATCGCCGCGCTCGTGCTGGCCGCTGCCGGCGCATAGGCCGAAGGCTATCCGGACAAGCCGGTCCGCGTGGTCGGCACCACGGTCCCGGGGCCGCTGGATGCGTTCGCGCGTGCGGTCCTCACTCAGGTCGGCAAACGGCTCAAGCAGTCGTTCGTCGTCGACAACCGTCCGGGCGCCGGCGGCAACCTCGGCGCCGAGATCGTCGTCAAGGCGCCGCCCGACGGCTACACGTTGCTGTTCGCCCTGGACACCACCTTCACGGTCAATCCCTCCCTGTACGAGAAGATGCCCTTCGACGTGGCCAAGGACGTGGCGATCATCTCCGTGCCGGTCACCTACAGCCAGGTGCTGTGCGTGAATCCCGCGGTCAAGGCCAACAACCTGGCCGAGTTCGTCAAGCTGGCCAAGACGAGCAAGATGAGCTACGCCTCGGGCGGCAACGGCTCGCCCAGCCACCTCACGATGGCGGCCTTCCTGTCGACGGCCGGCATCGAGATGACGCACATCCCCTACAAGGGCACGGGCCAGTCGGTGGTCGATGTCATGAGCGGGCAGGTCGACTCGCTCTTTGCCGTCGGCAGCGGTGTGCTGCCGCACGCCAAGGCGGGCAAGCTGCGCGCGCTGGCCACGTCCGGCGGCCAGCGCACGGCCGCCGCGCCCGAACTGCCCACCGTCGCCGAAGCGGGCTACCCGAGCTTCAATGCGAGCTTCGCCTATGTGCTGGCGGCTCCGGCCGGCATACCCGGCGAGATCGTGCAGATGCTCGCCAAGGAGGTGGCCCTGGCGATGGAGACGCCCGAGGTGCGTGAGCTCAACCGCATGGCCGACTACGCGCCCACCAACCTCGGGGCGCCGGAGTCGGCGGCCTGGCTGCGCGACGCACGCAAGCGCTGGGCCGACGTGATCGGCGCGGCCAAGATCAAGATGAACTGAGCGCCCCCGGCCGCTGCGGCGCGGCGCGCCCCGCGTCGGCTTCGCCGGACCAGGCCGCTTCGCCGGTGCGCGAAGCGGCCTGTTCGTTTTCGGCGCCGCCTGCGCGCCGCCGCGGCCGGTTGCGGGCACCGGCCGCAGCGCGCCGGCGGGCGTCGACGCGGCCGTCGCGCATGCATGAGCAACGGTGCGGACAACCGGAATATCCATCGTTTGTGCCGCGCATCGGCTTTACCTACGATTCGCGCCGGCATGAATCGAGAGGATGGTGGCCCATGAATTCGCAGGTGCTCGACGACACGCTGGTTGGCCGCGAAGCGCGCGCCGCCGGGCCCGGCGAGGCGGTCGTGGCCCGCGCCGCCCGGCCGACGATCACGAAGGCCGACCTCGAGCGCATGCTCGCGCTGCACGGGTACGCGCCCGACACGCGCGCCCTCATCGAAGCCGAGCGGCTGCTGCCGCTGCCGCTGCTCGAGCGGCTGCACGCGCTGTACCCGCAGCACTCGCGCCTGCTGCACCAGCGCCGCTTCCTGTTCCAGGGGCGCGACCAGTACACCGGGCTCAAGGGCTTTCGGGCCGTGGTGCAGACGCTCGAGCGCAACGGCATCGACATCGGTTCGATCGCCGCGCGCGAGTTCTTCGTCGAGGTCTACCGCTTCCTGGCGACGCGGCACACGCTCAACGCCATCGACTGGGACGACTACGAGAACGATTCGATCTACCAGCTCGTGTTTCCGCAGCCCGGGATGATCGGCGACGACGAAGTGCTCGCCGCCTACCGGGCCGCGGCCACCGACGAGGCGCGCGCGCAGGTGGTCGAGGGCTATCTGCACCGCACGAATCCGCACGACGGCAACCAGCACCTCAACAAGCCCTGGTTCCGCAACGCCGAGGGCGGCCTCGAGATCCTCGAGGGCAGCCAGCACAAGTACCCGCAGTGCCAGCTGGTGTTCGACAAGACGACGCAGACCTGCTTCTCGTTCTGCACCTACTGCTTCCGCCACGCCCAGGTGCGCGGCGGCGAGGACATGTTCATCCAGGAGGACATCCGGCAGATCCACGACTACCTGCGCTTGCACCCGGAAGTCACCGACTTGCTGATCACCGGCGGCGACGGCGGCTACATGCCGGTGACGCGGCTCGAGGAGTACCTGCGGCCGCTTCTCGAGGATCCGGCGCTCAGGCACGTGCGCACGGTGCGCCTGGCCAGCCGGGCGCTGACTTACCAGCCCGAGATGATCCTCGAGGCCAGGTACGGCCGGATGCTGGCCCTGTTCGACCGCTGCGCCGACCACGGCCTGCAGGTGAGCTGGATGGCGCATTTCTCGACGCCCAAGGAGCTGCTGAACATCGGCACCCTTGCCGCCATCCGCCGGCTGCAGGCGCATGGCGTCGTGGTGCGCAGCCAGAGCCCGATCATGAAGCACATCAGCCTGTTTGCCGACGCCGCCGGCCGGGTGGATGTCGAGCGCTCGGCGCAGAACTGGATCGACCTGGCCCTGGTCTTCGCGAACCTGAAGATCGGCTTTCACTCGATGTACTGCGCGCGTCCCACCGGCGAGCACCATTACTTCGCCGCGCCGCTGGCCGACGTCGAGACGGTGTTCAACAAGGTGTACCGCTCGCTGTCGTCGATCAACCGGCCCTCGCGCCACATCTCGATGACCTCCTCGGCCGGCAAGATCTCGATCCTGGGCACGGCCGAGGTCGACGGCGAGCGGCTGTTCGCGCTCAAGTTCACCGAGGGGCGCAACATAGAGTGGCTCGACAAGGTCTTCCTCGCCCGCTACGACGCGCGCCAGAACACCGTCGACAAGCTCGAGCCGCTGGGCGGCGGCGAGTTCTTCTATCGCGAGGAGCTGCAGCAGATCGAGGCGGCGCTGCGCGATTCGCTCGCCGCGGCGCGATGATCGACAAGCGCGTCGCCTCGCCCGCGGCGGCGGTGGCCGACATCGGCGACGGCGCCAGCGTGCTGATCGGCGGCTTCGGCGAGGCCGGCAGCCCGATCGAGCTGATCCACGCGCTGATCGATCGCGGCGTGCGCGGGCTCACCGTGATCAGCAACAACACCGGCAGCGGCCATGTCGGCCTGGCCGCGCTGATCGAAAACGGACAGGTGGCCCGGATCGTGTGCTCGTTCCCGCGCACGGCCGGCTCGACGGTGTTTCCGAGGCTGTACCGCGAGGGGAAGATCGAGCTCGAGCTCGTGCCCCAGGGCACGCTGGCCGAGCGCATCCGCGCGGGCGGTGCCGGCATCCCGGCCTTCTACACGGCGACTGCGGTGGGCACGCCGCTGGCGCGCGGCAAGGAGTCGCGCCGCTTCGGCGCCACCGAAGCGGTGCTGGAGACGGGCCTGAGCGCCGACTTCGCGCTCGTGCGCGCCGAATGCGCCGACCGCTACGGCAACCTCGTCTACAACAAGACCGCGCGCAACTTCGGCCCGATCATGTGCACGGCGGCGCGCACGGCGATCGTGCAGGTCCGGCGTGTCGTCGAGCCCGGAGCGATCGATCCCGAGGCGGTCGTGACGCCGGGGATCTTCGTCGACCGGGTGGTGGCGGTCGCCGACCCGGCGCAGGAGTCGCGGCTCGTGAAGGAAGGACGGCACTACCCATGAGCAGGCCGCAACACGCGCCGCAGGCCCCGGGCTGGAGCCGCGACGAGATGGCCCGCCGCGTGGCCGAGGACATCCCCGACGGCAGCTATGTCAACCTGGGCGTCGGGATACCCGAGCGGGTGGCGCAGTTCGTCCCCGCCGACCGCGAGGTCATCTACCACACCGAGAACGGACTGCTCGGCATGGGGCCGGCGCCGGCGGCGGGCGCCGAGGATCCCGAGCTGATCAATGCCGGCAAGAAGCCGGTGAGCGCGATCGCCGGCGCCGCCTACTTCCACCACGGCGACAGCTTCACGATGATCCGCGGCGGCCACATCGACATCTGCGTGCTCGGCGCGATGCAGGTGTCGGCCCGCGGCGACCTCGCCAACTGGTCGACCGGGGCCGACGACCCCAGCCCCGCCGTGGGCGGCGCGATGGACCTGGTGGCCGGCGTCCGGACGATTTTCGTCGTCACGCAGCACACGACGCGCGAAGGCGAGCCCAAGATCGTCGCCGAGTGCAGCTACCCGCTCACCGGACGCGCGGTGGTCGACCGCATCTACACCGAGCTGGCGGTGATCGACGTCACTCCCGCCGGCCTGGCCGTGCGCGAACTGGCCCCGGGCGTATGTTTCGAAGAGCTGCAGCAGCGAACCGCCGCGCCGCTGATCGCGCCGCGCGCGCGCCGACCCTGACTCATGGAGGTGTGCATGGATGCATCCGCGGCCGAAGGGGCGCGTCCGCCCGGTGCCGGTGCCGCGCTGTACGCGCGCGCCTGCGCCGTCCTGCCCGGCGGCGTCAGCCGCAATGCGGTGCTGCGCCCCCCGCATCCGCTGTACGCGGCGCATGGCGAAGGCTGCTGGGTCACCGACATCGAAGGCGTGCGGCGCATCGACTTCTCGAACAACATGACCTCACAGATCCACGGTCATGCGCATCCGGTCATCATGGACGCCGTCAGGGCCCAGCTCGGCAAGGGCACGGCGTTCTCGCTCGCGACCGAGGCCGAGGTCGAGTACGCCGAGCACATGTGTTCCCGTTCGTCGTCGTTCGCCAAGATCCGCTTCGTCAATTCCGGCACCGAGGCCGTGATGAGCGCGCTCAAGGCGGCACGCGCCTACACCGGCCGCCCCAAGATCGCCAAGGTCGAGGGCGCCTACCACGGCCTGTACGACTACGCCGAAGTGAGCCAGACGGCCAGCCCGGCGAACTGGGGCGATGCCGCGCAGCCGGCGCGTGTCGCGGTGGCGCAGGGCACCCCGGCCTCGGCACTGGCCGAAGTCGTCGTCATCCCGTTCAACGACACCGAGCGCGCGCTCGCGATCCTCGAGCAGCACGCGCAGGAACTGGCCTGCGTGCTGCTCGACCTGATGCCGCATCGCGTCGGCATGGTGCCGGCCTCGGCGTCCTTCGTGCGCGCCCTGCATGCCTGGACGCGCCGCAATGGCGCCCTGTTCGTCTGCGACGAGGTCATCACCCTGCGCTGCGGCTACGGCGGCGCGCAGGAGGGCTACGATGTCACGCCGGACCTGACGGCGATGGGCAAGATGATCGGCGGCGGCTTCCCGGTGGGCGCGCTGGCCGGGCGCGCCGAGGTGATGGAGGTGATGGACCCGTCGCGCGCGCCGCTGCGCTTTCCGCTGTCGGGCACCTACTCGGCCAACCCGGTGACGATGGTGGCCGGCCTGGCGGCGATGAAGCTGTTCGACCGGCCCGCGGTGCAGCGCCTGAATGCGCTCGGCGATCTGGCGCGCGACCGCATCGCCGAGGCGATCCGCGTCGCCGATGTCCTGGCCTGCGTGGCCGGCGCCGGCTCGCTGTTCCGCATCCACATGAAGCCGCAGCCGCCGCAGGACTACCGCGCCGTCTACCCCAGCGAGGCCGAAGCGCGCGCGCTCAGGCTGCTGCTCGATCACCTGGCCGACAACGGCGTGCTGCTCATCGAAACCGGATCGGGCGCGCTTTCCACCGCGATGGGCGAGGCCGAGATCGACCGCCTCGGCGAAACCGTCCTGGCCGGCCTGCGCAAGGTCAAGGCCCGACTGCAAGGCGCGCCTGCGCGGGCATGAATCGCGGCGGCATCCACATCTTCACGGACTTCGAGGGCTCGTTCATGAGTTGCGCATCCCAGGTCTCCGGAATCTTCGGCAAGCTGGGCGTCGAGCTGCCCGCGGCATCGGGCGGCATCGAGGTCCGCTCGCCGATCGACGGCAACGTGATCGCCGCCTTGCCGGCCACCACGGACAGCGAGCTGCGCGCCGCGGTCGAACGCGCGCAGGGCCGCTTTCGCGGCTGGCGCAGCGTGCCGGCACCGCAGCGCGGCAGCCTGGTGCGCGCGTTCGGCGAGAAAGTGCGCCAGCACAAGCCGACGCTCGGCCGGCTGGTCACCATCGAGACCGGCAAGATCCTGCAAGAGGGGCTGGGCGAGGTGCAGGAGGTCATCGACATCTGCGAGTTCGCGCTCGGCCAGTCGCGCCAGCTCTACGGCCTGAGCATCGCCAGCGAGCGCGCCGAGCACAAGCTGCTCGAGACCTGGCATCCGCTGGGTGTGGTGGGAATCATCAGCGCCTTCAACTTCCCGATGGCCGTCTGGTCGTGGAACGCGGCGCTGGCGCTGGTGTGCGGCGACACGCTCGTCTGGAAGCCCTCGGAGAAGACGCCGCTGTCGGCGCTGGCCATCAACGGCCTGCTGCTGGCCGCGGCGCGCGAGGTCGGGGTCGACCCCGAGGGACTGAGCGAGGTCGTGATCGGCGCGCGCGCGCTCGGCGAGGCGCTGGTCGAGTGCCCCGAGGTACGGCTGGTCAGCGCCACCGGCTCGAGCGCCATGGGGCGTGCGGTGGGCGAGGCCTGCGCGCGCCGCTTCAAGCGCGCGCTGCTCGAGCTGGGCGGCAACAACGCGGCCATCGTCTGCCCGAGTGCCGACACGCAGCTCGCGCTGCGCGCCGTCACCTTTGCCGCCGTGGGCACCGCCGGCCAGCGCTGCACCACGCTGCGGCGGCTGTTCGTGCAGCGCGCGGGCTGCGCGCAGTTCGTCGAGCAGCTGCGTGCCGTGTACGAAGGCGTGCCGGTGGGCAATCCGCTCAACGACGATTCGCTGGTCGGGCCCCTGGTCGACGAGGGCAGCCACGCGCGCATGCAGGCCGCGCTCGACGCCGCCCGGGCCCTGGGCGCGCGCGTGCACTTCGGCGCGCGCGTCGCAACCGACCAGGGCGGCTGCTACGTGCGTCCCGCGATCGTCGAGATGCCGGCGCAGACCGGGCCGATGTGCGAGGAGACGTTCGCGCCGATCCTGTACGTGCTGCCGTACGACACCCTGGACGAGGCCATCGCGCTCAACAACGCCGTCGCGCACGGCCTGTCGTCGGCCATCTTCACGCGCGACTTGCGCGAGGCCGAGCTCTTCGTCTCGGCCTGCGGCTCGGACTGCGGCATCGCCAACGTCAACATCGGCACCAGCGGCGCCGAGATCGGCGGCGCGTTCGGCGGCGAGAAGGACACCGGCGGCGGCCGCGAGGCCGGCTCCGACGCCTGGAAGAACTACATGCGTCGGGCCACCAATACCATCAACTACGGCACGAGCCTGCCGCTCGCGCAGGGCATCAAGTTCGAGGTATGAAAGCCGCTGAATCGACACCGGTGCCCGGCGCAGCCGATGCGGCGCCGCGGGCGGCGCGCCCGGTCGAGGCCATCGACAGCGTCGTCATCCGCTTTGCGGGCGACTCCGGCGACGGCATGCAACTGACGGGCACCGGGTTCTCGATGGCCGTGGCCAAGGCCGGGCACGACTTCTCGACCCACCCCGATTACCCGTCCGAGATCCGTGCCCCCACCGGCACGCTGTTCGGCGTCTCGGGCTACCAGATCCAGTACGCGTCGGGTCAGGTGTTCACCTCGGGCGATGCGCCCGACGTGCTGGTGGCGATGAACCCGGCCGCGCTGAAGGCCAACCTGCGCGACGTCAAGCACGGCGGCATCATCATCGCCAACACCGGCGCCTTCGACGCCGCCAACCTGAAGAAGGCCGGCTACGCGTCCGACCCGCTGGCCGGCGACGCGCTGGCCGGCTGGCGCCTGTACAGGATCGACATCTCCGGGCTCACGAGCCGGGCGCTGGCCGAAACGGGCCTGTCGAAGAAGGACATCGGCCGCTGCAAGAACTACTTCGCGCTGGGCCTGATGCTGTGCCTGTACAGCCGGCCGCGCGACAAGGAGATCGCCGAGATCGAACAGCGCTTCGCCGGCAAGCCCGAGCTGGCCCGCGCGAACATCCTCGCGCTCGAGGCCGGCTACGCCTATGCCGAATCGACCGAGATGTTCGCGGTGAGCTACGAGGTGCGCCCCTCGACGCCGCGCCCCGGGGTGTACCGCAGCATCACCGGCAACCAGGCCGCGGCGCTGGGCTTCGTCGCGGCGGCCCAGCGCGCCGGCGCGCCGCTGTTCCTGGGCTCGTACCCGATCACGCCGGCCACCGACATCCTGCACGAGCTGTCGGCGCTCAAGCACTTCGACGTCACGACGTTCCAGGCCGAAGACGAGATCGCGGGCATCTGCTCGGCCATCGGCGCGGCCTACGGCGGCGCGCTCGCGCTGACCACCACCTCGGGGCCCGGCATGGCGCTGAAGACCGAAGCGCTGGGCCTGGCGGTGATGCTCGAGCTGCCGCTGGTGGTGGTGAACGTGCAGCGCGGCGGTCCCTCCACCGGGCTGCCGACCAAGGTCGAGCAGGCCGATCTGCTGCAGGCCGTCTACGGCCGCAACGGCGAGTGCCCGCTTGCCGTCATCGCCGCGGCGTCGCCGGCGGACTGCTTCGATTGCGCGCTCGAGGCGATGCGCATCGCCGTGAAGTACATGACGCCGGTCGTCTTGCTGTCGGACGGCGGCATCGGCAACGCCGCCGAACCCTGGCTGATCCCGGACGTGGCCGCGCTGCCGCGCATCGAGATCCGGCACCGCAGCGACGCCGAGGGCTTCCAGCCCTACGCGCGCGACGCGAACCTGGCGCGCGCCTGGGTCGTGCCCGGGACGCCGGGCATGGAGCACCGCATCGGCGGGCTCGAGAAGGACTTCCTGAGCGGCGACATCTCGCACGACCCGATCAACCACGAGCGCATGGTGCAAGTGCGCGCGGCCAAGGTGCAGGGCATCGCGAAGGATCTCCCGCCGTCCAGGGTCGAAGGACCCGAGCGCGGCCGGCTGCTGCTCGTGGGCTGGGGCAGCACCTATGGCGCGATCGCGCAGGCGCGCGAACAGGCGGCGGCGCAGGGCGTGCGGGTCGCGCACCTGCATCTGCGCCACCTCAACCCGCTGCCGTCCGATCTGGGGGCGATCCTCGCGCGCTACGACCAGGTGCTGGTGCCCGAGCTCAACCTGGGCCAGCTCTCGCGGCTGCTGCGCGAGCGCTATCTGGTCGATGCGCAGTCGCTGTCCAAGGTTCAGGGCAAGCCGTTCAAGGTGGCCGAGATCCTGGACCGCATCATGGCGCTGAGCCAAGGAGAGGCGCATGCGTAGGGAAGACTTCGGCACGATCGACGGCACGGCGCCGGCCGGCCGCACGCTGCAGCTCACGAAGAAGGATTTCGAGTCCGATCAGGACGTGCGCTGGTGCCCCGGCTGCGGCGACTACATCGTGCTCGCGCAGGTGCAGAAGCTCCTGCCCACGCTCGGCATCGCGCGCGAGAACTTCGTCTTCATCTCCGGCATCGGTTGCTCGAGCCGCTTTCCGTACTACATGCAAACGTACGGCATGCACAGCATCCACGGCCGCGCGCCGGCCATCGCCAGCGGTCTGAAGCTGGCGCGCCCGGAGCTGTCGGTGTGGGTCGTCACGGGCGACGGCGACGCGCTGGCCATCGGCGGCAACCACTTCATCCACGCCATGCGGCGCAACGTGGACCTGAAGATCATCCTGCTCAACAACCGCATCTACGGCCTGACCAAGGGCCAGTATTCGCCCACCTCCGAGACCGGCAAGAAGACCAAGACCACGCCGCTGGGCAGCATCGACCGGCCGTTCAACCCGGCTGCGCTGGCGCTGGGCGCCGGCGCGACCTTCGTCGCGCGCACCGTCGACGCCGACGTGGCGCATCTGCAGCAGGTGCTCGCGCGTGCAGCGGCACACAAGGGCACCGCTTTCGTCGAGGTGCTGCAGAACTGCATCGTCTTCAACGACGGCGCCTTTCAGACGCTCACCGACAAGGCCGGCCGCGACGACGCGCGCGTGCTGCTCGAGCATGGCCGTCCGCTCGTCTACGGCAAGGACCGCCGACGCGGCATCCGGCTGCGCGGCCTGAGCGCCGAGGCCGTGACGCTCGAGTCGGACGATGCCGCCGCCGCCGCCGGCTTGCTCGTGCACGACGAGCACGGCGAAGACGCCGCGCTCGCCTTCCTGCTGGCCCAGCTGGGCGGGCCCGAGCTGCCGCTCGCGCTGGGCGTCTTCCGTGCCGTCGATGCGTTGGCGTACCACGAGCGCCACGCGCAGCAAGCAAGCGCGGCGCGGCGCAGCCGCGGCGCAGGCGACCTCGCGAAACTGCTGCACAGCGGCGACACCTGGACCATCGCATAGTGCGAAAGGAGATCGAATGGCCCTGACCATCCTCGCGGATTGCATCAACTGCGCCGCCTGCGAACCCGAGTGCCCGAACAGCGCGATCAGCGCCGGGGACGACATCTTCGTCATCGACGGCGACCGGTGCACCGAATGCGTCGGGCACTACGACGAGTCGCAATGCGTCGCGATCTGTCCGGTGGACTGCATCGTCGCCGACACCAGCCGCGCCGAGACGCGCGCGCAGTTGCAGCACAAGTACGAACGGCTCGTGGCCGACGCCGCCTGAGCGCATCTGCCGCGGCACGCGGACCTGGATCCGCCGGCGCGATTCGTGTCCTTGCCCGCCGCCGCGGCGCGCCGGGCCGCCGCGGCGGCGCGCGCCGGGCGCGTCAGAGCCAGGGCTTGAGCAGCAGCATCAGGGCCGCGATGCTGGAGATCGACAGCACCGCCGTCTTCACCGCCCGGCGGCTGCGATCGACATGGCGCATGAAGTACTTCGATGCGAGGAAGCCCAGCGCCAGCGGCGGGAACAGCCAGAGCGCCGACGCCGCCTGTGCCGCCGTGAAGCGGCCGACCAGCGCCAGCGTGACCAGCGACAGCGCCGCGCCGAGCGCGAGGAAGGCGCCCAGCGTGGCGCGCACTTTCGGCCCCGGCATGTTCTGATACACCAGCGCCATCGGCGGGGCGCCGACCGACGTGATGGTTCCCATGAAGCCCGAGAGCAGTCCGGCCACCAGCAGATTGCGCGGCGAAGGCAGGAGCCGCCAACGCGTCAGACTCAGGCCGATCGCCGCCAGCAGCATCACCGCGAAGACGGAAGCGAACAGCGCTGCGGGCAGCGTCGCGATGACGGCGCCGGCGGCCACCGTGCCGGTGAAGCGGCCGGCCAGCGCCAGGCCGAGCTCACGGAAATCGATCGAGCGGAACTCGCGAGTCGTCGTCATCAGCGCCAGCAGCAGGCCCAGCAGCAGGATCGGACCGGGCACCAGAGCGGGCGCGAGGATCACCAGCAGCGGCGCCGACAGGATGCCGAAGCCCACGCCGACCGAAGCCTGGATGGCCGCGCCGGCCGCGACGATCGCGGCCACGGCCGCCATGCTGCCGTCGATCAAGCCGGCCCTTTGCGCCGCCCCGGGCGGGCGTGATTCGCGCGCATGCCGACCTCAGGCCACCGGCTGCGCCGTGCGCAGCTCGTCCAGGCAGCCGGCGATCCACTGCGCGGTGAGTTTCTCCTGCACCGCGTTCTGGCGCAGCCTGGAGTTCAGCCCGCCGAAGTCGACCGTGTCCAGCGGCTGGTCCTGGTTGTAGCAGGAGAACACGTAGGTCGTCTCGCCGGTGACCGGATCGCGCTGCGGCTGCACGCATTGCGCACAGATCTCCTTCATCATGCACTGCATCGGCGAGTTGATCGAGCCGATCGCGAAGTGGCCGGCCTTCAGGAAAGGCTGCAGTTCCCGGTGGCGCGCCGCGGCGACCGCGGCCATCATGCGATCCGAGCCGATCGCGATGATGCGGTCCACCGCCTCGGTGGCGATCGGCCGCTCGCCGAGCGCACCGCTGGCATAGGCGACGATCGCCTGCACGATGTTGCCGCAGCAGCTCTTGTCCTGGGGCCGGTCGGGCACGAAGCCGGGGGCCTCGTCGCAGCACCACACGACCAGATCGGCCGCGGCCTCGATCTCGGCGACCTTGTAGCGGTCGGCCTGCTTCTTGTAGCCGGCGAAGTACAGCACCTTCGAGCCGGCGCGGCGCAGGGCGGCACCGATCGAGAACAGCACCGCGTTGCCGAGTCCGCCGCCCACCAGCATCACGGTCTCGCCGCCGGCGATATGCGTGGGCGCCCCGGTCGGGCCCATCAGCACCACGGGCTCGCCCGGCCGGAGTGCGGCGACCAGGTTGGCCGAGCCGCCCATCTCGAGCACGATGCAGGCGACCAGGCCGCGTTCGACGTCGACCCAGGCGCCGGTGAGCGCCAGGCCCTCCATCGTCATGCGCGTGCCGCGCACGACGGGCGAGCGCGCGTCGTAGTTCTGCAGCCGGAAGAACTGGCCGGGCCGGAAGCGCGCCGCGGCGAAGGGCGCATGCAGCACGATCTCGACGATGTTGGGCGTCAGCCGGTTCACTGCGTGCACCGTGGCGCGCAGGCCCGAATCGAGGCGCGCGAAGAAGCTTGCGTCGTCGTCGGCGCTGGCCGGCGGCCGCTGCGCCAGCACGCGCGAGACGACCGGATGGCCCTGCTTGGCCGAACCCATCGCCTTGACGACGTTGCCGAAGTAGGAGGGGTGCAGGTCGCCGAAGAACGACACGAAGCGCCCGTCGTCGGTCTTGCTCAGCAGCACCTGAGGCTGCTCGGGCTTGGCGATCCCTGCTTCGGGCCGCACCGGGTTGCCTTGTTCGTCGCAGGCGGCGAAGTAGCGGCCGTTCAGCCGGAAATGCGAGGCGTCCTCGCGCGCCAGCACGGTGTTGGGCTGGGTGCCCGCGGCGATGAAGATCGAGCGTGCGTCGAGCCGCACTTCCTGGCCGTCGGACCATCGGCCGTCGGCGTCCCTCGCCTGCACGCGCATGCGGATGGCGCGCGCCGCGCCGTTGGCGTCGACCTCGACGGCCGCCGGACTCAGGCCTTCGGCGTAGGTGATGCCCTCTTCCAGCGCCTTCTCCACCTCTTCGTGGTTCAGCGTGTAGGCGGGGCTGTCGATCATGCGTTTGCGGTAGGCCATCGTCACGCCGCCCCAGCCCTGCAGCAGCTCGAGCACCCGCGCCGGCTCGCCGGCGGCCGCCGCGCGCCGGCGCTCGGCGCGGATCGCACGCGCATGCGCGATGAATTCCGAGGCGATCTCCGCGTCCTCGGCGCTCCAGGCGGCGCGCACCTGCGCCTCGGAACGCTCCGAGCACAGGCGCTCGTAGCGCTCGAGGAACTTCTCGACCTGCACCGGGTAATAGGCCAGCGACTCGGTCGCGGTGTCGATGGCGGTGAGGCCGCCGCCGATCACGACCACCGGCAGCCGCAGCTGCATGTTGGCCAGCGAGTTGGCCTTGGCCGCGCCGGTGAGCTGCAGCGCCATCAGGAAGTCCGATGCGGTGCGCACGCCGCGCGCCAGGCCGTTGGGGATGTCCAGCAGCGTGGGCCGCCCGGCACCCATCGCCAGCGCGACGTGATCGAAGCCGAGCTCGAACGCGTCCTCGACGCCCAGCGTGCTGCCGAAGCGCACGCCGCCGTACATCGCGAAGCGCTCACGCCGCTCGAGCAGCAGGCGCACCACCTTCAGGAAGTTCTTGTCCCAGCGCACCGTGATGCCGTACTCGGCGACGCCGCCGAAGCCCGCTTGCATGCGCTCGTCGAGCGGCTCGAACAGCTCGGCAATGCGTTGGACCGGCTCGAACGCCGTGCGCGTGCCGTCGGCGCGCACCCCCGAGAGCGACTCGGGCAGCGGTTCGATCTTGAGCCCGTCGATGCCGACCACGGTGTGGCCCTCGTTCACGAGGTAATGTGCGAGCGTGTAGCCGGCCGGGCCGAGCCCGGTGATCAGGACGCGGTAGCCGCTGCGCTCGCGCGGGTAAGGGCGGCGCAGGTCGAGCGGGTTCCAGCGCGTGAGCAGCGAGTAGATCTCGAAGCCGTAGGGCAGCTCGAGCACGTCCTTGAGCGTGCGCGTCTCGATCTGCGGGATGTCGACCGGTTCCTGCTTCTGGTAGATGCAGGCCTTCATGCAGTCGTTGCAGATGCGGTGCCCGGTGCCCGCGACCATCGGGTTGTCGATGGCGATCGTGGCCAGCGCCGCGATCGAGCGGCCGTCGGCCTTGAGCGTGTGGAACTCGGAGATCTTCTCGGAAAGCGGGCAGCCGGCCTGCGTCACCTGGAACACCGAGCGCTTGAACGCCGCCTTGCCCACCGGCGCCGGCGCGTCCTTGGGCGCCTTCTCGCGCAGGCCCCTGGAACAGGAATCCTTGCCCTGCGGATGGCAGAAGATGCAGTAGTTGGCCTGGTCGAGCGCGCCGCGCAGGTCGATGCCCGGATCGGTGAGCGCAAAACCCTCGCGGCGCCGCAGGCGCTCGGGGCGGATCGTGAAGGCGGTGTAGCCGTCTTGCTGCGCCTTGCGCGCAGCAGGTACCAGGTCCTCGGGCTGCACGTCGTGGGGCAGGCGAAACAGCACGTCGCCGCGATGCGCGAGCTGCCCCGCTTCGGTATGCACGGCCCAGGCCGCATAGCGGCGGGCGGTCTCGAGCTCGTCCGCGTGCGCCTCCTTGTCGTCGAGCCAGCGCTGCACATGGCTGGCGTAGGTCAGCTCGTCGAAGCGCCCGCCGAACCAATCGGCGAGCCGGGCGCGCAGCGCCGCGCCGTCGAAGCCGCGGGCCTCGTCGGGGTCGATCTTCTTGGCGGCCCCGCGCTGCACGAACTGGCGCTTGACGACATACAGCGGCGCCAGGTCGGCATGTGCCTGCGCGAGCCTGGCGGCCGCAGCCTGGATGCCGAACAGCCGGACCACGAAGTCCTCGACGCAGGGCCCGAGCGCGACGATCAGCTGCGACTCCTGCAGCGGCGTCAAGGCATCGGGCTGCGTGCGGGCCTGGCGCAGCCGCTCGAGCATCTCGGGCGCGGTGCGGCCCAGATCGTCGAGGAAGCGGCGGTCGAGCTCGAGCAGGCCGGCGCGCGTGTACAGCTGCGCGAAGCGCATTCCAAATTCGAGATTCAACTCCTGGTTCTCCGCTGAACGAGGTCGGTGCCGCCCGGGCCCGGGCAACGCCCGCCGCAGCGCCCCGCCTGCGGGCGCGCGGCTGCATCGAGGATGGGCAGCGCGCGGCGCGCCCCGGGGACCGCCGCGCGCCGGCGGCGCGCGGTCAGGCGACGACCGCCGCCATGCCGGGCCGCTCGGACTCCCGGGCGCGGCGACGCGGCGCGGCGACAGGCTTGGCGAAGACATCCGTCAGGCCGGCGGCAGCCACGCGCCGGCGGATCTCGGCGACATCGGTCGTGTACGAGCCGCGCTGCTTCATGCGCTCGAAGTAGACCGAACCGGAGAACGTGAACTTCAGGCCCAGGCCCTTCTCGGTCTGCATCTGCTCGCGCACATGCGTGATCGCATCGCCGATCGCCAGGCTGTCGGGCAGCACCAGCGCCGGTTCGTCGAGCACGTGGCGCACGGCGTTGTGGCCGGCCAGCGTGCCGGTGACCACCGCCTCGGTGTGGCCGACCAAGAGGCCGGCCTTCTCGCCGCCGCAGAACAGGTTGTCCACGCCGTCGACCTTCAGCGCGTCGTCGCGCGGCGCCATGGCCACGAAGCGGATCGAGTTGCCGACGCCGCCGGAGTAGGGGTCTTCGAAGCGCGCGTTCTCGAAGCCGGGCACCTTGCGCAGATCGGATTGCGGGAAATAGGGCGTCATCAGCTTGGCGTGCCCGGTGTTGAGCAAGACGATGTTCTCCTGGTACTCGGGCAGCGCGTACTGCTGGCAGGCCTTGATCTCGAGCTTGTTCGCGCCCTTGTCGCTGTAGGTCGGGATCGGCACGATCACCACGCCCTTGCGGTTGAGCTCCTCGACGATCTCGGGCGCCAGCGACTCCTTGAGCAGCTTGCACGAGCCGCTCATGGCGCCGACCTGCTCGAGCTTGTGGCCGTTGATCTCGGCGACGCCGCAGCGCCCGGCGATGCCCACGCGCACGCCGAAGGTGTGGCAGCGCAGGATGCACATGCTGCAGCCGTTGCCGTACTTGTTGCAGATGTTCACGACGCCCGCCGTGCCGGTGGTCTCGACGAAGGCGTCGGCCTCGAAGCGCATATCGCCTTCGTTCTTCTTGGTCCTGACGGCCGCGAGCCGGCTGCCGTCCATCTCGACCTCGGCGATCCGGGTCTGGTAGCGCACTTCGACGCCGGCCTCGGCGAGCACGCGCTGGACCGCGGGCTCGATGGTGGCGATGTTGTACAGCGACGCGTGCTTGTGCCCGGGGAACTCGATGTCGCGGTGCGTCGTGCACGCGTCCATGGCGTGGAACATCTCGCCGCCGCCCAGCGCGATGGCTTCCTCGGCCGCGGTGAAGCGGCCGTTGTTGCGGAAGATGCCGCCGACCAGGCCCGTGCCCAGGATCATGTCGGTGCGCTCGAGCAAGGTGACGTCGGCGCCCTGACGGGCCGCAGCCACTGCGGCCGCGCAGCCGGACCAACCACCACCGATGACCACGATCTTCATGAGGGTGTCTCCTTGAACGTCTGGGTTGAAGGGATCAGCCGTGCAGCGGATCACGACCCGCCGACTTCAGCCAGGAATACACAGGGGGGATGTCGCTCACGAGCGACTCGGTCACGACATCGAGGAAGCAGGGCCCGTCGTGCGCGAAGGCCGCGTCGAGCGCGCGCTCGAGCTCGGCGGGCGTCTCCACGCGCCAGGCCGCAAGCCCGTAGGCCGCGGCCACCTTGCTCATGTCGCCGGGGGTGAAGTCCACCGACTGGAATTTGCCCTTGCTGTGCAGCGATTGCAAGGTCTTGATCCAGCCGAAGCAGCCGTTGTTGAAGTGGATCAGCACCGCCGGCACGTCGAGGCGCGCGAGCGTTTCCAGCTCGCCGGCCGACATGCCGAGCGAGCCGTCGCCGAACAAACCTACCGGGCGTGCGTCGGGTCGCGCGTACCAGGCGCCCACGACGGCCGGAATGGCGTAGCCGAGGCCGCCGAACGAACGCGGGATCAGCACGCGCGAGCCGTCGCCGCTCAGGCGCAGGAAGCGGGTGATGTAGGGCGTGGGCGTGCCGGCGTCGGAGACCACCACCGAAGGCGAGGGCAGGCGCCGGTTCAGCTCGTGGATGACGCGCTGCGGCTTGAGCGGCAGCGCATCGGACTTCAGCTGCGCCTCGGATTGCGTCCAGAAGTCCTGCCGCGCGCGGTTCAGCTCCTCGACCCAGGCCGAGGCGGGAGCGGCCTGCGGCGGCAGCTGCTGCAGCAGGTCTTCGAGCACGAGCCGCGCATCGCCGGCCACGCTGAGCGTGTTCTCGAAGTTGTTGGCCAGCAGCGTCGGGTCGAGATCGATCTGCAGGATCTTGCGTCCGGCGCGCGCCGAGGGCAGCGTCCACTTGATGGTCGAGACCGACCCCATCTTGCAGCCCACATAGAGCAGCACGTCGGCCTCTTCGAGCGCCCGGTGCGCGTGCGGGTGGAAACCGTTGTCGCCGACCACGCCGAGCGCGAGCGGATGCTCGTCGGGCATCGTGCCCTGGCCGGAGATCGTCGTCACCACCGGCGCGCCCAGGCGCTGGGCCAGATCGAGCACCTGGGCGTTGGCCTGCGAATGGTTCACGCCGCCGCCGGCCACGATCGCCGGCCGCTCGGCCGAGCGCAGATGCGCGGCCAGCTGCTCCACGGCGGCTGCGCTGCTGCGCGTGCGGTACGCCGGGTAGGTACGGCACTCGGCCTCGGCGTGCAGGCTGGCCGCGCCCAGCGCGATGCGATCGCCCATGCTCTCGGTGGGCAGCACGAGGTGCACCGCGCCCGGGCGCCCGCTGGTGGCGATGCGCAGGATCCGGCGCAGCGTCTCGGGCACCTTGGCCGCCGAGTTCACCACCGACGAGTGCTTGGTGATCGGCTCGAACAGCGTGTGATGCGGCATCTCGGTGATCGTGCCCTTGCCTTCGCCGGCCAGCGAGATGCCCGAGGTGAACAGCACCACCGGGATCGAAGAGGCGTTGGCTTCGGCAACCCCCGGCACCGAATAGAGCGCGCCGGCGCCGCTGGGGCACTCGCAGAACCCGGGCCGGTGCGCCAGGCGCGCATAGGCGTCGGCCATGAAGGTGGCCGAGCGTTCGTCGCGCGCCATCACGTGCCGGATGCGACCGTCGGCGTCGTACAGGGCCTCGTACAGGGCCAGGCTGGTGTCGCCGGGCACGCCGAAGATCACCTTCACGTCGTACTCGAGCAGCATCGTCACCAGGGCCTGGGCGCCGGTCATGCTGCCTTGGTCGAGGATCGCGCCTTCGCGGATCACGGCTGGGTCGACGGGCTTGTTCATCGCGTTCCCCGGGCGGTTGGTCGGCGCCGGCCATCGCCACCGGCGCATGCCGTGCACTCTAGGCATCTGACCTGCCAGAGTAAAGACACCAAAACGACGAAAGAACGGGTATCGAACAACGAAATGCCGGCGTGAATCGTCGCAATGACTGCTTCCGGTGCGCCCAGGAGCGTGCCGGGCGCTGCCCGACCCCTAGAATTGCCGGTCCGATTTCTGCACGACGAGGCCGAAGTGCGGCGCACGTTTCAACTCGACGCCATGGACCGGCGCCTGCTCGGGCTGCTGCGCGAGGATGCGCGCCGGTCGACCGCCGAACTGGCGCGCTCGCTGGGCGTCGCCCGCATGACGGTCGTCGACCGGCTCAAGCGGCTGGAGGGAACGGGCGTCATCGCCGGCTACACGGTGCGCCTGGGCGACGAGGCGCAGCGCGGGCGCATGAAGGTGCAGACGCTGCTGCGCATCGACGCGAAGAAGAGCGATGCGGTGGTGCAGGCGCTGCACCGCATCGACCAGGTGCGCGCGGTGTTCGCGATCAACGGCGTGTTCGACTGCATGGCCCTGATCGAAGCCGAGACGACGGCCGAGATCGACACCGTCCTCGACGCGATCGGCTCGATCCCCGGCGTGGAGGGAACGCAGAGTTCCATCGTGCTGTCGGTCAAGTTCGATCGCCACTGAGGCGGGCCGGGCTGCGGGCCTGCCCACCGCGGGGATCAGGCAAAGCGGCAGGGCCGCCCTTGCCCGCGCGCGGTGCGCGCCGGCGCCGTCCGTCGCTTGCGCCGCGTACCGCCATGGCCGCGCGCCGGCGCGCCGGCAACGCTGCCCTAAACTGACCGGCCCTTTCCCTGCCTTTCGAGGTGACTCCCATGCGTCTTGCCGTACTCGGCGCCGGCCACATCGGCCGCGCGATCGCACGCCTGCTCGGACGCTGCGGCGACTACGAGGTGACCGTGGTCGACCGCAGCGCCGAGGCGCTCGCCGAGCTGCGCGGCGAGCCGCTGGCGTCGCTGCAGGCCGAGACCGGCGACGCCGCTGCGCTCGAGCGCGTGCTGCGCGCTCACGACGTGGTGGTGAACGCGCTGCCGTACTACCTCGCCACGCTGGCGGCGACGCAGGCACGCCGCAACGGCTGCCACTACTTCGATCTCACCGAGGACGTGGCCGCCACGCGCACGATCCGGCAACTGGCCGCCGATGCCGACACGGTGTTCATGCCGCAATGCGGCCTCGCGCCGGGCTTCATCGGCATCGTCGCGCATCATCTGGCGCAGGGTTTCGACGCGCTGCACGAGCTGAAGATGCGCGTCGGCGCGCTGCCCGCGTTCCCGACCAACTCGCTGAAATACAACCTCACCTGGAGCGTCGACGGCCTGATCAACGAGTACTGCCACCCCTGCGAGGCGATCCGCGACGGCCAGCGCATCGAGGTGCTGCCGCTCGAGGGGCTCGAGCACTTCAGCCTCGACGGCACCGAGTACGAGGCTTTCAACACCAGCGGCGGCCTGGGCACGCTGTGCGAGACGCTCGCCGGGCGCGTGCGCAGCCTCGACTACAAGAGCGTGCGCTACCCGGGCCACCGGGCGCTCATGAAGATGCTGCTCGAGGAGCTGCAGCTCGCGAGCGACCAGGAGACGCTCAAGACCATCATGCGCCGCGCCATCCCGAGCACGATGCAGGACGTGGTGCTGGTCTTCGTCACGGCCAGCGGCATGCGCGGCGGCAGCTTCGTGCAGGAGGCCTTCGCGCGCAAGATCTTCGCGGTGCGCGAGGACGGCGTCGAGCCGCAGTCGGCGATCCAGATCACCACCGCGGCCGGCGTGTGCGCGGCCGTCGACCTGTTCCGCGAGGGCCGGCTGCCCGCGCGCGGCTTCGTCGCGCAGGAGCAGATCGCGCTGCCCGAGTTCCTGAGCAACCGCTTCGGCCGCGTCTACCAGCAGTTCCGGCAGGTCGAGAGCATCAGCTGAGGACGGCGCGCGCGGCGCCCGCGTCCGGCCTTCGGTTCCGACATGCTTGCAGCCATGACGACTCGCCCGCAACGCCGGCCGGCCGCCGCGCCGCGTCTGGACGTCGATGCGCTGTGGCAGCTCGAACGCGTCGGCAGCATCGCGCTTTCGCCCGACGGCCGGCTTGCCTGCGCCACGCTGACGCGGGCGTCGATGGAGCACAACCGCACGACGAGTGCACTGTGGCTGTTCGCCACCGATCGCCGTGCACCGCGCCGGCTCACCCTGTGCGGCGACAAGGACGGGCAGCCGGCGTTCTCGCCGCGCGGTGAACGCATCGCCTTCGTCGCGCGGCGCGAGCAGGAAGGCGCCCGGGACGCCACGCCGCAGCTGTACCTGATCGACGCCGACGGCGGCGAGGCGCGCCGCGCCAGCCGCTTCGCGCCGGGGGTCGAGTCGTTCAAGTGGCTCGCCGACGGGCGCCGCATCGTCTTCGCGGCCTGGGTCTGGCCCGAGGAGAAGGGGCCTCGCGCACAGTCGCGCCGCCACGCCAGGCATGCCGCACGCAAGGAAAGCGGCTACGCCACCGGCCAGGCCTTCTACCGGCACTGGGACCGCAACCTGCCCGAGGGCCGCGTGCTGCATCTGCTGCTGCTCGATCTGGCCAGCGGCCGCGTGCGCGATCTGTTCGAAGGCACGCGGCTCGAGCTGCCGCGCGACAGCGAGGGCAACGCCGGCTACGACGTGCATCCGTCGGGCGCGCGCATCGCCTTCGTCCATGACCCGGGCGCCCGCCAGGTGCCGGGCAATCGCTGCGCCCTCGCCGAGATCGACCTGGCCACGCGCGCGGTGCGCACGCTGGCCGACGATCCGCAGTGGGACTTCGGCGCCCCGCGCTACGCGCCCGACGGGCGCACGCTCGCCGCCACCGCGGCGCAGGTGGGCGTGCGGCACACGGCGCTGGCGCAGCTCGCCCTCGTCGAGCCGCAGCGCGGCTGGCGCCTGGCGGGCGCGTGGGACCGCGACGTGGCCGCGCCGCTCCATTGGACCGAAGACGGCCGCAGCGTCTGCTTCGCGGCGCAGGACCGCGGCCGCCGCCCCCTGTGGCGGCAGGACCTCGCCGACGGCGCCGTCACGCTGCTGCACGAGGGCGGCTGGGTGCAGTCCTTTGCGCTTGCCGCCGACTTGCTGCTGCTGGCCGTCGACAGCGCGCGCCATCCGGTGCAGCTGTGGGCGCGGCGCGCCGGTCGTGCGGCGCAGCGTCTGGAGCGCTTCAACGATGCGCCGCTCGCGCGCCTCGCGCTGGGCGAGACCCGCGAGCACGAGGTGCGCGGCGCCCGCGGTGAGGCCGTGCAGTTCTGGGTGACGCGGCCGCCCGGCTTCGACGCGCGGCGCCGGCATGCCGTCGTGCACGTGATCCACGGCGGGCCGCACGCGGCGGCCGGCGACACCTGGAGCTGGCGCTGGAATCCGCAGGTGCTGGCCGCGGCCGATCGGCCGGGCGGCCCGGGGCGCGTGGTCGTGCAGGTCAACTACCACGGCTCGAGCGGCTTCGGCTTTGCCTGGCGCGACAGCATCGTCGGCCGCCAGGGTGAGCTCGAGCTGCAGGACATCGAGGCCGTCAGCGACTGGCTGCTGGCCCGGCCCTGGGTCGATGCGCGCCGCCTCTACGCCGCCGGCGGCAGCTACGGCGGCTTCCTCGTCGCCTGGATGAACGGGCATGTGCCCGGCGGCGAGCACCGGCGCTACCGCGCCTACCTTTGCCACGCCGGCGTGTTCGACCGCATCGCCACCTTCGCCGCCGACTCCTACGCCCAGCGCCCGAAGGACCTCGGCGCGCGCTACTGGGAGGATCTGCCGCGCGTGCTCGCGCAAAGCCCGATGGCCTTCGCCGCGCAGATGACGACGCCCACGCTCGTGGTGCACGGCGCGCTCGACTACCGCGTGCCCGACTGCAACGGCCTGGCCTACTACAACACGCTGCTGGCGCGCGGCGTCGACACACGGCTGCTGTGGTTCGGCGACGAGAACCACTGGATCCTGAAGCCGCGCAATTCGCGCCAGTGGTACCGCGAGTTCCTGGCCTGGATCGAACGCCACGAGCCGGCCGGGCGCGCGGCGCGCGCACGCTGAACGCCATGCTGCCGCGCGCCGCCGAGATCCGCGCCGCCATCGTCGACCTCGACGGCACGATGGTCGACACGGTGGGCGACTTCGAGCGCGCGCTCGGCGGCGCGCTCGCCGACCTCGGCCACGCGCCGGTGTCGCGCGCCTTCATCCGCCGCACCGTCGGCAAGGGCACCGAGCACCTGGTGCGCTGCGCCCTCGCCGAAGCCGGCGCTCCGGCCGCGCTGTACGAGCAGGCGCTCGCGCGCTATCACCACCATTACGCCGGCATCAACGGCGCGCATTCGGAGGTGTTCGCCGGCGTCGCCGAGGGCCTGCATGCGATGCGCGCCGCGGGCTGGCGGCTGGCCTGTCTGACGAACAAGCCCACCGCCTTCGCGCGGCCGCTGCTCGCGATGAAGGGCCTCGACGGCTTCTTCGAGCAGGCCTTCGGCGGCGACGCCTTCGCGCGCAAGAAGCCCGATCCGCTGCCCCTGCTCGAAACCTGCCGCGCGCTCGGCACCGCGCCGGCGGCGACGCTGATGCTGGGCGACTCGAGCAACGACGCCGCTGCCGCGCGTGCCGCCGGCTGCCCGGTGGTGCTGGTGCGCTACGGCTACAACCACGGCGAGCCGGTGGCCGCCGCCGGTGCCGACGCCGTGGTCGACCGGCTCGACGAGGTGCTGCCGCTGCTGCGGCGCCGGGTCTGAACGTCTTGGCCGCGCACGCCGGGCGCGGGAGCACAGGCGCGGACGCAAGGGCGCGACAGCGGGCCCAGCAGGGCCGGACGCGCGCCCGCTCTGCTAGACTGCCGCGCATGTCCGCACTTCGTGACATCGCCGAGGTTCTCGAGCGCACCCGGGCCGGCGGCCGGGGAGCCTGGCCCTGGCGTCGCTGGTCGCGCGTCGTCTCCTGACCTCCGCGCGCCGCCGTCGTCCGACGGCCGGGCGCACCAGCTCCCAGCGGCGGCACCGCCGCCCCAGCCTTCCCCGAGGGCCACGAAGTGATCACCGAACTCGAATTCAAGAGCCTTGCCGCGCAGGGCTACAACCGCATTCCGCTGCTGAGCGAGGCCTTTGCCGACCTCGAGACGCCGCTGTCGCTCTACCTCAAGCTGGTGGGCGGCGCCAGGCACGGCTTCCTGCTCGAGTCGGTGGTGGGCGGCGAGCGCTTCGGGCGCTACTCGTTCATCGGCCTGCCGGCGCGCACGCTGCTGCGCGCCAGCGGCTTTCGCACCGAGGTCGTGCGCGACGGCCAGGTGGTGCAAGTCGACGAGGGCAACCCGCTCGACTTCGTCGCCGCCTACCAGCAGCGCTTCAAGGTCGCGCTGCGCCCGGGCCTGCCGCGCTTTTGCGGCGGGCTGGCCGGCTACTTCGGCTACGACGCCGTGCGCTGCATCGAGCCGCGCCTGGCCCACACCCGCAAGGGCGGCGGCCTGGACGTTCCCGACATCCTGCTGCTGCAGTGCGAGGAGCTGGCCGTCATCGACAACCTCTCGGGGCGGCTCTATCTCATCGTCTACGCCGATCCGTCCGAGCCCGAGGCCTATTTCCGCGCCAAGCGCCGTCTCGCCGAGCTTGCCGACAAGCTGCGCTACAGCGTCACCGCACCGGCCGTGCGGCGCGGGCCGAGCTACGCCGTCGAGCGCGAGTTCGCCAAGGCCGACTATCTGGCCGCGGTGGTGCGCAGCAAGGAGTACATCGCCGCCGGCGACATGATGCAGGTGCAGATCGGTCAGCGGCTGAAGAAGCGCTACACCGAGAGCCCGCTCGCGCTGTATCGCGCGCTGCGCTCGCTCAACCCCTCGCCCTACATGTACTACTACGACATGGGCGGCTTTCAGATCGTCGGCGCCAGCCCCGAGATCCTGGTGCGCCAGGAGCATGTGAGCGACGGCGCGCACGACGTCCAGAAGGTGACGATCCGCCCGCTCGCCGGCACGCGCCCGCGCGGCGCCACGCCCGAGCAGGACCGGGCGCTCGAGGCCGAGCTCGCGGCCGATCCCAAGGAGCGCGCCGAGCACCTGATGCTGATCGACCTGGCGCGCAACGACATCGGCCGCATCGCCCGCGTGGGCAGCGTCAAGGTCACCGATGCCTTCGCCGTCGAGCGCTACTCGCACGTCATGCACCTGGTGAGCAACGTCGAGGGCGAGTTGCTGCCGGGCCTCGGCAACCTCGACGTGTTGCGCGCCACCTTCCCGGCCGGCACGCTGACCGGCGCGCCCAAGATCCGCGCGATGGAGATCATCGACGAGCTGGAGCCCGTCAAGCGCGGCATCTACGGCGGCGCCTGCGGCTACCTGAGCTTCGCCGGCGACATGGACGTCGCGATCGCCATCCGCACCGGCATCGTGCAGGACCGCACGCTGTACGTGCAGGCCGCCGCCGGCGTGGTGGCCGACTCGGTGCCCGAGCTCGAGTGGAAGGAGACCGAGGCCAAGGCGCGCGCGCTCATCCGTGCCGCCGAGCTGGTGGAGGAGGGCTTCTGAGATGCCCGGCCCGCGCCGGCACCTGGTTGCCGCCGCGCCGGGCGGACCGGCGCTCGGCCCCGAGCAGCGCCGCTTCAACCAGTTGCTCGAGAAGATCGACAAGGCGCGCACGCTGCTGCAGGCCTGGGACGAGCAGGGCCAGCTGTTCGCGGTGGCGCATGCCGCGCGCGTGGCGCCGCTGCAAGCCGAGCTGCTCGACTGTCAGGCGCGCCTGGTGCGCCGGCTCGAGGCCCTGCTGGGCGAGCGCCAGGCGAAGTGGACCAAGGCCGAGCGCCGCCGCCTGCGTGAGGACTTGTGCGAGCTGGGCGCCGGGCTCATCGACGCCGCCGAAGACGAGGCCGTCGGCGCCGAGATGCGCGCGCTCTTCCGGCGCCACGCCGGGCACGGCTACGACGAGGAGAAGGCCGACGAGATGGCGGCGATGAAGGAGATGTTCGAGCGTTTCTCCGGCCTCGACCTGGGCGAGCAGGCATTCGAGTCCGAACGCGATCTGCTGCACGCCGCCCACCGCAGCCTGGAGGCCGAGCACGCACGGGCCGGGGAGCGGCGCACCGGGCGCAAACCGACGTCGGCCGAACGCCGGCGCGAGCGCGAGCAGGCCGAGGCCTCGCAATCGCTGCGCGAGGTCTACCGCAAGCTGGCCGCGGCGCTGCACCCCGACCGCGCCGAAGGCGACGCCGACCGCCAACGCCGCGACGCGCTGATGCCGCGCGTGAACCAGGCCTACGAGGCGCGCGATCTGCTGGCGCTGTTCGCGCTGCAGCTCGAGATCGAGCAGGTCGACGCCGCCCATCTGGCGCGCGCCAGTGCCGAGCGCGCGCGCCGGTACAACCGTCTGCTGGCCGACCAGTTGCAGCAGATCGAGACCGAGATCGAGGACCGCCGCCTGGGCCTGTGCGTCGAGCACGCGCTGGACCCGCAGCGCCCGCTGGCGCCGGCGCGCCTGGGCGCGCTGCTCGAGCAGCTGGTGCGCGAGCACCGCGCCCATCTCGCGCAGGCGCAGCGCGACCTGGCGCAGCTCGACGAGCCGGTGCGGGCCAGGGCCTTCATGCGCGCGCGCTGGCGCGAAGTCGACCGCGACGCGCTGCCGTTCTGAGCGCGCCCCGGGGAGCGGTCGTTTTGCGCCGCGCTGCGCGCGTCGCAGCGCACGCCTGAGCCGCGCACGTCTGAGCCGCGCGACGAAGGGCCGCGCGACGAAGGGCCGCGCGGCCTCGGCCGGCGTGCCGGAGATCCGCGCCGCTGCTGCAGAATCCGCGCATGGCCGAGCGCCGCCCGACTTTCGATTTCGTCGACGTCGACGGCCGGCCGCTCGGTTCGGCGACGCAGGTCGCGAAGGGCGTCGTGCCGGCAGCCGAACCTTCCATGATCCGGAGGCATCGCCCCCGAGCATGAAAGCCCTGGCTGCGAGAAGATGGGGGTGGCACACGGGGCAGGCGAGGTCGCAATACGAATGAAGGCCCGACCCCGACGCCTAACCGGAC
>JADYZZ010000074.1 GCA_020852865.1 Rubrivivax sp.
CTTCCATGCGCGCGGCCTCGTCGAGCTCCTTGGGGATGCCCATGAAGGTCTGGCGCAGCAGGAAGATCGCGAACGCCGAGGCGAAGTACGGCAGCCCGATCGCCAGCAGCGTGTCGACCAGCCCGAGGCGCACCATCGTCTTGTAGTTCTCCACCAGCAGGATGTCGGGCATCACCATCAGCTGCAGCAGCACCAGCGCGAAGGCCAGGCCGCGGCCGCGGAAGCGCCAGCGCGCGAAGGCGTAGGCGGCCAGCGTCGAGAGCACCAGCTGCACCGCGAGGATCATCGCCACCAGCAGCGTGGTGTTGACGAAGTAGCGCGCGAACGGCGCCGCCTCCCAGGCGCGGCGGAAGTTCTCCAACGTGAGCGGCGCCAGCAGCTCGAAGCGCGTGGAGTACGCCGCCGGGTGGAACGCGGTCCACACGGCGTAGGCCAGGGGCAGGATCCACAGCAGCGCCAGCAGCCACGCCGCGGCCGTGTCCAGCACCGTGGGCTCGTTCCAGGCCATGCGGTCGGCCGGTGCCGCAGCCGTGCTCACCGGTAATGCACCTTGCGGTCGAAGACGAAGAACTGCAGCAGCGCGATGCCGGCCAGCACCGCCACCAGCACCACCGTGATCGCGGCCGCCTGCGCGGTATCCCAGAAGCCGAAACCGACCTCGTAGAGGTAGTACAGCAGCAGCGTCGACGCGTTGTCGGGCCCGCCGCGCGTGAGCACGAACAGGTGATCGACCATGCGGAACGCGTTGATGAACGAATTGACGAGCACGAACAGCGTGGTCGGCATCAGCAGCGGCCACTGCACGCGGCGCAGGAAGTACCAGCGCGAGGCGCCTTCGATCGCGGCCGCCTCGCGCAGGCTCGGGTTGAGCGACTGCAGCGCGGCGAGGTAGAAGATCATGAAGAAGCCCGCTTCCTTCCAGATGGCCACCAGCGTCACGGCGCCCAGCGCGGTGGCCGGATCGCCCAGCCAGTTGTGCGGCGCCAGGCCGAGCGCGCCGGCGATGCGCTCGAGCAGCCCGTACTGCGGCGTGTAGAAGAACAGCCAGATGTTGGCCACCGCGATCATCGGCAGCACGGTCGGCGTGAAGTAGGCCATGCGCAGGAAGGCGCGTCCGGCGATGCGCTCGTTGACCCACAGCGCCATCGCCAGCGCCAGCGCGATCGACAGCGGGATCGTCGCGCCCGCGAACCACAGGTTGTTGCGCACCGCCTTCCAGAACACCGGGTCGTCGACCATCACCCGGTAGTTCTCCAGCCCCACCCACAGCGCGGGGCGCCCGCCCCTGGGCGTCGCGTACAGGCTGTCGACGAAGGTGGCCAGCGTCGGCCAGTGCGTGAACAGCGCCAGCAGCACGAGCGCCGGCAGCAGCAGCAGCCAGGCGTGCACGGCGCGCAGCGACGCGCCGCCGGCCGCGGCGGGCGTCATGTCGCCATCCGGCGCCCTTGCGCGGGGGCGCCTGTCACTTGTAGCCGCGCAGCAGCCGGTCGGCCTCGCGCTGGGCATCCTTCATCGCCTGCTCGGCCGACTTGGTGCCAGTCAGCGCGGCCTGCAGGCCGTCGTTGAGCGCCTTGGTCACGCGCTGGTTGTCGTGCGTGGAGAACTCGGCCACCGAGACCGGCAGCTGGTCGCGCGCCACCAGCGCGGGCGGGAACTCGCTGCCGTATTTCTTCAGCGCGGCGGTGGCGTAGGCCGCCGCCGACACGGCGACGTAGCCGGTGTCGATGCTCCACTGCGCCGCCCGCTCGGGCTGCGTGATCCACTGGATGAACTGGAACGCCGCCTGCTGCTGCGCCGGCGTGCTCTTCTTGAAGACGTAGAAGTTGCCGCCGCCGGTAGGCGAGCCCTTGCGCTTGTTGCCGGGGATCATCGCCACGCCGAAATCGAAGCCGGCGTTCTTGCGGATGTTGGTCAGGTTGCCGGTCGTCGTAAAGATGATGGCCGCCTTCTTCTCGAAGAAATCCTTGGGCGTCGTGCCCCACTCGACGACGCCCTGCGGATGCACGCCGGCCTTGCCCAGATCGACCCAGAACTGCAGCGCCTCGATCACCTTCGGGTCGTCGAAGCGGACGGCGGTGCCGGTGTCGTTGGCGAGGATTGCGTCGTTGGTCGTCGTCAGCGTCTGGAACAGCCAGTACGGGAAGCCGCTCGACGGGATCTGCACGCCGTACTGCGTGACCTTGCCCGCGGCGTCCTTCTTCGTCAGCTTGCCGGCCATGTCCTTGAGCTCGGCCCAGGTCGCGGGCGGCTTGTCGGGGTCGAGCCCGGCTTCCTTGAACAGTTGCTTGTTCCAGTACATGACCACGGTCGAGCGCTGGAACGGAACACCCCAGGTCTTGCCGCCGGTCTGGCTGTTGAGCATGAAGGCCTTGTAGAAGCCCGCGAGCCAGGCCTTGTCGGCCGCGCTCTTGACGAAGCCGTCGATCGGCACGATCGCGTCCTCGTCGATCAGCGTGAACATGTCGGTCGACAGCAGCACCGAGGTCACCGGCGGCGTGCCCGACTTGTGCGCGGTGAGCGCCTTGACGATCGTCTCCTGATAGGTACCGGCGTAGATCGGCGTCACCTTGATCGACGGATGCTCCTTCATGAAGTCGGCGGCGAAGCCGTCGATGATCTTGGCGATCGGCCCGCCGACGGCCACCGGGTAGTAGAACGAGACCTCGGTGGGCGCCTGCGCCTGCGCCGCGGCGCCGAGCAGCACGCCGGCGCCGGCGATCAAGGTCCGCAGGAAGGTGATGCGTCGCATGGCAGCTTCTCCTCGTCGTGGTTGCAGTCGGTGTCGCCTTCAGTGGATGCGTTGTCCGGCGGCGTCGAACGCGTGCACTTGGTGCGGCGCCCAGGCCAGCCGCACGCGCTCGCCCGGTGCGGCGCGCTGCTGCCCGCTCGTGCGTACCAGCACGCTCTGGCTGCCGATCTCGCAGGCGAGCACGAGGTCGGCGCCCAGGTACTCGACGCTGCGCACGACGGCGGCAACGCCCGCCTGGGCGTCGAGCGCGATGTCCTCGGGCCGCAGGCCGATCGTGGCGGCGGCCGCGGGCGCGCCGGCGTCGACCTCGCTGCCCGCGATGCGGCCGGCGTCCAGCGCCACCAGGTTCATCGGCGGCGTGCCGATGAAGCGCGCGGCGAAGGCGGTGGCCGGACGCGCGTACAGCGCGCGCGGCGCGCCGCTTTGCTCGACGCGGCCGCCGGCCAGCAGCACCACCTGGTCGGCCATGCTCATCGCCTCGGCCTGGTCATGGGTCACGTACACCACGGTGAGCGCGAGCTGCTGCTGCAGCTCGCGCAGCTCGCGCCGCATCTCCTGGCGCAGCTGTGCGTCCAGGTTCGACAGCGGCTCGTCCATCAGGCACACGCGTGCCCGCGCCACCAGCGCACGTCCGAGCGCCACGCGCTGCTGCTGGCCGCCCGAGAGCTGGCTCGGCCTGCGCTGCAGCAGCGGCGTCAGCCCCAGCAGCGCCGCGGTTTCGTGCAACCGCTCGGCCCGCTCGGCCGGCGGCACGCGCCGCACCGACAGGCCGAAGGTGATGTTGTCGGCCACGCTCAGGTGCGGGAACAGCGCGTAGTTCTGGAACACCATCGCCACGCCGCGTTGCGCCGGCGGCAGGGCGGTGACGTCGCGCCCGTCGATGTGCAGCCGGCCCGAACTCGCGTTCTCCAGGCCCGCGATGATGCGCAGCGTGGTCGACTTGCCGCAGCCCGAGGGCCCGAGCAGCACGCAGAACGAGGCCGGCTCGATGCGCAGGTTCACGTCGTGCAACGCCGTCGTCGCGCCCCAGGACTTGGCGATGTTCTCGAGCTCGATCAACGACATGTCTGCGGCTTGTGCGTGCCCTCCGCCTCGGCTGCGCGCCCTCGCAGCACGCCGATGCAGCAGGCCTTGAACCCCGAATCCGGAGTTTCAGTATATGGGGCGGCGCCGATGCGCTGCGCGGCGCCGGCGCGACCGCCGGTCCGTGCGAGCACGATGGCGGCTCGCCGCAGCAGGGCGCAGGCGCGGCACGCCATTGCGCGCCGCACGAGGGTGAACAATGCCCCCGGGGCGCGTACGCCCGTGCGCGCGCGTGCCCATGCACGAATCCGGCAACGCCGCGAGGACCCCGATTCCCGCCACCGCCCCCCTCACCCGGCGCCTGCTCGAGGCGCTGGCCGCGCGCGGTGCGACCGAGATCTTCGGCATTCCGGGCGACTTCACGCTGCCGCTGTTTCGCGAGTTCGAGCGCGGCGCGCTGCTGCCGCTGCACGCGCTGTCGCACGAAAGCGGCTGTCGATGCCGCCTGCGCTCCTAGGAGCGTGGGCGGCAGAAATCCAGCCCCGCACCGCGGCGAGTCGCGGTGCCGGGCAAGGGGCGCGCGAGGCGCGTGGTGCGTGCCACGCGACGAGCGTGCAACACCGCCCGGCGCCGCGAATCGCCGCGGCCCGAAGGGTCGGCCCCGGCTGAAGGCCCATGCGGCGTTGCGGCGCTGGCCCGGGCGTCCAGCCCGGGCTGCGTGCCGCGCCTTGCCTGGGCCTTCAGCCGGGGCCGACGCGGGGCTGGATTTCTGTCGCCCACGCTCCTAGGCCGCCATCGCCCAACCGGCCGCGGCCGCGCCGAGCACCACCAGCACCGGCGCCGCGCGCCCGTACATCAGCAGCCCGAAGCAGGCGAGGACCAGACCGAAGTCGGCGCGTGTGTGCACGGCGCCGCGCCACACCGGGTCGTACAGCGCGCAGGCCAGGACGCCGACCACGGCCGCCTGCACGCCGCCCATCGCGCGCTGCACTGCGGCCCGCCCGCGCAGCGACGCCCACAGCGGCAGCGCGCCGGCCACCAGCAGCAGTGCCGGCACATAGATCGCCACCAGCATCACGCAGGCGCCCGTCCACCCGCCCAACGGCGCCGGCATGACGGCGCCCAGGAACGCGGCGAAGCTGAACAGCGGGCCCGGCACAGCCTGGGCGGCGCCGTAGCCGGCGAGAAACAGCTCGTTGCTGACCCAGCCCGCAGGCACGACGCCCGACTGCAGCAGCGGGAGCACCACATGCCCGCCGCCGAAGACCAGCGAACCGGCGCGGTAGAAGACGGCCAGCGCCTGGGCCATCAGGCTGCCCGATGCCGCAGCCCAGGCCGGCAGCGCCACCAGCAGCAAGGCGAAAAGCGCCAGCAGCAGCGCGCCGGTGGCCTTGCCCATGCCATCGCCGGACGGAGGCGCCGCACTCGGCGCCGGCAGGCGCAGCGCGCGCCAGCCGACGAGCGCGCCCAGCGCCATCGCGCCGAGCTGGCCCGGCGCGCCCGGCAACGCCAGCGCGAGCAAGGCACAGGCGACGGCCAGCGCCGCGCGCAGGCGGTCGGGGCACAAGGCCCTGGCCATGCCCCAGAGGGCCTGTGCCACGACCGCCGCTGCAGCGAGCTCGAGCCCGTGCACCGCACCCGAGCGTGCAGCCTGGGTCCATCGGGCAACGCCCAGCGCGAACAGCACCAGCGCGATCGCCGAGGGCAGCGTGAAGCCGGCCCAGGCCGCCAGCGCTCCGCGCCAGCCGGCACGGCGCAGACCGATCGCGAAGCCGACCTGGCTGCTCGCCGGGCCGGGCAGGAACTGGCACAGCGCCACCAGTTCCGCATAGTCGCGGTCGCCGAGCCAGCGCCGCCGCTCGACGAACTCGGCGCGGAAATAGCCCAGGTGCGCCACCGGCCCTCCGAACGAGCTGAGCCCGAGCTTCAGGAAGGCCCGCAGCACCTCGCGCGCCGTGCCGCGTTCATGCGGCGGCAGCGCGCCGGAATGCGGGGTCCCAGGCAGCGGCGGCAGGCGCGGTGCTTCGGCCATGACCTGGCGATTGTCGGCGCCGGCCGCATCGCCCGCGCAGCACGCACAGCGCAGCACGCACAGCGCAGCACGCACAGCGCGGCTTGCACAGCGCGGCTTGCACAGCGCGGCTTGCACAGCGCGGCCCGCACAACGCAGCCCGCGCCGGCCCCGGCCGGCGCGGGCTGCACCGGGCGCCCTACCGGAACACGACCGTCACCAAGGTTCCCGCCTGCAGCGCCTCGTCGGCGTAGCGCAGGTCGATGCGCGCGCCGATGCGCTCGGCCACGGCGCGCACGATCGCCAGCCCCAGGCCCGAGCCGGTCTCGTCGCTGCCGGGCAGGCGGCAGAAGGCGTCGAACACGCGTTCGCGCTCGGCCGGCGCGATTCCGGGGCCGCTGTCGCGCACGCACAGCTCGGCGCCCGCGCCCAGCCTGCGCAGCGTCAGGTCGACCCGGCCTCCGACCGGCGTGTAGCGCAAGGCGTTGTCCACCAGGTTGCGCACGAGGGTGAACAGGTCGCGCTCGGCGGCCTGCACCCGGGCGTCCTCACTGCCTTCGACGCCGATGTCGATGCGCCGCGCATCGGCCAGCGGCATCGCCTCTTCGAGCACCTCGCGCATGATCTGCTGCAGCGACACCGCCCGGGCCGGCCCGGCCGAGGCGTCGCCGGCCGCGGCTTGCGCGCGCGCGAGCGCCAGCAGCTGCTCGACCAGCCGGCGCCCGCGCTCGATGCCCTGGCGCAGCGCAGCGAGCCGCTCGCCTGCGGCGGCGGGCAGCCCGGCCTGCTCGAGCCGCTCGGCCTGCAGCGACAGCGCGGCCAGCGGCGAGCGCAGCTCGTGCGCCGCGTCGGCGACGAAGCGCCGCTCGGCCGCCAGCACCTGGGCGACGCGCGCGAGCAGGCGGTTGATCGCAGCGACGAAGGGCCGCAGCTCAGCGGGCAGCGCAGCGGCGGCCATCGGCCGCAGGTCCTCGTCGCTGCGCGCGTCGACCTCGCGCGCCAGCGCGGCGATCGGCCGGAACATCGTGCGCACCAGGCGCGCCACGAGCAGCAGCAGGATCGGCACGAGCACGGCAAACGGCAGCAAGGTGCGCTGCGCGCTGCCCAGCGCCAGCTCGTCGCGGAAGTCCGACTCCTGCGCCACGGCGACGCGCTCACCCGCGCCGTTCGTGCGCACGAGCACGCGGAACGACTCGCCGGCCAGCGTGAGCGTGTGCAGGCCGTCGGCCAGCCCGGGCGGGATCGGCAGCGTGCCGCCCTGGTCGACCGACCGCCCCTGCGGATCGCTTTCGCCCAGGCTCTGCACGACGATGCGCGCCGCGTCGTCGTGTTCGGCGAAATGCGCATCGGCCGGCGCCGGCCTGACCCGCCCGGCGCCGGCCAGCAGCGCCACCTGGCGCAGCATGTCGTCTTGCAGCTCGCGCGCCTCGTCGTAGGCCGCCGCGAACGAAAACAGGCCCGCCACCAGCGCGACGAGTCCGATGCCCAGCGTCAGCACCAGCGACAGCCGCCGCTCGAGCGACGCGTTCAGCCGCCCTTGGCCACCATCCATCCGACCCCCCGCACGTTGCGTATGGCGTCGGCGCCGAGTTTGCGCCGCAACGCGTGGATCAGGTACTCGACGGCGTTGCTCTCGACCTCCTCACCCCAGCCGTAGATGCGGTCCTCGAGCTCGCTGCGCGAAAGGATGGCGCCGGGGCGCACGAGCAAGGCGTGCAGCAGTGCGAACTCGCGCTGCGACAACGGCACCGCCGGCGCCTCGCCCGCGCCAGCCTCGTGCGTGGCCGGGTCGAGCCAGAGCAGGCCGTTGCCCAGCCGCGGCGTCGCCTGCCCGCCCTTGCGCCGCAGCACGGCGCGCATGCGCGCCAGCAGCTCGGCCATCGCGAAGGGCTTGACCAGGTAGTCGTCGGCGCCGCCATCGAGCCCGCGCAGGCGCGCGTCCAGGCCGTCGCGCGCGGTGATGACGAGCAGCGGCACCGGATCGCGGCGCGCGCGGATGGCGGCGAGCACCTCGAGCCCGTCCTGGCCCGGCAGGCCCAGATCGAGCAGTACGAGGTCGTAGTGCTGGATCGCGAGCGTGTCCAGCGCGACGCGGCCGTCGCGCACCCAGTCGGCGGCGTAGGCCGCGTCCTTCAGCGCGCCGTGCACGGCGGTGCCGATCATCGGGTCGTCTTCAACCAGCAACACGCGCATCGGTGTTTTCCCGCCACATCGGCGGCCGTTGGCCGCTGCATTCCGGCCGAGCAGCCGGGTGGCGGATCATGGGTGATCGGCGGCTGCAGGCGCGGCGTGCCCGGCGCGCCGCAGCGTCAGGCGGATCAGCACCGGCAGCAGCAGCAGCACGAGAGGCATCTGCACGATGAGGCCGGTGATGATCGCCACCGCCAGCGGCTGCTGCATGGCCGAGCCCTGGCCGGTCGCCAGCGCCAGCGGCAGCAGCGCCAGGATGGCGGCGATGGTGGTCATGGCGATCGGGCGCAGCCGGTTGCCGCCCGCGGCGACCAGGGCTTCGTGCGCCGGCATGTCCTCGCGGTTGCGCAGCAGGTAGTACTCGGAGATGTAGAAGATCGCCACCTCGGTCACGATGCCGACGATCATCGTCATCCCCATCATCGAGGTGATGTTGAGCTCGATGCCGGTGGCCCACAGGCCGATGAACACCGAACCGGCGGCCAGCAGCGGCATGGCCAGGATGGCGGCGGCGATGCGAAAGCGTTCGTACAGGAACAGCAGCAGCGTGAACACCAGCGCCACCGCCGCGCCGAACACCGTCATCAGGCCCTGGAAGGCGATCTGCTGCTGCTGGTACAGGCCGCCCAGCGTGGTGTAGGCCCCGGCGCCCACCAGACCGGGCTGCGCCAGCACCTGCTTCACGTCGGCGATCGTCGAACCGAGGTCGCGTCCGCTGATGCGACCGGTGACCGCCACCATGCGCTCGAGGTTGTCGCTCTCGATCTGAGGCTGGCCCGCCACGGTGGTGAGCGTGGCCACGCGCTCGAGCGGAAACAGGTGGCCGTCGGGGGCGCGCAGCAGCAGGCGGCGCAGCGCCGAGTCGCTGTCACGGCCGGCCTCGGGCGTCCAGACGCGCACGCCGATCGTCTTGGGCGCCTGCTGCACCTGCGTCGCCACGTTGCCCGAGAGCGCGTCCGTCAGCGCCTGCGTCACCCAGGCGGGGTCCACGCCCTCGAGCGCGGCGCGCTCGGGCTGCACGCGGATGTCCAGCGCGTCGCCCGCCGGCTTGATGCCGTCGCGCACGTCCACCACGCCCGCCACCTTGCGCAGCGCCTCGGCGACGCGCCGCGCCGAGCCGTACAGCACCTGCGGGTCGTCGGAAAAGATCTTCACCTGGATCGGCTGCGGCACTGCCGTGAGGTCGCCGATCAGGTCTTCCATCAGCTGCGCCATCTCGATGTCGATGCCGGGAACCTGCTGCTCGACCTGCGTGCGGATCTCGTCCATCACCTGGTCGATCGGCTCGCGCCTGCCGCCCTCGAGGCGGATGAAGAAGTCGCCCTCGTTGGCCTCGGTGATGCCGCCGCCCATCTGCGTGCCGGTGCGCCGCGAGTAGGTCTGCACGTTGGGGTTGGCGCGCACGATGGCCTCGACCTGGCGCAGCAGGCGATCCGTTTCGCTGAGCGAGGTGCCGGGCGGCGTGCGGTAGTCGAGCACGAAGCCGCCTTCGTCCATGGCGGGCATGAAGCCCGAGCCGACCCGGCCATACGCCAGCCAGCTTGCCGCCACCAGCGGCAGCAGGCCCAGCAGCAGCCACGCCGGGCGCGCCAGCACCCGCTGCAGCAGCCGCAGGTAGGCGCGGCGCAGGCGCGGGAAGACCAGACCGCGCTCCTCGTCCCGTGCCGCGTCGCGCGCGGCGAGCAGACGGTCGCACAGGATCGGCACCGCCAGCAGTGCGACCAGGAAGGAGATCACCAGCGCGCTCGCCATGGTGATCGACAGCGCCTTGAAGAAGGCCCCCGTGACGCCGGTGAGGAACGCCAGCGGCAGGAAGATGATGATGGTCGCCGCCGACGAGCCCGCCAGCGGCTGCACGAATTCCAGCGCCGCCGCGATCACGCGCCGGCCGTCGAACTGCGCCGCGCCGCCTTCACGCACCCGGCGCACGACCTGTTCGACCATCACGATCGCGTCGTCGATGATCAGACCCACGGCCGCCGCCATGCCGCCCAGCGTCATGATGTTGAAGCCCATGTGGAACAGGCCCAGCAGCAGCGTGGTGGCGGCCATGACCGTGGGCACCACGGCCACCGCGATCAGCGTGATCTTCCAGTTGCGCAGGAAGGCGAGCAGGGTGAGCGCGGCCAGCAGCACCCCGATCAGGATCGCGTCGCGTACACCGGCGGCCGACGCGGTGACCAGCTCGCTCTGGTCGTACCAGTTGGCCAGCTTCACGCCTGCCGGCAGGCTGGCGTGCCCCGCCGCGAGCTGCTGGCGGATGCCCTGGGCGATCGCCACGCTGTTGCTGCCGGGCTGCTGGTAGATGTTGAGCAGCACGGCATCCTCGCCATCGGCGGTGACGCGGATCCACTGCGGCGCGGTGCCGCGCGCCACCTCGGCCACGTCACCCAGGTGCACCACGCCCTGCGGCGAGCTGGCGACGACGATGCGGCGCAGCTGCTCGGGCGTGGTGGTGGCGCTGACGGCGACCACGAGATAGAGCTTGTAGTGGTCTTCCAGGCGGCCGGTGGCGCTGATGGCGTTGGCGGCCGTGACGGCGCGCGCCACGTCCGCCAGCGCCAGCCCGCGCGCGGCCAGGCGCGCCGGATCGACGGTGATGCGGTACTCCTCCTGCGCGCCACCCTGCACCTGCACGCGTGCGACGCCCGGCACCGAGGCCAGCAGCGGCCGCAGCTTGTACTGCGCGAGGTCGTGGAGCTGCACCAGCGACTGGGTCCGGGAGGTCAGGCTGTAGGCGATCACCGGCAGCTTGGTCGGGTCCATGCGCCGCACCTCGGTGCGCGTGCCCGGTGGCAGCGTGGGCAGCAGCTGCGCCACGGCGGCGTTGACCTGCAGCGCCAGCTCGACCATGTTGGCGCCCCAGTCGAAGTTCAGCGTGACCTCGGCGCTGCCGCGGCTGGTGGTCGCGTGCACTTCCTGCACGCCGGGAATGCGGCGCAGCGCTTCTTCCACCGGGCGCGTGACCAGCATGGCCATCTGGTCGGCCGGGCGGTCGCCCGCGTCCAGGCCGACGACCACGCGCGGGAACTCGGCCTTGGGGAACAGCGTGATCGGCAGGCGCAGCGCCGTCGCCACGCCCGTCAGGGCCAGCAGCGCCACCAGGAACAGGATCGAGCGCCGGTGGCGCTGCATCCAGGCGCCCAGATTCACGACCCGCCCTCGCGCACCGCCATGCCGTCGGCCAGCTGGTAGTTGCCCTGCACCACCAGCGGCTGCCCCACGTCCAGCGGCCCGTCGACGCCGAGCCGCTTGCCGTCGTCGACCCGCAATTCGACGTCGACGCGCCGTGCGCGCCCCCGATCGACCTGGTAGACGTAGGCGCCGCGGGCATCGCGCAGAAGGGCCGCGCGCGGCACGATCCAGTGCGATGCGCCCCGCGCCGTGATCGCGCCGCGCACGGGCTCACCGGGCATCAGCCGCGCAGCGTCGCGCCCCGCGAGGTCGACCTGGACATCGACCATCCGTGTCTGGGGGTTGAGCGTCGCCAGCACGCGGCCGACTCGGCCTGCGAGCGGCGCTTCGGCGCTGCCGGCCGCCGCCGCGAGCGAAGTCAGCACCACGCCGGCGCCGACCGGCACCGCGCGGCGCAGGGAAGGCTCGACACCGAGCACGACGCGCACCGGCGAGGGGTTGCCGCCGCTGCGCGCCAGTTGCAGCACCACGGTGCCGCCGGCGATGCGGTCCCCCGGCACGGCCCCCACGCGGACGACGACGCCGTCGAATGGGGCGGCGATCACGCGTTCGGCGGCGCTGATGCCGAGCGCGTTCTGCGCAGCCAGGGCCTGCTCGGCGTCGGCCAGCGCCTTCTCGGCCGCGGCCACCTGGGATCGCGTCGCCATGCGCTGCGCGAACAGCACCTGCGTGCGCTCGAGCTCGCCGCGCGCCAGCGTCAGCGCGCTGTGCGCCTGCTGCATCGAGAGCACGGCGCCTGCATCGGCGACGACTGCGAACAGTTCCTCGCCGCGCCGCACCGCCTGCCCGGCGCTCACGCGCAGGCGCGTGATGCGCGCGCCATAGGGCAGCATGAGGTCGGTCTGCGCCTCCGGGGCCAGCGTCACGATTCCATAGGCCGTGACGCGCTCGGCGATCGGCGCGCGCTGCACCGGCTCCGTGCGCACCTGCACCGAGGGCTCCTGCTGGGCGCCGCAGGCGCCGCCCGTCAAACAGGCAACCAGCGCCAGCGCGCGAATCGTGCTGCTCACCTCGGACCCTCCCCTTCGTTGCTCGTCCGGCGGACCGCGCCGGTCATGTGCGCGGGCGGCACTTCGCCACCCAGCAGCGACTGCAGCGCGATGCGCTGCTCGTACGCGGTGCGCTCGAGCGCGATCACCTGCACGCGCGCGGCCAGCAGCGCCGATTGCAAGTCGATGTAGGACGCGAGCGTCAGGTCGCGCGCCTGCCAGGCCGCCTCGGCAGCCGCCGCCGTGCGCGCAAGGGCAGCGGCCGACGCGCGGGCCGCGCGCAGCCGCGTTTCGAGTTCGGCCTGGTCCGCGACGATCTGCAGCACGTCGTCGCGGGCGGCGTCGATCCGGTTGCGGTATTCGTCGCGCAGGCGCTGGCGTGTCGCCGTCTCGACCGCGATGCCGCCGCGGTTGGCGTTGAAGCTCGGCAAGGCGACGGCGAGGGTGTAGCCGCTCGTGAACAGCGCCGAGGTGTCGCGGGCGCGGGTGAAGCCGATGTTCAGCGACGGGAACTGGGACAGCACGGCGGCGCGCAGGCGCTCCTCCTGCGCGGCATAGCCGGCAGCCAGCGCGCGCAGATCGGGGCGGCGTGCCGGCAGGTTGCGCAGCGCGTCGTCCACGGCCGCCGGGTCGAACGCGGGCGGCGGCGGCAGCGCCGCCAGGGCGAGCTGCGCATCGGGCGGCAGGCCCAGAAGCGCATTCAACGCAAGGCGCGCGAGGCGCAGCTCACGCATCTGCTCGTCGCGCTGCCGGCGGGCGTCGGCCTGCGTCACCAGATGCGGGGCGAGCGCGTCGATGGTCGCATTGCCGGCGTCGAGCGCCCGCCGCACGGCCTCGACGCGCTGCCCCGAGAGCGCGAGCGCTTGCTGCAGCAAGGCGCCGTGGCGCTCGAGGAAGTCGATCCCCGCGAACAGCTTGCGCGCCCGGGCCACGACCTGCCATTCCTGCCAGAGCAGCGCCAGGTCGACCTTGCGCTGGTCGGCGGCCGCCGCGGCGCGCCGGGCCGCCAACGTGACCAGCGATCCGAAGTCGAACGCGATGCCGGCGTTGAACGCCGGGACATAGCCCGGGCGGCCCGGGAAGTCCCGTGTCAGGTTGATCTGGGGATCGGGCAACAGCCCCGCGGCGAACGCCTGGGCCGACGCGATGCCGGCATCCGCGCGTGCGAGCCTGAGATCGGGGTTGCCGACCACAGCGAGCATGGCCACGCTCGTGATGTCCAGCGGCTGCTCGGGGTCGATGGGGTGCGCCTCGAGCCCGGGCAGATCGATGCGTCCGGCGTCGCGTGCGAGCTGGCGCAGGTCGTGCCGCGCCGCCTCGCGCTCGGTGAGGGGCAAAGGGTGGTAGCTCGCACAGCCGGCCAGGCAGCCGACCGTCACGGCCAGCACGATTCGCAACGCAGCATGTCGGGGCAGATCATTCATGGCAAGGGGTCGCGGCGAACGCCGGCGCATGCGAAGAGACTGCGGGGTCTGCCGCAGCGTGCCTGGGCCGGACGCGGGGCCTGTGAACACACGAACTGCGCCCGCGATCGACGTCGTCGTGGGTGGTCAGCGTCCGGTCCTGCGGACCGAACGCGCTGCGTGCCTTGCCACCCACCACAAGGCTGCCGGCAGCAGCAACGCGGCCAGCAGCCACATCTCGTCGCGGTCAAAGCTGCCCAGCGCCACGGCGAGCCCCTGGCCCAACCCGTAACCCAGGCCCGCGACAATGCTCGCCCAGGCCACGGCACCGGTCAGGTTGAGCGCGAAAAAGCGCCGCCAATGGACCTTGCTCATGCCGATGGCGACGGGCCCTGCGATGCGCAAGCCGTACATGAAGCGCACCGCGAGGATCAAGGGCACGTGATGGCGCTCGAGCAGCGCGGTGACGCGCGCCGCACGCGGCTGCAGCGAGGCAAAGCGCGCCGTGAGCAGCGTGCCGTAGCGCCGGCCGAGGCAGAAGAACGCCTGGTCACCGAGAAAGCTCGCCAGGGCGGCCACGGCGATGACGGCGTGCAGCGCCAGGTAGCCGTGGAACGCTGCGGCTCCGCCCGCCAGCACGACGGTCTCACCTTCCAGGAAGGCACCGAGACCCACCGCCGCGTAGCCATAGGAATGGATCAGACCCGCGATGTCCACGCCGACCGCTCCCCCGCTCGTTGCGCCTGTCGCGCCGAATGCCATCGCCCCGAGTCTGGCCGCTCAGCCCGCGCGCTGCATAGTGACGAAAGTCCTCTCGAGGTCACGCAGCGCTGCCTGGCAGTCGGCCTGCACCGGCGGGTCGCTGCGCAGCGCCTTCAGGGCGCGGTCGATCGCCTTGTCGAGGCGATGCCAGTCCTCGGCAGAGCGCGGCTTAAGGCCGGCTTCGGCCGCGTCCCACGCGAGCTCCAGATCCTTGATGCGGCTCCGGGCCCCGGCCAGGTCGCCGCGGTCGACGAGCGCCGCCGTGTCCTTGGCAATGGCGTGGAACGCCGACAGATCGCCCAGCGCCGAGGCCGCGGCAGCGCCGGCCGCCGAAGGCGCCGCGGCGGGCACGCCCTCGCCGCTGCGGCTGCAGCCGGCGGCCAGGCCCGCGATGGTCAGCACGGCGGCCAGCAACATGCACTGGCGGCGTGATCGGATGCAGGACATGATGTTCTCCTCGTGGCCGAAGCCGGATTCAACGCGCCGTTTCGGCGCTCGGATGGGCGGCGGCGCCCCACTGCTCGATGCCGACGAGCAGCACGATCACGGTGAGGAACAGCGCGCTGGTCCACATCGCTCCCATGCCCAGGCCGCCGTAGGCATGGGCCTGGGTGAGCAGGTCGCCGAGCGCGGCGCCGAAGGGGCGCGTCAGGATGTAGGCGATCCAGAACGTCGGCACCGCGTTGCCGCCCAGCCGCCAGGCCAGCCAGGTGAGCCCGATCAGCGTGCCGAAGGCGAACGCGCCGCGCGTGAAGCCCAGGTGCAGCGCCTCGGTGGCGAGGTCGCCGGCGGCGGTGCCCATCGCGAAGGTGCACAGGATCGCCGCCCAGTAGAAGAGCTCGCGCCGCGGCGTCTTGATGTCGTGGATCGACAGCGTGCGCTCCACATGCCACCACAGCGCGAAGATCGCCGCCAGCAGCAAGGCGAAGACCGAGGTGCTGAGGTACAGGCTGATGCCCAGGCCGTCGGTCATCAGGTCGGTGATCTGCGTGCCGACCACGCTCACCAGCACCACGGTGAGCCAGTAGATCCAGGGCTGGTAGCGCGGGCTGCGCATCTGCACGACGAGCGCCGCGAGCAGCAGCGCGGCCATCAGCGCGCGCGTCGGGCCCTGGCCCAGGCCGGCGCCGACGGCCACGTAGTCGGCGCCGGTCTCGCCGACCGTCGTGCACATGATCTTGACGATCCAGAAAGCGAGCGTGATCTGCGGGACCTTGACGAGCCATTCGCGAGTGCGGCTTGTCGCCATGTCGTTCATGTGTTTCTCCTGCACCCTGCACGGGTTGGTCGATGGGGCCGCCAGCATGCGGATGCCGCCTTAGCCCGGACGTAGGGCCGGCGGGCCGGGCGCGCCGCCATGCGCGTCGCCATGGGCGCCGCCTGCCATGGGCGTCGCCCGCCATGCGCGCAGCCCGGCCGCGGCGGCACCGGCGGCCGTGCCGCGCGTGCCGGCGCTTCAGTCGTTGTGGTCCTCGGTCGAGGAGACGACGGTGCCCTTGTCGGCGTCGACCTTGACGTCGAACACCTTGCTGCCGGCGACGACTTCGACCTCGAAGAAGCCGCCCTGCCGGGCGTGCTCGTACTCGGCCTTGGCGGCCCTGCCGCCGGCGTGCTGCTCGGCGGCCGCGATCGCCTGCGCGAGCGTGGTCTTGGCCTGGGCGATGGCCAGGGCGTCGTTCTCGACGCTGCCCTTGGCGGCATAGGCGGCCGCGCCGGCGGCGGCCACAGCCGCGGCCAGGACGGCCCGTGCGATGTTGCGGTTCATGCGGGTACTCCGATGACAGCGCAGGAATTTGCGCAGCCCGAAGACTGCGCGCACCGACTTAGCTGCGGCTGAGGGCCGCCCGTGAAAGCGCAGGGCCGACGCGGCGCACGGCGCGGCGGGCGGCGGCCGACGGCCGCAGCTCGCCACGGCCGGCGCCGATGCGGTACATTTGTCCGCACATTAACGCGCGCGCCGTCGCGCTTCGGCCGCGCGCCCGGTCCAGGGCTTCGGCCGTCGGGGGTGTCTGCATGATCCAGTTGGTCCAGCAGCTCATCAACGGGCTGATCATGGGCAGCATCTACGGGCTCGTGGCGCTGGGCGTGACGATGAGCTTCGGCCTGATGGGCATCGTCAACTTCGCACACGGCGCCTTCGTGATGGCCGGCGGCTTCGCGGCCTACTACTTCACGACGCTGTACGACATGCCCTTCCTGCTCGCCGGCGCCGCGTCGATGGCGGTGATCGCGCTGCTCGGCCTGGCCGTCGAGCGCTTCACGTTCCGCTTCGCCCGCAACGAGCCGATCAACGGGCTGATGATCTCGATCGGCCTCATCTACGTGATGGAAAACGCCGCCGTGCTGCTCTTCGGGCCCGACAACAAGGCGATCCGGCCGCTGTTCAGCGGCACGGTCGAGTTCGGCGGCGTGGTCCTGGCGACGCAGCGCATCTTCGTCTTCTGCGCCTCGTCGCTGCTGCTGGCGCTGTTCTACCTCTACGTGAAGAAGACGCGGTCGGGCAAGGCGATGCGCGCCGTCGCCGAGAACGCCTTCGCCGCGCGGCTGATGGGGATCGGCATCGACCGCGTCATCGGACTGGCGTTCGCGGTCGGCTGCGCGCTGGCCGCCGCTGCAGGCGTGGCACTGGGTTCGCTGTTCGTCGTCACGGCGCACATGGGAGCCGCGCCGCTGATGAAGGCCTTCGTCATCATCACGCTGGGCGGCTTCGGCAGCATCCGCGGCGCTTTCGTCGCCGCCTTCATCATCGGCCTGGTCGACAGCCTCGCCGCCGGCTACGTCTCCTCGGCCTGGGCCGACATCTTCGGCTACATCGTGTTCGTGCTGATCCTGATCTTCCGACCCAAGGGCCTCTTCGGGGAGGGCACCTAGCATGCGCGCGCTCGCCGCTGCCGCCCTGGCCCTCGCCCTCGTCGCGCTGCCCTTCGTCGTGCCGGCGTACTACCTGCACATGCTGGTCCTCACCGGGATCTACTGCATCGCCGTGAGCGGCCTGAACGTCGCCATGGGATTCACCGGCCTGGCCGCCTTGTGCCAGGCGTCGTTCATGGGGATCGCGGCGTACGGCTCGGCCGCGCTCACGCTGCGCCTCGGCTTCTCGTTCTGGCAGGCGGCGCCGCTGATGATCGCGGGCGTGGCGCTGCTGGCCGCGCTGCTCGGCGTGATCACGCTGCGCCTGGTGTCGCACTACTTCGCGGTGTGCACCTTCGGCCTCTCCGAGATCGCCTTCATCACCTTCAACAACTGGATTCCGGTCACCAACGGGCCGGGCGGCGTCCAGGGGATCGCCGCGCCCGAGCGGCTGGCGCCGTACCCGCTCGACCGGATCGACCTGAGCGACCGGCTCCACTACTACTTCTTCGTGCTCGCCTTGCTGGCCCTGGCGATCGCGTTCGTCGTCGCGCTCATGCGCACGCGCGCCGGCGCCGCCCTCGTCGCCATCCGCGAGGACCAGGAGCTCGCGCAGGCGCAGGGCATCCACGTGATGCGCTACAAGACCTACGCCTTCGTCGTCGCCGCGGTCCTGGCCGCGGTCGCGGGCTGCCTCTATGCGCATTACCTGCGCTTCCTCACGCCCGAGATGTTCAACATCATGGAGTCGCTCAACATGGTGATCGTGCTGCTGATCGGCGGCTCGGGCACCCTGATCGGCCCGCTCCTGGGCTCGGCGATCAACGTCGTCGTGCCCGAACTGCTGAACGTCGTGCCCGAGCACCGGATGATCGTCTACGGCCTGTTCTTCATCGTCTTCATCATCCTCGTGCCCGGCGGCCTCGTGGAGCTCGGGCGGCGGCTCGCGCACCGCCTGCCGGGGCGCCGCCGCGCACAGCGCGCGGCCGGCGCCTGAGGGCCGGCGCGCCGCATGACCGCGCACGCCGCACCACTTCGGCCCACGACCACGAGGCAGCACGCATGAACCTGTTCGAGGCCCGGCACCTGTCCAAGCGCTTCGGCGGCATCCAGGCCATCGCCGACCTGAGCTTCGAAGTGCGGCAGGGCGAGTTCCTCGGCGTCATCGGACCCAACGGCGCCGGCAAGACGACCCTGTTCAACCTGATCACCGGCTGTGCCCAGCCCAGCGGCGGCCAGATGCTCTGGAAGGGCCAGACCCTCGCCGGCCTGCGCCCCGACCAGATCGCCCGGCGCGGCATCGTGCGCACGTTCCAGATCACGCGCGTGTTCCCGCGCCTGTCGATCCACCGCAACCTGGAGATCGCCCACCATCTGCAGCGCACCCGCGGCAACGCCGCAGCCGTGGCACGCAGCATCGAATCGCTGCTCGAATTCTTCGGCTTCGCGACGCGGCGCGAGATCATCGCCGACACCTTGCCGTACGGCGATCGCAAGAAGCTCTCGGTCGCGCTCGCGCTGGCCGCGGACCCGCAGCTGCTGCTGCTGGACGAACCGGTCGCCGGCCTCAACGAAGTCGAGTCGGCCGAGATGGCCGACGTGCTGCGCCGGATCAAGGCGCGCGGCGTGACGCAGGTGCTGATCGAGCACGACATGAAGTTCCTGATGGGCCTGTGCGACCGCGTGCTGTGCCTCGACTTCGGCACGCTGGTCGCGCAGGGTTCGCCGCAGGAGATGCGCCTCGACGCGGACGTCATCCGCGTCTACCTCGGCCAGGAGGATCAGCCGTGCTGATCGCGCTCGAGCATGTCGCGGCCCGATACGGCAACGTGCTGGCCCTGCGCGACATCGTGCTGCAGGTCGACGAGGGCGAGCTCGTCACCCTGATCGGCGCCAACGGCGCCGGCAAGTCGACGACGCTCAGGACGATCAGCGCGCTCATGCGGCCGGCGGGCGGGCGCGTCCTCTTCGACGGCCACGACACGATGTCGTGGTCGCCGCGCCGTCTCATCGAGGCCGGCGTCGTGCACGTGCCCGAAGGGCGCCAGGTGTTTGCCCACATGACGGTGCTCGAGAACCTCGAGATGGGCGCGTTCTTGCTGCGCGACGCCCGCCAGCGCGCCGCGCGCCTGGACTTCGTGTGCCACCACTTCCCGGTGCTGAAGTCGCGGCTGCGCCAGGCCGCCGGCACCCTGAGCGGGGGCGAGCAGTCGATGCTGGCGATCGGCCGCGGTCTGATGCTGCGGCCGCGGCTGCTGCTGCTCGACGAGCCGCTGCTCGGTCTGGCGCCGATGGTGAGCCAGGAAGTGCTGCGCATCGTCGGCCGGCTGCACGCCGAGGGCATGGCGATCCTGCTCGTCGAGCAGAACGCCAAGGCCGCACTGAAGATCTCCGATCGCGGCTATGTGCTCGAGACCGGCCGCACCGTGATCAGCGGCAGCGCCTCCGACCTGCTGGCCGACAGCGCGGTGCGCAAGGCGTATCTCGGCGTCTGACCCCGCGCCGCCCACGCTCCTAGCGGATGAGCGTGTAGGTGTCGCGCCCGCCCTTGACCTCGCCCAGGTAGTAACCGTAGTGGTTCAGCCCGGTCTTGTCGACGTGCCAGGGATAGCCGTAGCCGCCTTCGTAGTCGCTGTTGCGCACGGCCGCCATGATCTTCGTCGTGTCGGTGACGGTACCCGTCTTCTTCATCGCATCGACGAGCATGTGCAGGCCCTGGTTGTACCAGAGCACGTAGTTGAAGTCGCTCGTCACCTTCTTGGCGAACATCTTCTCGAAGCGGCGCATGAGGTCGGCCTGCCCGGCCTGGCTCGACTCGGGATTGAACTGCGTCGCGAAGACGAAACCCTCGACGCGCCCGCCCGTGGGCAGGTTCGCCGCCACCCCGGTGATGCCGGTGCCCAGCGCCACCAGCGATGCCGGCAGACCCAGCTCCTTGGCCTGCCGCACGATGACCGAGGCGGATTCGTTCGTGTAGCCGATCCACAGCGAATCCGGATTCAGGCCCTTGATCTTCGTGAGGATCGGATAGAAGTCGGTGAGCTTGGGGTCGTAGAAGAAGGTCTCGAGCATCCTGACGCCGTTCTTCTCGCCGTAGGCACGGTAGGTCGACTCGTAGGCACGGCCGCCGTCGTTGTTGGGCAGGATCATCGTCGCCGACTTGATGCCGAGCTTCTTGACGACCAGCGGGATGTACTGGCGCGCGGTGTCGTCCTGCGAGGCGACGAGCTTGAACATGTAGTCGTTGCCGGGCTTGCCCAGATGCTCCTCCCACGACACCGCGTTCGAGATCTGGATCACCTTGTTGCGCTGGGTCACGGCCAGCATCGGCACGGCCGCCGGACTGTAGGTGCAGCCGAAGAGGAGCTTGACGCCGTCCTTGAGCACCAGCTTCTCGGCCTGGGCCACGCCGTTCGCCGGCGAGCCGCCGGTGTCGTTGACGAGGAGTTCGGGCAGGTACTTCTTGCCGCCGACCTCGAACCCGCCGGCCTCGGTGTACTGCTCGACGGCGAGCTTGAGGCCCTGCAGCGCGGCCTGGCCCAGCGGTGCGGTCGGCCCGCTGAGCGCGAGTGCCACGCCGACCTTCAGCGTCTCCGGACGCGGCTGCGCCGCCGCCCGCGTGGCGATGCCCGCGAGCGGCGCGATCGACAGCAGCGCGCCCGCGCCGCAGAGCTTCCTGCGCAGTGCCGAGGTCATGGTCCGTCTCCTTCGTCGTTCAATTGTGTGGACAATACGCGATGCGCTCCGGCCATGTCAACCGGGGCGATGCGGGAGGCCGGCCGCGCACGGGCCGGGGGTCGGCCGCGGGGCGGTGCGCCGACGCCGGCGCGTGCCTGCGTCAGGGCGACGCCGGGCGCTCGGCGTCGGGATCCTTCCAGCGCTTGACCAGTCGGTGCGGCAGATCGAACAGGTCGAGCGCCTTGCCCACGGTGTGCTCGACGACATCGTCGATCGTCGCCGGGCGGGTGTAGAACGCGGGCACCGGCGGCATCACGATGGCGCCGCAGCGCGTGGCCTGGGCCATCAGGTCGATGTGCCCGAGGTGCAGCGGCGTCTCGCGCACCAGCAGCACGAGGCGACGCCGCTCCTTGAGGCAGACGTCGGCCGCGCGCGTGAGCAGGTTGCCGCTGTGCGAATGCGCGATCTCGGCCAGCGTCTTGATCGAGCAGGGCGCGACGATCATCCCCTGCGTGCGGAACGAGCCGCTCGCCACCGAGGCGCCGATGTCGGCGTGGCGGTGCACGACATGCGCCAGGGCCTCGACGGCATCGACGCTCCAGTCGGTCTCCTCGACCAGCGTGCGCTTGCCCGCCGGCGACAGCACGAGGTGCACTTCCAGATCCGGCACCTCGCGCAGCGCCCGCAGCGTGCGCACGCCGAGTGCGGCGCCGGAAGCGCCCGAGATGCCGACGATGATCCTGCGCATGCCGCCCCCTGTTCCTGCCGCCCGCTTCGGCTGCCATGATGCATCAGGCGGCCGGCACCTCGCCGGCGCGGCCGGCGGCGGCGCAACCGAGCAGGACTTCCGTCTCCGCGGCCGACAGACCCCACGCGCGCAGCAGCGCGCGGCTGTCGGCACGGCTCGGTACCGGAGGCAGCGCCGCCTCGACCCTCGCGCCCGGACGCGCGCAGCGCGGTGCCGGTGCCGGCTCGAGGGCGCCATCGCGCGCGACGAAGGTGCGGCGCGCGCGGTGGTGCGCATGCTGCGGTGCCTGCGTCATCGACAGCACCGGCGTGACGCAGGCGTCGACGTCTTCGAAGCGACGCTGCCACTCGTCGCGCCCAGCCTGCCGGAACGCCGCCGCGAAGCGCCGGCGCAATTCGGGCCAGCCGGCGCGATCGGCGCGATCGGGCAATGCGGCCGGGTCCAGCCCGAGGCCGCGCACGAAGGCCTCGTAGAAGGCCGGCTCGATCGCGCCGACGGCCATGTAGCCTGCGTCGGCGGTCTCGTAGACGCCGTACCACGGCGTGCCGCCGTCGAGCAGGTTGCTGCCGCGCTCGTCGCGCCAGAGTCCGGCGGCCAGGCGCGCGTAGGGCAGCGCCATCAGGTTGGCCACGCCGTCGACCATCGCCACGTCGAGCACGCTGCCGGCACCGCTGCCGCGCGCGTCCAGCAGCGCGGCCAGCAGACCGATGGCGAGAAAGGCGCCGCCGCCGCCGAGATCGGCGACCAGATTCAGCGGCACGGCGGGCGGTCCGTCGCGCGCGCCGATGGCGTGCAGCGCGCCGGACAGCGCGAGGTAGTTGATGTCATGGCCGGCGCGCTGCGCCAGCGGCCCGTGCTGGCCCCAGCCGGTCATGCGTGCGTACACCAGCTTGGGGTTGATCGCGTGGCAGGCGCGCGGCCCCAGGCCCAGGCGCTCGGCCACGCCGGGCCGCATGCCCTCCATCAAGGCGTCGGCGCGCTCGACCAGGCGCAGCGCAAGCGCCAGACCCTGGGCGGATTTCAGGTCCAGCGCGACGCGGTGGCAGCCGCGATCGGTGAACTCGAAGTGCGCCGCGCGCGCTGCGCCGGGCGGCGACGGGCGCTCGATGCGGATCACCTGTGCTCCGAGCCCGGCGAGCAGCATGCCGCACCAGGGCACCGGCCCGAGCGCGGCCAGCTCGACGACGCGCACGCCGCTCAGCGGCTGCATGCCTGCGCCGCTCCGTCCGTCAGGAGTTGCTGCACCCGCGCCGGCGCGTAGCCGAGCAAGCCGCCGAGCACGGCGCGCGTGTGTTCGCCGAGCAAGGGCGCGGCGCGGCGCAGCGCCAGCGGTGTACCCGACAGGCGCATCGGCAGCCGCAGATGCGGCACCTGGCCGAGCGATGCATGCGGCGCCGGCGCGACGCAGCCGCTGGCGCGCCACTCGGCCGAGGCGGCCGCCTCGGCGATGCTGCGCACGGGCGCCGCCGGTACACCGGCGGCACGCAGGGCGTCGAGCCAATGCGCGAGCGGGCGGGCCTCGAACAGGGTTTGCAGCAACGCATCGAGCTCGTCGCGCCGGCGCACGCGCGCCGCGTTGTCGACGAAACGCGCCTGGGCCAGCGTCTGCGGCTCGCCGAGCGCGGCCAGCAGCTTGCGCCAGACGCGGTCGCCGGCGACCGTCATGTAGAAGCTGCCGTCGGCCGCGCGGTACAGGCCCACGGGCGCCGCGACCTCGCTGCCGTTGCCCGTCGGCTGCGGATCGCGCCCGTCGACCAGCCAGGCCATGCCGTGAAAGCTGGTGAAGCTGGCCGCGGTGTCGAACAGCGGCACGTCGATGCGCTGGCCGCACCCGCTGCGCTCGCGCGCGTAGAGCGCCGCGAGCACCGCCTGCGCCGCGTACATCCCCGCGCCCAGATCGACGATGGGCACCGCCGCCTTGTGCGGCGCGCCGCCGGGGTGCGCGTTCAGGTGCATGAGCCCGGTCTCGGCCTGCACGATCGGGTCGTAGCCGGCGCGCGCCGCGAACGGCCCCTCGCGTCCGTAGGCCGAGACCGAGCAGTACACCAGGCGCGGATGGCGCGCGCACAGCGCCTCGTGGCCGAGACCCAGGCGCTCCATCACGCCGCTGGCATAGCTCTCGACCAAGACATCGGAAGCGGCCACGAGGTCGAGCGCCGCCGCGCGCCCGCCTTCGCTGTGCAGATCGAGCACGATGCCCAGCTTGTTGCGGTTGACGCCGAGGAAGAACGCGCTCTCGCTGCGCCCGGGCGCGCGCATCAGCCCGCGCGCCGGGTCGCCCTCGGGCGGCTCGACCTTGATGACCTCGGCGCCCATGTCGGCCAGGGTCATCGCGCACCAGGGGCCGGCCATCAGATGCGAGAAGTCGGCGACGCGCACGCCGCTCAGCGGCCCCCGCGTCGCCTCGCCCGAAGCGGCACCGGCCTGCGCCATGGCGCCTCAGGCCTTCTTCGGATAGCTCACCGCCATGCCGGCACGCACGTCCTGCTGGATGCCCCAGGGCGGGAACGGATAGCGCAGGCCATTGCGGCCCAGAGCCTCCATGCCCGCGAGCGCCTTGACCATGTACTCGACCGGCGCCGCCATCAGCATCTCGTCGTCGGGCACGCCGCCGTAGCGCCGTTCGGCGAAGCACGGCAGCGACAACGAGGGCTGGCGCGTGGCCAGGGCGCGGCCCCAGGAGTCGGCGCAGGCCGATTCGCCGACCACCGACCAGTCGAAGCGCTTGTAGCCCTGCCACTGCAGGCCGTTGATGAAGTAGATCATCGCGCCCGGCGTGGCATAGAAGAGCGCGATGTCCGGCGCGTCCAGAGCCGATCCGGCTGCGTCGGCGCCGGAGCGGCCCCATCGGGCCAGCGGCGCGATCACGAGCGCACGCCAGCGCCCGCGCGGCACGAGGTGCATCGCGCGCTGGTGGCGCTCGGTGTCCTCGGGCGTGGCATACCACACGCCGACCATGTTCTTGGCCTCGTACCAGTCCTGGTCCTGGCCGCCCAGGCCGACCACCGCGCGGCACTGGTCGCCGACCAGGTCGTCGGCGGTGATGCCGAGCGTCCAGCCCAGGCGCGCCGCCTGCCCGACCAGCTGGTCGAGCGTGAAGATGGCCTGCGGACGCCGGATCCGCGGCACCGCCTGCATCTCCTCGAGCGTCTCGCACAGCTTCATGCCGAAGGGCAGCGCCTTGAGCTTGAGCACGCGCTCGAGCTCGGAGGCGATGCGCTTGAAGTCCTCGGCCGAGCTGGCCGCCGCGGCCGTGCTGCTGCTGCTGTTCATCGGGGCATCTCCGGTGGGTGGCGCGGGGCTCAAAGGCCCATCTGCTTGGCGATGATCGACTTCTGGATCTCGGAAGCGCCCGCGCCGATCATGCCGATGCGCGAATCGCGGAAATACAGCTCCATGTCGTAGTCCTCGAGCACGCCCCAGCCGCCCATCACCTGCACGCCCTGGTTGGCGATGTCGAACAGCGCCTCCGAGGCATGCAGCTTGGCGATCGACATCTCCTTGAAGCAAGGCAGGCCCTGCTGCAGCATCCAGGCCACACGGTAGCCGAGCAGGCGCGACTGGTCGGCCTTGACCTGCATGTCGACCAGCTTGTGCTGGATCGCCTGGAACTTGGAGATGCTCTGGCCGAACTGCTTGCGCTCCTTGGCGTAGGCCACCGCGTAGTCGACGATCGCCTGCGCGGTGCCGGCGTACATCATGGCCACGCTCATGCGCTCGACGCCCAGCCCCTTGGTCAGGTTCGTCCAGCCGCCGCCCACCTCGCCCATGACGTTGCGCCGCGGCACGCGCACGTCGGTGAAGCGCAGCTCGTTGGTGTGGGTGGCGGTACGCCCGAGCTGGCGCAGCGGCCGCATCGTCAGGCCCGGTGCGCGCGCGTCGACCAGCATGACCGTGATGCCGTCGTGCTTGCGCGCGGCCTGGCGGTCGGTACGCGTCACGGTCAGGATGTAGTCGGCCACGTGGGCGTTGGTGGTGAACATCTTCGTGCCGTTGAGCGTGAAGTGTTCGCCGTCGTCGCGCGCGTACAGCTCGACGGCCGCCGCGTCGGAGCCGACATTGGGCTCGCTGAGCGCGAACGCGAACTTGATCTCGCCGCGGATCATCTGCGCGATGAGTTGCTCGCGCTGCCACTCGGCGCCGTAGAGCAAGATGTTGTACGCACCCAGCACGACCGAGCTGAAGTACGAGGTGCCGGCGCCGTACCAGCCGTAGCCCGCCTCCTCGAGGAAGATCGCCAGCTCCATCGGGCCCAGTCCGGCGCCGCCGTACTTCTCGGGGAACGGGATGCCCATCCAGCCCTGCGCCGCCATCTTGTCGTACAGCTCGATCGGGAAACGGTAGTTGCGGCTGCACTCGCGCACGTACTCGCGCGTGCACTCCTTGCGCATGAAGCGGCGCACCGACTCGCGCAGCAGGTTCTGTTCCTCGGTGAAGCCGAACTCCATCGCGATCCTCCTTGCGGTGTCTGGTCCGGGGCGCCCGGCCCTACCTGCGCGCCGCGCGCTCGGCGAGGAAGCCCCGGACGATGGCCTGGTGCTCCTCGGTCTTGACGGCGGCGCTCAGCGCCAGCGCCTCCATCTCGAGCACGGCCGGCAGGTCCATCGACAGCGCGCGGTAGAGCATCGACTTCATCAGGCCGAGCGTGCCTGCCGGCCTGGCGGCGAGCGTGCGCGCCAGCGCCATGACCTCTTCGCCCAGCTGCTCGTGCGGCACGACGCGGTTGACCAGACCGATGCGCTCGGCCTCGCGCGCGTCGATGATCGCGCCGCCCAGCATCAGCTCCATCGCCTTGCCCAGGCCGACCAGGCGCGGCAGCAAGTAGGTGGACCCGAACTCGGGGGTCACGCCGACCTTGGCGAAGGCCATGCCGAAGCGCGCGCGCTCGGAGGCGATGCGCAGATCGCAGGCCATCGCGATCGTGCAGCCGCCGCCGACGGCGATGCCGTTGACGGCGGCGATCACCGGCTTCTCGCAGCCCTGCATCAAGGTGACGAAGCGGTTCGGGCCGCGGCGCACGCGCGCGCGCCACTGCTGCGTGCTGAGCGCGAAGCCCGGCTCGAAGGTGTCCTTGTAGTCGCCGCCGGCGCAGAAGGCCTCGCCGGCGCCGGCGAGCACGAGCACGCGCACGTCGGCGTCGGCGATCGCCTGCTCGCACAGATTGCACAGATCGACGCTGGTCGTGCGCCCGAGCGCGTTCAGGCGCTGCGGGCGGTTCAGCGTGATCGAGGCGATGCCGTCGCGCTGCTCGTAGAGGATTTCGCTCATGCCGGTCGAACGCCATTCATGTCCGGACAATAAAGCCTGCTTCCGAGGCTGTCAATCCGCGGCGGCCGGCGCCGTGCCGGTGTCGAGCGCGAGTTCGACCAGCGTGCGGCCGGCCTCGACCTGGTCGCCGACGGCGACATGCAGCGCGCGCACCCGCCCGGCGGCCGCCGCGGCATGGACATGCTGCATCTTCATTGCCTCGAGCATGACCAGCGGCTGGCCGCGCACGACCTGCTGGCCCGGCGCGACCGCGAGCGCGACGACGCGGCCCGCCGTCGACGCGCGCACGCGCCCGTCGTGCGCGCCGCCGCCGGCGACGAGCGCGGGCGCGTAGGTGCGATCGAGAACCTCGAGCACCTCGCCGCCCTGCATCAGCCACAGGCGCAGGCCGTCGCGCCAGAATGCCACCGGCTCGTCGATGCCATCACAGCGCACGCGGCTGCGCGGGGGCTGCTGCGCCAGCACCCGGCGTTCGAAGGATTGCCCGTCGAGCGCGATCTGCAGCGGCCCGTCGGCCACGCCGTCGACGGCGACGTCGAGATCGCGCCCGCCGACGCGCAGGCGCAGGGTCCGGGCCGGCGCGCGCCGCGGGCGCTGCGCCCGTCCGCACGCCGGCGCGGTGGCGCACGGCTCCTGCACGAGCAGCGCCGCGGCCGTGGCGATGCGGCCGGCCTCGCCGGCCGGCGTCGCGAGCTCGGCCGCATGCTCGGCGACGAAAGCCGTGGTCGCCTCGCCGCGCACGAAGACCGGATGCTCGAGGCAGCGGCGCAGGAAGGACTGGTTGGTCGCGATCCCGAGCGCCAGCATCTGCTCGAGCGCCAGCACGAGGCGGCGCCGCGCGCGCTCGCGCGTCGCGCCGTGCGCGACGAGCTTGCCGATCATCGAGTCGTACCAGGGCGCGATCGCACTGCCCGCGCGCAGCGCGTGCTCGACGCGCACGCCCGGCGGCGGCTGCCAGACCGCGATCCGTCCGCTGCTGGGGGCGAAGCCCGCGGCCGGATCCTCGGCGCACAGTCGCACCTCGATCGCATGACCGCGGCACGCGATCTCCTCCTGATCGAACGGCAAGGCCTCGCCGGCAGCGATGCGCAGTTGCCACTCGACGAGGTCGAGCCCGGTCACGGCTTCGGTGACCGGATGCTCGACCTGCAGGCGCGTATTGGCTTCGATGAAGTAGTAGGCGCCGGCGCCGTCGAGCAGGAACTCCACCGTGCCCGCGCCCTCGTAGCCGATGGCGCGCGCCGCGGCCAGCGCGTCGGCACAGATGCGCTGCCGCAGCGCCGCGCCGACCGCCGGCGACGGCGTCTCTTCGACGAGCTTCTGGTGGCGGCGCTGCACCGAGCAGTCGCGCTCGCCCAGGTGCAGCACCCGTGCGTGCCGATCGGCGAGGATCTGCACCTCGATATGGCGCGGCGCGCACAGCGCGCGCTCGAGCATCACCTCCGGGTTGCCGAATGCGCCCTGGGCCTCGGCGCGCGCCAGCTCCAGCTCGGCGAGGAAGGCGGCCGGCTCGTGCACCACGCGCATGCCGCGGCCGCCGCCGCCGCAGGTGGCCTTGATCATCAGGGGCCAGCCGATGCGCTCGGCTTCGGCACGCAAGGCCTCGTCCGACAGGCCGCGGCCCTCGCAGCCGGGAATGCAGGGCACGCCGGCCTCGGTCATCAGACGCTTGGCCCGTGCCTTGTGGCCCATCGACTCCATCGCCTGTGCCGACGGTCCGACGAACACCAGTCCGGCGGCGCGGCAGGCAGCCGCGAACGCGGCGTTCTCGGCCAGGAAGCCGTAGCCCGGATGCACGGCGTCGGCGCCGCAGCGCAGCGCGGCCGCGACGATGGCATCGACGTCGAGGTAGGACTGCGCCGGCGCCGCGCCGCCGATGCACAGTGCCTGGTCGGCGGCCTCGACGTGGGGCGCATCGGCGTCGGCGTCCGAGTACACCGCCACGGTGCGCAGGCCCAGGCGGCGCGCGCTGCGCATGATGCGCAGCGCCACCTCGCCGCGGTTGGCCACCAGCAGCTTGGCGAACGGCGTGGCGACAGCCGCCGCCGGCATCGGCAGGTTCACGGCCGCGCCACCGCGAACTGCATCGCCTGCGGCACGCGCGCGTCGCCTTCGCGGCAGATCGCCAGCACCTCGGCGAGCACGGCGCGCGTGTCGCGCGGGTCGATGATGCCGTCGTCGAGCAGCAGCGCGCTGGTCGCGAGCGCGCTCATCTGGCGCTCGAAGCGCGCGACGATGGAACGCCGGAGTTCTTCGAGCTGCGCCCGGTCGACCGCGCCCTTGCGGCGCATCGCGTTCTCGGTCACGATGACCATCGTCTCGGCCGCCTGCTCCGGGCCCATCACCGCGGTGCGCGCGTTCGGCCACGAGAAGCAGAAGCGCGGGTGGAAGCCGCGCCCGCACATGCCGTAGTTGCCCGCGCCGAAGGAGGCGCCGCAGTGGATCGTGACCTGCGGCACCGAGGCATTGCTGACGGCCTGGATCATCTTCGAGCCGTGCTTGATGATCCCGGCCTCCTCGGCCGCCCGACCGACGAGGAAGCCGGTGGTGTGGTTCAGGTAGACGATCGGCGTGCGGGTCTGGCAGCAGCCCTGGATGAAATGCGTGGCCTTGCTGGCGCCGGCCGCGTCGATCGGGCCGTTGTTCGTCACCACACCGACCGGCCAGCCCTCGAGCCGGAAGTGGCCGCACACGGTGGCACTGCCGTAGCCGGCGCCGAACTCGAGGAAATCGGAGCCGTCGGCGATGCGCGCAACGACCTCGCGCATGTCGACCGGCTCACGCAGGTCCAGCGGCATGATGCCCAGCAGTTCTTCGCGGTCGCCGCGCGGCGGCTCGAAGGCGCGCGGCGATGCGGCCTCGCGCGGCCAGTCGATGCGCGCCAGGATCTCGCGCGCGATGCGCAGCGCATCGCGGTCGTCCTCGGCCAGATAGTCGCCCAGGCCCGAGACGGTGGTGTGCATCAGCGCGCCGCCGAGCTCCTCCTCGCTGGCCACCTCGCCGGTTGCGGCCTTGAGCAGCGGCGGCCCGGCGAGAAAGGCGCGCGTGCGGTCGCGCACCATCACGATGAAGTCCGACAGCCCGGTCTGGTACGCGCCGCCGGCGGTCGACGAGCCGTGCGTCACGGTCAGCACCGGCAGGCCCGCGGCCGACAGGCGCGCCAGGTTGCGGAACAGCGCGCCGCCGCGCACGAAGTCCTCGACCTTGTACTCGAGCAGGTTGGCGCCGGCGCTCTCGACCAGCTGCACGTAGGGCAGCCGGTTCTCGAGCGCCAGCTCCTGCACACGCAGGATCTTGTCCAGGCCGACGGGCTGCAGCGCGCCGGCGTCGATGCCCGAGTCCGAAACGTTGACCATGCAGCGCACGCCGCTCACCGTGCCGATGCCGGCGATGACGCCGCAGCCGGGCGTGCTGTGCTCGAGATCGGGCCGGTCATGCCCCAGGCCGGCGAGCGCGCACAGCTCGAGGAAGGGCGCCCCGCGGTCGAGCAGCAGCGACAGGCGCTCGCGCGGCAGGAGCTGGCCGCGCCGGGCGAAGCGCTCGCGCGAAGCCGCCGAACGCCTGGCGCTGCGCTCCTCGTACTGCCGCACCTGCGCGAGCAGCGCCAGCATGCCGGCACGGCGCTGCCGGAATGCCTCGCTGCCGGGCGCGATCGCGGAGTCGATGACGGGCATGTGCGGTTCGTGCCGAAGGCGCTGGCCCCGGCGCCGCGGCGCCGCGCTTCAGCGTACGCGACGCGGATCGGGTCTCAATCGGGTTGCAGGCCGGCAGCTTCCACCATTTCGGCGGTGAGCTTGACTTCGTCGCGGATGACCTGCGCGAACTGGGCCGAGGTGTTGGCCGGGAGCTGGTAGCCGCGGTCGTTCATGTCCTTGCGGAAGTCGGGCCGGGCCACGATCGCGGCGACATCGTGCTGGATCTTGTCGATCACCGCCTGCGGCGTGCCGGCCGGGGCGAACAGGCCATGCCAGGTCGGCACGCGCACGTAGGGATAGCCGGCCTCGGCCGAAGTGGGCACGTTGGGCGCCGCCGGGTCGCGCGCGGCCGACATGTAGGTCAGCAGCCTGGCCTTGCCCGATGCCACGGCGGCCGCGCCGGTGCCGCGCCCGGTCAGCGTGACGTCGACCTCGCCGCCCATCACGGCCGTGATGGCCGGACCGACCCCCTTGTACGGCACATGGATCAGTTCGAGCTTCTCGCGCTTGGCGAGCAGGCCGAACAGCAGCTCGGGCTGCGAACCCTTGCCGTACGAACCGTAGCTGACGCGAGCGGGTTCCTTCCGCGCCAGCGCGACGAACTCCTGCAGGTTGTTCGCCGGCAGCCCCGCACGCGCGAGGATGAACATGTCGATGTCGGTGAACTGCGTCACCGGCACGAAGTCCTTGTCCGGGTCGTAGGGGAGCTTCTTGAACAGGAAGCGGTTGCCCGTGATCGTGCCGTTGGTCGTCATCATCAGCGTGTAGCCGTCGGGCGCGGCGCGCTGCACGCGCTGCGCGCCGAGGATGCCGCTGGCACCGGCGACGTTCTCGACCACCACCGGCTGCTTCCACATCGCCTGGAGCTGCTCGGCGAACTTGCGCGCGACGATGTCGGTGCCGCCGCCGGCGGCCCAGGGCACGATGAACGTGACCTGCTTGCTCGGGAAGGCGGGGGCCTGGGCCGAGGCGGCGCCGGCAACGGCGGCCAGGCAGGCCAGCAGGCAACGCAGGAGCTGTCTCACGGGCGTGTTCTCCTCATCGGGCGGGAACGAGGCCGACGGCTGAACCCGGATAATTGTCCGGACTACCGCGCCGCACGTTACCACCGGCCCGCGGCCCCTGTCAACGACAGCCGCCCGGCCCTGCGGCCGAGCTCGGGCTCGGGCTTACCCGCATGAAGCCGCGCGCGACGGCAGCGGCCCTTCGATCTGCTGCGCCTGCGGCCCCGCATCACGCGCCGGCGGCGCCGTGCCGGACGGCCAGAGCCGCCACTTCGGCAGCAGGCGCCCCGGCTTGTAGGACTGCTTGGTGCGCCGCAGGTTGGGTCGGCCCAGATCCTGCTCGAAGTTCAGCCACGACACGGACTCGCCCGCGGCGGCGCAGAAGTGGTGGAACATGTAGGGGTAGATCCCGGTGTGGCCGGCGCGGCCCTTGGCGAAGCGGATCACGTACACCCCCGCTGCCAGTCTCTCGCCGAGGACGAAGCCCGCCGGCACGCCGTCCACGCAGTGCAGATGGCCCGCGAGCCCGAGCTCCTCGGCGGCGTCGAGCGCCTGCAGGCACTCGAGCTCGTCGGCGCCGCCGCGCTCCAGGCCCTTGTCCTGCATCCAGGCCGCCAGCACCTCGCGCGCGGCTGCGCGCAACGGCGCGGCATAGGGCACGGCGTGCAGCGTGTGCCGCGCGAGCAGCCGGCGCATCGGGTTGCGCTTCTTGTGGAGCAGCGCACCGCGGTAATGCAGGAAGTTGGCTGCGGGGTACAGGTAGTCGGCGTCGGCCGCGAGCGATCGGGCCTCGCAGCCCGCGCCCGCGGCCACGGGCAGTTGCCAATCGGCGATCGGATAGAAGCAGCCGCCCGCGGGGACGGCATGCCGCAGCGCCTCCAGCACGTCGGGCCGGGGCGCCACGAGCGGCATCAGATGCGGTACGCCGTCGTAGGTCGAGCCCAGGATGTGCGGCAGTTCGCCCGCCACATAGCGGTAGCCGTGCGCGCGGCGAAACAGCAGCAGGTTCGTGAACGAATGTTCCGACAGGCGCTCGGGGCCCGCGCCGGCGGCGAGGCGCTCGATCAACGGCGCGATCTCGGCGCGCAGCGCCTGCGTCAGCGGCACGCCGGTGTCGCAAGCCGGGCGCACCGCGGCCGACGGATCCGTCATGGGCCGATGCGCGAGCCGCGCGGCGGCGGATCGGCCGGCTCGCCCGCGAAGCACTGCGCCCACTTCATCCATTGCCTGGCCGCCTCGCCGCGGCATTCGAGCGCCGTGTCGTCGACATGGCGGCGCTGCGTCACCACGAGGCAGAACTCCTCGGCGCTGCCGCGCACGAAGTCGCGCGGCGACGCTTCGCCCCAGATCCAGCGCTGGCCCGCGGGCCCGGCAAGATCGACGCCGGGCTCGGGCTCGGGCACCGGCCAGCCCCGATTGACGAAGGTCCAGCGGAACGTCGTCGCGCCGATGTGCGCGATGTGCTGCAGCCGCGGCGTTGCCGGGCGGCGGCGGCCCAGCAGATCCCAGATGTCCTGTCCATGCGCCCAGACCTCCATCAGCCGCGCGCTGGCAAAGGAACGCGCGCTCATCGTCGGCCCGTACCAGCCCAGTCGCGCCTTCGGATCGAGCGCACGCAGCGCCGCCGCCAGGCTGCGGCCGCGCTCACGCCAGGCGGCCAGCAGTTCCGGCGCACCGAGATGGCGATAGCGCTCGCGCGCCAGGGCACTGATCTGCACGCCGGCCTGCATGGCCGCGTTCAGCGCCTGCGCGTGCAACGCAAAGGCGGCGGGCTCGTGCAGCGATTGCAGCGCGGCCTCGTCGAAGAAGAGCAGGTGCGCCACTTCGTCCCAGGGCGTCCAGCCGTAAAAGGCGGTGGCCGAGGCCCAGGCGGGCGCGTCGAGCGTCGCGCACAACTCCGCCAGTTCCTCGCATTCGGCGAGCAGGTCATCGCACAGATCGTGCATCGGATGTCACTCCCCGACGCAGGCGCGCGCCTGCGCGTCGCGCCTCACTCCTCCAGCCTCAGCGTCTGCGTGAACGAGAAGCGCTCGGCCGGGAAGGTGCTGACGATGGCGTACAGCGGGCGCGAGGCCTCGGCCCCGAACATCTTGTGCACCATGCGGAACGCCGCGCTGCCCTCGGCGATGCCGAGCCGCTGCGCCTGTTCCCTGGCCATCGCGCAGGCGTTGATTTCCTGGCGGATCTCCAGCACCGGCTCGCCCGCCGCCTGCTCGATGCGCGCGTAGATCGGCGTCGCGCCTGCGCCCGCGGCCTCGATTCCGGCGAGCACGCGGCGGTGTTCCGGCCGCACGAAGTAGTCGGCCAGCGAGACCGCGAGCCCGGCCTGCGGCGTGACGCGGCAGCCGGCGATGCGCAGCCAGGTCTCGCCGACCGCGCACTCGAGGTCGCGCGCCAGCGTCACGTCGGCGGTGACGTCCTGCGACTGCAGCACGCGATACTTCATTTCGCGCGAGAAGCGCAGCAGGTCGGCCGTGCCGGTGACGGCGATGCTGTAGCGCGCCAGCGGCCGATCGGCGATCACCAGCGTCCCGATCTTCGGGCGGCGCGACACGTAGCCCTTGCGCTGCAGCGAATCCAGCGCCGCGCGCACCGTGAAGCGGCTGACGCCGAAGCGCTCGCACAGCTGCGGCTCGGAGGGGAACTGGCTGCCCACGGGATAGGTGCCGCTCTCGATGGCCGCGATCAGCTCGGCCGCCAGGTCCTGGTAGCGCGGCAGGCCGGCGCCGGCCTCGCCGACCACGCTGCGGGCTCGCCCTTTCGTACGGGCCATCGGCTTCTCCGGACAAATCCTGCGATGCTAGCCCAGACGCGCCGGACGCCGGGCGCTCCGTCCGTCCGCTCGCGCGCCGGTGCGCACGCATGGGGCGGTGTGCCGCGCCGGACCCTGCGCGCTGCCCCGCGCGAGGCGGTCGCGGCAGCCGATCTCAAGCCTGGCGACGCAGGATCACCGCGTCGAGCGCACACACGCCCTCGCCCTGCGGCAGCACGACGAGCGGGTTGACGTCCATCTCCTCGAGCGTGTCGGCGTGCGCGGCGGCGAACTGCGACAGCCGCACCATCGCCGCCAGCAGCGCCGCCTCGTCCCGCGGCGGCTGGCCGCGAAAGCCGCGCAGCAGCCGGGCCGCGCGCGTCTGCTCGACGAGCGCGCGCGCGCCCTGCACGCTCAGCGGGCAGCGGCCGAACGCCACGTCGCCGAACAGCTCGACGGCCACGCCGCCCAGCCCGAACATCAGCATCGGACCGAAGCCGGGATCGCGCTTGATGCCGAGCACGACCTCGACGCCGCCGCGCACCATCTTCTCGACCAGGAAGCCCTGCAGCGAGTGGCCGGCGCTGCGCCGCGCGATGTCGTCGGCGGCCGCGCGCGCGGCCTCGGCCGAGGCGATGCCGAGCTTGACGATGCCCATCTCGCTCTTGTGCGCGACGCCCGCGACGCGACCCTTGATCACCACCGGCCAGCCGAGCGCCTCGGCCGCGGCGGCGACCTCCTGCGCGTTCGCGACGAAGCGCGAAGGCGGCACCGCGAGGCCGATGCGCGCCAGCAGTTCCTTGGACTGCAGCTCGTCGACGAGCGCGCCGTCGGGCAGCGGCGGCATCGCATCGGCCGGCACGCCCGGCGGCACCGCGGGGCGCCCCAGCTGCAGCGCATGCGCCACCAGTTGCGCCGCAGCGCGCAGACTGCGCAGCAGCGGGATGCCGAGCGCGCGCGCGCGCTCGAAGCCGACCTCCTGCGCGTGGCCCGACACCGGCACGATCATCGTCGGCAGCGCGCTGGCGGCGAAGGCGTCGAGCGCCTGGTCGAGCATCAGCCGCGAGCGATCGTCGCGCGGCGCGCCGACGCCCACCCACAGGGCCACGTCCATCCCCGCATCGGCCAGCGCGATGGCCAGCGTCTTGCGCGGCAGGTCGGGGTCGGAGAACACGCCACCGCCCACGTCGAGCGGATTGCCGGCCTTCACGTAGGAAGGCAGTACCTCGTCCATGCGCGCGAGCGTGGTCGCGGCCAGCGGCGGAATCGGCACGCCCACGCGCTGGCACTCGTCGGCCATGATCGATGCGGCGCCGCCCGACAGCGTGTAGACGAGCAGCCGGCCCTGGCCCACGGGGCGCTTGTCGCTCCAGGCCGCCAGCGCGCCGGCGATGCTCATCAGATCCTCGGACTCCTCGACGCGCACGATGCCCAGTTCGCGGCACACCGCCGAGAAGACCTGATCCGAACCGGCCAGCGCGCCGGTGTGCGACTGCACGGCCTGGCGGCCGATCTCCGAGCTGCCGGCCTTGAACGCGACCACCGGCTTGCCCGCGGCGCGCGCGCGCGCGGCCGCGGCGGCGAACGCCGCCGGCTTGTGGATGCCCTCGACCATCAGCGCCAGCACGCGCACGTCGGGGTCGTCGACCATGTATTCCATGATCTCTTCCATGCCGACGTCGGCGGCGTTGCCCACATGCGCGAACAGGCCGATGTCCGCGCCGCAGTCCTCGCCGTTGAGCACGACGCCGCCGAGCATCGCGCCGCTCTGCGTCACCAGCCCGACGCGGCCCGGGCGCTTGAACGCGATCGACTCGAACGAGCTGTTGTAGCCCAGGCACATGCCCAGCGCCGGATTGCCGGTGCCCATGCAGTTCGGGCCCAGCAGCCGCAACGTAGAGCCGGCGAGCAACGCGCGCAGCCGCGCGGCGCGTGCGCGGCCCTCGTCGGTGCCCGACTCCTCCCAGCCGGCGCTGCAGGCAACGACGGCTTTCACGCCCAGGCGCCGGCATTCGGCCACCGCCTCCAGCGTGGCGTCGGCTCCGAGCGCGATCATCGCCAGGTCGACCGGGCCGGGTACCTGCGCCAGCGCCGGCAGGCAGGGCACGCCGAAGAGCTCGGCGTGCTTCGGATTGACCGGGTACAGCGCGCCCGCGAAGCCCAGCCGCACGCAGTGGCGCAGGCCGCGCGAGGCGGGCGTGTTGGCGCGCTCCGAAGCGCCGATGAAGGCGATCGAGCGCGGCCGGAACAGCGGCAGCAGCGGGTGATCGAAGGCGCGCGCCGCTGCGGCCGCGGGCTCGGGCGGGGCAGGCATCAGTCGCTCTCCTTGGCGCGAACGCGCTCGAAACGGCGTGCGCCGTCGGCGCCCACGCCGGAGCACAGCCGGCCCAGCCCCTGCAGGTAGTTCAGGTGCGCCACGCCCTCGCTCAAGCCGAAGCCGAGTTCCTCGTTGCGCAGCGGCCGGCCGTACAGCGCGTCCAGCAGCTCGTAGCAGGTGCTCGGCCGCGTGCAGCGGTCGATGACCGCGTGCAGCCGTGCGTCGTGGTGGTGCCGAAGTTGCTCGACGCGGGCGTGCAGGCCGCGCAGCGGCTGGCGGTGCGAGGGCAGCAGCAGCGGGTCGCCCTCCAGCGCCGCAAAACGCTGCAGCGACGCGAGATACGAATGCAGCGGATCCTGGTCGCCGCCGGGCCACACGCCGATGTTGGGCGTGATCTCCGGCAGGATCTGATCGCCGCCCAGGAGCACCTGGCCCTCGGCATCGAACAGGCTCAGGTGCTCGGGCGAATGGCCGTGTCCGATGACCGGGCGAAAACGCCGCCCGCCGATCGCGAGCGTGCGGGCCGGATCGACGACCTGCACATCGGCCGGCAGCGGGTGCACCTGCTTCGCATAGCGCGGCATGCGCTCCATCAGCCAGGCGCCCATGTCCGGCGGCAGCCCGTGCTCGCGCCAGAAGCCCATGCGCTCGGACACCACGTCGCGCGCCGGATCGGTGTAGCGGCCCGCCACCGCCAGCTCGCCGGCCGTCAGCGCCAGCGGCGCGTCGAAGCGCGGCGACAGCCAGCCGGCCAGACCGATGTGATCGGGGTGGTGGTGCGTGACGACGATGCGCCGGATCGGCCGCCCGGCCACCGCCGGCGAGCTCAGCACGGCCTCCCAGGCGGCTCGGCTGGCGGCGGTGTCGAGCCCGCAGTCGACCAGCGTCCAGCCGCCCGCATCGTCGATCAGATAGACGTTGATGTGGTCGAGCGCGAACGGCAGCGGCAGCCGCACCAGCAGGATGCCCGCGGCCACCTCCACCGGCTCGGCGAGCCGGATCGCGACCTCGAGCGGACGGATCGCAAGCAAGGGCGGTGCGATCGGGGAATTCATGGGGCGCGATCGGGCCGCGCCGGCGTCGGCCGCCGGCAGGCCGCAGCCGGGCGCACGCTTGCCGGGTGCCGCGGGTGCCGGTGCTTCACTCGACGCGCACGCGAAACGCCACCCGGCCCCAGCTGCCGTTGCAGTACCCCGCGTCCTGGCAGTTGAAGTGGTTGAACCACATGCCGTCGGGATCGAGCCCTTCCATCACGCGGTCGTAGGCCATCGCGGCGTGGATCGTCATCGGCGCGATCGCGAAGATGCAGACGTTCTGACTCTTGACCAGCCCTGCGGCGGTGACCTCGATGCGGTCGCCGCACTTGTAGCCGGCGGCACAGCCGTGGCTCTCGACGACCTCGGCCACCACCATCTTGCGGTTGGCCTCGAGCAGCGCCTCGGCGGCGCGGCGCCGGCGCGGGTCGCTCTTGAAGCCCTCGATCTCCGCGTCGCTGTAGCCCAGGTTCTGCTGGAACTTGGTCCAGTTGAAGGGCTTCTTTTCCTTGACGGGTTCTTCCATGGTCGGCCTCCTTGCGGCGTTGGAAGTGAAGCACGCGCGCGCTCAGAGCCCGCGCGCCAGCAAAGAGCGCAGATAGTCGCTCTGCGCGGCGCGCACGCGCGCGCGATCGGTCTCGGACAGCCAGCCCTGCAGTTCGACCGGAACGAACTTGCCGCGCGCATAACGGTCGCGCGACTGGAAGCCGGCGGTGGCATCGAACGCGATCTTCTGCGCCGTACCGGTGGCGTCGCCCTCGGAGAGCATGCCGCTCACCTTGGCGCGCGGCGTGACCATGATGTCGCGTCCGACGTCGGTGCGCGTGATCATCGCCCACAGCACCTCGTCGGCGTTCGTCAGATCGATGTCCTCGTCGACGACGACGACCCAGCCCATGTCGGAGTGCGCCGACAGCGCGCCGAAGATCAGGTTCGTCTGCGCGCCTTCGTCGCGGTAGCTCTTGCGCGTGATGCGCAGCACGATGCCGAAGCAGCCGCGCATGCCGGGCAGCGCGTAGCAGGTGTCGAACAGCCGCGGGTTGATGCGCCGGCAGGCGTCGTAGACCGAGGCCTCGGCCGGCATCGCCATCAGGTTGACGGTCTCGGCGTTGATCGCCAGCGGCGCCCAGTAGACGTACTCCTTGCGGTGCGTGATCGCGGTGACCTTGAATTCCCAGACGCGCCAGGCGCGGCCCATGTAGCCGCCGGCCTCGGGCATCATCGGCTTGAGTCCGTCGAGGCCCGACTCCTCCTCCGACACCATCTGCTCGGTGTCGATGCAGCCCTCGAGCACGAGTTCGCCGTCGGCCAGCGCATAGGCACCGGGCTGCGTGCGCGCCGCCACGAAGCGCACCGCCTCGGCCTGCAGCGCACCCGCGAGGCCGAGTTCGTCGTAGCCCAGCGGCGTGAGCGTCTGCTGGGTGCTGCCGGAGCAGGCCAGCAGCGTGGCCGGCCCGGCGCCGACGTTCACCGTCACAGGCACGCGTGTGCGGCCCATCTTGCGGAACTTGCGCACGATCTCGAGCAGATGGCGGCCGGCCTGGATCGCCATCGAGGTGCTGTCGCGTCCGAGCACGCGCATGCGGTGGTACGAGCCGTTGAACTCGCCCGTCTCGGGGTCGCGCGCCAGGATCAGGCCGCCGGTGATCACGGCGCCTGCGCCTTCCTCGGTCTGCTTGAGCACCGGGATCGTGCCCAGCAGGTCGACTTCGGCGCCGGTGAGCACCACCTCCTGGCAGGCAGCGCCGCTGCCGATCTCGAGCGGACGCACGGGCGTCTTGGCGGCGTCGGCGAGAAAGCGCGGCAGGTACTCAGGCGCCACGCCGCACCAGCGGGCGATGCGCGCCCGGCTGCCGAAGATGTTGGCGATGACGCGACGCCCGGGGTAGCCGCGCACGTTGTCGAACAGCGCCACCGGGCCCATGTCGGTGGCGCGCGCGACGGCAGCCAGCTCGAGGTCGGGGTCGGCCTGACGCTCGATGCGCAGCAGATCGCCTTCGGCTTGCAGCCGGGCGATCGTCGCTTCGATGTCGATGAGTCCCTTCATCGGTCTTGTCTCCGTCGCAAGGCAGGCGGACCACCGGGCGTGCCGTCCGGTCCTCGCCGCCGGCGCGCTGCCCAGAGCGATGCGGCCGCGCCGGCCGACGGCCGATCATATTGTCCGGACTAAATCAGGGAACGAACCTTAGCGGAGCCGCCCGAGCCTGTCAATCTCGGCACCGAGGCGCCGCGTCGGCCGAAGGGCTGGCGTGGCGTCCAGCCCCGCCGCTTCGTGTACGCTGCCGCCGATGCCCGCCTGGAACTGCTCCGTTCGCGACCCCGGCCGTCCGGCAGGCACCCGGGGCCTCGGCGATGGCTGATCTCCCCGACGACGAAGGGGTGGGCACCCGCGTCCTGCAGCTGCTTGCGGCGCAGCATGTCCTCACGCTCGCCTGCCGCGACGCCGCGGGCTGCTGGGCCGCCGCGGTGTTCTACGCGGCGCGCGGACACGAACTCGTCTTCTGCTCCGCCGAGCACACGCGCCACGTGCGCGCGCTGGCGTTCGACGATCGTCCGGCCGGCGAGATCCACGCCGAGGCGAGCGACTGGCGCTCGATCCTCGGCCTGCAGCTCGCCGGCCGGGTGCGGCGGCTGGCGGGCGACGAAGCGGCGCAGGCGCAGCGCGTCTACGGCGCGCGCTTCCCCTTCGCCGGCAGCGGCGCCAGTCCCGAACTGGCGCGCGCACTCGAGCGGGTCGGCTGGTTCGGCTACCGCATCGAGCGCGCGCTGCTCGTCGACAACGCGCGCGGCTTCGGCCGCCGCGCGGCCTGGACGGCGCCCGGGGCCGCCTGAAGCGCCGCCGCCTGCCGGCGCGCTCCTCGCGTCGGGCCTCATCCGGGCACGGCGCCGCGTGCCGCGGCCGCGCGGCGGTGTTGCAAACGTCATCGAACGCGCTGCGCGGCGCAATGCGCGCGCAACATCGCCGCGTCAGGCTGCGGCGCATCGCCGGCGCACGCGCATGGCCGCCAACCGAACGCGGACGCATCGATGAAGACCGAAGAGGCGCCGCCCGCGCGCCGCAGGCCGATGTCGCCGGGCACCTCGGCGTCGCCGCCTCGTGCAACCGGCGCCGCCGCACCGGCCCAGCCCGGACCCAGGGTCGGGCCGGCCAGGCCGCGCCGCCGCTCAATACAGCGTCTCGACCGACGTGTCGAAGCGATAGCCCGCGCCGCGCTCGGTGACGATGAGCCTGGGATGGAAGGGATCGACCTCGATGCGGCGGCGCAGCCGCAGCACCTGCACGTCCACCGTGCGGTCGTAGACCTCGGCGCTGTGCAGGCGCGAGAGGTCGAGCAGCCGGTCGCGGCTGAGCACGCGCTGCGGCGCGCTGCAAAACGCCACCAGCAGGCTGAACTCGTTGTTCGCCAGGTCGAGCTTGCGGCCATCGGCGGCGCTCAGCCGGCGCGTGCGCAGGTTCAGCTCCCACCCGGCGAAGCGGTAGGCGCGGCGCTTGTCGTCGCGCGTGGCCAGGTCGGCCTGCATCCGGCTGCGCCGCAGCACCGCACGGATGCGGGCCAGCAGCTCGCGCGGGCTGAAGGGCTTGGTGACGTAGTCGTCGGCGGCCAGTTCCAGCCCCATCACGCGGTCGGCCTCCTCGGCCTTGCCCGTCAGCACGACGATGGGCACCGACGCGCGCTCGCGCAGCCGGCGCGCCAGCAGCATGCCGTCCTCGCCGGGCAGGCGCAGATCGAGCACGACCAGGTCGACCGCCTCGGCGTCGAACACCTGCAGCATCGCGGCGCCGTCGGCCACCGCGGTAACCCGCATGTCCGCTTCGCCCAGGTATTCCTGCAGCAAGCTGCGCAGCGCCGCGTCGTCGTCGACGACCAGCACATGGTTCGCGGCGGGCGCAGACTCGGCCAGGTCGGACGGTGAATGCGGCATGTCGGACACGCCATTCGCTCCGCAGGGTTCTAATGTGGCCTGCAGCCTCGACTCTATCGCCAGGCCGGCCCGGCCGCTCGGGCCGCGCCGTCGCAGCCGTCGCGGCACGACATGACAGCGCACGACAAGCGCCCGCCCGCCCCGTCGCACGATCGGGTCGCACCGCCCTGGCGGCAGACCCTGCGCACGCGCGGGCTGCGCGCGCTGCTGGCGATCGAACTGCTGGTGGCGCTCGCCGTCGCGCTGGGTCTGTGGGCACTGCGGCAACAGACGCTGGACGGCGAACTCCGCAGCCTGGCCGCGCTGTCGGCGGCGATGGCGGCCCGGGCCGACGCCAGCCTGGACCTGGCCGGCGCCGTCGTGCGCGCCACGCGCGACGAGCTCGCAGCCGGCACGCTGCGGCCCGGCCGGGGCGACACGCAGGCGCTGCTGAGCGCACGCGCCGCGGCGCTGCCCGGGTTCCTCGCCCTGACCGTGTTCGACGCCGACGGCACGCCCGCGGCCAGCTTCTCGGAGTCGCCCGGACCGCAAGGGTCGGCGGCCCGGCGCGGCTTCTTCGTCGCCGCGCGCAAGGCCGGCGAGTCGGCCCTCGTCGTCGGCAACGCGTGCTCGAGCGGCATCGACGGGCGCCCCGGGATTCGCGTGTCGCTGGCCGTGCATGACGACGCGGGCGCCTTCCGCGGTGTGGTGGCGCTCGTCGTGGACCCCGAGGCCCTCGCCGGCGGCTTTGCGCGCATCGCGCCGAGCGCGGACATGTCCCTCGCGATCTACCGGCGCGACCGCGCCCTCGTCAGCGATGGTGCGGGCGGCGGGGCGGTCGCCCCGTTGCCCCCGGCTGCGATCGAGCGGCTGTGGACCGACGCCCGACCCGGACGCCCGCGGCTCGAGACCCTTGCCGACGGGCGGCAGCTGCTGCTGGCGGCGCATGCCCTGCGCCGCTGGCCGTTGATGACCGTGCTGACCCGCGACGCCGGCGCGGCGCTGGCGGGCTGGACCGAGCTGGCCTGGCTGGCGGGCGCCTTCGCCTCGTCGGCGCTGGTCCTCGCGCTCGCGCTCGGCCTGCGCCAGGCACGCGAGCAGGCCCTGCGCCAAGCCTGCGAAGCCGCGCTCGCCTCGGAGCAGGCGCGCACGCTGCGCGCCTTCCAGGCCGAGCAGGAGGGACACTGGGAATGGAACGCGGCGACGCACGAGACCCGTCTGTCGCCGCGCATGAAGCAACTGCTCGGGCTGGCCGCCGGCGAGGAAGCGCCCGCCGGCGCGCCGCCCGGCCCGCTCGCCCCGGGCAGCGTGCACCCCGACGACGCGGAGCCGCTGCGCGCGGCCTTCCTGGCCCATGAGCAGGGACGGACACCGAGCTTCGAGTTCACCTTCCGTGTACGTCGGCCCGACCGCGGCTGGCGGCATGTGTGCGCACGCGGGCAGGCCTGGCGCAATGCGGACGGACGGCCGCCGCTGTTCTCCGGCACCGCCGTCGACCTGACCGGGGAGGTCGAAGGTCACGCCGAGCGCCGCCGGCTCGAGGAGCAACTGCAGCGTGCGCTCAAGCTCGAGGCTCTTGGCACGCTGGCCGGCGGGGTCGCGCACGACTTCAACAACATCCTCGCTTCGGTCGTCGGCTACGCCGAACTGGCGCGCGCCACGGCAGCCGCCGGCTCGGCCCAGGCGCGGCAGCTCGATCAGGTGCTGCAGGCCGGACAGCGCGGCAAGGCGCTGGTGGAGCGCATCCTCTCGTTCAGCCGCGGCGCGCCGCGCCCGCACACGACCTTCCTGCTGCAGCCGCTGGTCGCCGAGGTGCTGCAGCTGCTCGCCGCATCGCTGCCCGCGCAGCTCACGATCGACGCGCGGCTGCACGCCCCGCATGCCGCGATCGACGGCGATCCGACCCTGGTCTACGAGGCCATGACGAACCTGTGCACCAACGGGCTGCAGGCGATGCGCGAACAGGCCGGCGGGGGACGGCTGCAAGTCGAGCTGCGCATCGACGAGGTCGCGCGCGCTGGCGCTTTCCGAGGCGACGCTGGCGCCCGGGCGCTACGCCCGCCTGAGCGTACGCGACCAGGGGCCGGGCATCGCGCCGCAGGTGATGCCGCGGCTCTTCGAGCCCTTCTTCACCACCAAGGACGCGCAGCACGGCACGGGCCTCGGCCTGGCCGTGGTTCATGGGGTGCTCGCGGATCTGGGTGGCGCGATCGACGTGCGCAGCACACCCGGCCGGGGCGCTTGCTTCACGGTCTACTTCCCGCTCGCCGCGAGCGCGGCCGAAGACGCAGCGGCGTTGCCCGCTGCGCTGCCGCTCGGCGAGGGCCAGGCCGTGCTCGTCGTCGACGACGAACCGGCGCTCGTCGAACTGGCGGAGGAACTGCTGGCCGGTCTGGGCTACGAGGCCTTCGGCCTGACCTCGAGCACGCTCGCGCTGGCGCGCTTCATGCAGCAGCCCGAGCGCTTCGACCTCGTGCTCACCGATGAAGTGATGCCCGAGATGAGCGGCAGCGCATTGACCGCGGCGCTGCGCCGCATCCGCCCCGACTTGCCGGTCGTGCTGGCCAGCGGCTGCGGCGACGCTCGGCTCGAGCAGTGGACGGCGCAGGCCGTTGCCGCCGTGCTGGTTCGCAAGCCGTTCGTTCGCGCCCAGCTCGCAATCGCTCTGGCGCGGGCCCTGCAGCTGCACCGCGAAGCCGTGCACTGAGAGCCTGTGCGGACCGGGATCGCGCCCGCGTGATCCGTATCGTCGCAGGCTGAGGCCGGCTTCGCGGCGCGGCCGGCGCGCGGCCGGCAGGCGCGGGCCCAGGGCGGCGAAGAACGGGCATGCCGCGCACGCCCGCCGCGCACCGCAGGGCATCGGCTCGTGTTGCGGCCGTAACGTGGCCGGCGCGGCGTGCAACGGCCGCATGCAGGCGCACGCGCAGAGTGAGCGTGGCGCATCGACGCCCGACGCCGCCGATCGGAATGCCGACACCCGCGCCGCGCGCGGCCCGGTGTCCCGCCGCTTCGGCGGCATCGGGGCCTTCGTGTCAGCCGAAAGGAAGCCAACATGCTCGCCTCGTACAACCCCTGCACTCGGTGCACACGAATCGTGATGGCCTGCAGCGCGCTGCTTGCCGCCATCGGCACGTTCGCGACGGTGCTCGAACTCGCCGTGCATTACAACGCCGTGGCCCTGCAGGCGGCACACCCCGAGGAGGCGCAGGGGCCAGGCGCACGGCAGCAGCTGGCGCTGGCCGGCCCGCCGGAGCCGGCGCTGGAGCCGGTTGCATCGGAACGGCTGCCGGCACTTCGGGCTCGAACGCTGCGCGCGTCGCCGGACAGGTCCGCGAGCAATCCGCAGCGAACGCGCGCCGAAGAGCAGCCAGCGGCCGCACGACAGGCCAGCGCAACGCGATGGCTGCGCTGAGCACGACGCGAGGCTCAGGCGCGAACGCGGCGCCGCCCGCTCGCGCCCGCGGCCGCATGCGCGCGCCCGGCCGGAGGACGCCGCCGTCGGCCGGGCGCAAGTCGCCGGCCGCGCTGCCGACGGGGCACACGCTCGTTCCGAAGCAATGGCCGCACGCGGGCGGCCCTGCCCTTCCCACCGCGAGTCGCGGTCGGGTTGCCGCCGCCGACGCACGAGGCCTCGAACGCGCCGCATCGCAGCGCGCGCGCGCCGAGGCCAAGCGTTGATGGCAGTCAAGCCCGCACGGCGGGTGACGCCCGATCATCGCCGCGGCTTCGGCAGGGCGAGCGCATTTCGAGCGGACGCGAAGGGCGCGTCGCCACGCACCGCGTGGAGGCGCACGGTGCGGCCGTGGCTCGAGCCATGGCGCGCAGGCAACGAAAGACCGGCGCGCCTGGCATGCAGGGCGGGCATGCACGCAAGACGCTCGGCTCTGCGGAGCGCGCGCCGGGCGCGGCAATGCCGATGCGCCCGCCGTCCTTTGCGCCGCCAGCCCCGACAACCGTTCGCCCCCTTAGGAGATCCGCAATGACCCCTGCGTCCCGCCGCACCTGCATGCAGCCCGAACGGCCGGCCGGCCAGGCCGAAGGCCGCAGCCGCCGCACGCTGCTGTTGCTGCCGCTGCTCGCGCTGGCCGCACCGCTGGCCGCCGCGACGCCCACCCGCATCGAGGTCTGGAAGGCGCCGACCTGCGGCTGCTGCAAGGACTGGATCGCACACCTGCAGGCCAACGGCTTCGTCGCCGTGCCGCACGACGACGGCAACGACGCGGCACGCCGCCGCCTCGGCATGCCGATGCGCCACGGCTCGTGCCACACCGCGCTCGTCGACGGCTACGTCATCGAAGGCCATGTGCCGGCGCGCGAGATCAGGCGGCTGCTGAGCGAGCGGCCGCGGGCGCTCGGCCTGGCGGTGCCGGCGATGCCCGTGGGTTCGCCCGGCATGGACGGGCCGGCCTACGGCGGGCGCAAGGATCCCTACGACGTGCTGCTCGTCGCGCGCGACGGCACGGCAAGCATCTATCGCTCGTATCGCTGACGCGCGGCGCCCTTGCTCAGGGCTTGACGAACTTCAGCACAAACTCGTCCTTGGGCATCGGCGGCTCGGGGGTCTCGCGCTCGCGCGGATCGGCCGGGTTGCGCAGGAAGCCGCCTTCGGCGGCGAGCCTGAAGCCGGCGCGCTCGACCTCGGCGCGCACCAGCGCCTCGTCGATGCGGTGCAGCGTCTTTGCCGCCGCGGCACCGCTGCCGGGCTGCGCCGAGTGGTCGGCGATCACGTACAGGCCGCCTGGCTTCAGCGCGGCGAAGACGGCGCGGTTCATGCGCTCGCGATCGGCGCCCATGCCCACCAGATCGTGGTAGTTGAACATCAGCGTCACCAGATCGAGCCCGCCGGCGGCCTCGGGCGGCGCCGGATCGTCGAACGGCCGCACCGCGGCGACGAGATTGCCCGGCTGCGCCTTGGCAATGCGCGCGGCGAGCGCCGGCCGCGGCGGCGCACTGCCTTGCGCATACACGCGCCCCGTGGGGCCGACGGCGCGCGCCAGCAGTTCGCTCGTGTAGCCGCCGGCGGCCACGATGTCCAGCGCCGCCATGCCCGGGCGCACGCCGATGAAGGCGAGCATCTGCTCGGGCTTGCGCCGGCGGTCGTTCGTACGGTCGGCATCGCTGCGTTCGGGGCTGGCGACGATCGCGGCGATCTGCTCGGCCGAGAGCGGCGCCGGCACCGCCTCGGCCGCCGCGGCAAAGGGGGCGGCGGCGGCAAGCAGCGTGGCGGCGAGCAGCGAGCGCAGGCGCATGGGTTTGTTCATGGCTCTGATCGTGCCACGATCTGTTGCGGCCAGAAACTGTCGCAAGCGGCAGCCTGAGCAGAATCCGGCGATCCGCCGCCCGGCGACCTGCGGTCGTGAGCCGGCGGCAACCAGACCGGCAACATGATGTCAATCGCCTGCCGCACCACGGGCGTCGACAAGCGCCGCCATGCCGCGGCCGCCGCCGCGCCTTCGATCTCGCGAGGAACAGGGACAACGAATCGCACCCTCATGGCCTGGAGCGGCGGTTCTGTCATGAACACCGGGTCCGCGTGCGGGCCCGCGACGCTCAGAGCCGCGGCGTCTTGCGGAACTGGTCGAGCAGCCAGTCCAGGAAAGCCGCCACCTGCACACGACGCGCGGCCTGCGGGTGGCGCAGCAACAAGTGGCAGTAGCCGCTGTGCATGCGCAGGGCCGGGAAGGGCATCACGAGGTCGCCGCTGGCGATGCCGTCCTGCAGGAAGGGCGAGCGCACCAGCGCGACGCCCTGGCCGCGGATTGCCGCCTGCACCGTCTGGTCGACGAAGGAGAAGACGAGCCGTCCGGCCGTGGGCTCGACGCGGCCGGCGCCGGCAAACTCGAACCAGCGCTCCCAGTTCAGGCCCTCGCCGCCGCGCACGCCCGGGTCGAGGACCAGCAGCGGCCAGCGCGCCAGCTCGGCCGGGCTGCGCAGCGGCTTGGCCGGCAGCAGCCGCGGGCTGAGCACCGTAAGCGTTCCGGGAAGTCACCTTCAAATCCGGCTGTCGATCTGACATCGTCGGATCCGTGACTTGACGGAGACGAGGCGATGAATCGACAAGGGATAGTGCACGGCCTCGTTCGGCAATCGGCAACCCATCGTTGCGGGCGCTTCGTTGATGCCGAATGCGGCTGCTACGCCGCGACGGCTGCGCGGATCTCGAAGGGCGATGCCGGCTGCAGCGGCGCGCGCCAGTTGTGAGGCAGGATCGAGGCGAGGTCGCTGTTCTTGAGCGTGGGCAGCCGCTCGAACACGTCCTTGAGATATGCCCACGGATCGTGCCCATTGAGCTTGGCCGTTTCGATCAGGCTCATGATGTTGGCCGCGCGCTGGCCGGCCAGCTGGCTGCCGACGAAGAGCCAGTTGCGCCGGCCCAGCGCCAGGGGCCGGATCGAGTTCTCGACCGCGTTGTTATCGATCGGCACGTTGCCGTCGTCGAGGTAGCGCGTGAGCGCGCGCCAGCGCCCGAGGCTGTAGTCGATCGCCTTGGCCGTGGCGTCGGCCTTGGCGAGTCGTTGCCGCTGGCTGCTCAGCCAGGCGTGCAACTCATCGACCACGGGCCGCGCGCGCTGCTGGCGCACCGCCTGGCGTGCTGCGGGGTCGAGATCCTTGACCTCGCGCTCGATCAGGTAGAGCCGCGCGATCAGGGCCACCGCATGGCCGGCGATCTCGCTGCTGTTGAGCTCGTGCGCCTCGAAGAGCTTGCGGCGCGCGTGCGCCATGCAGCCGGCCTCGATGATCGCGCCGCCGGCGTAGAGCGATTTATAGGCCGCGTAGTCGTCGCTCACGAGGGTGCCGGCGTAGTGCTCGAGCACGCGCCGCGGATGCTCGCTGCTGCGGCCGCGGCAAAAGTCGAACCAGACCGCGCGCTGCGCCGCATAGTCGGTGCTGCGATAGACCCACATGTAGGCCCGGTGCGTCTTGCCCTTGCCCGGCGCCAAGAGCGCCACCGGCGTCTCGTCGGCATGGATCACGCTCTGGCTGAGGATGCTCTGGCGCAGCGCATCTGCCAGCGGCGCCAGGCGCTGCCCGCAGATGCCCACCCACTGCGCCATCGTCGAGCGCGCCAGCGGCGCACCCGAGCGCGCATAGATCTCGGCCTGCCGATAAAGCGGCAGGTGATCGTCGTGCTTGGCCACCACCACCTGCGCCAGCAGCCCCGGCGCCGGAATTCCCTTGTCGATCATCTGCGCGGGAATGGCTGCGGCCTGCACCGTCTCGCTGCAGGCGCAGGCGCGGTTGGCGCAGACGTACTTGCCGCGGATGTGGCGATGCACGAAGAATTGCGCCGGCACGCAGTCGAGCTGCTCGCTCACGTCCTCGCCGATGCGGCGCAGCGGTGCACCGCACCCGCACAGCGCCGCCTCGATCTCGTGGTGATGATCGATGCGCGGCAGGCCGGCCGGCAGCGCCTGGCGCACCGCGCGGCGCAGCGTGGTCTTCACGGCGGGCTGCGGCGCACGCGCGTCGTGCTCGGCAGCGTCCTCGATGCGGGTGTCGGCGAGGATCTGGTCGAACAGCACCGCCTGCACGCTCGCATCCAGGCTCTCGCTGGAGGAGCCAAAGCGCCAGCGCCTCAAGCGCGCGAGCTCGAAGTTGAGCGCCTCGATCTTGGCCTGCTTGAACCGGAGCTCGGACTGCAGCCGCGCGAGCAGATCGCGCATCTCGAGCAGCTCGTGCGAGTCGCGCGGCTCGGCCATGATCGACATTGCAGCGGCCGCGTTCGGCACAGTGCGGGTCGTTGGGCCCTCGAGCATGGCAGCCATCATGCTTCGCGCGCGCGTGCGCGCGAAGCGGGACATTCTCCAATGGACAAGCGGGGCGTTTGTCCGGTCTGAATCGCGCGTCTTCAGACGAGCGTGATCGCCGGTGAATGAGACACCCCCAGGCGCTGCCACGGCAGGCCGGCGACGAGCCAGTCGAACTGCTCGCGCGTGAGGCTGATAGAGCCCGAGCGCTCGCGCGGCCAGGCGAAGCTGCCGGCCTGCAGGCGCCGCGTGCACAGCCACATGCCCGCGCCGTCGTAGACCAGAACCTTGAGCCGGTCGACGCGGCGGTTGGCAAAGAGGTAGGCGTGGTGTGCCTGCGCGCCCTGCGCAAAGCCGCGCACGACCTGCGCGAGCAGCGCGTCGATACCGCCGCGCAGGTCGCTCACGCCCAACGCGAGCCAGATCGCGTCGATGCGGATCACCGGCTGACCTCGCGCAGCCAGGCGGCGAGATCTCGCGTGTGGCTCAGCGGCCAGTGCAGTTGGATTCGTGACGCGCCGGCGTCGAGTTCAACGCGCACGCTCGGCGCGTCGGCCGCCGGCATGCGCGCAGCGACGAAGCCCGCGGAACTACGAGCCGCAGGCGCGGGCACGACGCCATCGAGCCTGGCCCGCCAGCGAGCCGCGTGCGCGCACCAACTCGACAGCGCGCGCAGCGGCACGCCGTTCTCCTCCGACCATACGCTCGCTTTCTGCCCCGAGGCCCGATATGCCGCAACCTGCTCCAGGCAGCGCTCCATTCCTTGTCGATCCATGTCCGTCTTGCCCCCGTCGTTGAACATCCGGGTGCAAGGTTCTCAGCTTCACGATCGGTGCGGAAGATGGGATTGCGGAACGCATAC
>JADYZZ010000075.1 GCA_020852865.1 Rubrivivax sp.
GCAATGACCGGCCCGAGCGCGTTGCCGATGCGTTCGAGCAGGCGGTAGACGCCGTAGACGACGCCGTCGCCGAAGCGCGCGATCTCCTCGGCGCAGTGCTCGGCGACGAGCGCGCTTTGCGCCGAGATCGACATCGATTGCCCCAGGCCGATCAACAGCACCGCCAGCAGGATGACGCCGACGCCGCCACCGGCCAGCACCGCCGCGCCGCCGAGGCCCGAGACGACGAGGCCGCCGCCGACGAGCCACTGCATGCGCTCGCGCGAGACGGCCATCGACGCCATCATCGGCCCGACCACGACCATGACGACGGCGTAGACCATCAAGAGCCGCCCGGCCATGCTCTGCGTGCTGCCGCTTTGCACCAGGTGCAGCGGCAGGAGGTAGAAGCAGATGCCGGTGAGCACCATCTTCGCGGGCATCGCCGCCAAGCCCGTGACGGCCATGAAGCGGCGGTTGAACAGGAGTGCCGCGAACTCGCGCCAGGTCGGCACGCGCGCGGGCACCTCGTCGGCTTGGCGCGGCCGGTTGTCGGGCAGCTGGCGGATGACGGCGATCGACAGCGCGGCCAGCACAGCGGCGATCACCAGCGTCGGCCGCACGCCGACGTTGTCGGCCAGGATGCCGCCGATCGACGGCCCGCACACCGTGGCGGCCATGATCGCGCCGACGAAGAGCGCGAAGCTCTTCGCCCGCTGCTGGCGCGGCGCGTGATCGAGCACATAGGCCTGCGCGGCGACGAACACCATCGCGTAGCCGATCGCGCACAGCGAGCGCCAGATCAGCAGGTCGAGCACCGAGTGCGCCAGCGCGCTGAGCAGGAACCCGGCCGCCGCGGTGGCCGCGCCCCACAGCATCGTGCGCCGGTGACCGGCGCGCTCGGTGTGCACGCCGAGGAACGGCTGCGCGACGGCGACGATCAGCATGAACAGCGCGATCGGCAACCCGATCAGCACCTGCTCGGAGATGCCCGGCACCGGCACCAGCAGGTCCTTCACGTAGCCGGGCAGGAACGAGCGCGTCAGCTCCTCGGCGAGGATGAAGACGAAGAGCGGCGCGCGCACCTTCGCCAGTTCGCTCACGTCGCGCAGTTCGGGCCGCGTCGCGCGGCCGAAGCGGAAGCGCGCCGCCAGGTCGGCGGCGCCCTGCAGCGCCAGGCGCATGCCCGGGTGCCGCTCGTGCGTGGGCACCAGCCGGCTGCGCTCGACGTCGCGCGCCAGCGCCTCGTAGGCGCCGTTCAGGCGCGCGAGCACGCCGTCCAGCGCGCGCAGCAGGCCCCCGAACGCCTGGTCGGTGTCGCTGCGCACCGGCACGATGAAGTTGCCGGCAGCGCCGCGCTCGAAGGTCTCGCCCAGGTCGCGCAGCGCCGCGTCGAGCCGCGCGCCGGCGATGAAGTGCATCAGCTCGAGCGTGAAGAACAGCGCCACGACGAGCACCACCATCACGTCCAGCAGCATGTCGAGCACCATGTCGTCGACGAAGCGCAGGTCCACCCCCATGTGCAGCAGGCCCAGCTCGCGCTCGGCCGAGGCGACCGGCACCGAGACGATGAACAGCTTGCCGACGCGCTCGACCTTGGAGCCGGTCGGCGCGCCCTCGAGCAGCTTCAGCAGCGCCGGGCGCGCGAAGTAAGCCGCCGCGCCGTCGGGCGGCGCTTCGGTGCTCTGGTGCAGGATGCGGCCGGCGGGATCGGTCAGCGCGAGGTAGGTGACCTCGGGCATCTCCGACTTCACTTCCTTGAAGCGGTCGTTGACGCCGTACAACTCCTCGAACGGCACGCCGTTCTCGACCGCCTTCACGACGAGCGCCGAGATCGAGCCGCCGACGCTGGCCATCTTGTGGCCGAGTTGCGGCGCGAGTGCGCGCTCGAACGTGCGGTGCGAGAAGAACGCGTTGGCCAGCAGCGCGACCATGACGACCAGCGTCACGACGCCGGCCAGCCGCAGGTAGATGCGGCGCAGGTAGTTGTCGCTCATCGCGTCGACTCCGCCACGCGGGGCTTGGATGGCGCCTGCGCCGCGCGCGCCGGCGCGGCCGGCGGCGGCGGCGGCGCCGCTTCGGCGGGCAGTTGCGCGCGCAGGCGCGCCACTTCGGCCTCGGCCAGGCGGGTGGTCTTCAGGAAGCGCATCAGCGAGGGCCCGAACGGCCCGCGCGAGGCGATCGCCGTCGCCTTGGCCGAGTCGCCGGCGCGCAGCGCCGCCTCGACGCGGCCGACGTCGACGCCCAGGCGCCGCATCACCATCAACAGCGCCAGCGACGACAGGCCCGCGGCGGCCAGGAACATCAAGAGGCTCGACGCGGCGATCTCGCGCCCGACCGCGAAGGTGTCGTCGCGCACGCGGTCGCCCGAGAAGCGCAGCGCCAGGTAGCCGATCGTCAGGCCGAAGTTGTTCTGCACCGTGATGCCGGCGGCGTTCTCCTGGCCGTCGTCGATGAGCCAGTAGTCCTTGATGCCGGCCTTGCGCGCGGCGGCCAGCCACGCGCGCGGCACCGGCCGCGCGGCGCGCAGGCGGTCGGTGCTGTAGAGCATCCGGCCCTCGGTATCGAAGATGTCGATGCCCTGGATCAGGCTGTCGGTGGCCTGCTCGCGGTCGAGGATGCCGGGCAGCGTGCCGATGTCGGAGAACTGCAGCCCCAGCGCCAGCGACGACTGGATCGAGTTCTCGAC
>JADYZZ010000076.1 GCA_020852865.1 Rubrivivax sp.
CCCGGCGCCACCGTGTGGTGCCACACCATCTTGTTGCTGGTGCTGGTGCCGTTGGTGACGAAGAAGCAGTGATAGGCATTGAAAATGCGCGCTGCGTTGCGTTCGCTTTGCGCCACCGGGCCTGTGTGGTCCAGCAATTGGCCGAGTTCCTCGACACTGTTGCACACGTCGGCGCGCAGCATGTTTTCACCAAAGAACTGGTGGAACATCTGCCCCACCGGGCTCTTGAGAAAAGCCACGCCGCCGCTGTGGCCCGGGCAGTGCCAGGAGTACGAGCCGTCCTGCGCGTAGTCCATCAGCGCCTTGAAGAAAGGCGGCGCCAGGCCGTCGAGGTAGCTGCGCGCCTCGCGGATGATGTGCCGCGCCACGAACTCGGGCGTGTCCTCGAACATGTGGATGAAGCCGTGCAGCTCGCGCAGCACGTCGTTCGGGATGTGCTGGCTGGTGCGCGTCTCGCCGTACAGGTAGATCGGGATGTCGGCGTTGCGCCAGCGGATCTCCTGGATGAACTTGCGCAGATCGAGCACCGCCGGATCGAGCTCGGGGCCGGGCGTGAACTCCTCGTCGTCGATGCTCAGGATGAAGGCGCTGGCGCGGCTTTGCTGCTGCGCGAACTGCGACAGGTCGCCGTAGCTGGTGGTGCCCAGAACCTCGAAGCCCTCCTTCTCGATCGCCTGCGCCAGTGCGCGGATGCTCGAGCCCGAGGCGTTCTCGGAGCGGAAGTCCTCGTCGATGATGACGATCGGGAAGCGAAAGCGCAGCATGGGCGTGCCCGGGCGAAGGTGGTGGAAGAGCGGCAGCGCGGCCGCACGGAGGGGCCAAACGGTCGAGTGTAGGGTCTGCTGCCGGCGCGCAGCGGCCTCGCTACACTGGCCCGGCGGCCGACGTCGGCCGGAGGCGACAGGCATGGATTGGAACGCGTCGACCCTGTGGTGGATCGCCGGCGGCGTGCTGGTGGCGGCGGAGCTGGCCAGCGGCACCTTCTACCTGCTGATGCTGGCGCTGGGCTGCACGGCCGGCGCACTGGCCGCCCACTTCGGCCTGGCGCTCTCGGCGCAGATCGTGGCGGCTGCCTTCGTGGGCGGCGGCGCCACCGCGGCCTGGCACTTCAAGCGCTTCCGCGCACCGACCACGGCGCCGGTCGAGGCCAACCGCGATGCCAACCTCGACATCGGCCAGACGCTCGAGGTGGCGCAGTGGCAGCCCGACGGCACGGCGCGCGCCAGCTACCGCGGTGCGCTGTGGAGCGTGCGCCACGCCGGGGGCGGCGCGCCGCAGCCCGGCGAGCAGGTCATCGTCGCCGTGCAGGGCAATGTGCTGTCGGTGCGGCCGGCAGCCGGCGCCTGAGCAGCCCGCGCATCGCAGCCGGGCGCGCCGCCGCGCTGCCGCCCTCTCCCCTCCCCCATCGAACCCGGAAAGCCCGCCATGGAAATCGCCCTCGTCGTCCTCGTCATCGCGGTGATCTTCGTCGTCCGCACCTTCAAGATCGTGCCGCAGCAGCACGCCTGGGTGGTTGAGCGCCTGGGCCGCTTCGACCGCGCGCTCACGCCGGGGCTCAAGTTCGTCATCCCGTTCGTCGAGCGCGTGGCGTACAAGCATTCGCTCAAGGAGGTGCCGCTCGACGTGCCGAGCCAGGTCTGCATCACCAAGGACAACACGCAGCTGCAGGTCGACGGCATCCTGTACTTCCAGGTCACCGACCCGATGCGCGCCAGCTACGGCAGCAGCAACTACATCGTCGCCATCACGCAGCTCGCGCAGACCACGCTGCGCAGCGTGATCGGCAAGATGGAACTGGACAAGACCTTCGAGGAGCGCGACATGATCAACGCCAGCGTCGTCAACGCGCTCGACGAGGCGGCGCTGAACTGGGGCGTGAAGGTGCTGCGCTACGAGATCAAGGACCTCACGCCGCCGGCCGAGATCCTGCGCTCGATGCAGGCCCAGATCACCGCCGAGCGCGAGAAGCGCGCGCTGATCGCGGCCAGCGAGGGCCGGCGCCAGGAGCAGATCAACCTGGCCGAGGGCGAGCGCGCCGCCTTCATCGCCAAGAGCGAAGGCGAGAAGCAGGCCGAGATCAACAAGGCCCAGGGCCAGGCCGCCGCCATCACCGCGGTGGCCGACGCCACCGCCGACGCCATCCGCAAGATCGCCGCCGCCATCGAGCACCCCGGCGGCGACCAGGCCGTGCAGCTCAAGGTGGCCGAGAAGGCCGTCGACGCCTACGCCAGCCTGGCGCGCACCAACAACACGATGATCGTGCCCGGCAACATGACCGAGGTGGCCGGCCTGATCGGCACCGCGATGGCGCTGTTCGGCCGCGGTCGCCCGGCCCCGACGGCGACCCGCGAAACCCGCTAGGAGCGTGGGCGGCACGGCGCAAACCCCGGTGGCCGTCGCTGCCGCCCACGCTCCTAGGCACCGCCCGCGCTGCGATGGGCCCAGGCCGTGGTGCGCTTCTCGATCGCCGCGAACAGCTCGTACATCGCCATCGCCATCGCACCGACCACCACCAGCCCGGCGAACGCGATACCCATCTGCATCGACGAGCCGGCCGACATCAGCAGATAGCCGATGCCCTCGTTGGCGGCGGTCATCTCCGACACCGTGGTGCCGACGAAGGCCAGCGTGATGGCCACCTTGAGCGAGGCGTAGAAGTACGGCATCGAGCGCGGCAGTCCGACCTTCACCAGCACGTCCCAGCGGCGCGCGCCGAGCACGCGCAACACGTCCTCGAGCTCGGGCTCGAGCGTGGCCAGACCGGTGGCGATGTTCACCGTGATCGGGAAGAACGAGATCAGGAACGCGGTCAGCACCGCCGGGCCGATGCCGATGCCCAGCCAGACCACCAGCACCGGGATGAAGGCCGCCTTGGGCAGGGCGTTGAACGCGGTCATCAGCGGATAGGTGGCGGCATAGGCCATGCGCGAGCTGCCGATCACGAAGCCGAGCAAGGTGCCCACGACGATCGAGATGCCGAAGCCGACCATCGTGACCCAGAAGGTCCGCCAGGCGTGCCCGGCGATCACGCCGCGGAACTCCCAGAGCTTGTCGGCCACCGCCGACGGCGCCGGGAACAGGTACTCGGGCACCGCGAAGCCGCGGCAGATGCCCTCCCACAGCACGAGCACGACGACGAGCAGCACCCACGGTGCGATGCGCTCGCGCTGGCGCACGCTCAGCCTCGAGGCGACGGCGCTGCGCTGGGCCGCGGCGGCCTCGACCTCGGCCAGTTCGCCCAGATCCGGTGCCCCCGGGCGGGGTTCGGTCGGCAGGTTCATCGCCGACTCTCCGCGGTCTGCTCCGGCCCCGCGGCGCGCTCGGCGCCAGCGCCGGCGCCGGGCCGGCGGATCGCGCCGATGTGCTCGCGCAGCTCGAGCACGATGTCGGTGAACGGCTTGGTGTAGGTGAGCTCGAGGTCGCGCGGATGCGGCAGCGCGGCCGCGATGTCGCGGCGCACGAGCATGCGCCCGGGGCCCTTGCTCATCACGTACACGGTGTCGGCCAGGAACACCGCCTCGCGCAGATCGTGCGTCACCAGGATGGTGTTGAACGCCTGCGCCGCCCACAGGTCGCGCAGGTTGCACCACAGCTCCTCGCGCGTGAACGCATCGAGCGCACCGAAGGGCTCGTCGAGCAGCAGCATCTTGGGCTCGTGGATCAGCGCGCGGCAGATCGATGCGCGCTGCTGCATGCCCCCCGACAGCTGCCAGGGGAACTTGTCGGCGTAGCCGCCCAGGCCCACGCTCGCCAGCAGCCGCTGCGCCTTGTCGACATAGGCGGTGCGCTGCGCACGGAAGTTCGAGCGATACGGCTCGACGATCTCGAGCGGCAGCAGCACGTTGTCCAGCGTCGTGCGCCAGGGCAGCAGCGACGACGACTGGAACGCCATGCCGGTGATCTTCAGCGGCCCGGCCACCGTCTGCCCGTCGATGCGGATGCGCCCGCGCGAAGGCTTCTTCAGTCCGGTGGCCGGCTTCATGAAGGTCGACTTGCCGCAGCCCGAGGGGCCGACGATGGCGATGAACTCGCCGCGCGCGGCCTGCAGCGTGATGGCCTCGACGGCGAACTGTCCGGCGGCCAGCAGTTCGTCGTTGTAGGCAAGCCAGACGTCGTCGAAGTCGACGAAGGCGGAAGCCGCCACGGGCCTCACTTCTTCTTCAGCGACTTGAAGATGTCGCGCTCCTCGGCACTGGGCAGAAAACTCGCGTTCCACAGCTTGGCCGCGTCGACGCGCACCTTGGTCTTGTAGGTGTCGGACAGCTGGCTCGCCATGAGCCGCAGGCGCGCCTCGTCGACCGCGCCGAAGCCCTCGGCGCGCGCATCGGCGGTGAGCACGGCCATGTCGAGCACCATCGCCAGGCGTCGCTCCTCGAGCGCCGGGTTGATGATGCCGTCGCGCGCCTTCACCGTCTCGATGGCCGCCTTCGGGTTGGCCATCAGCTCCTTCACGCCGCGCGCGAAGGCGCGCAGGAAGCCCTTCACGGCCTCGGGATGCCGGTCGAGGAACTGCGGGCTGACGATGACGGCGTTGCCGTACTGCTTGACGCCGTAGTCCTTGTAGGCCATCACCGTCACGTCCTGCGCCTTGACGCCGCGCGACTCGAGGTTGAGCAGCGAGGTGAAGGCGTAGCCTGTGATCGCGTCGACGTCGCCGCGCACCAGCATCGTCTCGCGCAGCGGCGGGTCCATCGAGGTCCAGGTCACCGGCCCGATGCGGTTGGCCTGCGCGAAGATCGGCCAGGCCTTGCGCCCGCCGTCGAAGATCGGCGCGCCCAGGTTCTTGCCGGCGAGGTCGGTGGGCTTCCTGATGCCCGACTTCTTCAGCATCATCACCGCGGCCGGCGTGTTGCTGTAGATCATCATCACCGCCACCGGCTTGTTCGGGGTGTCGGGGTTGTTGCCGTAGAACTCCATCAGCGCGGCCATGTCGGCCGAGGCGATATCGTAGGCGCCCGAGGCGACGCGGGCGATGGCCGCGGCCGACCCGTTGCCGGCGTCGACGGCGACGTCGAGCTTCTCGTCCTTGAAGTAGCCGCGCGCGGCGGGCACGGTGAACAGCGCCGCGTTGCCCTCGAAGCGCCAGTCGAGCTGGAACTTGATCGGCACGGCCTGGGCGCGTGCCGCGGGCAGCGCGGCGCCGAGAGCGGCAGCCGCGAGCCAGTCGCGGCGAGACAGGGTGTAGCGGGTTCGAGACGGCATGCGGGCGCTCCGGTCAGGCGCGGCCCGAAGCTGGGCCGGCGGCGCGATTGTGCGTCGAGTGCGGTGTCCCGTGCCGGCCGCCGGGTTCGGCCGGATGCCCGCGGGCAAAGGGCGCGCCGCTGATGCTGGTGGGCGGTACTGGTTTCGAACCAGTGACCCCTGCCGTGTGAAGACAGTGCTCTACCGCTGAGCTAACCGCCCGGAAGGCCGATGGCAGCCTGCCGCAAAGCGCGCGATTATGCCACCGCGCCCGGGCCGCCCGGCAGCGCTTCAGGCTTCGAGCAGGCGCCAGGCGGTCTTGCCGCCGCTGGCCTTGTCCAGCTCGGCCAGCGCCGCTTCGTGGGCGGCGCGCTCGTCGTCGTCGGCAACGATCACGGGCAAGCGGAATGCACGCAGATCGACCGCGGCGGCCGCATGCGCGGCCTCGCCGCTTTGCGCCGCATCGATGACGAGCGATCCCTGGCCGCGCGTCATGCGCAGGTAGACCTCGGCCAGCAGGCCGGCGTCGAGCAGCGCGCCATGGCGCTCGCGGCCCGAGTTGTCGACCTCCAGGCGGCGGCACAGCGCATCGAGCGAGTTGCCCTTGCCGGGATAGGTTTCGCGGGCGAGCAGCAGGCTGTCGACGACGCGCGCCACGTGCTCGGCGAAGCGTCCGCGCCCGATGCGCGCGAGTTCGGCGTCGAGGAAGCCGAGGTCGAACTCGGCGTTGTGGATGACGATCTCGGCCTGCGCGACGAACGCGATGAGCTCGTCGGCGACGCGCACGAAGGGCGGCTTGTCGGCGAGGAAGGCGTCGTCGAGGCCGTGCACCCTGAGCGCGTCGGGGTGGCTCGATCGCCCCGGGTTCAGGTAGTGGTGCAGCGTGCGCCCGGTGAGCCTGCGGTCGACCATCTCGACGAGACCGATCTCGACGATGCGGTCGCCCTGTGCGGCCGACAGGCCGGTGGTCTCGGTGTCGAGGAAGATCTGTCTCATCGCCGCTCGGTCAGGCCCACGCGCCGCGGAGGAACGATCACGCCCGCGATCCGCGGCGCACGGACTGCCCCGCGGCGGCACGGCGCCCGCACCACCACCACAGCCAGGCCCCGAAGGCGACCATCGGCAGGCTCAGCCATTGGCCCATGCTCATGCCCAGCGCCAGCAGGCCGAGGAAGCCGTCGGGCTCGCGGAAGTACTCGGCGACGAAGCGCAGCACGCCGTAGCCGAGGACGAAGGCCGCCGCCACCTGGCCGCGCGCGCGCTCCCGCCGCCCGTACCACCACAGCAGCGCGAACAGCAGCAGGCCCTCGAGCAGGAACTGGTAGATCTGCGAGGGATGGCGCGGAACCGGCGAGCCGCTTTGCGGGAACACCATCGCCCAGGGCAGCGAGGGGTCGGCCGGCCGCCCCCAGAGCTCGCCGTTGATGAAGTTGCCCAGGCGCCCGGCCGCCAGCCCGGTGGGCACGCAGGGCGCCGCGACATCCATCAGCTCGAGGAAGCTGCGCCGGCGCGCGCGGGCGAGCAGCGCCATCGCGACCATCACCCCGAGCAGCCCGCCGTGGAACGACATGCCGCCGTGCCAGACCATCAGCACCTCGGCCGGGTGCGCAAGGTAGTAGCCGGCCTTGTAGAACAGCACGTAGCCCAGCCGCCCGCCGAGCACGACGCCGAGCATGCCGTAGAAAAGCATGTCCTCGACGTCGCGCCGCGTCCAGCCGTGCGCGGCGAACTGCGGCAGCCGCACGCGCCGCGACGCGAGCCAGTAGAACAGCCCGAAGGCGACCACGTAAGTCAGGCCGTACCAGTGGACCTGGATCGGCCCGAGCGACACCGCCACGGGGTCGAACTGCGGGTGGACGAGCATGGCCGCGCATCATAAGCGGCTGCCCCCGCATGGCCGCGGCCGCAGGCGTGCGGGCTATAGTGCCGGGCTGCCGCGGGCGCCGCATCGAGCCCGCCCGGCACCGGCATCCGCCCGAACCCCGCACTGCACGAACGCCCTGCCATGACCACACCCGCCAACCGCCGCAGCCGCAACATCACCGAAGGCGTCGCGCGCGCGCCCAACCGCAGCATGTACTACGCGATGGGCTACAAGGACAGCGACTTCGGCAAGCCGATGATCGGCGTGGCCAACGGCCACAGCACGATCACGCCGTGCAACGCCGGGTTGCAGCGCCTGGCCGACGCCGCCGTCGACGAGCTCGCTGCGCAGGGCGCCAACCCGCAGGTGTTCGGCACGCCCACCATCAGCGACGGCATGGCCATGGGCACCGAAGGCATGAAGTACAGCCTGGTGAGCCGCGAGGTCATCGCCGACTGCGTCGAGACCTGCGTCGGCGGCCAGTGGATGGACGGCGTGCTCGTCATCGGCGGCTGCGACAAGAACATGCCCGGCGGCATGATGGGCATGCTGCGCGCCAACGTGCCGTCCGTGTACGTCTATGGCGGCACCATCCTGCCAGGCCGCTACAAGGGCGAGGACCTGAGCATCGTGAGCGTCTTCGAGGCCGTCGGCCAGTTCAGCGCCGGCAAGATGAGCGAGGAGGACTTCTGCCAGATCGAGCGCCACGCGATTCCCGGCAACGGCAGCTGCGGCGGCATGTACACGGCCAACACGATGAGCTCGGCATTCGAGGCGCTGGGCATGAGCCTGCCCCACGCCAGCACGATGGCCAACGTCGAGGATCCGATCGTCGAGCACACGCGGGCGGCGGCGCGCGCGCTGGTGGCGGCGGTGAAGGCCGACCTCAAGCCGCGCGACATCGTCACGCGCCGCAGCATCGAGAACGCCGTGGCGGTCATCATGGCCATCGGCGGCTCCACCAATGCGGTGCTGCACTTCCTGGCCATCGCGCATGCCGCCGGCGTCGCGTGGACGATCGACGACTTCGAGCGCGTGCGCAAGAAGGTGCCGGTGATCTGTGATCTCAAGCCCAGCGGCCGCTACATGGCGATCGACCTGCACCGTGCCGGCGGCATCCCGGCGGTGATGAAGGTGCTGCAGGGCGCCGGGCTGCTGCATGGCGACTGCATGACGATCACCGGCCAGACGGTCGCCGAGAACCTGGCCGCGGAGCCGCCGCTGCGCGCCGACCAGAAGGTGATCCGCCCGCTCACGAACCCGCTGTATGCGCAAGGCCATCTCGCGATCCTCAAGGGCAACCTCAGCCCCGAGGGCAGCGTGGCCAAGATCACCGGCCTGAAGAACCCGGTGATCACCGGCCCGGCGCGCGTGTTCGACGACGAGCAAAGCGCGCTGGCCGCCATCTTGCAGGGCCGCATCAAGGCCGGCGACGTGATGGTGCTGCGCTACCTCGGTCCGCAGGGCGGCCCCGGAATGCCCGAGATGCTGGCGCCCACCGGCGCGCTCATCGGCGAGGGTCTGGGTGAAAGCGTCGGCCTGATCACCGACGGGCGCTTCTCCGGCGGCACCTGGGGCATGGTGGTCGGCCATGTCGCGCCCGAGGCCTACGCGGGCGGCACGATCGCGCTGGTGCACGAAGGCGACTCGATCACGATCGACGCCCACCGGCTGCTGCTGCAGCTCGACGTGCCCGACGACGAGCTCGCGCGCCGGCGCGCGGCCTGGAGCCGGCCCGCGCCGCGCTACACCCGGGGCGTGCTGGCCAAGTTCTTCCGCAACGCCTCCAGCGCCAGCCGCGGCGCCGTCCTCGATAGCGACTGAGGATGTGACGGTCCGCCTGCGCGGAGCGGCCATTCCCGCTCAGTGCGCGGCGTGATCGGTATCGCGATCGATCTTGGCCTCGTTGCGGCCGGTCAGCATCTCGTTGCGCCGCTCGGCCGCCTCGCGCGCCTTGCGCACCTGGCGGTCGCGGTGGCTGTCCAGGCCCAGGGCCTCCATCGCCTGGGCGCGGCGCTCCTGCTTGCGGCGCTCGAGCTTGTCGATCTCGCGGCGCTTGGTCAGACCGCTCGAGTCGGCGAACTGCCACCACAGCGCCGCAATCGCGAACGGCGCGAGCACGATCCACCACGACCAGGCGCCGAACGGCCCCAGGTCGGCCAGCTTGGCCACCAGCAGCAACACCCCGACGATCAGCGCATACATGTCCGCTTCTCCCGCACGTCAGCGGCCGCGAGCCAGGGCCCGGCCGGCTGCGGACGCGGCGACGCACCCGATGACCGGGCGCCCACCCATCCGCGCGCCGGCAATGTAGCGCAACGCCCTGCCGACGACGGCACCCGGCTGCGCCGCAGGCGCACGTGACGCGGGGCCCGCGCGGGGCCCCGTCCGGCGCGCAGCGTGCGCCGCTTCAGTTCGCCTGCGCCAGCTGCTCGAGGATCGCGGGGTTCTCGAGCGTGCTCGTGTCCTGCGTGATGGCCTCGCCCTTGGCGATCGAGCGCAGCAGCCGGCGCATGATCTTGCCCGAGCGCGTCTTGGGCAGGTTCTCGCCGAAGCGGATGTCCTTGGGCTTGGCGATCGGGCCGATCTCCTTGGCCACCCAGTTGCGCAGCTCGTCGGCGATCTTCCTGGCCTCGGCGCCGTGCGGCAGCGCCCGTTTGAGCACGACGAAGGCGCAGACGGCCTCGCCGGTGGTCTCGTCCGGGCGGCCGACGACGGCTGCCTCGGCCACCAGCTCGGTGTGGGCGACGAGCGCCGATTCGATCTCCATCGTGCCCATGCGGTGGCCGGAGACGTTGAGCACGTCGTCGATGCGGCCGGTGATCGTGAAGTAGCCGGTCTTGGCGTCGCGCGTCGCACCGTCGCCGGCCAGGTACATGCCTCCGAGCTCGGGCGGGAAGTAGCTGGCCTTGTAGCGCTCGGGGTCGCCCCAGATGGTGCGGATCATGCTCGGCCAGGGCTGCTTGACGACGAGCATGCCGCCCTGACCCCAGGCCACCTCCTTGCCGGTCTCGTCGACCACGGCGGCGTCGATGCCGGGCAGCGGCAGCGTGCACGAGCCGGGCACCATGGGCGTCGCGCCGGGCATCGGGTTGATCATGTGCGCCCCGGTCTCGGTCTGCCACCAGGTGTCGACCACGGGGCAGCGGCCGCCGCCGACGTTGGCGTAGTACCACTCCCAGGCGGCCGGGTTGATCGGCTCGCCGACCGAGCCGAGGATGCGCAGGCTCGAAAGATCGCTGTGCCTGGGGTGCACCGCCTCGTTGGTCTCGGCGGCCTTGATGAGCGAGCGGATCGCCGTCGGCGCGGTGTAGAAGACCGTCACCTTGTGGCGCTCGATCGTCTTCCAGAAGCGTGCGGCATCGGGATAGGTCGGCACGCCCTCGAAGACGATCTCGGTGGCGCCGAGCGCGAGCGGCCCGTAGGTGATGTAGCTGTGGCCGGTGACCCAGCCGATGTCGGCGGTGCACCAGAAGACGTCGTCGTCCTCGAGGTCGAAGCTCCAGGCGCACGACAGCGCCGCCTGCAGCAGATAGCCGCCGCTGCTGTGCTGCACGCCCTTGGGCTTGCCGGTCGAGCCGCTGGTGTAGAGCAGGAACAGCGGATGCTCCGCGCCCACCCACTCGGGCTCGCAGTCGGCCGACTGCTGCGCCACCTCGTCGTGCAGCCAGCGATCGCGCTGCGGGTTCCAGGCGATGGCGCCGCCGGTGCGCCGGTAGACGACGACGTCGCGGATGCTCTCGCAGCCGCCCAGCGCCAGCGCCTCGTCGACGATGGCCTTGAGCGGCAGCTGCCGCCCGCCGCGCTGCTGCTCGTCGGCAGTGACGACCATCACGGCGCCGGCGTCGCGGATGCGGTCGCGCAGGCTCTGCGCCGAGAAGCCGCCGAACACCACCGAGTGCGTGGCGCCGATGCGCGCGCAGGCCTGCATCACGGCCACGCCCTCGACGCTCATCGGCATGTAGATGACGACGCGGTCGCCCTTGCCGACGCCGCGCGCCTTGAGCGCATTGGCGATGCGGCCGACCTTGGCCAGCAGCTCGGCGTAGCTCACGCGCGTGACGGCGCCGTCGTCGGCCTCGAAGATGATCGCGGTCTTGTCGCCCAGGCCGCGCTCGACATTGCGGTCCAGGCAGTTGTAGCTGACGTTGAGCGTGCCGTCGTCGAACCACTTGTAGAACGGCGCGCCGCTGCGGTCGATGACGCGGGTGAAGGGCGTTTTCCAGGTGAGGAACTCGCGCGCCAGGCGGCCCCAGTAACCCTCGAAGTCGCGCGCGGCTTCGTCGCACAGCGCACGGTAGGCCGCCATGCCGGAGATGCGCGCGCCGGCCACCACCGATGCGGGGGGCTCGTAGGTCCTGAGTTCCTGGGGCGATTCGCTGCTCATGTTCGTCTCCTGCTGAATGCTCGGGTCGTTCGGGGCCGTACGGGGTCGGCACTGCGGCTGCGGAGCTTGGGCCGCGGCTCTGACAAACCCCTTACGCGGACCGGGCTTCGATCATGGTCCGGCCCGTACAATTTTCGGCATCGGGAATGCCCCGAGTGCCGACAGGTGATGGTGCCGGGCCGGACCCGCCGCCAACGAATTGCGAAGCCGCCGCCATGACCACGACCATCCAGCATGCCGACCTCGTCGAGACCGTCGCCGCGGCGCTGCAGTACATCAGCTGCTACCACCCGGCCGACTACATCGCGCACCTGGCACGCGCCTACCAGAGCGAGGCCTCGCCGGCGGCCAAGGACGCGATTGCGCAGATCCTCACCAATTCGAGGATGTGCGCCGAGGGTCGGCGCCCGATCTGCCAGGACACCGGCATCGTCAACGTCTTCCTGAAGATCGGCATGGACCTGCGCTTCGAGGGCTTTGACGGCTCGCTCCAGGACGCCGTCGACGAAGGCGTGCGGCGCGGCTACCTCGACCCCGACAACAAGCTGCGCGCCTCGGTGCTGGCCGATCCGCTGTTCGAGCGCAGGAACACCAGGGACAACACGCCGGCCGTCGTGCACATGAGCGTGGTGCCCGGCGCCAGGCTCGACATCATCGTCGCCGCCAAGGGCGGCGGCAGCGAGAACAAGAGCAAGTTCAAGATGATGAACCCGAGCGACAGCCTGGTCGACTGGGTGCTCGAGACGGTGCCGCAGATGGGTGCCGGCTGGTGCCCGCCGGGCATGCTGGGCATCGGCGTGGGCGGCACGGCCGAGAAGGCGATGCTGCTGGCCAAGGAATCGCTGATGGAGCCGATCGACATGTTCGACCTGCTGCAGCGCGGGCCGGGCAACCGGCTCGAGGAACTGCGCATCGAGCTGTACGAGAAGGTCAACGCACTGGGCATCGGCGCGCAGGGCCTGGGCGGCCTGACGACCGTGCTCGACGTCAAGATCGCCACCTACCCCACGCACGCGGCGAGCAAGCCGGTGGCGATGATCCCCAACTGCGCCGCCACGCGCCACGCGCATGTGGTGCTCGACGGCTCGGGCCCGGTTTACCTGGATCCGCCCAGCCTCGACCTGTGGCCCGACGTGCACTGGGCGCCCGACGCCGAGCGCAGCCGGCGCGTCGATCTCGACCGGCTCACGCCGGCCGAGGTGGCAAGCTGGAAGCCGGGCGAGACGCTGCTGCTCAACGGCCGCATGCTCACCGGCCGCGATGCTGCGCACAAGCGCATCCAGGACATGCTGGCCAAGGGCGAACCGCTGCCGGTGGACTTCACCAACCGCGTCATCTACTACGTCGGACCGGTGGACCCGGTGCGCGACGAGGTGGTCGGCCCGGCCGGCCCCACCACGGCCACGCGCATGGACAAGTTCACCGAGATGATGCTGGCGCAGACCGGCCTCATCGCGATGATCGGCAAGGCCGAGCGCGGCCCGCTCGCCATCGATGCGATCCGCAGGCACCGCAGCGCCTACTTGATGGCGGTGGGCGGCGCGGCCTACCTGGTGGCCAAGGCCATCAAGTGCGCCAAGGTCGTCGGCTTCGCCGATCTGGGCATGGAGGCGATCTACGAGTTCGACGTGAAGGACATGCCGGTCACGGTGGCGGTCGACGCGAGCGGCACCAGCGTGCACCAGACCGGTCCGCGCGCGTGGCAGGCGAAGATCGGCAAGATCCCGATCGCTGCCGCCTGATCGGCCGCGGCGCCGCCCTTCCCGCCTGCCGCCCCGCCTGCCGCCCCGCCTGCCGCCCCGCCTGCCGCCCCGCCTGCCGCCCCGCCTGCCGTCAGCGCCCGCCGGCACCGTCCGCCAGCACCGACATCACCGCCCCGCAACCATGCCTATCGAAGCCGCGATCTGGACGCGCCCGCTCAGCATCGAGATCCTGCAGCGCGTCCACGAGGGCAGCGCGCCCGAGCACCTGGGCATCGAGTTCCTCGAAGTGGGCGGCGATTTCATCCGCGCCCGCATGCCGGTCGACCGGCGCACGCTGCAGCCGATGGGCATCGTGCATGGCGGCGTGTCGGTCGTGCTGGCCGAGACGCTGGGATCGTGCGGCGCCGGCTTCAGCGTGCCGCCGGATCGGCACGCCGTCGGCCTGGACATCAACGCCAACCACATCCGCGCCGTCTCCTCGGGCTGGATCACGGGCCTGGCGCGTCCGGTGCATCTGGGCCGCAGCACGCAGGTCTGGCAGATCGAGATCCGCGACGACCGCGAGCGGCTTAGCTGCATTGCGCGCCTGACGCTCGCCGTGCTGGAAGGCGGCGCCTGAAGATCGGCGCCTGAACGTCGGGGCGCGCACCGCGGCCGGGTGCGACGCCCTCGAATCGGGCAGGTCGTCCGCCGCGGCCACAATGCACGCGTGGCGCAGCACTACGAAGTCCACCCGCAGAACCCGCAGCCCCGCCTGCTCAGGCAGGCCGCGCAGATCCTGCACGCCGGCGGCGTGGCGGCCATTCCCACCGACTCGAGCTACGCGCTCGTGTGCCGCCTCGAGGACAAGGCCGCGGCCGAGGCGCTGCGCCGCATCCGCCAGGTCGACGACAAGCATCACCTGACGCTGCTGTGCCGCGACCTGAGCGAGCTGGCCACCTACGCGCGCGTCGATAACCGGCAGTACCGCCTGCTCAAGCTCGGCACACCCGGGCCCTACACCTTCATTCTCGAAGCGACCAAGGAGGTGCCGCGCCGGCTGTCGCATCCGTCACGGCGCACGATCGGCCTGCGCGTGCCCGACCACCGCGTCTCGCAGGATCTGCTCGCCGCGTTCGGCGAGCCGCTGCTGGCCACGACCTTCATCCCGCCGGGCGAGTCGGAGCCGCTCAACGACGCCGAGCAGATCCGCGCGCGCTACCAGAAGGTGCTGCAGGCCATCGTCGACGCCGGTGCCTGCCCGATGCAGCCCACGACGGTGCTCGACCTGAGCGGCGACGAGCCCGTCCTCGTGCGCCAGGGCCGCGGCGAGCTCGCGCGGCTGGGGCTGTAGGCAGCGGCGCGGCGCCGGCCGGACCTCGGCTCAACGCTTGGGCGTGCTCCCGCGCGGCGCCGGCTGCGGCCGGTCGCGCCGCCCGTGCGGCTGGCCGTGCGGCGCAGGTTGCGTGGCGTGGCCGGCGCCAGCGCGGTCGTGGCGCGCCGCGGTACGAGCGGCGCCGTGGGCGTCGTGCGGATCCTGCGTCAACCTCGGCGCCGGCGCACGGCCCGGGCCGTGCGGCGGATGACCGTCGCGCCGCGGCTCGCGCCCGGCGTCGCGCCGGCCGCCTCGGGCGGCGCCGGCGCCGATCGTCATGCGCCGGCCGAGCACGATCGGCTCGGCGCGCTCGCCGGCCGGCGGCTCGAAGCCCGCGATCGTGCGCCGCGCGATCGGGTGCCGGACGAGCTTCTCGATGTCGCGCAGGAAACCCTCCTCGTCCAGGCACACGAGCGAGATCGCCTCGCCGCTGGCGCCGGCACGGCCGGTGCGGCCGATGCGGTGCACGTAGTCCTCGGGCACGTTGGGCAGCTCGTAGTTCACGACATGCGGCAACTGGTCGATGTCGATGCCGCGCGCGGCGATATCGGTGGCCACGAGCACGCGCAGATCGCCGCTCTTGAAGTCGGCCAGCGCCTTGGTGCGTGCGCTCTGGCTCTTGTTGCCGTGGATCGCCATCGCGCTCACATCGTGCTCGTTGAGCCACTCGGTGAGGCGGTTGGCGCCGTGCTTGGTGCGCATGAACACCAGCACCTGGTGCCAGTCGCCCGCGAGGATGAGGTGGCGCAGCAGTTCCTTCTTCCGCTCGCGTCCCACCGGGTGCACGGTCTGCGCCACGGTGTCGGCGTCGGCGTTGCGGCGCGCCACCTCGATCAGCGCGGGCTGGTTCAGCAGCCGGTCGGCCAGCGCCTTGATGTCGTCGCTGAAGGTGGCGCTGAACAGCAGGTTCTGGCGCCTGGGCGGCAGGATCGCCAGCACCTTCTTGATATCGTGGATGCAGCACATGTCGAGCATGCGGTCGGCCTCGTCGAGGACGAAGATCTGCACCTGGCTGAGGTCCAGCGTGCCCTGCTGGTGGTGGTCGAGCAGGCGGCCGGGCGTGGCGACCAGGATGTCGACGCCGCGCCGCAGCTTGTCGACCTGCGGCTGCATGCCCACGCCGCCGAACATCACCATGCTCGTCAGCTGCAGGTACTTGCCGTAGGTGCGCACGCTTTCTTCCACCTGCGCCGCCAGTTCGCGCGTGGGCGTCAGGATGAGGGCGCGGATGGCAACGCGGCCGCGTGCGTCCTTCTTCTGCGGCTGGGCCATCAGGCGCTGCAG
>JADYZZ010000077.1 GCA_020852865.1 Rubrivivax sp.
CGCTGGCCACCATCGTCGAGACGCTGGCGCACCGCGAGCTGGCGATCTACCCGAGCCTGGCGCTGGCCGGGGTGGCGTTCACCATTGTCTCGCTGGCCGAGAACGCGCGCATCCCGGTGGACAACCCGGCCACGCACCTCGAGCTGACGATGATCCACGAGGCGCTGATCCTCGAGTACTCGGGGCGCCACCTCGCGCTGCTCGAGTGGGCGGCCAGCCTCAAGCTCTTCGCCTACTCGTGCATCGGCCTGGCGCTGTTCGTGCCCTGGGGCGTGGCGCGCGCGCAGGCGCCGCTGGCGATGCTGCTGGCGCTGCCGGTGCTGCTGCTCAAGCTGGCGGCGGGCGGCGCGGCGCTGGCGCTGCTCGAGACGGTGTCGGCCAAGATGCGCATCTTCCGCGTGCCCGAGTTCCTGGCCACCGCCTTCTTGCTGGCGGTGCTCGGCATGCTCGTGCATCTGCTGCTCGGGCGTTGAGGGCGCATCGATGACCGCCGTGCTCACGCAGTTCGTCAACCTGCTCGGCGCGCTGCTGCTCATCCTGGCCTTCGCGATGATCTCGCAGCGGCGCATCCTCTCGCTCGTGCACCTGTATACGGCGCAGGGCGCGACGCTGGCCGCGGCCACCGCGGTGGTGGGCTGGGTCACGGCGCAGCCGCACCTGTACGTCTCGGCCGCGCTCACGCTGGCGCTCAAGGTCCTGCTCATCCCCTGGCTGCTGCACCGCGTCGTGCGGCGGCTGGACATCCGCTGGGAGCTCGAGGGCCTGATCAACATCCCGACGACGATGCTGATCGGCATCCTCGTCGTCATCTTCGCCTTCGACCTCGCGCTGCCGATCTCGCGCCTGTCGAGCTCGCTGGCCAGCGGCACGCTGGGCATCGCGCTGGCCTGCGTGCTGCTGTCGTTCCTGATGATGATCACGCGCGCCAAGGCGGTGCCGCAGGTGATCGGCTTCCTGGCCATGGAGAACGGCCTGTTCTTCGCCGCCACCGCGGCCACCTACGGCATGCCGATGGTGGTGGAACTGGGCATCGCGCTCGACGTGCTGATCGGCGTGCTCATCCTGGGCGTATTCATGTTCCAGATCCGCGAGCAGTTCGACAGCCTCGACATCCGCCACCTCGAGCGGCTGAAGGAGGAGTAGGTGCCGCACGCGCTGGCCTTCCTGCTCGGCATTCCGCTCGTCGGCGGGCTGGTGCTCGGCCTCGTCGGCCAGCGCGAGCGCGCGCGCGACCTCAACGTCGCCTTCAGCGCCGGCACCTTCGCCGCCGCCTGCGTGCTCACCGCGCAGGTGGTGGCCGGCGGGCCGATGCTGCTGTGGGAGCGCGAGTTCTACATCGACGCGCTCAACGTCTTCCTGGTCGCGCTCACGGCCTTCGTCGGCCTCACGACCTCGATCTTCTCGCGCCCGTACATGAGCGTCGAGCGCGACCACGGCAAGATGACGCCGCCGCGGCTGCGCCTGTACCACAGCATGTACCAGCTGTTCGGCTTCACGATGCTGCTGGCGCTGACCACCAACAACCTCGGCCTGGTCTGGGTGGCGATGGAGGCGGCCACCCTCACCACCGTGCTGCTGGTGAGCGTGTACCGCACGGCGGCCAGCCTGGAGGCGGCGTGGAAGTACTTCATCCTCTGCGGCGTGGGCATCGCGCAGGCGCTGTTCGGCACCGTGCTGCTGTACATGGCGGCCGAGAAGGTGATCGGCGCCGAGGGCGGCGCGCTGCTGTGGACGCACCTCGACGCGGCCAAGGCGCGGCTCGACCCGAACATCATCACGCTGGCCTGGGCCTTCCTGTTCATCGGCTACGGCACCAAGGTCGGCCTGGTGCCGCTGCACAACTGGCTGCCCGACGCGCACGCCGAGGGCCCGACGCCGGTGTCGGCGGTGCTCTCGGGGCTGCTGCTCAACGTCGCGCTGTACGCGGTGCTGCGCTGCAAGGTGCTGACCGACGGCGCGCTCGGCGGCAGCGCGCTCACCGGCGGGCTGATGATGGGCTTCGGCCTCGTCTCGGTGGTGGCGGCGGTGTTCTTCATCATCCGCCAGCGCGACGTCAAGCGCATGTTCGCCTACTCGTCGATCGAGCACATGGGACTCATGAGCTTCGCCTTCGGCATGGGCGGGCCGGTCGCCGCCTTCGCCGGGCTGCTGCACATGACGGTGCACTCGCTCGTCAAGTCGGCGATCTTCTTCGCCGTCGGCCATGCCACGCAGAAGGCGGGCACGCAGATCATGGACGAGATCCGCGGCCTCGTGCGCGTCAGCCCGACGGTGGGCTGGGGCCTGATGCTGGGCGCGCTGGCGATCCTCGGCATGCCGCCGTTCGGCGTCTTTGCCAGCGAGTTCCTCATCGTCACGACGGCGATGCGCGAGCAGCCCTGGGCCACGCCCTTCCTGCTGGTGGCGCTGGGCGTGGCCTTCGCGTCGGTGTTCGCGCGCGTGCAGCCGATGGTGTTCGGCGACACCCGGCTCGAGCGGCTGCCGCATGCGCCGGCGTTGCTGCCGGTGTTCGTGCATCTGGCGCTGGCGCTGATGCTGGGACTGTTCGTGCCGCCGTATCTCGACGGCTGGTACCGCCAGGCGGCGGCGATGCTCGGGCACTGAGCGCCATGCCGCTGGCCCACCTCGAGCTCGACGCGCGCCGCCTCGCGGCGCCGCTGCCGCTGTGGCAGGCCGACGTCGAGCGCGGGCAGTGGACGGCGACGGCCGATCGCGTCGCCGCCGGCGGCGGACGCCTGGTCGCGCTGTGGGCGTGCGACCTGGCGCCGGCGCAAGGCGGCGCCGCGGTGCACGCCGCGCTCGCGGGCAGCTTCGGCCTCGTCTGGCTGCGCCTGCCGCTGGACGACGGGCGCGGCTACCCCGACCTGGCGCCGACCTTCGCCTGCGCGGCGCGCATGCAGCGCGCCGCGGCCGATCTCACCGGCCTGCGCGCCCAGGGCGCGCGCGACACGCGGCCCTGGCTCGACCACGGCCTGTGGGGCGAGGGCGGACCGCCGCTGGCGCACGGCGCTGCGCCCCGGGGCGCGGCGCCCGGGCGGCTGCCCGACGACTACGACTTCGTGCGCGTCGAAGGCGACGGCGTGCACGAGATCGCGGTCGGCCCGGTGCACGCCGGCATCATCGAGCCCGGGCATTTCCGCTTCTCGGTGGTGGGCGAGAAGGTGCTGCGGCTGGAGCAGCGCCTGGGCTACACGCACAAGGGCATCGAGCGCCGCTTCACCGAGCTGGGTGTGCGCGGCGCGCCGCGCCTGGCCGGCCGCGTGAGCGGCGACTCGACGGTCGCCTGCGCCTGGGCCTGCTGCATGGCGCTCGAGGCGGCGGCGGGCCTCGAGGTGCCGCGCCGCGCGCGCTGGCTGCGCGCGCTGCTGCTCGAACGCGAGCGCGTGGCCAACCACCTGGGCGATCTGGGCGCGCTGGGCAACGACGCCGGTCTGGCATTCGGCCTGGCGCAGTTCTCGCGCCTGCGCGAAGACTGGCAACGGCTGTCGCACGAGCTCTTCGGCCACCGCCTGATGATGGACCGCGTGGTGCCCGGCGGCGTGGCATGCGACGTCGACACGGCGGCGCTGGCGCGCCTGCGCGCGCAGTGCGATGCGGTGGAGCGCGAGCTGGGCACGCTGCGCGGCATCTACGACGAGCACGCCGGACTGCAGGACCGCTTCATGGGTGCCGGTCGCGTCGAGCGCGAGCTGGCGCTGCGCCTGGGCCTCACCGGCCTGGCGGCGCGCGCCAGCGGCCTTGCCGGCGACCTGCGCGCCGATCATCCCTGCGCGCCTTACGACGAGCTGGGTGCACGCGCCTGCATGCGTGCCGGCGGCGACGTCGCGGCGCGCGTGGCGCTGCGCTTCGACGAAGCGGTGGAGTCGCTGCGCCTGCTGCGCGAGATCGCCGCGCGGCTGCCCGCGGGCGCGCCGGCGCTGCCGGCGGCGCAATGGGAGGCCAGGCTGGCCGCGCAGCTCGAGGCCGCCGGCCGTGCCCCGGGCGCCGGCCGTGTCCCGGGCGCAGGCTGGGTGGAGGGCTGGCGCGGCGAGGTCTTCGTGGCGCTCGAACTCGGCGCCGGCGGCCAGGTGCTGCGCTGTCACGTGCACGACCCCTCGTGGCAGAACTGGCCGGTGCTCGAGCATGCGGTGATCGGCAACATCGTCCCCGACTTCCCGCTCATCAACAAGTCGTTCAATCTCGGCTATTCGGCGCACGATCTGTAGATGTGGCAGATCCTCAGGCAGATCGCCCGAACGGGCATCGTCAGCGAGCCGGCACCGGCGCGCGACGACGCGCTGCGCCTGCCGTCGGCGCACGACGCCGAGGCGGGGCGCATCGGCGCGGAGATCCTCGCCACGCTCGGCCAGGCGCTCACCATCCGCGCCGTCGACGCGGGCTCGTGCAACGGCTGCGAGCTCGAGATCCACGCCCTCGGCAACCCCTACTACAACCTCGAGGGGCTGGGCATCCGGTTCGTCGCCAGTCCGCGCCATGCCGACCTGCTGCTGGTCACGGGGCCGGTGTCGCGCCACATGGCCGAGGCGCTCAGACGCACCTGGGAGGCGATGCCCGCGCCCAAGCTGGTGGTGGCGCTGGGCGAGTGCGGCGCCAGCGGCGGCGTCTTCGGCGCGTGCAGCCACGCGATCTGCGGCGGCGTGGCCGAAGTCGTGCCGGTGGACGTGGTGGTGCCCGGCTGCCCGCCGGCGCCGATCGAGATCCTGCGCGGCATCCTGAGTGCCGTGCGCCGCGATGCGGCGGGCAAGGGCCGCGGCTGAGAGTCTGTGAAGATACGAACCCAAGAAAGGCAGCTGCCCCGGCGCCGCGAGCGGCGGCGGCTCGGCCGCTGCGGCGGCCGCACGCTGCCGCCAGTGTCCGTTGCGCGCGCTGCCCGCGCCGGCTGCGCGCAGCTCGGGCATCGGAGTCGTGTTCCGCGCGCCCGCCGCCGACCGGCCCGCGTGGGCGGCGCCGTCGCCCTAAACGCCCAGGTGGCGCTGCAGGATCTCGGGCTGCGACTTGAGCGCGGCGGCCGGTCCTTCGTGCGCGATGTGGCCGTTGTTGATGATGTAGACGCGGTTGGCCAGCGCCAGCGTGGCCGCGATGTTCTGCTCGACGAGGATGATCGTCTGACCGGCCTGCGCCAGATCGTGACAGGCGCGCACCAGGTTCTGCACGATCACCGGCGCCAGGCCCTCGAAGGGTTCGTCGAGCAGGATGATCTTCGGGTCGCGCACCAGCGCGCGCGCGATCGCCAGCATCTGCTGCTCGCCGCCGGACAGGTCGGTGCCGCGGCTGGTGCGCCGCTCCGCGAGGCGCGGGAACATCGCGTAGATGCGCTCCAGCGGCCACTTGTGGTCGGCGCTCAGTCCGGCGAGGACGATGTTCTCCTCGACGTTCAGGCTGCCGAAGATGCGGCGGTCCTCGTGCACGAGCTGCATGCCCGCGCGCGCGATCTGGTACGACTTGTGGCCGGCCAGTTCCGTGCCTTCGAGCCTGATGCTGCCGGCCCGGGGCTTGACCACGCCCATCAGGCTCTTGAGGGTCGTCGACTTGCCCGCGCCGTTGCGCCCCAGAAGGGCAACGACCTCGTTCTTCTCGACGCGCAGCGCGACGTCGAACAGGATGTGGCTGTCGCCGTAGTAGCTGTTGAGCCCCGTGACCTCGAGCAGACTCATGCGGCCCCCGCCTCTTCGCCGAGGCCGCCGAGGTAGGCCTCCTGAACTTCGGCGTTGGTGCGGATCTCGTCGGGCGTTCCCTCGACCAGCACGCGCCCTTCCTGCAGCACGGTGATGCGTTCGACGAGTTCGAACATCGAGTCCATGTCGTGGTCGATGACGATCATCGTGCGGCCGACGGCGATTGCCTTGAGCAGCGCGACGGTGTCGACGCGCTCCTGCGGGCTCATGCCGGCGAGCGGTTCGTCGAGCAGCAGCAGGTTGGGCGACGTCGCGAGCGCGAGGCCGATCTCGAGCCGGCGCTTCTCGCCGTAGGCCAGCTCGGCGACCGGGGTGTCGAGCCGGTCGCCCAGGTGCACGAGTTTGGCGGTGCGTGCGATCTGCGGATCGAGCCCGGCGACCCTGGCCAGCGACTTGAACAGGTCGAGCTTGAACTTGCCGCGCAACTCGCCGAGCGCTGCGATCGCGAGATTCTGGCGCACCGTCAGGCGGTCGAACAGCTGGTTGATCTGGTAGCTCTTCGTGAGTCCGAGCTGGCACGCGTCGGCAACGCCGAGCGTCGTGATGTCGCGGCCGTCGAAGACGATCTTGCCGGCGCTCGGAATGACCTCGCAGGTCAGCATCTTGAAGAAAGTGCTCTTGCCGGCTCCGTTCGGGCCGATGATGCCGCGGATCTCGCCGTGCTGGACGCTGAAGTCGATGTCGCTGTTGGCGACCAGTCCGCCATAGCGCTTGGTCAGCCCGGTTACCTGCAGGATCGTTCCGGCGCTGCTGGCGGTGGCCTTGCGCCGCAGCAGCTTGTCCTCGCCGGGATTGGCGGCGGCCGCGACCGCTGGCGCCGGGGCGGGCTTGCGCGGCCTGACCAGGCGATACAGGTCGACGATCGCGCCGACCAGCCCGTGGCGCAGGAAGACGACGAGCAGCACGAACACGATGCCCAGCACGAGCCGCCAGGTCGCGCCGAGCTCGAGCGTCGTCTGGAAGAAGTCGCTCAGGTACAGCCACACCGTCGCGCCCAGCAGCGGGCCGAACAGCCAGCCGGCGCCGCCGATCGCCGTCTGCATGACGATCTCGCCCGAGGTGTGGAACATGAAGGCGTCGGGCGGCATGAAGCCCTGCAGCATGCCCAGCAGGCTGCCGCCGAAGCCCGCGTACATCGCCGCGACGACGAAGACCGTCATCTTGTAGCCGCGGATGTCGTGGCCGAGCGCCTGCGCGCGCAGCGGGTTGTCGCGGATCGCGCGCAGCAGCAGCCCGACCGGCGAGCGCACGATGCGCAGCGCGATCACGAGCCCGACGAAGTACCAGAAGGCGAAGAACCCGTACATCTGCCAGTTGCCGCCGAACGTGAGCGTCGTGAAGCCCAGGTTCAGGTTCGGCGGCGGCACGCCCGGCAGGCCGTTCTCGCCGCCGGTGTAGGCCGACAGCGGGTTGAACTCGAGGAAGAAGAACACCTCGGCGATCGCCACCGTGATCATCGCGAAGTAGATGCCCGTGCGGCGCAGCGCCAGCAGGCCGATCAGGTAGCCGACGACGCCGGCGACGACGGTGCCGGCGAGGGCCGCGGCAATCGTGTTGGTGAACGAAGTCTGCGTCAGCAGGTAGGCGGCGAACATGCCGCCGGTACCGAAGAACGCGGCCTGTCCGAACGACAGCAGCCCGGTGAAGCCGAACAGCAGGTCGAAGCCGATGCCGACCAGACCCCAGATCAGGATGCGGTTGATCGTCGTCGGGTTGAACCCCAGGTACGGCAGCACGAACGGCGCTGCGATCAATGCGAGCAGCGTCAGGATCTCGACGATGAACGGGCGTTGGCGGGTCGGCATCGCGGCAGTCGGCGGCTAGTCGCGGCTGGCCGTGCCGAGCAGGCCGTACGGGCGCAGCACCAGCACGAGCGTCATCGCGACGAACAGCATCACGTAGGAATAGGCGGGGTCGATCATCGAGGTCAGGCTGATGATCTGGCCGGCGATCAGGCCGCCCAGCACCGCGCCGGCGAAGGAGCCGACGCCGCCGATGACGACGACGACGAAGGTCTGCACGAGGATCGCGTCGCCGACGTCGGGCGCGACGGCGACCACCGGTGCGTTCACGATGCCGGCAAATCCCGCCGCCATCGCACCGATGCCGAACACGAGCATGAACACGCGCTGGACGTTGATGCCCAGCGAATCGACCATCACCGCATCCTCGATGCCGGCGCGGACGATCATGCCGATGCGCGTGCGGTAGAGCACGAAGTACAGCAGCAGCAGCGCCACCGTGACGATGCCCAGCAGCGCCAGCCGGTAGGTCGGGTAGACCATGAATCCGAGCGGCGTGATGCCGGTCAGCAGGGCCGGCGGCGGCACCGTCTTCGACAGGCTGCCGAAGAAGTAGCGCACCGTCTCGACGAACACGATGCCCAGGCCGAAGGTGACGAGCAGCTGGTCCTCGGCCGGCCGGGCGTAGAAGTGGCGGATGATCAGCCGCTCGGTGACGACGCCGACCAGCATGACGAACAGCGCGCCGGCGGCGATCGCGACGACGAACGAGCCGGTCTGCGTGAACGCCACCCAGCCGGCGTAGCCGCCGAGCATGAACATCGCGCCGTGCGCCAGGTTGAGCACGCCGAGCGTGCCGTAGATGATCGTCAGGCCCGACGAGATCAGCGCCAGCAGGGCGCCCAGCACCAGGCCGTTGAAGCACTGCGAGATGAAGTTGCCCCAGCTGAACACGCCATGTCGTCCTGGTCAGGGGTCGATCGGAATCGCGCCGGCCATCGTGTGCGGCGGTTCGGACGGGCGGCCTAGGCCGCCGCCGTCGGCCGGCGCCGGTTGCGCGCGCGCCGCCGGGCGCGCCGCAGCGGCTGCCGGGCGCCCCCGTGGCGCGATCACGTGTAGTCGCCTAGCTTGCAGCCGAATTCGCCGGGCGGCTGGATCACCTTCTCGCCGGGCACGACGTCGATCACCTCCCAGAAGTCCTCGTCGTTCTTCATGTCCTTCTTGGCCTTGCCGCGCACGAGGACGACCGGACGCACCGCCTGGTGATCCTCGGGCCGGTAGTGCACGTTGCCCAGCAGCGACGGGATGGTCTCGCCCTTCTCCCACTGCCTGATCACGTCGGGCGGGTAGAAGCTGCCGGCCTCGGTGACCATGCGCGCCCAGTGCGCGAAGCTGACGTAGGCGTTCTCGGCGCCCCACTCGGGCCGGTAGCCGTACTTCTTGTGGAAGGCCTCGACGAACTGCTTGGCCAGCGGGTACTTGTCCTCGAGCGTCCACCAGAAGTCGGTTGCCGCCAGCACGCCGGCCGTGATGTCGACGCCGGCCTCCTTGGCGATGAACGGGATCTGGTAGGGCAGCACCAGCGTCATCTTGGGAAGCAGGCCGAACTGCTTGGCCTGCTGGCTGGACAGCACCGCGTCACGGCCCCAGTTCACGTTGATCAGGAACTCGGCGCCGGAGTTGGCGATGTTGGTCAGGTACTGGCTGAAGTCCTGCGTGCCCAGCGGCGAGACCTGGTTGGTGACGACCGTCCAGCCGCCTTCCTTGGTGATGTAGTCCACCACCGACTTGGTCGTGGTGTGGCCGTAGGTGTAGTCCGGCGTCATGAACGCGGCCTTGCGGTTCTTGCCGAACTGCTTGAGCATCACCGGGCCGATCGCGTTGGCCGCCATTTCACCGAAGAAGCCCTGGCGGAAGCTGTAGCGCACGCAGTCCTTGCCGGTGGTGTCGTTGGAGCCCGAGATGCCCGGCATGTAGAGGATCTTCTCGCGCTGCGCGAACTTGTTCATCGCGACGGCCACCGCCGACGAGGTCGACCCCGTCATCAGGACGACCTTGTCCTGGTTGATGAAGGTCTGCGCCGACTGCAGTGCCTGGTTGGGTTTGGCGGCCGAGTCGGCCGACTTCAGCACGACCTTCTTGCCGAGCACGCCGTTGTTGATCTTCGGCGCGAGCTGCTTCATCAGCGGGTGGTTGGTGTTGATGTGCTCGACGGCAAGTTCCCAGCCCTTGAGTTCGTCGGCGCCCTGCACTGCATAGGTGCCGGTCAGCGGCACCATGGCGGCAACGGCAACGCTCGGACCCTGCGAGCCGGCCGGCCAGGTGCCCATCGCGGGCTTGCCCTGGGCGTGGGCCAGGCCGATGGGCCCGATGCCCGGGATCAGCGCGGCTCCGGCAACGCCCGCGCCGGCGCCCAGGATGCGCCTGCGGGACAGAGCGGATTGCGTCTTGCTGACCGACTTGGATTGCGCCATGTTTCATCTCCAGGAAGTTGACGATGCCCGCGAACGGAGGGCCGGGCGCGCGAGCGCTGTCGATACGCTGCCGTGCGGCCACCCGCGGCCGAGGCGGCTTCTACACGCCGATGCGCTCGCGCCGGATCTCTGCGGATGTGTTCCCTCCACAGGCATCCGCTGTCGAAAAGTATCGAACCACTTCGTCAACCTAACAATAGGCAATTGACTTCATTGGAGTTTTTTGTAAATAATTAATTTGCTCGAGGAAATCCCGGTGGACTTTTCACATTGCGGTGCAACATCGGGGCGCTCGCCATGGCCGCGCGTCCCGTGCTTGCGGCGCGTGTCGCTGGCCGGCAAGGCCGTTGATCGGGTGCGCGCATGCGCCGCTCGCTGATCGGGCCGACGCTGCGCGAGCGCCGGCGCGCGCTCGGCATCACACAGTCACGGTTGGCCGCCGACGTGGGCATCTCGGCGTCGTACCTGAACCTGATCGAGAGCGACAAGCGCAACATCGCCGGCGCGCTGCTCAAGCGGATCGCCGAGGCGCTCGGCCTGGCGGTGGACGAGCTCGACGGCGCTGCCGAACGGCGCTTGCTGGACGACCTGAACGAACTCACCGGCGAGCCGCTGCTGGCCGACCTGCAGCTCGATCCGGCCGCCGCGCACGGACTGGCCAGCGGCCAGCGCGACTGGGCTCGGGCGCTCATCCGCCTGCATCGCGCCTGGCTCGACCGCGGACGGGCGGTCGGTGCGCTGTCCGATCGGCTCAATCAGGACCCCTTCCTCGGCGGCGCCGTGCACAGCCTGCTCAGCCAGGTGGCGGCCATCCGTTCGTCGTCGGAGATCCTCGAGACCGTGGCCGACCTCGAGCCGCAGCAGCGCCAGCGCTTCGTGAGCATCGTCGGCAACGAGAGCGCGCGCCTGGCCGAAGTGGCCAAGGCGCTGGCGGCCTTCTTCGACAAGGACTACTCCGGCACGCGCTCGCTCAGCCCGGTCGACGAGGTCGACGACTTCGTCTTCGACCATGCCAATCATTTTCCGAGCCTCGAACAGGCAGCGGCCGACTTCCGTGCCGCGGCGGCGCTCGAAGGCGGCTGCAGCGAGCAGGCGCTGCTCGAGTACCTGCGGCGCGCGCACGCCGTGCAGATCGTCATCCGGCCCTCGGCCGGATTCGGCCGCAGCGAACCTCACGAACACGTGGCCTTCGATCGCGCGTCGCGCACCCTGGTGCTGGCGGAGGCCGCCCCGCGCCCGGCGCTGCGCATGCAGCTCGCGCGGGTCGCTGCCGAGCTGTTCGACGAGGGGCATGCGCTCGACGGCGTGCTGGCCCAGGCCGCACAGCTCGGCACCGATGCGGCGCGCCGGCGTGCCCGCCGCGTGCTGTCGTCCTATCTGGCTGCGGCCGTGCTGCTGCCCTACGAGGCCTTCCTCGACGCGGCGCGGCGCGCACGCTTCGATATCGACCATCTCGTGCAGCGCTTCGGTGCGAGCTACGAGCAGGTGTGCTGCCGACTGGTGTCGCTGCGCCGGCACGGCGCGGCCGCCATTCCCTTCGGCCTGATGCGCGTCGACGCCGCAGGCTTCACCAGCAAGCGCTTCCCGCTGCCGCAACTGGCGCTGCCGCGCCACGGCCAGGCTTGTCCGATGTGGGCCGTGTACCAGACCTTCCAGACACCGGGAACCATCGTGCGCCAGCTCGCCGAGTTCCCGACCGGCGAGCGGCTGCTGTTCGTCGCCCGCACCGTCGAGAAGGCGCGGCCCGGCTTCGTCCTGCCGCGCCGCGTGCTGTCGATCATGCTCGCGTGCGACGCGTTGCACGCCGATCAGACCGTGTACGGCGACGGCCTGGACCTGGCGTCGACGGCGCCGGCCGTACCGGTGGGGCCGAGCTGCCGGCTGTGCGTGCGCCGCGACTGCCTGTATCGCGAGGAGGATGCCGTCGTCGACACCTGAGGGGCTACACTCGCCCCGGGGCATGGGACACGTCATGAGCGGGAGCAGCGCGCACCGAATTGCTGGGCCATGGTCTGCCGTGTGCTGATCGCGGAGGACGAGCCGCACATCGTCGAGTCGCTGAGCTTCGTGCTGCAGCGCGAGGGGTTCGACGTGATCTCGGTGCTCGACGGCGAAGCGGCCCTGCGCGCGCTGCGCAGCGATGCGCCCGAACTGCTGATCCTCGACCTGATGCTGCCCCGCATGAACGGATTCGAGGTGCTCAAGGCGGTGAAGTCCGACCCGGTGCTGAAGTCGGTCCCGGTGCTGGTGCTCACCGCCAAGGGACAGGCGCAGGACCGCCGCATGGCCGAGGAAATCGGCGCCGACTGCTTCGTGACCAAGCCGTTCTCCAACCGCGACATCGTCGAGCAGGCGCGCCGCCTGACGGCGCGCTGAACAGGCAGCGGACATGTCGAAGACGGCTGCGGACCCGATGTACGCGCGGCTGCGCGACGCCGCCGTGCTGCTGCCGGCCATCGGCGTGTTCCTGCTGATGCCGCCGGCGATCAACCTGTTCACCGGCACGCGCGCCGTGGCCGGCGTGCCGCTGATCGTCGTGTACCTGTTCGGCGTGTGGCTGGCGCTGATCGTCTGTGCCGCGCTGCTTGCGCGGCGGCTGGCGCCGCCGCCTGCGCCGGCGGCGGCGCCGCCGGGTGAAGCGCCGGCAACCGATCCTGCCGGCTGATGTTGTCGGCCGACGTCGTCCTGGTGACGGCGCTGCTGTACGTGGCGCTGCTGTTCGGGGTGGCGTTCGTGGGCGATCGCCGCGCCCGCAGCGGGCGGCTGGGCTGGCTGCGCTCGCCGTTGGTGTACACGCTGTCGATCTCGGTGTACTGCACCTCGTGGACCTTCTACGGCGCGGTGGGCTCGGCCGCGCGCAGCGGGCTCGAGTTCGCCACCATCTACCTCGGGCCGACGCTGATGTTCATCGGCTGGTGGATCTTGCTGCGCAAGATCGTGCGCATCGCCCACAACCAAAGCATCACGTCGATCGCCGACATGATCTCGTCGCGCTACGGCAAGAGCGCCGCCCTGGCCGCGCTGGTCACGCTGATCGCGGTGGTCAGCACGACGCCGTACATCGCACTGCAGCTCAAGGCGGTGGCCACCAGCTTTCAGGTGATCGGCAACAGCGCTCCGGACACGCTCGCGGGCGCCTCGGGCAGCGGTGCACCCGACTACTGGACCGCGTTCTGGATCGCAGCCGGCATGGCGGTGTTCACGATCCTGTTCGGCACGCGCAACATCGACGCCAAGGAGCGCCATCACGGTGTCGTGGCGGCGATCGCGCTCGAGGCCGTGGTCAAGCTGGTGGCGCTGCTGGCCGTCGGGCTGATGGCGGTGTACGGAGTGGCCGGCGGCGCCGAGCATATCTTCGCGCTCGCGTCGCCCGAAATGCTGCACGCGCAGGACGCCTTCGGGCCGCGCTGGGTGGCGGTGATCTTCCTGTCGGCCGGGGCGGTGATCTGCCTGCCGCGCCAGTTCCAGGTGACCGTGGTCGAGAACGTCGACGAGTCCCACCTGCGTACCGCCGCGTGGCTGTTTCCGCTGTACCTGTTCCTGCTCAGCCTGTTCGTGCTGCCGATCGCGATCGCGGGGCTGAACTATCTGCCGGCCCACGCCGACCCGGACATGTTCGTGCTGACGCTGCCGATCTGGGCGAGCCGCAACGACATCGCGCTGCTGTCGTTCCTCGGCGGCTTCTCGGCCGCCACCTCGATGGTGATCGTCGCCTGCATCGCGCTGTCGACGATGATCTCCAACCACATCGTGATGCCGGTGGCGCTGCGGCTGCACTGGGTGTCGCAGAGCGCCGGCGGCGAGTTCCGCAGCTTTCTGCTCACCAGTCGGCGCGTCAGCATCTGCGTGATGCTGGCGCTGGGCTTCCTGTACTTCCGTCTGAGCGGCAACTCCGACGCGCTCGCGTCGATCGGGTTGATCGCCTTCGTCGGTGTTGCCCAGGTGTTGCCCAGTCTGGTCGGCGGACTGTTCTGGCGCCACGCCAACGCCGACGGCGCCTTCGCCGGTCTGCTGGTGGGCACGATCCTTTGGGCCTACACGCTGTTCCTGCCGAGCTTCGGCGGCGATGTGATCCTGTCGCCGCGGGTGCTGGCCGACGGCCCGTTCGGCCTGCAGATGCTGCGCCCGCAGGCCCTGTTCGGCCTGCACGGCCTGGACCCGCTGGTGCATGCGATCTTCTGGAGTCTGTCGGTCAACACGCTGCTGTTCGTGCTGGTGTCGCTGCGGCGCGAGCCGCGTCCGCTCGAGCGGCTGCAAGGCACGCTGTTCGTCGACGTGTTCCGCACGTCGGCCGAGGCGACCACCGGCTTGCTGCGCCGCTCGGCGGCGACCGACGACCTGAGCGCGCTGGCGCAGCGCATCCTCGGTGCCGACGAGGCGCGCCGCCTGTTCAGCCAGGCCGCTGTGCAGCAGGGGCGCGACCGCAGCGCTCCGATCGCCGACGATGCCTTCATCACCCGGCTCGAGCGTGCGCTGGCCGGCAGCATCGGCAGCGCGTCGGCGCACGCGATGATCTCGCAGGTGGTCACCGGCGAGACCATCAGCCTGGACGCCCTCGTGCGTATCGCCGACGAGACCCAGCGCGTGCGCGAATACAGCCACCAGCTCGAGCAGAAGTCGCGCCAGCTCGAGGCCGCCGCACGCCAGCTCGCGCAGGCCAACGAGCGCCTGCGGCGGCTCGACGTGGAGAAGGACCTGTTCCTGAGCCAGGTGAGCCACGAAGTCAGGACGCCGATGACCTCGATCCGCTCGTTCTCCGAGACGCTGCTCGACCCCAGTGGGCTGGAGCCGGCGAAGGCGCAGCGCTTCCTGCGCATCATCCACGAGGAGAGCGTGCGCCTGACGCGACTGCTCGACAGCACGCTCGAGCTGAATCTGCTCGAGCACGGCGAGGCGCCGTGGCAACTGACCCCGATCGACCCGGAGCTGGCGCTCGACGGCTCGATCGAGATCTGCCAGGGGTTGGCCGCCGCTGCGCCGGTGCGCATGCTCGAAGGCGCGCGCGCGCGCGGTGTCGTGGTCCACGGCGATGCCGATCGGCTCAGCCAGGTATTCATCAACCTGATTTCCAACGCGATCAAGTACAACGTCAGCGACGACCCCTGGGTGCGCGTGAGCAGCCGCATCCGCCACGCCTGCTGGGAGGTCCTGATCGAGGACAACGGCCCGGGCATCCGCGCCGACGAGCGCGAGCTGATCTTCTCGAAGTTCCGCCGCGGCTGGGCGCACACCCGCACGTCGGCGCCGGGCGCCGGGCTCGGGCTGGCGATCAGCTGGCAGATCATGCGCCGCCTCGGCGGCTCGCTGTCGCTGGCGGCCGCCGGCGCGCGCGGCGCGTGCTTCCGGGTACGGCTGCCGTGCCCGGGCTGCGCGGCACCACGCCCGCGCCGCTGACCGGTCGGCAGCCGGGCCGCCCGTTTCGCCCGTACCGCCCTATGATGCGGACCGACGCAATTCCACCGGCTACGCGGCCAAGGCACCGATCATGTACACACGCATTCTTGTTCCGGTCGACGGCTCCAGGTTCTCCGAGCAGCTGATTGCTCCGGCCGCGCAGGTCGCGCGTGCCGCCGGCGCCGAGTTGACGCTGCTGCGCGTCGTTGCCGCTGCCGACGACGCAGCGGCGGCGGCGTCCGAGCTCGAGGCGCTGGCCGCGCCGGTCGCGGCCAAGGCCTTGTGCCTGCCGGCGCCGGCCGAGGGCGTGGCGGCGGCAATCGGCGACGAGGCCCGGCGCGTGCCCGGCACGCTGGTGGCGATGTGCTCGCACGGCCGCAGCGGCGCGATGCAGGCGCTGTTCGGCAGTGTGGCGCTGCAGGTGCTGCGCAGCCTGGGCGAGCCGCTGGTCGTGTTCCGGCCGCAGGCCGACGGCCCGCCGGCCCTGTCGCGGGTCGGACAGATCGTGCTGCCGCTCGACGGCAGCGAGCTGTCCGAGACCATCGTGCCGCAGGCCGCAGCGCTGGCGAAATGGCTGGGCGCCAAGGTCGTGGTCGTGTCGGTGCTCGAGCAGTCGGCGCGGCCCGAGCCGGGCGTGCCGGCGAGCGACGTGCAGGAAGCGAACTACGTGCGCAGCAAGGCGCGCGAGATCGCCGAGCGCTGGGGCGTGCCGGTGAGCTGGGAGGTGCTGCACGGCGACGCGAAGCAGGCGATTCCCGACTACGTACGCGGCCTGGGCGACGCGATGCTGGCGATGACGACGCACGGTCGCACCGGACTGCGCAGCGTGCTCGCCGGCAGCGTGACGGCGCAGTGCCTGCGCGACGCGCAGGTGCCGGTGTTCACGCGCCTGCCCTGAGCCTGCGAAGATCGGCGTTCCCGCCGCCGATGAGGGTGCCGGCCCGGGCCTTGTCCGGGCGTTCGCGTCGCGCTTGGCGCAAGGCCCGGCAATGGCCGGCCACGCTGCGCCGCGGCGTGGAGCCTCTGCTGGCTCGCAAGGGGCGATGAGGAGCGCCCCCGGCCACCCTGCCGACCGCTACCGGTGTCGGTCCGGCAGCCCCGCCGCGCGCCTGCGCAGCAGCGGCTCGAGTGCCGCACGCGCCCGAGCCAGGCGCTCCGGCCCCTGGCCGCCCACCACCGCGAAAGGCAGTGTGTGCGCGTGCAGCCAGGCGCGCACGAGCGCGTCGACCGGCGCGCGCACCTGCGGGCCGTCGCGCTGCAGGCCGTCGGCCACCCAGGGCAGGTCGAGCGCGGTGAGCAGCGTGAGCGCGCTCGTGCGGTGCAGCTCGTAGGCACGCGCGTCGAGCGAGCGGTCGTCGAACAGCAGCCGGCTGTAGACGGTGGTCATCAGCGCCGTCGTGTCGCTCACGACGATGTCGTGCTCGGCGGCGGCGGCCTCGATGCGGCGGTGCTGCTCCTCGGCGATCGCGCGCTGCTCGTCGGCGCGCGGCGTGCGGCCTGCGCGCACGCACCAGGCGCGCAGCCATTCGTCGACGAGCGCGACGCGTCCGCAGCCGTCTTCGGCCAGCGCACGCGCCAGCGCGGCCGCGAGCGTCGTCTTGCCCGTGCTCTCGGCACCGACGATGGCGATGCGCAGTGTCATGCGCCGGCAGCCTCGCGCCGCCGCCAGGCGCGCCAGCCGGCCACCGACATCAGCGCGAACAGCGCGTACAGCAGCACCGTCAGCCACAGACCGCGCTGGGCGAACAGACCCACGCTGTAGACGTTGACGGCGAGCCAGACGGCCCAGTTCTCGATCAGCTTGCGGCCCAGCAGCAGCTGGCCGGCGATGCTGGCCACCGTGGGCAACGCGTCGGCGTAGGGCAGCGCGGCGTCGGTGCCGTGCGCGAGCAGCAGGCCCAGCAGCGGCCAGCCTGCCAGCGTGAGCACGAGCACCCGGGCGCGGCCGCGCAGCGACAGCCGATGCACGACGAGCGCGCCGCCGTCGGCGCCGCGCCCGCGCAGCCACTGCCACCAGCCCCAGAAGGCGACGACGACGAAGAACAGCTGCAGCGAAGCCTGCCCGTACAGGCGGCTGTCGGCGAACAGCAGCGCATAGAGCAGCGAGCTGGCGATCGCCAGCGGCCAGGCGACGGGGTCGACGCGCATGTTGGCCAGCACCATCGCGATCGCCAGCCCGAAGGCGACGATCTCGAGCCAGGTGACGGGGCTGCCGCGGAACTCGAAGGCGGCTGCCAGCAGCGGGCGCGCAGCCTGCAGCAGCACGTCCATTCAGCGGCGTGGGGCGACGGCGACGGCGGCCGACGTACTGGCGGCCGACGTGCCGGCGGCCGACGTGCCGGCGGCCGACGTGCCGGCGGCGCCGCCGCGCGGCGCGAATTGCACCAGGATCTCGTCGGGCCTGACCATGCCGAGCTCGGCGCGGGCCTTCTCCTCGACCATCTCGAGGCCCTCCTTCAGGTCGCTCGCCTCGGCCGCGGTGCGTGCGTTGCGCGCGCGCGCCGCGTCGTTCGTGCGCTGCTGATCGGCCAGTTGCATGCGCAGGCTCACCACCTGCGGCATGTTGCCCTTGCCCAGCCAGAGCTCGCCTTGCACGGCGAGCAGGGCCAGTGCGAGCGCGAGCGTGGTCCAGCGCATCGGTGCGCGCGTCTCAACGCAGGTTGTAGAAGGCCGCGCGGCCCGGGTAGCTCGCGATCTCGCCGAGGTCTTCCTCGATGCGCAGCAGCTGGTTGTACTTGGCGATGCGGTCGCTGCGGCTCATCGAGCCGGTCTTGATCTGTCCGGCGTTGGTGCCCACGGCGATGTCGGCGATCGTGCTGTCCTCGGTCTCGCCGCTCCGGTGGCTGACGACGGCGGTCCAGCCGGCGCGCTTGGCCATCTCGATGGCGGCGAAGGTCTCGCTCAGCGTGCCGATCTGGTTGATCTTGACGAGGATCGAGTTGGCCACGCCCTCCTTGATGCCGCGCTCGAGGATCTTCGTGTTGGTGACGAACAGGTCGTCGCCCACCAGCTGCACCTTCTTGCCCAGGCGCTCGGCGAGGATCTTCCAGCCGTCCCAGTCGCCCTCGTGCATGCCGTCCTCGATCGAGACGATCGGGTACTTGTCGCACCAGGCGGCGAGGATGTCGGTCCACTCGGCCGCGGCGAGCACCAGGCCCTCGCCCTCGAGGTGGTACTTGCCGTCCTTGCAGAACTCGCTGGCCGCGCAGTCCAGGCCGATCGCGATCTGCTCGCCGGGGCGGTAGCCGGCCTTTTCGATGGCCTCGAGGATGAGCTGGATCGCTGCTTCGTGGCTGGGCACGTTGGGCGCGAAGCCGCCCTCGTCGCCCACCGAGGTGGGCATGCCGCGCTCGTCGATGATCTTCCTGAGCGCGTGGAACACCTCGGCGCCGTAGCGCAGCGCCTCGCGCAGGCTCGGAGCACCCAGCGGCAGGATCATGAACTCCTGCAGATCGAGGTTGTTGTTGGCGTGGGCGCCGCCGTTGATGACGTTCATCATCGGCACCGGCAACTGCATGCGGCCGCTGCCGCCGAAGTAGCGATACAGCGGCAGCCCCGATTCCTCGGCCGCCGCGCGCGCCACGGCCATGCTCACGGCGAGCGTGGCGTTGGCGCCCAGGCGGCTCTTGTTGTCGGTGCCGTCGAGGTCGATCAGCGTCTTGTCGAGAAAGGCCTGCTCGGAGCTGTCGAGCCCCATCACGGCCTCGCTGATCTCGGTGTTGATGTGCTCCACCGCGCGCAGCACGCCCTTGCCGCCGTAGCGCGCCTTGTCGCCGTCGCGCAGCTCGATGGCTTCGCGGCTGCCGGTGGAGGCGCCGCTGGGCACGGCGGCCCGGCCCATCGTGCCCGATTCCAGCAGCACGTCGCACTCGACGGTGGGGTTGCCGCGGCTGTCTAGGATCTCGCGGCCGACGATGTCGACGATGGCACTCATGTTCGTTTGCGTTCCTGTGAAGTGAAAGCCGTTCGGACCGGGGCGGCGGCAACGCCCTCGCCCAGGACCCGGTCGAAGTACCCGGTGGCGCCGGCGCGCAGCGGCCGGGCCTTGCGGGCGTATTCGCCCGGCGCGAAGGACCCGGTCGCCTTGCGGCCGGGAAAGCGCAGCGGGGCCGGGCGGTGCGGCAACCCGCCGACTTCGGGCGTTTCGTGGCGGCTGCCGCGCACGCGGTGCTCGCCGCGGGCGGCCTGCACCGCCGCCGCGGCCATGCAGGCGCGGTCGCGCTCGGGGTCGCTGACGCGCGTCGTGGTGATCGGGGACGCGGGTGCGGGCATCCGGGCTCTCAGCCGCCGAAGTCGTCTTCCGGCCAGGGCCGCGCCTTGACGGTGCGGTCGATCTCGACGAGCTGCTCGAGCAGCGCGCGCATGCGCGCCAGCGGCACGGCGTTGGGGCCGTCGGAGAGCGCGCGCGCCGGATCGGGATGCGTCTCCATGAAGACGCCGGCGACGCCCGCGGCCACCGCGGCGCGCGCCAGCACCGGAACGAACTCGCGCTGGCCGCCCGAGCTCGTGCCCTGGCCGCCGGGCAGCTGCACGCTGTGGGTGGCGTCGAACACCACCGGCGCCGCGGTGCGGCGCATGATCGCCAGGCTGCGCATGTCGACCACCAGGTTGTGGTAGCCGAAGCTCGCGCCGCGCTCGCAGGCCATGAAGCGGTCTTCGCCGAGGCCGGCTTCGCGCGCCGCGGCGCGCGCCTTGGCGATGACGTTGACCATGTCCTCGGGCGCGAGGAACTGGCCCTTCTTGATGTTCACCGGCCGCCCGCTCTGCGCCACGGCGCGGATGAAGTCGGTCTGCCGGCACAGGAAGGCCGGCGTCTGCAGCACGTCGCAGGCGGCGGCCGCGGCCGCCACCTGCGTGGCCTCGTGCACGTCGGTGAGCACCGGCAGCGCGAGCTCGCGCCGCACCTTGGCCAGGATCTCGAGGCCGCGCTCGATGCCCGGGCCGCGGAAGCTCGCGCCGCTCGTGCGGTTGGCCTTGTCGTAGCTGCTCTTGAAGACGAAGGCGATGCCGAGCGCGCGCGTCATCTCGGCGAGCCGCCCGGCGACTTCCATCTGCAGCGCCTCGCTCTCGACGACGCAGGGGCCGGCGATCAGGAACAGGGGCCGGTCGAGGCCGACCGCGAAGCCGCACAGGTCCATCGTCAGCCCACGGCACGGACCGCCGGCTCGTCGCGGCGCGCGGCCTGGCGTGCGACCTGGTGCGCGAGCGCGGCCTTGACGAAGCTGCCGAACAGCGGGTGGCCGTCCCAGGGCGTGCTCTTGAACTCGGGATGGAACTGCACGCCCATGAACCAGGGGTGCTGCGCGCGCGGCAGCTCGACGATCTCGGTGAGCTGCTCGCGCTGCGTGAGCGCGCTGATCACGAGGCCCGCGGCCTGCAGCCGCTCGAGGTAATTGACGTTGGCCTCGTAGCGGTGGCGGTGGCGCTCGGTCACCACCGGGCCGTAGATCTCGTGGGCCAGCGTGCCGGGCTTGACGTCGGAGCTCTGCGCGCCCAGGCGCATCGTGCCGCCGAGGTCGGAGCCGGCGTGGCGGCGCTGCACGCTGCCGTCGCGGTCCTGCCATTCCTCGATCAGCGCGATCACCGGATGCGCGCAGTCGGCCTCGAACTCGGTGCTGTTGGCGCCGGCCAGGCCGGCGACATGGCGCGCGAACTCGATCGTCGCCACCTGCATGCCCAGGCAGATGCCCAGGTACGGCACGCCGTGCTCGCGCGCGTAGCGCGCGGCGACGATCTTGCCTTCGATGCCGCGCTTGCCGAAGCCGCCCGGAACGAGGATGGCGTCGTACGCGGCCAGCACCTCGGCGTTGCCGGCGTCGAGCGTCTCGGCGTCGACATAGCCGATCTCGACCCGGGCGTGGTTGTGGATCCCGGCGTGGCGCAGCGCCTCGTTGAGCGACTTGTAGCTGTCGGACAGTTCGGTGTACTTGCCGCACATCGCGATGCGCACGCTCGTGCGCGGGTGCTCGACCTCGTGCACCAGGCGGTCCCAGCGCCTGAGGTCGGCCGGCCGCGTCAGCAGCTGCAGCTTCATGCAGATCAGCTCGTCGAGGCCCTGCTCGTGCAGCAGGCGCGGCACCTTGTAGATGGTGTCGACGTCGGGCACGCTGATCACGCCGTGCAGCGGCACGTTGGTGAACAGGCTGATCTTGGCGCGCTCGTCGTCGGGGATGACGCGGTCGGCGCGCGCCAGCAGCACGTCGGGCTGGATGCCGATCTCGCGCAGCTTCTGCACCGTGTGCTGCGTCGGCTTGGTCTTGAGCTCGCCGGCCGCGGCGATGAAGGGCACGTAGGTCAGGTGCACGAAGGCGAAGTTGGTGGGGCCGAGCTTGAGGCTCATCTGCCGCACCGCCTCGAGGAAGGGCAGGCTCTCGATGTCGCCCACCGTGCCGCCGATCTCGACGATGGCCACGTCCACCGGCACCGCATTGGCGCCGCGCAGCACGAACTCCTGGATCTCGTTGGTGACGTGCGGGATCACCTGCACCGTCTTGCCCAGGTAGTCGCCGCGGCGCTCCTTCTCGAGCACGCTCTTGTAGATCTGGCCGGTGGTGAAGTTGTTCGTGCGCCGCATCCGCGTCGTGACGAAGCGCTCGTAGTGGCCGAGGTCGAGATCGGTCTCGGCGCCGTCGTCGGTGACGAAGACCTCGCCGTGCTGGAACGGGCTCATCGTGCCCGGATCGACGTTGAGGTAGGGGTCGAGCTTGATCAGGGTGACTTCGAGCCGGCGCGACTCGAGGATGGCCGCGAGCGAGGCCGCCGCGATGCCCTTGCCCAGCGAGGACACCACGCCACCGGTGACGAACACGAACTTGGCCATGTGAAGCGGCCCGCGCTCAGCGTGCGCGGGCCGGGGGGTGGTGACGGGCGATTATAGGAGCCGGGTCCGCGTGCGCCGTGCCGGCCGGGCGCCCCGGTCATGCGCTAGCATCGTCGGGCTTGCACCAGGTGCCCAGCCGCTTTGTTCGCAGCGGCGGGTTCAACGGGAAGCCGGTGGGCGCGGCGGTCGAGGTCACTCGGGCCGACGCGCGATTCCGGCGCTGCCCCCGCAACGGTCAGCGAGGAACGCGCTGCACAGACAGCCACTGGGGCCGCCGAGGCCCTGGGAAGGCGCAACGCGTTTTCGGCGCCACGCCCTTCACCGGGCCGTGCCGCCGGCACTCGCAAGCCCGGATACCGGCCTGGTGCTCGGGCGCCGGCATTGCGGTGGGCATGCGGGAGCGTCGCGGCCGCGCTGCAGCGGCCGCTGCGGGACCGATCGACTCGACTGCCGCCATGCCGGTGGGCATGACCTCTGGAGTCTGCACGGGGAGTGCGGACGGAGTTCGATTTTGACCGCCTTCCATCACACGATCCGCACCCTCGGTCGCCGCGCGCTGCGCGGCGCTTCCTTCACCCTGTGCGCGCTGGCCGCGTCGGCCGCCTGCGCTGGCGCCGGCGACGACGCCGACGACCGGCTCGTCGTCACCGGCAGCCGCGAGCCGCTGGCGCGCCACCAGCTTGCCGCCGATCTGGTGGTCATCGACGCGGCGCGCATCCGCGCGTCGACCGCCGACACGCTCGAGGACCTGCTGCGGCTCGAAGCCGGCGTGCAGCTCACGCGCAACGGCCCGCCGGGCCAGAACGCCGGGGTGATGATCCGCGGCGCTTCGTCGGGCCAGACGCTGGTGCTGGTCGACGGCGTGCGCGTCGGCTCGGCCACGCTCGGCGCGCCCGAGTTCGACCTGCTGGGCCTGGCCGACATCGAGCGCGTCGAGGTGCTGCGCGGCCCGGCGTCGAGCCTGTACGGCGCCGACGCCATCGGCGGCGTGGTGCAGATCTTCACGCGGCGCGGACGCGGCGCGCCGCGCGCCTCGCTGCGGCTGGCCGCGGGCGAATACGGCGCCGGCGAGGGCTCGGTCGGGCTCGACCTGAAGCAGGGCCCGTTCGATCTCGCGGTGGCCGCCAGCCACGAGCGCGCGCGCGGCGTCTCGGCGCTGCGCCCGAACGACCAGTTCGGCAACTACAACCCCGACCGCGACGGCTTCGCACGCCACGGCGCCACGCTGCAGGCGGGCTGGTCGCCTGCGGCCGGCACGCGGCTCGGGCTGAGCGTGCGCGACAGCCGCCTGAACGCGCAGTACGACGCGAGCGAGTTCCTGCCGCCGGCGTACCTGCAGGACGCGAGCCCCGACTTCCGCAATCGTGCGCACGAACGCGCGTGGGCGCTCGACGGCCGCGCGGTGCTCGCGCCGCAATGGACCGTCACCGCCCGCCTGGCCCGCGACGAGAGCGAGCGCACGAGCGGCGCGCACCAGCTCGACACCTTCGGCACGACGCGCCGCCAGGCCACGCTGCAGGCGAGCTGGCGGCCGCGCAGCGACCAGCAGCTCACGCTCGCGCTCGAGCGGCTCGAGGAGGCGGCGCGCTCGAGCAGCTACGCGGGCGACGCGGCGCGCGACAACGACGCCGCGGTGCTGGCCTATGCCGGTGCGGCCGGGCCGCTGCAACTGCAGCTCGAGGCGCGCCACGACCGCAATTCAGGCTACGGCAGCGTCGACACGGGCCGCGCCGGCCTGCGCTGGCCGCTCGACGCCGCCTGGTCACTGCGCGCCCTGGTGGGCACGAGCTTTCGCGCGCCGAGCTTCAACGACCTCGTCTACCCGGGCTACGGCGTGCCGAGCCTCGCGCCCGAGCGCGGCCGCAGCGCGGAGATCGGTGTCGAATGGCGGCAGGGAACGACCGAGCTCACGCTCGGCGCCTATCGGCAGGATCTGCGCGAGCTGATCGGCTACGAGAGCGATCGCAGCCTCTGCCCGCCCGACCCGGCCTACGCCTTCGGCTGCGCCCGCAACATCGCGCGCGCGCGGCTGCAAGGCGCGACGCTCGGCGCCTCGGGTGTGTGGGGCGCGTGGCGCCTGCGCGGCCATGCCGAATGGCTCGACGCCAAGGACCGCGGCAGCGGCGCGCGGCTTGCGCGCCGCGCCGCCGCGCAGCAGACGCTGGCGCTGGGCTGGCGCAGCGGCGCCTGGAATGCCGAGGCCGAACTGCTGCACCTGGGCGCGCGCCCCGACGCCGGCACGATGCTGCGCGCCGAGACCACGCTCAACGTGCAGGCCGCGTGGCGCTTCACCCCGGGCTGGCAGGCACAGCTGCGCGTGCTCAACGCCGGCAATGCCGATCTGCAGCCGGCGCGCGACTACCGCGATCTGGGCCGCCAGGCCTGGCTCGTGCTGCGCTGGGAGAGCGGGCTTTGACGCGCGTGCTGCGGCCGGCGCTGGCGGCGGCGCTGCTGGCGCTGCTGCTCGTCGGCCGCAGCGCGGCCGCGCCGCTGCGCCTGGCCGACGAACGCGGGCCCGAAGTGGTGCTGGCTGCGCCGGCCATGCGCATCGTCGCGCTGCTGCCCTCGCTCACCGAGACGGTGTGCGCGCTCGACGCCTGCGATCGCCTGCTCGGCACCGACCGCTGGTCGAACTGGCCGCCCTCGGTGCGCGCGCTGCCCAAGGTCGGCGGCCTCGAGGACACGCAGATCGAGCGCCTGGTCGCGCTGCGGCCCGACCTGGTGCTGGCCGCGCGCAGCGCACGCGCGCTCGATCGCCTCGAGGCGCTCGGCGTGCCGGTGCTCGCGCTCGAGCCGCAGGACCTGGTGCAGCTGCGGCAGACGATCGACACCGTCGCGCGCGCGCTCGGACGCGCGGACGCGGGCCGGCGGCTGGTGCAGCGGCTCGACGCAAGCCTGGCCGCGGCGCTGGCGCGCGTGCCGGCCAGGCTGCGCGGCAGGAGCGTCTATCTCGAGGTCGCGAGCACGCCGCACGCGGCCGGACCGACTTCGTACGCGGGCGAGCTGCTGGCGCGCCTGGGACTGGTCAACATCGTGCCGGCCGCGCTCGGGACCTTCCCGCAGCTCAACCCCGAGTTCGTGCTGCGCGCCGAACCCGACATCGTGATGGCGACGGCGACCGCGATCGCCCGGATGCCGGACCGCCCGGGCTGGTCGTCGCTGGCCGCCCTGCGCGCCGGCCGTGTCTGCGGCTTCGAAGCCGAGGCCTGGGACACGCTGGTGCGCCCGGGTCCGAGGCTGGCCGAAGCGGCCGAGGCCATCGTCGGCTGTCTCGAGGCGATCGCGCAGCGCGAGGCGCAGCGCAAGGAGCCGCGATGACGGCGCCGGGCGGCTCGTCGATCGCCGTCGCGGCGCCCGTGCGCGGCGGCCCGACGCCGCTGCGGCTGGCGCTGGCGCTGGCCGCCGCCGCTGCGCTGCTGCTGCTGCTCGGTCTGGGCGCGGGTGCCGAGGGCTGGTCCTGGCACTGGCGCGACGACTGGGACCTCATCGCCGCGATCCGCGCGCCGCGCACGCTCGGCGCGCTGCTCATCGGCGCGCTGCTCGGTCTGGCCGGTGCCATCTCGCAGGGGCTGTTTCGCAACCCGCTGGCCGACCCCTATCTGCTCGGCGCGGCCGCCGGCGCCGGGCTGGGCGTCGTGCTGGTGCTGGCCGCCGGCGGTCTGCTCGGCGCGACGATGGGGCTGGCGGCCAGCTCGCTGCTGCTCAAGCTCGGGCTCGTCGGCGCGGCCTTCGCCGGTGCGCTGGCGGGCATGCTGCTCACGCTGGTGCTGGCGCGCGGCGCGGCGCGGCCGCTGGTGCTGCTGCTGGCCGGTGTCGTGGTCGGCGTGCTGCTCGGCGCCGTCTCCGATCTGGTGGTGCTGCTGTCGCCCGAGGCGCTGCGCGGCAAGCATGTTTTCTTGCTCGGCAGCACGAGCTTCCTCGGCTGGGGCAGCGTCGGGCTCACGGCCGCCGTGCTGGCGGCGACGCTGCCCGCTGCGCTCGTGCTCGCACGCGTGCTCGACGCGCTGGTGCTGGGCGACGCCACGGCGGCCAGCCTCGGCCTGCCGCTGGCGCGGCTGCGCCTGGCGCTGGTGGCGCTGCTGGCGCTGGCCACCGGCAGCGCGGTGGCGCAGGCGGGGCTGGTGGCGTTCGTCGGTCTGGTGGCGCCGCACCTGGTGCGCCGGATCGTCGTCGCCACGCATGCCGCGCTGCTCGCGCTGTCGGCGCTGGCCGGCGGCGTGCTGCTGCTGGCCGCCGACGTCGCCGCGCGCAGCGTGATCGCACCGCAGGAGCTGCCGGTGGGCCTGCTCAGCGCGGTGCTGGGCGGCATCTATCTGCTGGTGCTGTTGCGCCGGCGGCTCGACGAGGGCCTGCGGTGACGGTGCTGCCCGCGGCCGAAGACGAGGGTCTGCGGTGAGCGTGCTGCTCGAGGCCGAAGACGAGGATCTGCGGTGAGCGTGCTGCTCGAGGCCGAAGACGAGGGTCTGCGGTGAGCGTGCTGCTCGAGGCCGAAGACGAGGGCCTGCAGTGAGCGTGCTGCTCGAGGCCGAAGGCCTGACCCTGGCCTACGGTGCAAGGCGTGTGGTCGACCAGGTGACGGGGACGCTGCGCGCAGGCGAGTGGCTCGCCGTCGTCGGGCCCAACGGCGCGGGCAAGAGCACGTTGCTCACCCTGCTCGCCGGGCTGCGCGCGCCCGCTGCCGGCCGCGTGCGGCTGCTCGGCCGCGAGCTGGCCCATTGGCCGGCGCGCGAGCGAGCGCGCCTGCTCGCCTGGCTGGCGCAGCAAGGCGAGGCCGACGGCGAGCTCGCCGCGCTCGACGTCGTGCGCCTGGGGCGGCTGCCGCATCTGGGCCTGCTCGGCAGCCCCGGCGCCGCAGACGAGGCGGCGGTGCGCGCGGCGATGGACGAGACCGCGGCCACGCCGTTCGCGGCGCGGCGCCTGGCCACGCTGTCGGGCGGCGAGCGCCAGCGCGTGCTGCTGGCGCGTGCGCTCGCGGTGCAGCCGCGCGTGCTGCTGCTCGACGAGCCGGCCGCGCACCTGGACCCGCCGCACCAGCGTGCGCTGCTCGCGACCCTGGCCGCGCGCGCGCGCGCCGGCCTGGCCGTGGTGTCGGTGCTGCACGACGTGACCGCGGCGCTCGCCGCCGACCGGGTGTGGGTGCTCGACCGC
>JADYZZ010000078.1 GCA_020852865.1 Rubrivivax sp.
ACGCGCGGCAACTACTGGCTCAATGCGCTGGTGCTCGACGAGGCGAACGCGGCGCGGCGCGACGACCTGCTGGCGGCACTGAACGATGCCGGCTACATGTCGCGCCCGCTGTGGACGCTGATGCACCAGCTGCCGATGTACGCCGCCTGCCCGCGCATGCCGTTGCCGGTGGCCGAGTCGCTCGAAGCGCGCGTCGTCAACTTGCCCAGCAGCGCGCGGCTGGCCGGCTGACTGCCATGGAAGCCCGGCGTCGCATCTGCGTGGTCACCGGCAGCCGGGCCGAGTACGGGCTGCTCCAGTGGGTGCTGCACGACCTGCGCGAGGATCCGCACATCGACCTGCAGCTCGTCGTCACCGGCATGCACCTGGCGCCTGAGTTCGGGCTCACGGTGCGCCAGATCGAGGCCGACGGGTTTGCCATCGCCCGCCGCGTCGAGATGCTGCTTGCCGGCGACACCGCGGGTGCGATCAGCAAGTCCACGGGCCTGGGCGTGATCGGCATCTCCGAAGCGTTGGAGCAGCTGCAACCCGACGCGGTGCTCGTGCTCGGCGACCGCTTCGAGATCCTGGCTGCTGCCGTCGCCAGCCTGATGCACCGCGTGCCGCTGGTCCACATCGCCGGGGGCGACGTGAGCGAGGGCGCGATCGACGACTCGATGCGCCACGCCATCACCAAGATGGCGCACCTGCATCTGGTCACCAACGAAGATGCGGCGCGCCGCGTGCGCCAGATGGGCGAGGATCCGCAGCGCGTGCTGGTGGTGGGCAGCCCGGGGCTGGACCATCTCCGCCGGCAACCGCTGCTCGGGCGCGACGAGCTCGAGCGCCAGCTCGGCGCGCCGCTCGGCCGCCACAACCTGCTCATCACCTTCCATCCGGTGACTCTGGCCAGCGACGAGGGGCAAGGCGAACTCGACGAGTTGCTCGCCGCGCTCGCTGCGACCAGCGCCGACACCACGCTGTGGTTCACCCGCCCGAATGCGGACATGGGCGGGCGCGCCATCGCGCGCCGCATCGACGAGTTCGCCGCGGAGCAAGGCGGTCGGGCGCAGGTACGAGACTCGCTCGGCCAGCTGCGCTATCTGAGCCTGATGGCGCAGGTCGATGCCGTGGTCGGCAATTCCTCCAGCGGCCTTTACGAAGCGCCCTCGATGGGCGTGCCCACCGTCAACGTCGGCGATCGCCAGCGCGGCCGCCTGGCCGCCGCGTCGGTGCTGCATTGCCCGCCGCAGCGGCAGGCCATCACGCAGGCCATCGTGCAGGCTCGCGCCCTCGATTGCCGCGGTGTCGTCAACCCCTATGGCGACGGGCACAGCGTGCCGCGCATCGTGGCCGCGCTGAAGGCCCTGCCGGCGGCGCAGGCGCTGCTGCGCAAGCCTTTCTTTGCCGTGGGCGCGCCCTGAGCACCCCCGGGATCGCGCCGATGACCGACCGCTGCCTCTTCATCGCCGAAGCCGGTGTCAATCACAACGGCTCGCTCGATCTGGCGCTGCAGCTCGTGGACGCCGCCGCCGACGCGGGCGCCGACATCGTCAAGTTCCAGACCTTCCAGGCTTCGCAGCTGGTCACCGCGCAGGCGCGCAAGGCCGACTACCAGGTGGCCAACACCGGCGAGTCGGGCGCCCAGCTCCAGATGCTGCAGCGCCTCGAACTGCAGCGCGCCGACCACCACGCCCTGGTCCAGCGCTGCCGGCAGCGCGGCATCCGCTTCATGTCCACCGCCTTCGATGCCGACAGCCTCGCCTTCCTGGCGACGCTGGACATGCCGGCGGTGAAGATCCCCTCGGGCGACATCACGCACGCGCCGCTGCTGCTGCAGGCCGCGCGCCTGGGGCGCCCCCTGATCGTCTCCACGGGCATGAGCACCCTTGCCGACATCGAGGCGGCCCTCGGCGTGATCGCCTTCGCGCTCATGCAGCCCGGCCTGCCGCGCGGCCGCGCCGACTGCGAGGCCGCGCGTACGTCGCAGGCCGGCCGGTCCGTGTTGCGCGAGCGCGTGACGCTGCTGCATTGCGTGACCCAGTACCCGGCCCCCGCAGAGTCGGTGAACCTGCGCGCGATGGACACGATGGCCCAGGCCTTCGGCCTGCCGGTGGGTTATTCCGACCACACCGCCGGCATCGAGGTGGCGCTGGCCGCTGCGGCGCGCGGCGCGCGCGTTCTCGAGAAGCACTTCACCCTCGATCGCAAGCTGCCCGGGCCCGACCACGCCGCTTCGCTGGAGCCGCCCGAGTTGCGTCAGCTCGTCGCCGGCGTGCGATCGGTGCAGGCAGCCCTCGGCGGCGGCGTGAAGGGGCCCGCGCAAGCCGAGCTCGGCAACCTTGCCATCGCGCGGCGCGCCATCGTCGCCGCGCGGCCGATCCGCCGCGGCGAGTTGCTGCAGCTGGACGCCCTCGCCTTCAAGCGCCCGGCGCAGGGACTGTCGCCGATGGACGTCTGGTCAGTGCTCGGCCGCCCGGCCATGCGCGACTTCGCCGCCGACGAGGCCATCGAGCCGTGAGCGGCTGGCCGGTGATCGTCGTCGGAGCCGGGGGCCACGGCTGCGTAGTGGCCGACGCGCTGCTGGCCACCGGGGTGCAGGTGCTCGGCTTCATCGATGAAGACGAGGCGCGCCACGGCAGCCATTGCATCGGCTTGCCGGTGCTCGGTGGCGACCGCACCCTCGAGCGCCATGTGCCCGAGGCACTGCGCCTGGCCAACGGCATCGGCGGCGTCGGCGGTGTGCGCGCGGCCGGGGAGCCCGGCCGGCGCGAGTCCGTGCAGCGGCGGCTCGAGACACGAGGGTGGATCTTCCTCGGTGTGCGGCACCCGAGCGCCATTGTCGCGCCGAGCGCAGCGGTCGACGAGAGCGCCCAACTGCTGGCCGGCAGCGTCGTGCAGCCCGGCGCGCGCGTCGGCCGCGGCGCCATCATCAATACCCGCTCGGTGGTCGAGCACGATTCGGTCGTCGGCGCCTTCGCCCATGTCGCGCCGGGCGCCGTGCTGTGCGGCGGCGTCGTGCTCGGCGACGGTGTGCACGTCGGCGCCGGCGCGGTCGTGCGCCAGGGACTGCGCATCGCGGCGTCGACCGTCATCGGCGTGGGGGCGGCGGTGGTGCGCGATTGCAGCGGCGGCACCTGGGTCGGCGTGCCGGCGCGACGACGGGGGAGCCTTGCGTGAAGAGCTGGGAACAGGTACTGATCGGACCGCACGCGAGCCTGCACGAGGCGCTAGCCGTCATCGACCGCACCGGCAGCCAGATGGCGCTCGTCGTCGATGCCGAGCGGCGCCTGCTCGGCACGCTGAGCGACGGCGACATCCGCCGCGCGCTGCTCAAGGGCGTGG
>JADYZZ010000079.1 GCA_020852865.1 Rubrivivax sp.
CATGAACGAACTCAACACCACCGCCCGCAGCAAGCTCAAGAGCGCCCAGCGCCGCCCTTCGATCATCGCCGCCTGCTGGATGCAGGCTGAGCTCTGGTAGTGTCGTCATTTACGGAAAGCTCAATAGCGCTCCTGCGGCCGGCGAAACGACGCCGGCCGCTTGCGCTCCCTGGGCTCGGGGCGGTAATTTGCGTCGGTGTAGGCCTGCAGCCAGTCGCGCACGGCCGGCGGCAAAGGCAGGTTGTCGACCCGCTCCTGCGCGTCGAGCAGGCGCCCTGCCTCGTTGTACGACAGCGTCACCCGCTCCGGCACTGCGCGCGGAACTTCGGCGCCATCGTGTCGCCACATGACGAACCAGGCCGGCGCTCCCGACGTGAGGTTGAGGTAGTAGCCCTCGCCCTCGTCGCGGTGCAGCGCGACCTCGAGGCCCGGGTGCAGGAAGAGCGCGGTGCGCCCGTCGTCGCGCAGCAAGCGCGGCTGCTCGCCGTACTGGCCGGCGTCGACGAGCACGTCGTCGATCGCGAAGGTCCAGTCCTCCCAGCGGTTGGGGCGGCAGCGCCGCTCGATCCGAACGGCGACGCGGATGACGGAGGAGGGGTCCAAGGCGCTTCAGGCGACGGGTCTGACGGTCGGGTGTTGCGCAAGGTCAAGGCGGGCGCGCGCCCCAGGGACATTACCGATTACCCGCGCCGCCGCCCCTGGGTCCAATCGGCGCTATGAAGCTCTGTGCATAGTAGCGTACCGCAGGAGAAACCATGTCGCGCAAGTCCGTCGCCGATCCGATCTCCGCCCCGCCTGCGCCGCTGTCGCGCCGCGCGCTGTTCGCAGGCGCCGGCGGCGTTGGCGCCCTGGCCGCCGCCGCGGCCCTGCTGCCGGGGGCCGGCGCCACGCCGCCTGCGCCGGCGGCCCCGGCCGCCGCCGAGGGGCAGGAGGGCTATCGCCTGACCGAGCATGTCAGGCGCTATTACCGGACCGCGCGCGTCTGAACGCCGCCCCCGTGGAGGAACCGCCATGCTGCTGACCCGCAGGAACCCCGCCGGCGCCGATACGGCGCCGTCACGCCTGGTCGCCGATCTCGCACGCGGCATCGCGCGTGCAGTGCCGACGATGGACCGCCGCGCCTTCCTGCGCCGCTCGGGCCTCGGTGTCGGCGCCGGGCTGGCCGCCACGCAGCTCACGCTGGTGCGCCAGGCCGACGCGGCCGACGCCCCGGCCGGCGCGGCCGGCGGCAAGAAGGTCGAGGTCAGGCGCACCGTCTGCGGCCACTGCTCGGTGGGCTGCGCGCTCGACGCGGTGGTCGAGAACGGCGTGTGGGTGCGCCACGAGCCGGTGTTCGACAGCCCGATCAACCTCGGCGGCCACTGCGCCAAGGGCGCCGCGGTGCGCGAGCACGGCCACGGCGAGTACCGCCTCAAGTACCCGATGAAGCTGGTGAACGGCAAGTACCAGCGCATCGGCTGGGACCAGGCGCTCGACGAAATCGGCAAGAAGGTGCTCGAGCTGCGCCAGGCCAGCGGCCCGGACTCGCTGTTCTTCGTCGGCAGTTCCAAGCACAGCAACGAGCAGTCGTATCTGATGCGCAAGTGGGTCACGTTGTTCGGCACGAACAACTGCGACCACCAGGCGCGCATCTGCCACAGCACCACGGTCGCCGGCGTGGCCAACACCTGGGGCTACGGTGCGATGACCAATTCCTACAACGACATGCAGAACGCCAGGGCGGCGCTGTACATCGGCAGCAACGCCGCCGAGGCGCACCCGGTGAGCATGGTGCACATGCTGCACGCCAAGGAGAACGGCTGCAAGATGATCGTCGCCGACCCGCGCTTCACGCGCACGGCGGCCAAGGCCGATCGCTACGTGCGCTTCCGCTCGGGTACCGACATCCCGTTCCTGTTCGGCGTGCTGTACCACGTGTTCAAGAACGGCTGGGAGGACAAGAAGTACATCGCCGAGCGCGTCTACGGCATGGACAAGGTGCGCGAGGACGTGCTGGCCAAGTGGACGCCCGACAAGGTACAGGAGGCCTGCGGCGTCGACGAGGCGACCTGCCTCGAAGTGGCCCGCATCATGGCCGAGAACCGCCCCAGCACCATCGTCTGGTGCATGGGCCAGACGCAGCACTCGATCGGCAACGCCATGGTGCGCGCCTCGTGCATCCTGCAGCTGGCGCTGGGCAACATCGGCAAGAGCGGCGGCGGCGCCAACATCTTCCGCGGCCACGACAACGTGCAGGGCGCCACCGACGTCGGCCCCAACCCAGATTCGCTGCCCGGCTACTACGGTCTGGCCGAAGGCTCGTTCAAGCACTTCGCCGCGGCCTGGGGCATCGACTTCGAGTGGATCAAGAAGCAGTACGCGCCGGGCATGATGACCAAATCGGGCATGACGGTGTCGCGCTGGATCGACGGCGTGCTCGAGAAGAACGAGCTGATCGACCAGGACAGCAACCTGCGCGGCCTGTTCTTCTGGGGCCACGCGCCGAATTCGCAGTCGCGCGGCCTCGAGATGAAGCGCGCGATGGACAAGCTCGACCTGCTGGTCGTGGTCGATCCCTATCCGAGCGCCACCGCGGCGATGGCCGCGATGCCGGGCCGGCCCGAGGATCTGAACCCGAACCGCGCCGTGTACCTGCTGCCGGCGTGCACGCAGTTCGAGACCAGCGGCTCGTGCACCGCCAGCAACCGCTCGCTGCAGTGGCGCGAGAAGGTGATCGAGCCGCTGTGGGAAAGCCGCACCGACCACATGATCATGGTCCAGCTCGCCGAGAAACTCGGCTTCGCCAAGGAACTGGTCAAGAACTACAAGATGGTCAAGGGCAAGGGCGGCCTGGACGAGCCCGAAACCGAGTCGATCCTGCGCGAGATGAACCGCTGCGTATGGACCATCGGCTACACCGGCCAGAGCCCCGAGCGGCTCAAGGCGCACATGCGCAACATGAACGTCTTCGACGTCAAGACGCTGCGCGCGCGCGGCGGCGTCGACAAGGAGACCGGCTACAAGCTCGACGGCGACTACTTCGGCCTGCCCTGGCCCTGTTACGGCACGCCCGAGCTCAAGCATCCGGGCTCGCCCAACCTGTACGACACGTCCAAGAGCATGATGGACGGCGGCGGCAACTTCCGCGCCAACTTCGGCGTCGAGCGCGACGGCGTC
>JADYZZ010000080.1 GCA_020852865.1 Rubrivivax sp.
CCCAAGGCCGCGGATCGGCCGTTCTTCAGCTATCGACTCTCGATCCTCCACTTCTTGACCTTGGTCTTCATGTACATCTGGGACGGGCCGCACCACCTGCACTACACCGCGCTGCCCGACTGGGTGCAGTCGATCGGCATGATCTTCAGCCTGGTGCTGCTGGCGCCGAGCTGGGGCGGCATGATCAACGGCATCATGACGCTGTCGGGGGCCTGGCACAAGCTGCGCGACGATCCGATCCTCAAGTTCCTGATCGTCAGCCTGTCCTTCTACGGCATGAGCACGTTCGAGGGGCCGATGATGTCGATCAAGACCGTCAACGCGCTCAGCCACTACACCGATTGGACGGTGGGCCACGTGCACAGCGGCGCGCTCGGCTGGGTGGGCCTGATCACGATGGGGTCGCTCTACCACCTGATCCCGCGCCTGTACGGCAAGAAGGGCATGTACAGCACCAAGGCGATCGAGCTGCACTTCTGGATCGCCACCATCGGCATCGTGCTGTACATCGCCGCGCTGTGGATCGCGGGCGTGATGCAGGGCCTGATGTGGCGCGCCACCAACCCGGACGGCACGCTCGTCTACACCTTCGTCGAGAGCGTGAAGGCCACGTTCCCGTACTACGTGATCCGCCTGCTCGGCGGTCTGCTGTACCTGAGCGGCATGGTGCTGATGGGCTGGAACGTGGTCATGACCGTGCGCGGCGGCCAGGCGGTGGCGGCGGCGATCCCGCGCGTCGCGCCCGTGCACGCCTGAGCGGCGCGGCGCCTGAGGAGTCGAAGAATGGCAACCCACGCTCCGCGCGGCCACGAGAAGGTCGAGACCAGCAATTTCCTGATGATCGTGCTCATCTTGCTCACCGTCGCGGTGGGCGGGCTGGTGGAGATCGTCCCCCTGTTCTTCCAGCGCTCGACGACGCAGCCGGTGCCTGGGCTCGCGCCCTACAGCGCACTGCAGCTCGCCGGGCGCGACGTCTACATCCGCGAGGGTTGCTACAACTGCCACTCGCAGATGGTGCGCACCTTCTACTCCGAGGTGCTGCGCTACGGCCCGATCTCGACGGCCGGCGAGTTCGTCTACGACCACCCGTTCCAGTGGGGCAGCAAGCGCACCGGGCCGGACCTGCACCGCGTCGGCGGCAAGTACAGCGACGAGTGGCACCGCGCGCACCTGCACAACCCGCGCGACCTCGTGCCCGAGTCGAACATGCCGGCCTATCCCTGGCTGGCCGAAGCGCCCGTCGACGCCCAGGACATGGCGCCGCGCATGCGCGCGCTGCGGCGCGTGGGGGTGCCCTACGGCGACGACGAGATCGCCAAGGCGGCCGAAGCGGTGAAGGGCCACACGGAACTCGACGCGCTGGTCGCCTATCTGCAGGTGCTCGGCACCGCACGCAAGTGAACGCCGGAGGGCAGCGGTCATGGATCTGAACGACCTGCGCATCGCCGTCACGCTGGCCAGCCTCGCGCTCTTCCTCGCGCTCGTCGCGCATACCTGGAGCCGGCGCCGCGCGCGCGAGCACGAGGCCGCGGCGATGTTGCCGTTCCAGGAGGAGGCGGGGCAGGAAGACAGTGCCATGCAGGGAGGTCGAGGTGAGTGATTTCGTGAGCAGCGGCTGGGCGATCTACATCACCGTCGTCACGCTGGCGGGCCTGCTGGCCTGCCTGGCCTTGCTGATCCTGGCCAGCCGCAGCAAGGTGCAGGCAGGGGACAACACCACGGGCCATGTCTGGGATGTCGACCTGCGCGAGCTGAACAACCCGCTGCCGCGCTGGTGGATGTGGCTGTTCGTCGGCACGATCGTGTTCGCGGCCGTCTACCTCGCGCTCTATCCCGGCCTGGGCTCGTTCGCGGGCACGCTGGGCTGGACCAGCCACAGTCAGTACGAGACCGAACGCGAGCGCCTGCGCCAGGACATGGCCCCGGTGTACGCGAGATTCAAGGGCATGTCGGCGCAGCAGCTGGCGGCGGATCCGAAGGCGACGGAAATCGGACAGCGCCTGTTCCTCAACAACTGCGCGCAATGCCACGGCTCGGACGCGCGCGGCAGCAAGGGCTTTCCCGATCTGACGCAGCCGCCCGCGGCGCGACTGGCGACCGAGACGCCCGAGCAGATCGCGGCCGTCATCGTCGACGGACGCACCGGCGTCATGCCGCCGATGGGCGCCGCCGTCGGCAATGCCGACGACATCAGGAACCTCGCCAACTACGTGCTCAGCCTGTCGGGCAGTCCGCACAACGACGTGGCCGCCCAACTCGGCAAGGCGAAGTTCGTCGCCTGCGTCGCCTGCCACGGCGCCGACGGCAAGGGCAACAAGGCGGTGGGCGCACCCAACCTGACCGACAAGTACTGGCTGTACGGCTGGGGCGAACAGGCGATCGTCGCGCAGATCGTCAACGGCCGCACCAACGTCATGCCGCCGCAGGGCCGGCTGCTGACGCCCGAACAGGTGCAGGTGCTGGCTGCGTACGTGTGGGGGCTTTCGCAGCCCGCGCGCGTCGCCGGCCGGTGAGCGGCGCGCCGGTCAACGCGCATCGCCGGGGGCGGCGTGCGCCGTGCTGCCGGCGCGACGCGACGAGCCGGGCGCGCCCGACGTGAGCACGGCTTCGCGCCGCGCCGCGCCCGAGGAGCGCGCCGACATCGTCTCGCTGTACCAGAAGCAGAGGAAGATCTACCCGCGCGCCGTGACCGGCTGGTTCGCCCGTTGGCGCTGGTCGATGGTGTGGGCGACGCAGCTCGTGTTCTACGGGTTGCCCTGGCTCGAATGGAACGGCCGCCAGGCCGTGCTGTTCGACATCGTCGCGCGGCGCTTCTATCTCTTCGGCGTCGTGCTGTACCCGCAGGACTTCATCTTCCTGACGGGGCTGCTGATCGTCTGCGCCTATGCGCTGTTCCTGTTCACCGCGGTGGGCGGACGGCTGTGGTGCGGCTATGCCTGCCCGCAGACCGTCTACACCGAGATCTTCATGTGGATCGAGCGCAGGCTCGAGGGCGACCGTGCGGCGCGCATGCGGCTCGATGCCGCGCCGTGGAAGCTGGACAAATGGCTGCGCAAGGGCGGCAAGCATCTGGCCTGGCTCGCGCTCGGGCTGTGGACCGGCTTCAGCTTCGTCGGCTACTTCACGCCGATCCGCTCGCTCGCGCAGTCGGCGCTGCAGTTCGGGCTCGGGCCCTGGGAGACCTTCTGGACGCTGTTCTACGGCTTCGCCACCTATGGCAACGCCGGCTGGATGCGCGAGCAGGTATGCAAGTACATGTGCCCGTACGCGCGCTTCCAGAGTGCGATGTTCGACCGGGATACGCTGATCATCAGCTACGACGCCGAGCGCGGCGAGCCGCGCGGCGCGCGCGGCCGCGGCGACCGGCCGCAGGCGCTGGGCGACTGCGTCGACTGCCGCCTGTGCGTGCTCGTCTGCCCGACCGGCATCGACATCCGCCAGGGCCTGCAGTACGAGTGCATCGCCTGCACCGCCTGCATCGACGTGTGCAACGGCATGATGGACAAGCTGGGCTGCGCGCGCGGCCTCATCCGCTACGACACCCAGAACGGTCTGGCGCAGCACCTGAGCCGGGGCCAGCGCTGGCGTCGCGTGCTGCGCCCGCGCGTCCTCGTCTACGGGTCGATCCTGCTCCTGATCCTGACCGGCATCGTCGCCGGCCTGGCGTTGCGCAAGCCGTTCCGGCTGGACGTGGTGCGCGACCGCGGCACGCTCGCGCGCGTCGTCGAGGACGGCTGGGTCGAGAACGTCTACCGGCTGCAGATCATGAACGCCACCGAACGCGCGCAGCGCTGCGGCGTCGATGCGGCGGGCATCGAAGGCATCGCGGTCGCGCTGCGCGGCCCGGCTGCGGTCGGGCCGGCCGAGGCGATCTGGCTGCCGGTGGCGCTGCGCGTGCCGCCGGGCGCGGCGGCGAGCCTCGGACCGGGCTCGCACCGCATCACGTTCACGGTGCATTGCGCGGCCGACGGCGTGCCGGGCGCGGCGGCGCAGGTGGACGAACAATCCACTTTCCTGGTGCCGCGCTGAGCGCGGTGCGGCAAGGCTTCGAGGAGAACCGATGGACGATCCGCAAGCAAACCTGCCCGAGCTGCCCTGGTGGCGCGTGCGCATGCTCTGGCTCGTGTTGGGCGGCCCGATCGCGGTGGTCGTGGCTTCGTTCGCGACGCTCGTGATCGCGCTCGCGCACCCGGACCCGGTGATCGAAGCCAGGCAGGATTCCGCTGCCGCCGCCCGGCCGGCCATGCAGGCGCGCAATCAGGCCGCCACGCCGCAGCGCTGAACACCGAGCCGGCGCCGACGGATCGTCGCGCGATCGACGTCGGCACGACGCGTCAGCGGTTCGCGCCGTTCACGAGCTTGTGCAGCGCCGGCGCGTCGAGCACGCGGATCTGGCGCTGGCGCACTTCGAGGATGCCGTCGTCCTGGAACTTGGAGAACGCCCGGCTCACCGTCTCGAGCTTGAGGCCCAGGTAGCTGCCGATCTCTTCGCGCGTCATGCGCAGCACGAGTTCGTTGGCCGAGAAGCCGCGCGTGCGCAGCCGCTGCGTCAGATTGAGCAGGAATGCCGCCATGCGTTCCTCGGCCCGCATGCTGCCCAGCAGAAGCATCACGCCGTGATCGCGCACGATCTCGCGGCTCATGATCTTGTGGAACTGGCGCTGCAGGTCCGAGAGCTCGCGCGACAGGTCCGCGAGCTGATGGTAGGGGATGACGCAGACCTGCGAGTCTTCCAGAGCGATCGCGTCGCAGGTGTGGCGATCGGTGCCGATGCCGTCGAGGCCGAGCAGCTCGCCGGCCATCTGGAAACCCGTCACCTGCTCGCGCCCGTCCTCCGAGGCCACGCAGGTCTTGAAGAAGCCCGTGCGCACTGCGTACAGCGCGCCGAAGCTCTCGCCGGCGTGGAAGAGCGGTTCGCCGCGCGGCACGCTGCGGCGGATGCCGACCAGCAGGTCGAGACGCTCGAGCTGTTCGTTGGACATGCCCACCGGCAGGCACAGCTCGCGCAGGTTGCAGTTGGAGCACGCAACCTTGAACGGCTCGATGCGCAGCGGGGGCAGGGGGGCGTTCATCGGCTCCGGTGCGGGGCAGTCGGTGCAGCGCGCAGGCGGGTGGTGCCGGGCGCGGCGCACGGTAACACATTCCCCCGCTGCCCGCGCCGGCTTGAGCCACGTCAAGCACGCGCCGGCCGCGCTCGGCATAGAGTGCCGCGATGAACGCGACGATGCTGGCGGCCGACGCTCCAGAGCTTTCCGATGCGCTGCTGCGTCGCCTCGACGTGCCGGGCCCGCGCTACACCTCGTACCCGACGGCCGACCGCTTCGTCGAGGCCTTCGGCCCGGCGGCCTACGCGCAGGCGCTCGAGCATCGCGCCAGCGGCTCCACCGCCGGCGGCGCGACGCCGCTGTCGCTGTACGTGCACGTCCCGTTCTGCGAGCAGGTCTGCTATTACTGCGCCTGCAACAAGGTCATCACCAGGCACCACGAGCGCGCGCGCGCCTACCTCGACGACCTCGAGCGCGAGGTCGGCCTGCACGCGGCCGCGCTCGGGCGCGGCCAGCCGGTCTCGCAGCTGCATTTCGGCGGCGGCTCGCCCACCTTCCTCTCCGACGACGAGCTCACGCGCGTGATGGACATGGTGAGCCATGCCTTCCGCCTGACGGCCAATGCCGAGATCTCGATCGAAGTCGACCCGCGCACGGCGAACGCCGCGCGGCTTGCCCATCTGGCGCGTCTGGGCTTCAACCGCATCAGCTTCGGCGTGCAGGACTTCGATCACGACGTGCAGCTCGCCGTGCACCGCCTGCAGAGCTACGACAGCGTGCGCGACCTCATCGTCGCCGCGCGCGAGCTCGGTTTCCAGTCGATCAACACCGACCTCATCTACGGCCTGCCCAGGCAGACGCCCGAGTCGTTCGCGCGCACCGTGGCGCAGATCGCCGAGTTGCATCCGCACCGCATCGCGATGTACGCCTATGCGCACCTGCCGCATCGCTTCAAGCCGCAGCGGCGCATCGCCGCGGCCGACCTGCCGACGGCCGAGCAGCGCATCAAGATGCTGCGCAGCGGCCTTGCCGGCTTCATGGGCAGCGGCTACACCTATATCGGCATGGACCACTTCGCGCTGCCCGACGACGCGCTCGCCGTGGCCAAGCGCGAGGGCCGGCTGCACCGCAACTTCCAGGGCTACACGACGCAGCCCGACTGCGACATGATCGGCCTGGGCGTCTCGTCGATCGGCCGTGTCGGCGCCACCTACAGCCAGAACGCGAAGACGATCCCCGAGTACCACGACGCGCTCGCGCAGGGCGAGTTTCCGATCGTGCGCGGCCTCGCGCTGACGCGCGACGACCTGCTGCGACGGGCCGTCATCATGGCCGTCATGTGCCAGGGCCGGGTCGAGTACGAGTCGTTCGAGCTCGCCTATCTGGTGCGCTTCGACGAGGTGTTCGCCAACGAACTGCAGCGGCTGCGCGCGCTCGAGGAGATGGGCCTGGTCGAGATCGGCGCGCAGTCGTTCCAGGTCACCCCCACCGGCTGGTACTTCGTGCGTGCCGTCGCGATGACCTTCGACCGTTACCTGCAGGCCGATCAGGTGCGCGAGAAGTTCTCGCGCATCATCTGAAGCTCCGCGCGCCGTGGACGCAGCGCTCGTCGGCAGCGCGGCGCTGCTCGGGCTCGCCGGCAGTCCGCACTGCGCGGCGATGTGCGGGGCGGCCTGTGCGGCCGTGGTCGGACGCGGCGGCGGGCTCGCCGCGACGCTGGGCTTCCAGTTCGCGCGCGCGGCAAGCTATGCAATCGGCGGCGCCGTCGTCGCTTCCAGCGTGGGCGCGCTGGCGGCGCTCGCGCAATGGGCTCCCTGGCTGCGGCCGCTGTGGACGCTGCTGCACCTGGCTGCACTCGCGCTCGGGCTGTGGCTGCTGTGGACCGGGTGCCAGCCGGCATGGATGGGGCGCATCGGCTGCGTGCCGGCCACCGCCGGTGCGAGTCGGACGCATTGGCGCGCGCCGGCGCGCGCCGTGTTCGCCGGCAGCCTGTGGCTGGCCTGGCCCTGCGGGCTGCTGCAGTCGGCGCTGCTGGTGGCCTCGCTGACGCAAAGCGCCGTGGCCGGCGCGGCGGCGATGGCCGCCTTCGCTGCGGCGTCCGCCGGCGGGCTCGTGTTCGCGCCCTGGATCTGGCGACGCCTGGGCCGCGGTGCAGCGACGACGGCCGAGCGCTGGGCCGTGCGTGCAGCGGGCGCCCTGCTGGCGGCGGCGGCGCTGTTCGCGCTCGGCCACGGGCTGTGGGCGAAAGTGCTGGACTACTGCCTGCCGGGCTGAATGCCGGGCCGAAGTCGTGCCCGCGGTCGACCGCGGACGTCCCGCGCTCGGCGCTCAGCCTGGCGCGGTCGGCGACGGAGCAGGCACTGCGCAGGGCGTTCCGAACGGCAGGTTCGGCGCGGCACGGGGTGTCCTGAAGAAACAAAGACGCCCGGCGCTGGGCCGGGCGTGCGCCGGGCGCCGCGCTCGGCGCCCGCTGCGTCTGCAGTCTTACTTCTTGGCCTCTTCCTTCTTCTCGACCTTCTTCGCGGCCTTCTTGTCGGCCTTGGCGTCGGCCTTGGCGCCGGAGGCGGCTTCCGCGGCGGGCGCGGCGTCCTTCTTGGCGGCGCCGGCGGCGAAGGCGGTGCCGGTGGCGAATACGGCGGCGATCAGGACAGCCAGGATCTTGCTCATCTCGGAATACCTTTCGAAAGTTTCGGTTCGACCCCCCTCCATCCGGGAGGCCATCCGCAAACGGCGCGATGCGTCAGGCGGTTGACAGGCGCTCGCATAGAATTTGCCGTCCCACTCGACACGACTCGCCGCCACCTCGGGCGGCGTGGAGATACGCGCCATGTACCAGCACATCAAGGTGCCCGCCGCAGGTCAGAAGATCACGGTCAACGCCGACGGCTCGCTCAACGTACCCGATCAACCGGTCATTCCCTACATCGAGGGCGACGGCACCGGCCTGGACATCACGCCGGTGATGATCAAGGTCGTGGACGCGGCGGTCGCCAGGAGCTACGGCGGCAAGCGCAAGATCCACTGGATGGAGGTCTACGCCGGCGAGAAGAGCACGCGCGTGTACGGCCCCGATGTCTGGCTGCCCGAGGAGACGCTGGCCGCGGTGCGCGAGTATGTCGTCTCGATCAAGGGCCCGCTCACGACGCCGGTGGGCGGCGGCATCCGCTCGCTCAACGTCGCGCTGCGCCAGGAGCTCGACCTCTACGTCTGCCTGCGCCCGATCCAGTACTTCAAGGGCGTGCC
>JADYZZ010000081.1 GCA_020852865.1 Rubrivivax sp.
CGCGTCACCGTGCCGGTGGGCGAGGACATCGGCTTCCTGCCCGGCGACGAGCAGGAGAAGATGGGCCCGTGGATGGGCGCGCTCGACGACAACCTCGAGGTGCTGGCGCGCAGCGACGCGAGCGCCGGCGAATGGGGGCGCGCCGCCACCAACGACCTCGTGCGCGCCAAGATCAAGGTCAAGAGCCTGAACTTCATGCGCGGGCGCACCTTTCTGAACAAGTTCCTCCTCATCGACGAGGCGCAGAACCTGACGCCCAAGCAGATGAAGACGCTGCTCACGCGCGCCGGCCCGGGCACCAAGATGGTGTGCCTGGGCAATCTGGCGCAGATCGACACGCCCTACCTGACCGAAGGCAGCTCGGGCCTGACCTACGTCGTCGACCGCTTCAAGGGCTGGCCGCACGGCGGCCACGTGACGCTGGCGCGCGGCGAGCGCTCGCGCCTGGCGGACTTCGCGAGCGAGGTGCTGTAGCGGCCCGGCAGCAGGACTTCGAGACACGAAAGCAGGACCTCGGGCCGCTGGCGGCTTGCCCGTGCTCGCGATTGCACCCTGCGTCGCTGCGCCCCGCGTCTTGGCCGCGCCCTGAATCCAGCGCCTGCATCGCTCGGCCAGATCTCTGCGCCGGAGTACTGGTCCGCCGCCGGCTACGGCTCGCGCAGACGCAGGAAGCTTGCGAAGCGCGGCACGCCAGCCGCCGTGAGGTCGCGGTACGTGTAGGTCACGATGCTGCCGATGCGCGGCGGCGCGGCGCGTTCGACGTCGCTCAGGCCGCTGCCGAGCAGGAATTCGACGCCGGCGTCGTTGCGCACGCGCAGCGATCCGAGCCTGAGTGCGTGCCGGCCACGGCCCGGCAGATGGGCCAGCACGACGCCATCGGCGTCGTGCCGCGGCTTGAGCTTGAGCAAGGCGTCGCTGCGCCCCGGCCGCCAGAGCGCATCGGCGCGGTGCAGCACGAGGCCCTCACCGCCGGCGCGCAGCACCTCGGCGTACCGACGTGCCAGTGCCGCTCGGTCGTCCAGGCGCTGCTGCGCCACGACGCCGAGCGCTTCGAAGCGCTGCGCCGGCACGATGGACTCGACACGCCGGGCGCGCCGCTCGAACGGCCCCGGCGCCGCGGGCAGGTCGAACACCATGTAGCGCAGCGCGCGCCAGGCGTCGTCGTCGGGCTGCCGCCTGCGCACCACGGCCAACAGCGCTTCGAAACGGCCGCGGCCGCACCACAGCTCGCCGTCCAGCGGCTGCGCGGGCAGTCGCTGCGTGAACCAGCCCGGCGCGGCCACCGGCAGGCCGCTGCGAAAGCGCAGCACGGCGCCGTCCCAGTGCGCGCGCACGCCGTCGTACTTCTCGCTCACCAGCCAGCCGGCCGGATCGATGTCGGGCGGCGCCTCGCGCGCCAGCATGAGCGGCGGCGGCACCGCGCCGGCGCCCAGGGCGGCGCCGGCGGCCACGCCGGGCACGCCGGGCACGCCGGGCGCGCCGAGCAGCCAGGCCAGCAGCCGGCGGCGATCGATGGGGATGAACATCCGGCTGCTCCTCGAACACGCGACGCCGGCAGTGTGGCGACGCCGCGCGCGCCACGCCATCGCCATCGCCGGTGCCCCCATCGGGGTGGCACAAGCGGCCGGCGCGCGCGGCATCAGGGCCGCGCTGCGGCCAGCGCCCGCTTCGGGTTCAGCAGATTGCGCCGCCCGTCGGGGCTGCGGTCTGCGCTGTCGACGATGATGCGGATCAGCTGCTCGGGGTCGAGCCGGGGGTTCACGGCCAGCAGCTTGGCGGCGAGATTGGCGACCTGCGGCGCGGCCATCGACGTGCCCGACAGCGCGACGCGCCGCCCGCCCGGCAGAACGCTCTGCACCTGGTAGCCGTTGGCGTGCACCTTGACGACCGCGCCGTAGCTCGTGAAGCCGGCCTCGTCGCCGGCGCGGTCGACCGCGCCCACGGTGAGCAGATTGGGCAGCACGATGGCGGCCGGCACGTCCTCGACGAAGGCCGGGTCGTTGTTGCTGTTGCCCGCCGCGGTGACGAACAGGATCTGCGGCGCGCCCGCGAAGGCCTCGGTGAGCGCCTTCTTCTGGATGTCGAACAGCGTGCGCGCCTCGTCCTTGCGCTCCTCGCTGGTGCGGCCGACGCCGCATTGCTCGAGCGCGGTCTCGATCGAGGCCAGGTCGCCGCCCCAGCTCATGTTCACGACCCGCACCCGGTTCGCCTGCAGGAAGGCCACGGTGCGCCCGATGGCGGCGGCGTCGGCGCGCGCCTGCGCCGGGCTCGGGCAGGGATCGGGCTGCAGGTGGTAGTCGAACTCGAGCCGCGCCACCACCAGCCGCGCATAGGGATTGCCGGCCAGCGCGATGCCGGCCACATGCGTGCCGTGTTCGTAGTTGCCGACCATCGCCAGCGCCTCGATCGCGTTCCTGTAGTCGGCCGGGGCGAGCTTCGACAGCCACTGCTTCACCTCGACGGCCTCGGGCGAATCGATGTTCGACTGCAGGTCCGAGAAGCCCTGGGTGCGCGCGCCCATCAGCGGCAGGCGCGCGCGCACCTCGGACGTGAGCGGCGCCATCAACTGCGTGGACGGCCGCGCGCGCAGGTCGAAGGCGATGGCGATCGGCCGCCCGCCGGCGCCGCGCGCGAGCTGCCGGCGAAACAGCGCGATGTCGACGCCGCTGTCCCACACGGCGATGCGCACCGGCGCGAGGCCCAGGCCCGGCGCGAGCGCGACGTCGCGCGCCGCCCAGATGTCGGGCTTCACCGTGCGGTGGGCGTCGAGGTAGGTGCCCAAGACGTCGACGAACACCGGCCCGAGCGGCAGCAGCGCCGCCAGCGTGTAGCGCGCCGCGAGCAGGTCGGCCGCGAACTCGGCGCCCAGTTCGCCGCTGCGCTCGGCGACGGGCTGCAGCACGTCGCGGATGCGGCCGATGACGCGCCCCTCGCCCAGCAGCTCGGAGCCGGCCTTCAACTCGCGCACGCCGTTGGCGACGAGCTCGAAGGGCAGCGGCTCGAGCAGCCCCTGCAGCTGCGCGGCGACGGCGCGCGCATAGCCCGGCGCGTCGCGGCCGCCGGCCGCTTCGCTCGCCAGGGCCGCCCCGGCCAGCGCGCGCAGGCGCAGGTTCGACAGCAGCTTGTCGGCAGGCTTGTCCTCGAGTGCGCGGATCTGTTCGGCGCGCGCGAGGGCTGCGTCATAGCGCGCGTCGAGGAAGTCGAGCAGCGCGAGCTGCTGCAGCAGCTCGCGCCGCGTCGCGTGGTCGGGGATCTCGTAGCCGTCGAGCACCGACTGCAGGTTGCGCCGCAGCGCGGCCGCCAGCGGCGCGAAGCGCTCGGGCGCGCGCACGAGTTCGTCGAGCCTGCCGCTCACCGCATAGCTGAAGCGCGGCAGGTCGGCCGCTTTCTCGATGCGCGGCCGGGCCGGCTGCGCCTGGGCGAGCGGCTCCGCGCCCAGGGCCGCCAGCAGCAGCAGGCACAACGTGATGCCGCGCGCGAGACGCGACGGGCCGCACGCGCGCGGCGTGGCGGAACCGATCATGGCGCGCACGCCTTTCCCGCCGGCCTGCCGGCGCGGCGATTCATATCTTCACAGGCTCTCTCAGCCCGGCGCCGCGCGCTCGCGGATCTGCTGCAGCGCGCTCGGATCCTCGATCGTCGTCAGGTCGCCCGGGTCGCGCCCTTCGCACACGGCCTGGATCGCGCGGCGCAGCAGCTTGCCCGAGCGCGTCTTGGGCAGCCCGGTGACGAAGCGCACGCGCGCCGGCCGCGCCACGGCGCCGAGCTGCTCGTCGACCAGCTTCATGATCGAGCCCTCGAGCCTGAGCGCCTTGTCGGGCGTGTCGGCCTGGCCCGGATCCTTCAGCACCGCGAAGGCCATCGCGACCTGGCCCTTGAGCGCGTCGGCCACGCCCACCACCGCCACTTCGGCCACGTCGGGATGACTCGAGATGCTCTCCTCGATCTCGCGCGTGCCCAGCCGGTGGCCGGCGACGTTGATGACGTCGTCGGTGCGCCCGAGGATGAAGAAGTAGCCGTCGGCGTCGCGGATGCCCCAGTCGAAGGTGCTGTAGACGAGCCGGCCCGGGATGCTCTTCCAGTAGGTCTGCACGAAACGCTCGTCGTCGCGCCACACCGTCTGCATGCAACCCGGCGGCAGCGGACCCTCGATGGCGACAACGCCCTTTTCGTTCACGCCGGTGAGCTCTGCGCCGGTGTGCTCGTCGATCAGGCGCACGTCGAAGCCGTAGACGGCCTTGCCGGGCGAGCCGAACTTGCTCGGCGTCGGCTCGACGCCGTTGCACAGGGCGAGGATCGGCCAGCCGGTCTCGGTCTGCCAGTAGTTGTCGACGATCGGGCGGCCCAGGGCCTCGGCGATCCAGCGCGCGGTGGGCTCGTCGAGCGGCTCGCCGGCCAGGAACAGCGCGCGCAGCGACGACAGATCGTGCTTCTTGAGCGCCGCCGGATCCTGCTTCTTGAGCACGCGGATCGCCGTCGGCGCCGAGAACATCGAGGTCACCTTGTACTTCTCGACCAGGCTCCACCAGATGGCGGCGTCGGGGCGGATCGGCAGGCCCTCGTACATGATCGTCGCCATGCCGGCCAGCAGCGGCCCGTAGACGATGTAGCTGTGGCCGACCACCCAGCCGATGTCGCTCGTGCTGAAGTAGGTCTCGCCGGCGTTGCCGAGGAAGATGTGCTTCATGCTGGCCGTCAGCGCCACGGCGTAGCCGCCGGTGTCGCGCTGCACGCCCTTGGGCCGGCCGGTGGTCCCGCTCGTGTACAGCGTGTAGCTCGGGTGCGTGGCATCGACCCATGCGCAGGGCACCTGCGCATCCAGGTGCTGCGCGCGCAGCGCCGCGTAGTCTTCGTCGCGGCCGGCCACGCGTTCGAACGGCACGAGACCGCGGTCGACCATCAGCACCCTGGCCGGCTTGTGCCGCGCGAGATGGATGGCCTCGTCGAGCAGCGGCTTGTACGCCATCACCTTGCCGGCGCGGCTGCCGGCATCGGCGCTGACGATCACCGTCGGCTCGGCGTCGTCGATGCGGCTGGCCAGGCTCACGCTGGCGAAGCCGCCGAACACCACCGAGTGCAGCGCGCCGATGCGCACGCAGGCCAGCATCGCGAACGCGGCCTCGGGGATCATCGGCATGTAGACGAGCACGCGGTCGCCCTTGCCGACGCCGAGCGAACGCAGCATCGCCGCCATGCGCTGCACCTCGACGTGCAGCTCGGCGAAGCTGTAGATGCGCTCCTGGTCGACCTCGGTCGAGACCCAGATGAGTGCATCTTGCCGGGCGCGCGCGGCCAGATGCCGATCGACCGCGTTGTGGCACAGATTGGTGGTCCCGCCGACGAACCAGCGCGCGAACGGCGGCCGGCTGTAGTCGCAGACCTGCGTGAACGGCGTCTTCCAGTCGATCAGCGCGGCCTGCTCGGCCCAGAAGGCCTCGCGCTCGGCGATGGAGCGTCGGTAGAACTCGGCATGGCTCGTCATGGCTGGGGTCTCCACGGATGCAGTCTGCACAAGTGCCGCGTGCCGCCTCACGGGGCCGCGCCGCGCGGTGAGGGGGACATTGTGGGCAGTGCGCTTGCAAGGCGCTGACGGTCGGCTGCCTCGTGCGACGGTGCCGGTGCAGCCGCCGGCAGCGGCCGCGCCTTGACGCGCTCGAGCACCTCGCGAAAGCGCGGGTGGCGGCAGTCGTGCAGCCACTCGAACACCACCATCTCGCTCGCGACGACGGCGGCGCCGGCATCGCGCAGGCGCTGCATCGCCAACGCATGGTCGCTCCGCTCGCGCGAGCCGCAGGCCGGCGCCGCCACCCACAGCGGCTTGCCGGCGCGGCGCAGGCCGAGCGCCGTCTGCAGCAGGCAGACATGGGCTTCGCAGCCGGCGATCACGACCTCGGGCACGCCGGCCAGCAGTTCGAGCAGGCCGTCCTCGCAGGCATCGAAATGCGTCTTGGCCAGCGTACGTGCGCAGCGCCTGCGGATCGGCTCGACGGTGGCGCCGAGTCCGTCGGGGTTCTGTTCGGTGCCGACCACGCGCACGCCGAGCAAGGCCGCCGCGTCGGCCAGCAGCAGCGCATGCGCCAGCACGTCGGCGCCGCCGGCCATGGCCGGCATCAGCCGCGCATGGTAGTCCACGAGCACGAGCGCACAACGGCTCGCATCGATGCGGTTCATCCGGCGACCTCGCGCAGACCGGGCGAAGGAGGCACTATACGGTTGGCCTGGCGGCGGCGCACGCCGTCGTGTGCGCGGCCGGGGCCGGGCTGAACGCGACGCCGGCGCCGCGCCCGGCAGCGGCGGTCATGCGCCGGCGCCGGCGTCAGCGATCTCGCGCTCGGCGCCGGCGCTGATGTCCGAGGCCCTAGGAGCGTGGGCGGCAGAAATCCGGCCCCGCGCCGTGGCGAGTCGCGGTGCCGGGCAAGGCGCGCGCGAGGCGCGTGGTGCGTGCCACGCAACGAGCGCGCAACAGCGCCCGGCGCCGCGCATCGCCGCGGCCCGAAGGGTCGGCCCCGGCTGAAGGCCCATGCGGCGTTGCGGCGCTGGCCCGGGCGTCCAGCCCGGGCTGCGCACCGCGCCTTGCCTGGGCCTTCAGCCGGGGCCGACGCGGGGCCGGATTTCTGCCGCCCACGCTCCCAGCCGCACGCCCTCGCCGCAGGCCCTCGCCGCAGGCCGTGGCCGACGCGACGGCGGCCTGTCAGCTTGGGCTGCTAAGCTCGCCGCTGCCATGACGAGCCGCTCGCGTTGCAGCAGTGCCGGTGCGCGCAGGCGCCTGGCCGCCGCGCTGCTCGCCGCCTGGGCGGCCTGCGCGAGCCCGGGCGCGCACGCCGCACCCGATGCGGCGGGCGGCGACGCCGTGCTGCGGCTGCTCGAGGACAAGGGCCTGCTGCCCGCCGGCGGAGCGGTCGAATCCAGCGCCCTCGTGCGCCAGGTGCGCGACGCCGCGTCTGAACTCGTGCTCTCGGCGATGAACTTCCTCGGCGTACGCTACCGGCGCGGCGGCAGCTCGGCCGAGGAAGGCTTCGACTGCAGCGGCTTCACGCGCTACGTGTTCGAGAACAGCATCGGCCTCGTGCTGCCGCGCCGCGCCGACCAGCAGGCCCGGCTGGCCGGGCTGCTGGCGGTGCGCGACGACGAGCTGCGCCCGGGCGACCTCGTGTTCTTCAACACCATGCGCCGCGCCTTCTCGCACGTGGGCATCTACATCGGCGAGGGCAAGTTCATCCACGCCCCGCGCAGCGGCGCGCGGGTCCGCATCGAGGACATGCGCGAGGCCTACTGGACCAAGCGCTTCAACGGCGCGCGGCGCGCAGACGCCACGGCCGCGCTCGCCGCGCTGCTGCCGCCGGCGGCCGCGGCGCCGGCGGCCTCGGGCGCCGCGCCCGCGGTCGTGCCGCAGTAGCCCCTGTCCGCAGCAGCCCCTGCCCCTTCGTGCCGCAGTGGCCCCTGCCGCTTCGTGCCGCAGGGTGCACGGCACAATCGCCGGCCATGGGCGAGACCGTGATCCCGCTGGCCGACCTGCGCCACGCCGCGGCGGTGCCGCGCATCCCCGAACACCCCGAGCCGCCGACGGGCCTTGTCGCCGACCGCCTCGGGCGGCCGCTGCGCGACCTGCGCATCTCGGTCACCGACCGCTGCAACTTCCGCTGCACCTACTGCATGCCCAAGGAGGTGTTCGACCGCGACCACCGCTTCCTGCCGCACGCCTCGCTGCTGTCGTTCGAGGAGATCACGCGCACGGCGCGCCTGTTCGTCGCGCACGGCGTGCGCAAACTGCGGCTGACCGGCGGCGAGCCGCTGCTGCGCAAGGACATCGAGTCGCTGGTGGCGCAACTGGCTGCGCTGCGCACGGCCGAGGGCGCCGCGCTGGACATCACGCTCACCACCAACGGCTCGCTGCTCGAGCGCAAGGCGGGCGCACTGCGCGCGGCGGGGCTGGGTCGCGTCACCGTCAGCATCGACGCACTGGACGACACGATCTTCCGGCGCATGAACGATGTCGACTTCCCGGTGGCCGAGGTGCTGCGCGGCGTCGACGCCGCACTCGCTGCGGGCCTGGCGCCGCTCAAGCTGAACATGGTGGTCAAGCGCGGCACCAACGACGGCCAGATCGTGCCGCTCGCGCGCCACGTGCGCGAGCGCTACGGTACGCGCGCAGTGCTGCGCTTCATCGAGTACATGGACGTGGGCACGAGCAACGGCTGGCGCATGGACGAGGTGCTGCCGTCCGACGAAGTGCGTGCGCGCCTGGCGGCCGCGTTCGCGCTCGAGCCGCTGGCGCCGACGTCCGCGGGCGAGACGGCCGAGCGCTGGCGTTATGCCGACGGCGGCGGCGAAGTCGGCTTCATCAGCAGTGTGACCAAGGCCTTCTGCCGCGACTGCAACCGCGCGCGCCTGTCCACCGAAGGCAAGCTCTTCCTGTGCCTGTTCGGCACGCAGGGCCACGACCTGCGCGCGCTGCTGCGCGGCGGCGCGAGCGACCTTCAGATCGCCGCCGCCATCGGCCTGGTCTGGAGCGAACGCACCGACCGCTACTCCGAGCTGCGCGGCGCCGCGCCGACGGGCGGCAGCAGCCCCAAGGTGGAGATGCACTACATCGGCGGCTGAGGCAGGACGAGCAGGCCTGCCTGCCTGCGCAGGCCTGCTCGCCTGCCGAGGGGCTGCGCGTGTCTCGCACGCGCAGCGCGGCCTGCAAGGCTGAGGCAGGACGTGCAGGCCTGCGTGTGCAGGCCCGCGCGCCGGGAAGCCTGCGCATCAGCGGCGCGCGAGCACCTCGTCGACGCCGCGGTTGGCCAAGGCGTCGGCGCGTTCGTTGCCGGGATCTCCGGCGTGACCCTTGACCCAGCGCCAGTGCACCTCGTGCGCGGCGTCGAGCTGCTCCAGGCGCTGCCACAGCTCGACGTTCTTCACCGGCTTGCCGTCGGCGGTGCGCCAGCCGCGCTTCTTCCAGGCATGGATCCAGCTCGTGATGCCGTTCTTCACGTACGCGCTGTCCGTGTGCACGGTGACGACGCAGCGCCGCCGGAGCGAGGCCAGAGCCTCGATCACCGCAGCGAGCTCCATGCGGTTGTTGGTGGTGAGCGGCTCGCCGCCCCAGAGCTCGCGCTCGTGCGTGCCGCTCCTCAGCCACGCGCCCCAGCCGCCCGGCCCCGGATTGCCGCGGCAGGCGCCGTCGGCGTAGATCTCGACTGCGTTCATCGCGATCCGCTCACGCCCACTCGTGCTCGGCCGGTGCCTCGGTGGTCAGGGCGTGCGCCGGCACTGCGTCGCGTCGCGCCACGGCTGCCGGCGCCGCCACCGGCGTGCGGCGTTCGGCTTTCAGCACCCCCACCAGGCGCATGCCGCGCACGCGCTTGACGGCGACGACGAAGTACAGGGCGCCGAACACGGGCCACCAATGCGCGCCGACGCGGTCGAGCCAGCGCCAGCGCTCGAGCCAGGCCGCGCTGGCGATCGGCGGCCGCCAGCAGCCGAAGCGCCCCGCCTCGATCTCGAAGCCGAGCAGCCGCAGCCAGTCGCGCAGCCGCCAGTAGCCGATCCACTCGCCCGCCTGCGGCAGGAAGGGGCCGCGCCCGCGCGCGAAACCGAGCCCGCGTCCGAGGCGGCCCGCGTTCTGCCGCAGGCCCCACAGGCTCGCCGGATTGAAGCCGACGATCACGACGCGGCCTTCCGGCACGAGCACGCGCTCGACCTCGCGCAGCGCCAGGTGCGCATCGCGCGCCAGCTCGAGCGCATGCGGCAGCACGACCAGGTCGATGCTGGCGTTCGGAAACGGCAGCGCGTCGAACGCGCAGCGCAGGTCGATGGCGCAGCGTCGTGGCGGCCCATCGGACGCGCTGGCCGCCGGCTGCGGCCGGCCGGGCGCGCCGTCGGGCGCCGGCGGCGCTTCGACGGCCAGCCAGCGGTGCGGCATGCGATTGGCGCGCAGGCCATCGAGTTCGGCCAGGCCGAGCTGCAGCGCGTGGAAGCCGAACGCGTCGCTCAGTTCCTGATCGAGCCGCTCGCGTTCCCAGTCGAGCAGATAGCGCCCGGGCGCAGTCTGCAGCCAGGCGGCCCACCCTACAATCGACTCGTCCTGCCTCACCTGCCCCCGCCTGCGTCATCGGCCTCATGGATCTCGTCGCCCTGCCCGCGTTCAGCGACAACTACATCTGGATGCTGCACGACGCCGCGAGCGCCTGGGTCGTCGATCCCGGCGACGCGGCACCGGTGCACAGCGCGCTCGACGCACGGGGCCTCGAACTGGCGGGCATTCTAGTGACGCACCACCACGCGGACCATGTCGGCGGCATCGACGGGCTGCGTGCCAGGCTGGTGCCCGGCGCGGCGGTGCACGGCCCGGCGCGCGAGCGCATCCCCGGGGCTTTCGTGCCGCACGCCGACGGCGATGTCATCCGGCTGTTCGGCCGGCACTTCGAGGTGATCGACGTGCCCGGCCACACCGCGGGCCATGTCGCCTACGTGCAGCGCGAGGCCGCCGCGCCGCTGCTGTTTGCCGGCGACACGCTGTTCTCGGCCGGCTGCGGCCGCGTCTTCGAGGGCACCCCCGCACAGATGGCGGCCTCGCTGGCACGGCTGGCCGCGCTGCCGGCCGACACGAGGCTGTGCTGCGCGCACGAATACACGCTCGCCAACCTGCGTTTCGCCGCTGCCGTGGAGCCCGACAACGCGGCGCTGGCGGCCCACCGCACACGCTGCGATGCGCTGCGCGCCGCCGGCCGGCCGACGCTGCCTGGCGCCCTCGGCCTCGAGCTCGAGATCAACCCCTTCTTGCGCTGCCGCGCGCCGCAGGTCGTCGCCTCGGCGCGCGCGCAGGGGGCCACCGACGACGATGCGGTGAGCGTGTTCACCGCCCTGCGCGAATGGAAGAACCGATTCCGGTGAGGCAGCGGCCGCGGCGCCTCGGCGGCGCCGTGGCTGCGTTCGGTGCGCCCGCACTGCTGGCCGCATGGCTGGCCCTGCTCGGCGGCTGCGCCAGCCCTCCGCAGGCCGTGGACGGGCTGCCCGCGGTCGCGACGAGCGAACCGGCGCCCGCCCGGGGCACCACGCCGCTGCACGAGGTCAACGCCAATGCCGACGCGATCGCCGCGGCGGCAGCTTCCACAGGCGACGGCATCCGCGCGCCGATGCGCACGCGGCTCGATCCGGCGCAGGACGCCGAGCAGGTCGACCTGTGGCAGCGCCTGCGCCAGGGCCTGCGCATCCCCGATCTCGACGGCGATCTTGTGCACAAGTGGGAAGCCTGGTACGCCGGCCGCCCCGACTACGTGCAGCGCATGACCGAACGCGGCGCGCGCTACCTCTTCCACGTCGTCGAGGAGGTCGAGCGCCGCGGCATGCCGGCCGACCTGGCGCTGCTGCCCTTCGTCGAGAGCGCGTTCAACCCGCAGGCGATGTCGAGCGCGCGCGCCTCGGGCATGTGGCAGTTCATGCCGGCCACGGGGCAGGACTTCGAGCTGCGCCAGAACCTGTTCCGCGACGACCGGCGCGACGTGCTCGCCTCGACGCGCGCCGCACTCGACTTCCTGCAGCGCCTGTACGAGCGCTTCGGCGACTGGCAGCTCGCGCTGGCCGCGTACAACTGGGGGCCCGGCAACGTGCAGCGCGCGCTCGAGCGCAACCAGCGCGCCGGGCTGCCGGCCGACTTCGCCAGCCTGCAGCGCATGCCGCAGGAGACGCGCGAATACGTCCCCAAGCTGCAGGCGGTGAAGAACATCGTGCGCGACCCCGGCGCGTTCGGGCTGAAGCTGCCCGCGCTCGGCAACCACCCGTATTTCCTGAGCGTGGCCATCGAGCGCGACCTCGATGTCGCGCTCGCCGCGCGCCTGGCCGGCCTCACGGCGGAGGAATTCGGGCAGCTCAACCCGCAGCACAACAAGCCCGTGATCCTGGCTGCGGGCACGCCGCAGCTGCTGCTGCCCTACGACGCGGCCAACCGCTTCATCCGCGCCCTCGCCGTCCATCCGGGGCCGCTGGCCAGCTGGACCGCCTGGATCGCGCCGCGCACGCTCAAGCCCGCCGACGCGGCGCGCCTGGCCGGCACGAGCGAGCAGCAGCTGCGCGAGGTCAACCACATCCCGCCGCGCATGCTGGTCAAAGCCGGCTCCACGCTGCTCGTGCCGCGCGCGGCCGAAGCGCAGGACGACGTGCCCGAACATGTGGCCGATCACGCCGCCATCGCGCTCGCCCCGGAAACCGTGCCGCTGCGCCGCGTCGCGTTCAAGGCCGGCGCCAAGGGCGACAGCGTGGCCGCGGTGGCGCGCCGCTACCGCGTCGCGCCGGCCCAGGTGGCCGAGTGGAACCGGGTCGCGGCGGGCGCACGTTTCGCGCGCGGCCAGACCATCGTCGTGATGGTGCCCGCGCGCCTGCGCGTCGCCGCTGCGGGCCAGCGCCCGCATGCCAAGGCCCCGGCGGCCCAGCGCGCGACCAAGACCCCCGTGCGCATGCGCGTCGCACAGCGCTGAACCCGGACGTACGGGTCCGCCTGCGCGGACCCGCTCGCCGGGTGAAGAGGCGCGCGTGTCTCGCACGCGCGGCGCGGCCTGCAAGGCTGAACCCTGACGCAGGGGCCCGCCCGCGCGGATCCGCTCGGCCGCCCAAGAGCACGCGCGCCGTGCGCGCGTGAGAGGGGGGCGTTATCAGCGTACAGCTGTGCGGCGATAGTCGAACGCGCGCCGCGCGCGTGAGCGGGGCCCTTCAGCCGCGGCCCAGGTAGTCGCTCTTGCCGAGGTCGACGCCGGCGTGGCGCAGCAGCGCGTAGGCGGTCGTCACGTGGAAGAAGAAGTTCGGCAGCACCCAGTGGCGCAGATAGGTCTCGCCGGTGAACCGCAGCGGCTCGCCCTGGCGCGTGGGCAGCACGATCTCGCGCGTGTCGCTGCCGTCGATCTGCGCCGCAGGCACGGACAGCAGGTACTCGACGCAGCGGCGCACGCGCGCGCGCAGGTCGTCGAACGAAGCCTCGTTGTCGTCCCACTTGGGCACCTCGAGGCCTGCCAGCCGCGCCACGCAGCCCTTGGCGGTGTCGGTGGCGATCTGGATCTGGCGCGTGAACGGCAGCATGTCGGGCGCCAGCCGCAGGCCGAGGTAGTTGCCGGCGTCGAACTTCCTGGCAGCGGCATGCGCCTCGGCCTTGTCGAGCCATTGCAGCAGGTTGCCGAGCATGCGCACGAAGACGGGGACGCTGGCCGAGTGCATGGAGAGGGGCATGGATGGGTTCCTTGTGGAAACAGGCGGGCAGGCCGCGGCAGGGCCGCAGCGAGCGATTGTGCTGCGGCCGCCACCGCCATGGTGCCGTCAGGCGCCCCCGCCATGTGTCGGCGCGCTTGACATGGCGATCGGCAGTTCCTCGTCGAGTTGTTGCAGCATGTTGATTTCATTAGATCTTCCGGTTGTGGCCCCAACCTTGCTGCAGCCTGATCAGAATGCAACGACCCGTGCAGAGGAAATCCATGAAGCGACTTGCTCTCCAGTCCCTGGCCGCTGCGGCCCTCCTCGGCGCGGCGGTGGCGGCAAACGCCGGCATCGTGCGGATCAACGAAGGCGCGTTCACCGCCCAGGCGGGCAAGATCACGTTCAGCGAGCAGCCGACGGGTACGAACAATCCCGTCTACGCCCCGGCCGACTACGGTGGCGGTGCCGGTGCCCCGACCGTGAGCTTCGGCGGCTTCTTCAGCGGCCAGTCGCTTTCGGCGACGCCTGGCGCCGATTGCCCCCTCGGTGCGGCAAGCGGCTGCGTGGTCGGCACGCCGAGCGCAGGATTGAGTCTCGACCCCAATTCGCCCAAGACCATCATCTCCAGCGACGGCTCGAACCCGACCTCACCGGTCTTGAGCGGCTCACCGCTGTTCAATGGCCCGATCGCCATCCTCTTCAGCGTCGACCTCGCCGGTGTCGGCCTCGATGGCGGCTTCTTCAACGCCATCGGCGGCACGGCCATCACGGCGTTCGACCGCAACGGCAACACGCTCGGTCAAGTGAAGAACGCGAGCTGCGGCAACGATTACGGCGACCCGCCGCCCTGCACCGCAGGCGGCGGCATCGAATTCCTCGGCCTCGTCACCGACGACGGCAGCGAGAAGATCGCCGGCCTGCTGTTCAGCCTGGTGGGCGCCGAACCGGCGGGCTTTGCAATCGACAACGTGCGCTTCGGCCGCGCCGGCGAGGTGGTGAACCCGAATCCCGAGCCTGCCAGCCTGGCTCTGGTCGGCCTGGCTCTGGCCGGTCTGGGGCTGGCGCGCCGGCGCAGGGCCTGAGCGCAGAACGCCCTCCCGCCCACGACGGCGGCCCGCGGGCCGCCGTCTTGCTTTGCGCGGCAGAATCGCAGTCCGCCGCAGGTGCCGCACGCGCCGCGGCGCGCTGCCCTCGCCCCATGAACATCATCATCCTCGACGATTACCAGGACGCCGTGCGCAAGCTCCGCTGCGCGGCGCTGCTGGAGCCCTACAACGCCAAGGTCTTCACCAACACGGTCAAGGGCATCGGTCAGCTCTCGGTGCGGCTGCGCGACGCCGACGTGCTGGTGCTGATCCGCGAGCGCACGCAGTTCCCGCGCGCGCTGCTCGAGAAGCTGCCGCGCCTCAAGCTCATCGCGCAGACGGGGCGCGTGGGCGCGCACATCGACGTCGCCGCCTGCACGCGGCTGGGCATCGCGGTGGCCGAGGGCGTGGGCTCGCCGGTGGCGCCGGCCGAGCTGACCTGGGCGCTCATCATGGCCGCGATGCGGCGCCTGCCGCAGTACGTCGGCAACCTCAAGCACGGTGCCTGGCAGCAGAGCGGGCTGAAGTCGGCGTCGATGCCGCCCAACTTCGGCATCGGCATGGTGCTCGAGGGCAAGACGCTGGGCGTCTGGGGCTACGGCAAGATCGGGCGCCGCGTGGCCGGCTACGGCCGCGCCTTCGGCATGCGTGTGCAGGTCTGGGGCCGCGAGCCCTCGCGCGAGCGCGCCGCGGCCGACGGCTTCGAGCCGGCGGCGAGCGCCGAGGCCCTGTTCGAGACGAGCGACGTGCTTACGCTGCACCTGCGACTGGTCGAGGTCACGCGCGGCGTCGTCACGCTCGACGCGCTGTCACGCATGAAACCGACCGCGCTGCTGGTGAACACCTCGCGCGCCGAGTTGATCGAGGACAACGCGCTCGTCGCCGCGCTCAACCGCGGCCGCCCCGGCATGGCCGCCGTCGACGTCTACGAGAGCGAGCCCATCCTGCAGGGCCATCCGCTGCTGCGCCTGGAGAACGCCGTGTGCACGCCGCACATCGGCTACGTCGAGCAAGACAGCTACGAGCAGTACTTCGGCGCCGCGTTCGACAACGTCGTCAACTTCATCCGCAACACGCCGACCAACCTCGTCAACCCGGAAGCGCTGAAGGTGATGCGGTGAGGCGCGCCGCCGCTGCGCGTCGGCGGATCGCACCGCGCGACGCACTGCACAGTGCACTGCACAGTGCACTGCACAGTGCACTGCACAGTGCACTGCACAGTGCACCACACAGCGCACCGCGCAGCGCACGCCGCAGCACACGGTGAAGCCGCCCGCGCCGCGCCCGGCACCGCGCTCCTGCGGCGAATTGTTCACCGCCTTCACGCGGCTGGCGCTGCACGGCTTCGGCGGCGTGCTGCCGGTGGCGCAGCACGAACTGGTCGAGCGGCTGGGCTGGGTCGGCCGCGACGAGTTCCTGGCCATGCTGTCGGTGGCCCAGGTGCTGCCCGGTCCGAACGTGGTCAACCTCGCGCTGATGATCGGCGACCGCTTCTTCGGCTGGCGCGGCGCGCTTGCCGCCGTGGCCGGCATGCTGCTCGCGCCCGCACTGCTCGTGCTGCTGCTGGCCGCGCTCGCGGCGCGCGCGCGCGAGTACTCCGTGGTGGCCGGCGCGCTGCGCGGCATGGCGATCGTCGCCGCCGGCCTGGTGGCCAGTACGGCGATCCGGCTGACGACGGCGCTGCGCGGCAACGCGCTCGGCCGGCCGCTGGCGGCCGCGTTCGGCGTGCTCACGCTGGTGGCCGTCGGCGTGCTGCACTGGCCGCTCGTCGGCGTCGCGCTCGGCCTGGGCAGCGTCGCCGTCGGCGCGGCGTGGCTGCGTGTGCGGCGGGCCCCGCGGTGAGCGCCTGGCTGTTCGGCACCCACGGCTTGTCCGTCGCGGACTGGCTGCAGTTGTTCGGGCACTTCCTGCTGCTGTCGCTGCTCGCGGTGGGCGGGGCGATGAGCACGGCCCCGGACATGCAGCGCTACGTCGTCGGCGAACGCGGCTGGCTCGGCAACGCCGAGTTCGGCGACAGCATCGCGCTTGCGCAGGCCGCGCCCGGCCCGAACGTGCTGTACGTGGCCGTCGTCGGCTTCAACGTCGGCGGCCTGCTCGGCGCGCTGGCCACGCTGGTGGGCACCTTGCTGCCTTCGACGCTGCTGACGCTGCACGCCACGCGCTGGGGCGAGCGCCGGCGCGACGGGCATGCCGTGCGTGCCTTCACGTCGGGCATGGCGCCGCTCACGCTCGGCCTGCTGCTGGCCACCTCGTGGCTGCTGTTCGAGCCGGCAGCCGGCGAGCCGCTCGCCTGGGCGCTGGCGGCGCTCGCGCTGGCCGTCATGCTGCGCACGCGCTGGAGCCCGCTCGTTCCGATTACCGTGGGCGCGCTGGCCGGCGCCCTGGGCTTCGCGGGGTGATCGGGTGGGTGAGGTCATGAGTCCGCAGGCTTGGCCGAGGGCGCATTCCGGCTTGGCGCGACCGGCCGAAGACCGCAGGGTCCGATGAGCTCGCAGGCTTTGCCGAGGGTTCAATCGCGCCTGGCCGGAACGGCCGCAGGCCCCAGGGGGCGCCGTTGAACCTGCTGCTGGCCGCAGCCGGTATCGCGGCGTTCGTCTACGGCTCGCTGCTGGCGGCGCTGTACCTGCTGCAGGAACGGATCATCTTCCTGCCCGAGCGCCTGCCGGCGCAGCACCGCTTCGACTTCGGTGCCGACGTACACGAGCGCTGGATCGAGGTGCCCGGCGCGCGCTTGAACGCGCTGCACCTGAAATCGCCTTCCGCACGAGGCATCGTTTTCTATCTGCACGGAAACGCCGGCAACCTGCAGAGCTGGTTCGGCGACGCCGCGTTCTACCGCGAACAGGGCTTCGATCTGTTCATGCTCGACTACCGCGGCTACGGCAAGAGCAGCGGGCGCATTCGCAGCGAGGCCGAGCTGCACGCCGATGTGCGCGCTGCCTGGAACGCGATCGCCGCCTCCTACGCCGGCCGGCTGCGCGTGGTGGTCGGGCGCTCGCTCGGCTCGGCTTTGGCGGCGCGCCTCGCCGCCGAGGTCCAGCCCGATCTCACGCTGCTCGTCTCGCCCTACCGCAGCCTGACCGCGCTGGCCGCCGAGCATTACCCCTGGGTGCCGAGCCGGCTGCTGCGCTACCCGATGCGCACCGATGCTTCGCTGCCCGACCTGCACGGCGCGGTGCTGATCGTGCACGGCGCGCGCGACGAGGTCATCGCTGCAGCGCACGGACGCTCGCTGCAGGCCCTGGTGCCGCAGGCACGGCTGGTCATCGTCCCCGCGGCCGGACA
>JADYZZ010000082.1 GCA_020852865.1 Rubrivivax sp.
GCAGGTTGTCGCTGTAGGTGCTGTGGATGCCCCACTTCTGGTGCGGCGTGATGAAGTTGAGCACGACTTCCGGGTTGCCGTTGCCGCGCTGGCCGTGCATCGCCGCGGTGGCCTTGAGGTCGACCGGCGGGCGGTAGCTCGCCAGGCCCTCGCCGAAGGCCACCATCCAGGCGTGGTCCTGGTAGAACTGCTGGCGCCCGCTGAGCGTGCGCCAGGGGATCAGCTCGTGCACGTTGGTGTAGCCGGCGTTGTACGAGACCTTCTCGCTCTCGAGCCCGCTCCAGGTCGGCGAGCTGATGATCTTGCGCGGCTGCGCCTGGATGTCGCGGAAGCGGATCTTCTCGTCCTCGCGGTGCAGCGCCAGGTGCACATGGTCGCGCCCGGTGGCCTTGCCCAGGGCCTGCCAGGCCTTGACCGCGACATGGCCGTTGGTCTCGGGCGCGAGCTGCAGGATCACCTCGCAGGCGTCGATGTCGCTGTCGATGCGCGGCCGGCCCAGCCGCACGCCGTTGAGCTCGCCGAGCTGCTGCACCTCGGTCTCGGTGTTCCAGGCGATGCCCTTGCCGCCGTTGCCGACCTTGGCCATCAGCGGCCCGAGCGTCGTGTAGCGGTCGTGGACGTTCGGGTAGTCGCGCTCGATCACGCTGACGGCCGGCGCCGTCCTGCCGGGGACGAGCTCGCACTGGCCGCGCTTCCACTCCTTGACGTCGAGCGGCTGGCCGAGCTCGCCCGGCGTGTCGTGCATGAGCGGCGTGAGCACCACCTCCTTCTCGACGCCGAGGTGCCCGACGCAGACCTCGGCGAAGGCCTTGGCCAGGCCCTTGTAGATCTCCCAGTCGCTGCGCGCCTGCCAGACCGGATCGACCGCCGCCGACAGCGGGTGGATGAAGGGGTGCATGTCGCTGGTGTTGAGGTCGTTCTTCTCGTACCAGCTCGCGCTGGGCAGCACGATGTCGCTGTACAGGCAGGTCGTGCTCATGCGGAAGTCGAGCGTCACCAGCAAGTCGAGCTTGCCTTCGGGCGCCTTTTCGTGCCACTTCACCTCGGCCGGGCGGGCGTCCTGCGGGCCCAGGTCCTTGCCCTGCACGCCATGCTCGGCGCCGAGCAGATGCTTGAGGAAGTACTCGTGCCCCTTGCCCGAACTGCCCAGCAGATTGCTGCGCCACACGAACAGGTTGCGCGGCCAGTTCTCGGGCGCGTCGGGATCCTCGCAGCTCAGGCGCAACGTGCCGTCCTGCAGCGCCTTGACGACGTAGTCGCGGGCGTCGAGGCCGGCGGCCTGCGCATCGGCGGCCACCCGGATCGGGTTGCGCGCGAGCTGCGGCGCGCTGGGCAGCCAGCCCATGCGCTCGGCGCGCACGTTGTAGTCGATCATCGCGCCGCCCCAGACCTTGCGGTCGGCCAGCGGCGAGGCGATCTCGGCCATGTCGAGCTTCTCGTAGCGCCACTGGTCGGTGTGGGCGTAGAAGAAGCTCGTGCTGGCCTGCTGGCGCGGCGGGCGCGCCCAGTCCAGCGCAAAAGCGAGCGCGGTCCAGCCGGTCTGCGGGCGCAGCTTCTCCTGGCCGACGTAGTGGGCCCAGCCGCCGCCGCTCTGGCCGATGCAGCCGCACAGCATCAGCAGGTTGATCACGCCGCGGTAGTTCATGTCGGCGTGGTACCAGTGGTTCATGCCCGCGCCGATGATGATCATCGAGCGCCCCTGCGTCTTCTCGGCGTTGGCGGCGAACTCGCGCGCCACCGTCACGATCTGCGCGCGCGGCACGCCGGTCACGGCCTCGGCCCAGGCCGGGGTGTAGGGTGCGTTGTCGTCGTAGCTCCTGGGCTGGCCGTCGGCGACGCCGAACTGCGCGGCCTGCAGGTCGAACACCGTCGCCACGGCGGCGCTGCGGCCGCCGCCCAGATCGAGCCGCGCCACCGGCACCTGGGCGATGCGCAGTTCGCCGCCGGGCTGCGGGTTGCTCTTGAAGTGCGGGTTGGCGATGCCGCCGAAGTACGGCAGCGCCACGGCCGCCGGCGCGGCCGCGCCGCCTTCGGCCAGCGACAGGCGCAGCGTGACGGCGCGGCGCTGCGCGTCCTTGGCCTCGAGGTTCCACTGACCGGCGTCGCTGCGGCCCTCGGGGCCCCAGCGGAAGCCGACCGAGCCCTGCGGCAGCACGGCGCGCCCGTTCTCGTCGAAGGCGACCGTCTTCCACTCGGGGTTGTTGTCCTGGCCGAGCCGGCCCTCGAAGTCGCTGGCGCGCAGGTAGCGCCCCGGCGCCAGTGCCTGCGTGCCGTCGGCCAGCGTGCGCTCCTCGAGCAGCACCAGCATCGGCAGATCGGTGTAGCGGCGCGCGTAGTCCTCGAAGTACGGCACGCGGCGCTCGAAGTAGAACTCCTTCAGCACGACATGGGCCAGCGCCATCGCCAGCGCCGCGTCGGTGCCCTGCTTGGGATGCAGCCACAGGTCGGCGAGCTTGGCGACCTCGGAGTAGTCGGGCGTCACCGCCACCGTCTTCGTGCCCTTGTAGCGCACCTCGGTGAAGAAATGCGCGTCGGGCGTGCGCGTCTGCGGCACGTTGCTGCCCCAGGCGATGATGTAGTTGCTGTTGTACCAGTCGGCACTCTCGGGCACGTCGGTCTGCTCGCCCCAGACCTGCGGGCTGGCCGGCGGCAGGTCGCAGTACCAGTCGTAGAAGCTCAGACAGACGCCGCCGATGAGCGACAGGTAGCGCGAGCCGGCGGCGTAGCTCACCATGCTCATCGCCGGGATCGGCGAGAAGCCCGCCACGCGATCGGGGCCCCAGGTCTTGACCGTGTAGACGTTGGCCGCGGCGATGAGCTGGTTGACCTCGTCCCAGCTCGAGCGCACGAAGCCGCCCATGCCGCGTACCTTCTGCCAGTCGCGGCGCGCCTCGGGGTCCTCGACCAGCGCCGCCCAGGCGTCGACCGGGCTCTTGCTCCCCTTCAGCGCGGCGCGCCAGCGCTCGAGCAGGCGGCCGCGCACCATCGGGTACTTCACGCGGTTGGCGCTGTACAGGTACCACGAGTACGAGGCGCCGCGCGCGCAGCCGCGCGGCTCGTGGTTGGGCATGTCCCAGCGCGTGCGCGGGTAATCGGTCTGCTGCGTCTCCCAGGTGACGATGCCGCCCTTGACGTAGATCTTCCACGAGCACGAGCCCGTGCAGTTCACGCCATGCGTGCTGCGCACGATCTTGTCGTGCGCCCAGCGGTTGCGGTAGGCGTCCTCCCAGGTGCGGTCCTCGCCGGTGGTGCGGCCGTGGCCGCCGGCGAAGCTCTCCTTGGGCAGCGAGAAATGCGTGAGTCGGTCGAGGAAGTGGCTCATGATGGCGCTTTCGGCTGGCAGAGACGGTTCGGGATCAGCAGGGCAGCGCAGCGTAGCGGCGGCCGTAGTGCCACCAGGTCAGCGCGATGCAGCCGAGGTAGAAGGCGACGAAGAGCACGAGCGCGGCGGCCGGGCCGCCCGTGAGCGCGATCGAGCTGCCGCAGCTCTTGGGGATGAAGAAGCCGCCGTAGGCGCCGACGGCGCTGGCGAAGCCGAGCACCGCCGCCGCCTCGCGGCTGCCTTCGCGTCGCGCCTGCTCCTGCGCGGCACTGGTGCGCTCGGCGGCGCGCAGCCGCTCGGCGACGAAGACCACCGGGATCATGCGGAAGGTGCTGCCGTTGCCCAGCCCGGCGGCGGCGAACAGCACGAGAAAGGCGGCGAGGAAGCCGCCGAAGCGCCCGGCGCCGCCCGCCGCGCCGGGCAGGCAGGCCAGCGCCGCCAGCACGCCGAGCGCGAGCGCGGCGAACACCCATTGCGTGACGCGCGCGCCGCCCACGCGGTCGGCCAGCCAGCCGCCGAGCGGCCGCGCGAGCGCGCCGACGAGCGGGCCGATCCACGCATAGCGCAGCGCATCGACGCCCGGGAACTGGCTCGCCACGAGCAGCGGCAGCGCCGCGGCGAAGCCGATGAAGCTGCCGAAAGTGCCCAGGTACAGCCAGCACAGGATCCAGTTGTGCCGGCGCTTGAAGATCACCGCCTGCTCGGCGAGGCCGGCCTTGACGTCGGCCAGGTCGTTCATGCCGAACCAGCAGGCGAGCGTGGCCAGCGCAATGAACGGCACCCACACGAAGCCGGCGTTCTGCAGCCACATCGGGCCCTGCGGCCCGGGCTGCGGCGGCCCGCCGGCGGCACCGAAGAGGCCGACGCCGACCACGAGCGGCACCACCAGTTGCACCAGGCTCACGCCGAGGTTGCCCAGGCCCGCGTTCAGGCCGAGCGCGTAGCCCTGGCGCGCGCTCGGGAAGAAGAAGCTGATGTTCGCCATCGAGCTGGCGAAGTTGCCGCCGCCCAGCCCGCACAGCAGCGCGAGCGCCACCATCGCCTCGTAGGGCGTGGTCGGGTCCTGCACCGCCCAGCCGATCCCAAGCGCCGGCAGCAGCAGGCTCGCGGTGGCCAGCGTCGTGAAGCGCCGCCCGCCGAAGACCGGCACGGCGAAGGCGTAGCCGATGCGCAGCGTCGCGCCGGCAAAGCCCGGCAGCGCGGCCAGCCAAAACAGCTGGTTCGTCGAATAGCGAAAGCCCGCGGCCGGAAGCTGGACGACCACCGCCGACCACACCGTCCACACCGCGATGGCCAGCGCGAGCGCCGGGATCGAAAGCCGCAGGTTGCGCGCGGCCACGCGCCGGCCGTCGCGATCCCAGAACGTTCGGTCCTCGGGATTCCAGTGGCGGATGACCTGGGCGGCGAGCATGCGGTCGAAGCGGCAGCGCGATTCGGGCGGAGGTCGTCAGGGGTTCTTCAGGTAGGCGTTGCGACGCAGGTAGAACCACCAGTTCAGCACCAGGCAGGCGGCGTAGAAGACGGCAAAGCCGTACATCGCGGCCTCGGGCGTGCCGGCCTTGATCTGGTTGCCGATCACGATCGGCGCGACGAAGGCGCCGTAGGCCGCGACGGCCGAGGTCCAGCCCAGCACCGGGCCGGCCTGCGTGCGGTCGAAGATGACGCCGATCGTGCGGAAGGTCGAGCCGTTGCCGACCCCGCTGGCGGCGAACAGCACCATGAACAGGCCGAGGAAGGCCGGGAAGTACTGTTCGGGCGTGGCCGACGCGTAAGCCAGCTTCATCACGTAGCCCACCGCCACCGAGGCCGCCACCATCACCACCGAGATCACCTGCGTGACGATCGAGCCGCCCCACTTGTCGGAGATCCAGCCGCCGATCGGCCGCACCGCGGCGCCGACGAAGGGGCCGATCCAGGCGTAGGCCAGGATCGGCAGTGCGTTCGGGTTGTGCTTCGTGTGCTGCATGACGCCGTTGGCGTCGGGCAGGTGCACGACGTCGAAGATCACCTTCATCGCCAGCGGCAGCGCCATCGAGAAGCCGATGAACGAACCGAAGGTGACGATGTACAGCGCCGTCATCGACCAGGTGTGCTTGTCCTTGAAGATGGCGTACTGCTTGGTGACGGCTTCCTTCATCGGCCCGAAGGCGGCCAGCTTCATGATCGTGAGCGCCAGGACGATGTCCAGCGGGATCGACACCCACATGCTGATCAGGCCGACGCCGGTGGGCGGCGGCAGGTACAGCCACAGCCCGAGGATCGCCGGGATGAAGGCCAGCGTGTACAGCCACGTGACCTTGGCGAAGGCGACGATGGGCGAGCCGGTGTCGGGCGACACCGTCTTCAGGTTGTTCATGCCGAACCAGCACAGGATCGACAGCGGCACGAGCGAGAACACCCAGGCGAAGCCGGCGTTCTGGATCCAGGTCTGCGTGCCGGCGGGGATCTTGCCGAAGATCCAGCCGCTTTCCTTGACCAGCGTCTCGGGCGCACCGCCGAGCGCGCCCAGCAGCGGCACCGTCATCACGAGCGGAATCACGATCTGCATCGTCGTCACGCCGAAGTTGCCCAGACCGGCGTTGAGGCCGAGCGCCGTACCCTGCTGCCGCTTCGGAAAGAAGGTGCTGATGTTCGACATCGAGCTGGCGAAGTTGCCGCCGCCCACGCCGCACCACAGCGCCATCAGCTGGAAGCTCCACAGCGGCCAGTCCGGGTGCTGCAGCACGATGCCGGTGCCGATGGCCGGCGCCAGCAGCATCGCGGTGGTGAGGAAGATCGTGTTGCGCCCGCCGGCCAGCCGGATGAAGAACGACGACGGGATGCGCATCGTCGCGCCGGCGATGCCGGCGATCGCCGTCAGCGTGAACAGCTCCTGCTGGCTGAACGGGAAGCCCAGGTTCAGCATCTGCACCGTGATGATGCCCCACATGCCCCAGACCGCGAAGCCGCACAGCAGCGCCGGCACCGAGATCCACAGGTTGCGGTAGGCGACGCGCTTGCCCTCGCGCTCCCAGAAGGCTTCGTCTTCGGGCTGCCAGACGGCGATGTCGGCGCCGCGCTGCGGCGGGAGCAGACCGCCAGGGGGGGTGCTCATCGTGGGTCTCCGGTGAGGTGGTGCTGCGTTCAGCGCGCGAAGCTGCGCGACAGCGGCGAGGGCGGCGCGTGCTCGCCCATGAGCTCGGTCTTGCGCACCTCGGTCCAGTACATCCAGATCAGCGAGACCCAGACCACGCCGTACATCAGCATGAAGGCGCTCGAGCGGATGCCGGTGAGATCCATCAGCGCGCCGAACATGATCGGCAGGATGAAGCCGCCCAGGCCGCCGGCCAGGCCGACGATGCCGCTGATGGCGCCGATGTTCTTCGGGTACTCGTCGCTGATGTACTTGAACACGCTCGCCTTGCCGAAGGCCCAGGCCACGCCGAGCAAGGCCATCAGCGCGGTGAAGGCGTAGACATTGAGGCCGATGTGCAGCGTCATCGGACCGTTGACGGTGACGATCGTCATCTGGGTCTGCGGGTACGACAGCAGGAACAGGCAGATCCAGCTCACCCACATCACCCACCAGGTGACCTGGTGCGCGCCGAAGCGGTCGGACAGCACGCCGCCGATGGCGCGCAGCACGCCGCCGGGCAGCGAGAAGCAGGCCGCGAGCAGCGCCGCGACGCGGATGTCCAGCCCGTACTCGCCGACGTAGTACTGCACCATCCACAGGCTGAGCGCGACATAGCCGCCGAAGACGATGCTGTAGTACTGGCAGTACTTGAGCACGACCGGGTCCTTGAGCGCCGCGAGCTGATCGGAGAACTTCGTGTTCGACGGCACCAGGTGCGCCGGGTCGTGGTGGCTGAAGAGCCAGAACAGGATCACCGTGCCGGCCATGATGGCGGCGTAGACCTGCGGCACCATCGCCCAGCCGAAGGCGACGACGAGCGCCGGGGCGACGAACTTGTTGACCGCGGCGCCCGAGTTGCCGGCGCCGTACACGCCCATCGCCATGCCCTGGCGCTGGCGCGGGAACCAGCGCGCCACGTAGGGCGTGCCGACCGAAAACGAGCCGCCGGCCAGGCCGACGAACAGGCCGATCACGAGGAAATGCCAGTACTGCGTGGCGTAGGACATGAGCCAGATCGCCGGCACCGTGACGGCCATCAGCACGGCCATCACGATGCGCCCGCCGTACTTGTCGGTCCAGATGCCCAGCGGCACGCGGATCAGCGAGCCGGTGAGCACCGGCGTCGCCGTCAGCAGCCCGAACTCGGTGGCGTTGAGGTTGAGCGCCTTCTTGATCGGGATGCCGATCACGCCGAACATCATCCAGACCATGAAACAGACCGTGAAGCCGAGCGTGCTGACGATCAGCACGCTCCAGGCCTGGCGCGAGCGCGTCGAGGCGTCGACGGCGGGCGTGCGCGGGGCGGCAGGCATCGGTTCTCCTCGTTCGCGGCTTTATGGCACGCCCGCCATCGTGCGCACCGCCGGCCGCGCCGTACATCCTTCGCCGGCATGCGCCGGCTGCGCCGGACGAACGAGGGCGGCGCATGCGCCCTACTCCCAAAGGACGATGGCGGCCGGCGCCGAGGGCCGGGGCAGATGGCCGGGGCAGATGGCCGGGGCAGATGGCCGGAGCGCCGATGGGCCGCACTGATGGGTGTTGCCGATGGCCCGTGTCGATCTCCTGTGTGTCGATCTCCTGTGGGGCCTTGCTACACTGCGCCGCCCATGAACGCCACCCACCTGCGCCGCGTCACCTGGCTCGCGATCTTCGCGATGCTGGCGCTGGCGCTGGTGCCCGGCGTGTCGCACGCGCTGGCGCGGCTGCGCGGCCAGGCTGCGTGGTCCGAGGTCTGCACCACCCAGGGCGCGCGGCTCGTCGCGCTGGCCGGCGGCGGCGCTGCACAGGCGCCGGGCACGGCCGCGACCGCCTACCTCGAACATTGCTCCTACTGCGCACTCTCGTTCGGCGGCCTGGGCTTGCCGCCGGCGCCGCCGGCGCTGCTGCCGGCCGTCGCGGCCGCCGCGCCGCCGGCGCTGCCGCTGCACGCGCCGTACACGCTGCACGCGTGGCGCAGCGCCCAGCCGCGCGCCCCGCCCGCGTTCTCCTGACGCGCCGGCAGCCGGTTGCCCTGCACGCCAGGCCGCACGTCCGGCCCGGGCCGCATGGAAGAACCGCTTCGGCCTGGCCTGGCCCGGCCTCGACCTCATCGCCGTCGTCATCGACTGGCGGCGGCTGCGCCGCACTCACCCTTTCGCCCGCGGCGCACGCCGCGACCGTCTCCCCACGCTCCACCAGGAACCACGTCATGAGAACCCTGCTTCGCACCGCCACCCTGCTCGCCGCGTTCGCGGCCCTGCCTGCCTGGGCCCAGACCAATGTCCAGAACGCCTGGATCCGCGCCACCGTGCCGCAGCAGAAGGCGACCGGCATGTTCGCCCGGATCACGTCCGCCGCCGGCGGCAGGCTCGTCGCCGCCAGCTCGCCGGTGGCCGGCCTGGTGGAGATCCACGAGATGAAGATGGACGGCAACATGATGAGGATGCGTGCGATGCCGGCACTCGAGCTTCCGGCCGGCAAGACCGTGATGCTCGAGCCCGGCGGCTACCATCTGATGCTGCTCGAGCTCAAGCAGCCGCTCGAGCCCGGCGCCAGCGTGCCGGTGACCCTGGTCGTCGAGGAGGCCGGCGGCAAGCGCGCGAACATCGTCGTCAGTGCCCCGGTACGCCCGCTGGACGCCGGCGCACCGGGCGGCGCCCATGGCGCGATGAAACACTGATTCCGGCGTCAGCGTGGCGCGCTGCCGGGCGCGTTGCCGACCGCGTTGCCGACCGCGTGCCCGACCGCGTGCCCGACCGCGTTGCCGACCGCGCGGTCGGGCACGCGGTCGGGCACGCGGTCGGGCACGCGGTCGGGCGCGGTCGGGCAACGCCGCTGCAGGCCAGCGGCAGCGCATCGACAGCGCCGCGGCGCGCGTTACCGCCGGCGGCCGGGCCGCGGCGAGCCGGCGTCCGCGGTCACGGTGAGCCGCTGCGCCGGCGGATCAATGCCGGTGCGTGCCATGCACATGCCGCCTGGGCGAAGCCGCCGGCGCGGCCGCGCCGGCCGGTGCCGCTGCGCCGTCGAGCTGCCGCAGGATGCCGCAGTCGGCGATCGGATGCGGCGACGCGCAGCGCGCGCGCAGCAGCTTCAGGTCCTTCTCGAGCGCGCGCAGCTCACGCATGCGCTGCGCGACATGCCCGATGTGGACGTCGAGCAGCGCGTTCACCTCGCCGCAGTCGCCGGCCGGCCCGTCGCGCAGGGCGAGCAGGGCACGCACTTCGTCGAGCGTCATGTCCAGATTGCGGCATTGGCGGATGAAGGCCAGCCGCTCGACGTGCAGCGGAAGGTACACGCGGTAGTTGTTGTGGGCACGCCGCGCCGGCGGCAGCAGGCCCTCGCGCTCGTAGAAGCGGATCGTCTCCACCGCGGTTCCGGTGGCTTCGGCGAGATTTCCGATGCGCATGTCCGTGGGCTTGCTTCGGGGTCGCTTGACTCTACACCGGCTTCATGGTCTGCAATCGCGGCATGGTCGATCCGGACGCCCGCATGACACGCGCTCAGGCTCACAGCCACGCCCACAGCCACGCCCACAGCCGGGCCTGCGGCGCCGCGCAGGACGGCTGCTGCGCCGCACCTCCGCCGGCGGCAGCGGACGCCGTCCTGCCGCCCGGCTGGAAGCTCTTTCGCATCGCCGCGATGGACTGCGCCGCCGAGGAGTCCGAGATCCGGCATGCGGTCCGGCGCGTCGCCGGCATCCGCGGCCTGCGCTTCGAGCTCGGCGCGCGCACGCTGGCCATCGACGCCGAGGCGCCCGCCGCGGTCGAGGCCGCGCTCGCCGCGATCCGCAAGGCCGGCTTCGACCCGCAGCCCCTGCCCCGGGCCGCGGCGCCTGCGGCCGGCGACGGCCACGACCAGGGTTTCGACGCCGGCGGCCCGCGCCGCCTGGCTTCGGCGCTGCTGCTGGCGGCGGCGGCCGAGGCGATCGGCTCCCTCGCACCCGAAGCCCTGCCCTGGCTCGGCGCCGGCCTGGCGCTGGCTGCAGCCGCGATCTGGCTGGCGGGCCTCGACGTCTACAGGAAGGGCCTGGCCGCACTGGCCCGGGGCCGGCTCAACATCAATGCGCTGATGGCGGTGGCCGTGACCGGCGCCTTCGCCATCGGCCGGTGGCCGGAGGCGGCGATGGTGATGGCGCTGTACGCCATCGCCGAAGCCATCGAGGCGCGCGCGGTGGACCGGGCACGCAAGGCCATCCGCAGCCTGCTGGCCATGGCGCCGGAACAAGCCTCGCTGCGCCAGGCCGACGGCAGCTGGGCCACGGTACCGGTGGCCGGCGTGACCGTGGGTGCGACGCTGCGCGTCAGGCCCGGCGAACGCGTGCCGATGGACGGCGTCGTGCGCGCCGGCAGCACCAGCATCAACCAGGCGCCGGTGACGGGCGAGAGCATCCCCGTCGACAAGGGCGTCGGCGACCCCGTGTTCGCCGGCACCATCAACGAATCGGGCACCTTCGAATTCGAGGTCGGCGCGCCGGCCGCCGACTCGACGCTGGCGCGCATCATCCACGCCGTCGAGCAGGCGCAAGCCACGCGTGCGCCGACGCAGGGCTTCGTCGACCGCTTCGCCGCGGTGTACACGCCGGCCGTTCTCGGCATCGCGCTGGCGCTGGCGGCAGCCGGGCCCTGGCTGTTCGGCTGGTCGGGGCTCGAGGCGGTCTACAAGGCGCTGGTGCTGCTCGTCATCGCCTGCCCCTGCGCGCTCGTGATCTCGACGCCGGTCACCCTCGTCAGCGGTCTGGCGGCTGCGGCGCGGCGCGGCATCCTGATCAAGGGCGGCATCCACCTCGAACAGGCGCGCAAACTCGAGGCCGTCGCGTTCGACAAGACCGGCACCATCACCGAGGGCAAGCCGCGCCTGGTCGACTGGACCGTCGTCGCGCCCGACGCCGACGCCGCGCACATCGAGCACATGGCTGCGGCGCTGGCCGCGCACTCGGACCACCCGGTGTCACGCGCCATCGCGGCCGGCCTCGAGCCCGACGGTGTCGAGGCGAAGGACTTCAGGGCCATCGCCGGCCGCGGCGTGCAGGCCGATATCGCCGGCACGAGCTATGTGCTCGGCAACCACCGCCTGATCGAGGAACGCGGCCAATGCTCGCCGGCGCTGGAGGCGCGGCTGAAGACGCACGAGGACGCGGGGCGCACGGTGACGATGCTGGCCTCGGCGCAAGGTGTGCTGGCGCTGTTCGCGGTGGCCGACACCATCAAGCCGCATGCGCGCGAGGCGGTAGCCGCGCTGCGCGCGCTGGGCATCACGCCGGTGATGCTGAGCGGCGACAACCAGGCGACGGCCGACGCCATCGCACGCGCGGCCGGCATCACCGAGGCCCGCGGCAACCTGCTGCCCGAGGGCAAGCTGCAGGCCATCCGGGCGCTGCAGCAGGAGCACGGCCCGACGGCGATGACCGGCGACGGCATCAACGACGCGCCGGCGCTGGCGCGCTCCGACATCGGCGTGGCAATGGGCGCGGCCGGCACCGACACGGCGATGGAGGCGGCCGACGTCGTCGTGATGAACGACGACCTCAGGCGCATCGCCGAGCTGGTGCGCCTGTCGCGCGCCACGCACGCCGTGCTGTGGCAGAACATCGCGCTCGCCCTGGGCATCAAGACGGTGTTCCTGCTGCTGGCCGTGTTCGGCAGCGCGACGATGTGGATGGCGGTGTTCGCCGACATGGGCGCCAGCCTGCTGGTGGTGTTCAACGGACTGCGCCTGCTCGCTCGGGCACGCGCGGCCGGGGCGGATGCAAGCAGCGAGCCGTGAGCTTCCCGGTGCGCGCGCTTGCGGGTCAGCGCGCGCTTGCGGGTCAGCGCGCGCTTGCGGGTCAGCGCGTGCTTGCGGGTCAGCGCGGGCGTGCCCGGCACACGGGCGCGCCGGTCACGACGCGCTTCACGCCGACGGCGGCTGTGCACCCGGCCCGGCAGCGGCGCCGACCGCCGCCGATCGCCGCCGATCGCCGCCGATCGCCGAACCGATCACGCGCACAGGCCTGCGCTCACCTTCGGCTCGGGGTCGCCGATCCGCGGCTGCGGCGCGGCCGAGCTCGAACCCGCGCGCGCCGCTCGCTAGGAGCGTGGGCGACTCCTAGGAGCGTGGGCGACTCCTAGGAGCGTGGGCGGCAGAAATCCGCCCACGCTCCTAGGCCCGGTGGGGCTGCAGCCAGCGGCGCAGCTCGGCTTCGCCAGCCTGCGCGGCGAGCTGCTCGGGTGCCGCCTCGCCGCGCAGCCAGGCTGCGGCCAGCACGCCCAGCGCCGGGCTGCTCTGGATGCCGTAGCCGCCGAGCGCGGCAGCCCAGAAGAAGGCCGGCAGACCGGGCTCGAAGCCCAGTACCGGCTCGCCGTCGGCGACGAACGAACGCAGCCCGGCCCAGGTGCGGCGCGGGCGGCGGATCGTCATCGTCGTCGCCTCTTCGATGCGCTGGATGCCGAGCGCGACGTCGAGCTCCTCGGCCACGACATCGTGCGCGTGCGTCGGGTCGGCATTGGCCGGCGAGCCCAGCAGCAGCCCGGCGTCGGGCTTGAAGTACCAGCTCTCGTCCAGTGCGATGACGGCCGGCCAGTCGGCGCTGGCCACGCCTGCAGGCGGATCGAACAGAAAGGCGCTGCGCCGGCGCGGCTCGACACCGGCGCGGCGCGCGCCGGCAAGGCCGGCCACCTCGTCGGCCCAGGCGCCGGCGGCGTTGACCACGATGTGGGCAGCGAAGCGGCGCCCGTCGGCGACGCCGATGCGCCAGCGTCCGCCGTCGTGCGCCAGCGCGCTCACGCGCGCGTCGGGGGCGACGACGGCGCCTTGCGCGCGCGCACGGCGCAGGAAGCCCTGCAGCAGCGCGTCGACGTCGATGTCGAAGGCCGCCGGATCGCGCAGCGCCGCCGCCGCCGCCTCGGGCCGCAGCACCGGCACGAGGGCGCGCGCGGCGTCGGCGTCGAGCAGTTCGGCCGCGCCGCCTTCGTCCAGCAGCGTCGCGCACAGCGTTTCGGCGTCGCCGCGCCGGGCCGCCGTGCCGACGAACAGCGCGCCGCGCGCACGCAGCAGCGGCACCGGCGCGAAGCCGGCCGGCGGCGCGTCGAAGAAGGCGCGGCTGGCGCGCGTGAGCGCGCGCACCGCCGGCGGCCCGTAGCTCTGGGCGAACAGCGCCGCCGACCGGCCGGTGCTGTGGTACCCGGGCGCCGCCTCCGCCTCGAGCAGCAGCACGCGCGCGCGCGGCGCCGCGTGGCAGGCAATCGACGCGCCGACGATGCCGGCGCCGACGACGGCGATGTCGAAGGCCGGATCGTTCGTGGCTGCGTGGCTCATGCGAGACTGCTCCAGGGAATCGGCCGCGCGCACCGCCGGATGCGGCACGCCGCGCCCATGCGTCCTGCGGCTGCTGCGCGCGCGGCGCCCGGCACCGGATGCACCGACCCGGCTCGGCGCGCAGGCCGATTCTCGCGCCTACGACGCAGGATCCGCAGCGGCCGCGGCGCGTACCGGCCGCGCCCGCGCCACGCGGCAGGCCACGACGTAGCTCAGCGCCACGAGCGCGATCACGCCGATGCCGACGCCGAGTTCCGTACCCTCGCTCCACTGCTCGAAGCGCTCCGACAAGAGGCGCGTCGTACCGAGCGCGGCCACCAGCAGGCTGATGCCGGCCACCGCCGCCGTCATGACGCGCGAGGCGAGCACGGCCAGACGGTCGGTGCGCTCGATCAGGCGGCTGATCCACCAGCCATTGGCGCCGTCGGCGACGAGCATGCCCAGAACGAACAACAGCCCGAGCGTGGCCGCGTGCTCGACGCCGCCGAAGCGCACCGCCATCACCGCGAACAGCGCCGACTGGCTGAGCGTGTCGAACGACAGCGCGAACAGTGCGCCCACGCCCATCACCACCAGCGGCCCGCTCCTGGGGCCGACGCCGGCGAGCAGGCGCTCGACCAGGCGGCCGCGCAGGCCCACCAGCGGCACCACCGCGCCGGGCGCGGCACGCAGCACGGCCTCGAGGTTGACGGCGCCGATGAGCGCGAGAAAGCCGATCGACACCACCGCACCGAGGGTCTCGAACCAGGCCGGCGGCATCCACTTCGAGCCCAGCAGACCGGCCAGCAGCGCGATCGCCATCACCACGGTGCCGTGGCCGAGCGAGAACAGCGCGCCGCTGTAGCGGGCGTGCGGGCGGCGCTGGCGCGCGCCGACGCGCGTCAGGCCGTCGATGGCCGCCAGGTGGTCGGCGTCGAGCCCGTGGCGCAGGCCCAGCAGCAGCACCAGCGCGCACAGCGCGCCCCAGTCGGCAGGAAGATCATGCATTGCAGCACTCCGCGCAGGCGAAGCGGGAGTATGAGCTTCGACGAACTCTTCATACAAGGCCCGCAAACCCGCGCCGCCGCGGCCGCGCGCCCTGCCCTTGCGCAGGATCAATCGCACCCGGACGGCGCGGCCCACGGCCCACGGTCTGCGGCCCGCGGCCCGCCGCGCGGCTCAGCGCCGCTTGCACGCCGGCGCGGCCGCGCCGGCCTGCCCGAAGTGCGCGTGCCCGTGCGTGTGCCGCACCGCCATCGGCACCAGGCGCAGCCAGCCGTGGCTGACGCCGGTCTGCGCGACCACCGACTGCGCGGGCGCATGCATGCGCTCGGTGCGGGCGCGCCGCATCACCGTCTCGAGGCACTGGGCGTGAAGCGTACGCCGTCCGCGCCTGCCGCCGCCGGCCCCGGCCCCGGCGCCGCAGGCGCGCGACGCCGCCCGTTCAGCGGTAGCGTGCGCGGCCGTAGCCGCCGCCGCCCTGCGGCTCGCGCGGGCGCGCTTCGTTGACGACGAGTGCGCGGCCGTCGACCGACCGTCCGTGCAATTCGCGGATCGCCGCCTGCGCCTGTTGGTCGCTGCCCATCTCGACGAAGCCGAAGCCCTTGGAGCGGCCGCTGTCGCGGTCGATCATGACCTTGGCGGAAGTGACGGTGCCGCAGGCGGCGAAGTGCTGGTGCAGCGATTCGTCGGTGACGGAGTAGGCGAGATTGCCGACATAGAGCCTGTTGCCCATGGTGATCTTTCGGAGTACGGTGCAGCGCAGTGGAATTGCTGCGAGGGGGACGGACGAGCGCCTTGCCCGAGGGCGGCGCTCAGCGGACCGTCCGGCGGACCGGACGGGCGGCAGCGCTCGGGCGCTGCTCGAGGTGGCGGAACGTGATGCGGCCTTTGCTCAGGTCGTAGGGCGAGAGTTCGAGCAACACACGGTCGCCGGCCAGGATGCGGATATGGTGCTTGCGCATGCGGCCGGCCGTGTAGGCGACGAGGCTGTGGCCGTTTTCCAGCGTCACGCGATAGCGCGAGTCGGGCAGCACCTCGTCGACCTGTCCGCGCATCTCGATCAGTTCTTCCTTGGCCATCGGGGCTCCTCGAGCAAGTGAGTCTTTCGGCCGTCGACCTGCCGGCGCAGCCAGCGCATGCCTTCGGCGGACGCGCAGCGGCGTGTGCGCGCGGTTTGTGAAGCAGGGCACGACGCGCGACACGCGGTCGGGCGTGCCTGAGCCGTGTCGGTTTCGGCTGGACGCCGCGGCGGCGAAATCGCCCCTGTCGGCCGGTCGGGTGAGAGGGGAGACAAGGGGCAAGCTCACCGAAGGCGTGTCGCTCGGTTGGGGTTCATGGTCAAGGCCAGGCGCACGCAGCGCCTGGCCCGCAGGCCCGGGCCCGCAGGGAAGGAAAAGGGCCGCGGAGCAGCAGGCCGCCGGCGCGGCCGGGGGCCGGTCGGCGGGTCGAATGAAGGCGACCGGAGGAGAAAGCTCGCCGCTGTGGGTGAAGCTGACGGCCGGGACGACCGCGGCAGCGCTCAGAGGGGCCCGAAGCGCCGCGCGTGAGCGGCAGCGTGTCGTGTCAGGCGATCGTTGCGCCGCGCGTGAGCGTTGTGCGCGCAACGGGCAGATTCTACCACTCGTGCCGCGCTCGTCCGCTCGCGCGTGGTCACTCCGGTGCGGTCGATTCAGCGGATCAGGAACGACAGCATGCGTTCGGCCAGCTTGCCGTACGGCGGGTACAGCAGCTTGGTGCCGGCCCAGCGCGCCTGGTGGAAGATCGGGCGCAGCTTGGAGAAGGTCTGGAAGCCCTCGTAGCCGTGGTAGTGGCCCATCCCCGACTCGCCGATGCCGCCGAAGGGCAGGTCGTGCTGGCCGACGTGGAACAGCGCGTCGTTGATCGACACGCCGCCCGACATCACGCGCTCGAGCAGCCGGTCGATGCGCCGGCCGTCGTGGCTGAACGGATACAGCGCGAGCGGCCGCGGCCCGGCGTTGATGCGCGCGATGACTTCGTCCAGCGTGTCGTAGGCGACGACGGGCAGGATGGGGCCGAAGATCTCGCGCTGCATCAGCGCGCAGTCGGGCGGCGCGTCGAGCACCAGGTGCGGCGAGATCTTGCGCGTGGCGGCGTCCCAGGCCGGGCCCGCAAGCAGGTTGATCACCTTGGCGCCGCGCGCGCCGGCATCGTCGAGCGCGGCAGTCAGGCGCTCGAACGAGCGCCGGTCGACGACCGAGGTGTAGTCGTCGCAGTCCAGCCGCGGGTAGCGCTGCGGCACGATCGCCTGCGCCGCCTCGGTGAAGGCCGCCACCTGCGCGCGCGGCACGTAGACATGGTCCACCGTCGTGCAGATCTGGCCGGCGTTGAGCAGCTTCACGTAGAGGATGCGCTCGGCCGCCGTGCGCAGCGGGAAGTCGTCGCACAGCACCGCCGGCGCCTTGCCGCCGAGCTCGAGCGTCACCGGGCACAGGTTGGCCGCCGCCGCCGCCATCACCGCGCGGCCGGTGGTGCCCGAGCCGGTGAACAGCAGGTGGTCGAACGGCAGCCGGCTGAACTCGACGCCGACTCCGCCGGTTTCGTCGAAGACCTGCAGCTTCTCGGACGCAAAGTACGCCGGGATGCGCTCGACGAGCAGGCGCGCCAGATGGCGCGAGTTCTCGCTCATCTTCACCAGCGCGCGGTTGCCGGCGGCGAAGATGGCGGTAAGAGGCAGCACGCTCAGGTTGAGCGGGAAGTTCCAGGGCACGATCACGCCGACCACGCCCAGCGGCTGCGGCACGACGCGGTTGCTGGCCAGACCGAACACCATGCGGTCGACCTTGCGCCGCTCGGGCTTCATCCACTCGGCCAGGTGACGCAGCGTGGCGTCGATGCCGTCGACCGCAGGCAGGATCTCGGCCAGCAGCGTCTCGTGGCGCGAGCGGTGGCCGTAGTCGGCGCTGATGGCTGCGCAGATGGCGTCGGTGTTCTCGCGCACGAAGCGCTCGAGCGCGCGCAAATCGGCCTTGCGTTCCTTCAGCGTGGGCACCGGGTGCTCGAGGTAGGCGCGGCGCTGCCGCGCCAGCGCGTCGTGCAGGGTCATCGCGATGTCTTCGCTGCTGCGTTCCATGGCTTCCTCGCTTGCGCCGCCGGATGCGGCCGCTGCGCCGCGCGTTGTCCGGCGCAGCGCGCCCGGATTGTGCGGCTGCGTCGCCGCGCCGGTTCGACCGCGGCCCCTAACGCCGGCGCGGCCGCTCCATGATGCGGCCCGGGCGCACCCGGCAGCCGCGCAGCGTGCGGGCACGGCCTGCGCGGGCCGGCCGCCGCACCACCGGCCGGCGCGCTGCTATCGTGCCGCGACCCCGACGCATGGAGCCAAGCGATGAGCCCGACCGTCAAGGCCTACCTGATCGAAGAGGCCGCGGGCGCCGTGCGCGCGCGCTTCACGAGCCTGGCGCCCGAGGCGCTGGACGCCGGTGACGTCGAGCTGCGCATCGACTACGCCAGCGTCAACTACAAGGACGCGCTGGCCGCCACCGGACGCGGCCGGATCATCCGGCGCTTTCCCTGCGTCGGCGGCATCGACGCGGTGGGCGTGGTCGAGCGCTCGGGCAGCGCGCGCTTTGCCGCCGGCGACGCCGTCGTCGTGCATGGCTGGGGCTTCGGCGTGTCGCACCATGGCGGTTATGCCGAGCGTGCACGCGTGCCGGCCGAGTGGGTGAACCGGGTGCCCGCGGGGCTCACGCCGCTCGACGCGGTCACGCTGGGCACGGCCGGCTACACCGCGGCGCTGGCGGTGGAACTGATGCAGCTCAACGGCTGCCGGCCCGAACGCGGGCCGGTGCTCGTCAACGGCGCCACCGGCGGCGTCGCCGGCATCGCGATCGACCTGCTCGCCCGGCTGGGCTACGAGGTGGTGGCCGCCACCTCGAAGGCGGACGAGACCGACTACCTGCTGCAGCTCGGCGCGCGCCGCGTCATCGCGGCCGCGCCGGCTCCGGGTGCGGCGCCGCGGCCGCTGGAAAGCGCGCAATGGGCCGCCGCCGTCGATTCGCTCGGCGGCGAGCCGCTGGCCGCGCTCATCCCGCGCATGCACAAGGACGCGGTGATCGCGAGCATCGGCAACGCGGCCGGCATCGCGTTCACGACCACCGTCATGCCCTTCATCCTGCGCGGCGTGCGGCTCGTCGGCGTCAACTCCGACAACGACGTGGCCACGCGCGAGCACCTGTGGCAGCGGCTGGCCGGCGATCTGCGGCCGCGCCACCTGGCGCGGCTGCGGCAGCTGGTGCCTTTCGACGAGCTGCCCGCCGTGATGGACGCGCTCGTCGCCGGGCGGCACCGCGGGCGCAGCGTCGTGCGCATCGGCGCGGCCTGAGCGGCAGCCGCCCGGGCGCAACGCGGCCGCGTCGTCAGGCCGGCTTGCGCCGCACCGCAACGCCCGTCAGTGCCAGACCGGCGAGCAGCATGGCCCAGGCTCCGGGTTCGGGCACCGGCAGTGCCTCGAAGCGCACGTTGTCGATGGGCGCGCTGACGTATTGGGTGAAGGTGCTGGCCACCGCGAAGTAGATCGGCACCAGATTCGCATTGCTCGACGGCGTGAAGAAGAGCGCGACCGGGCGCCAATCGAGTTGCGCGCCGAAACTCGAACTTCCGTCCACGGTGGTCGTGTAGCCGCCGATCGAGGCGGTCAGGTTCCAGGTGAACGGTCCGTAGCCCGGCGCGCCGCTCGTCGGCGAGAAATCGAAGCTGAGCTTGTACGGCGTGCCGGCGACGAGGTTGAACAACGTCGTGCTCTTGATCGTGCCCGTGGGCCCCTGGCCGTAGGTGGTGTCGATACTCAGGACGACGTAGCGATCGGTTGAAGCGCCCTTGGCGAAGTCATACGCGAGTCCCTGCACGACCTGGAAATCGCTGCCGGTGATCGCCTGGCCTGGAAGGTGGCCGCTGTTCGTCGACGTGCCGTCGAAGTTCTCGACCCAGGCCGCCTGCGCGGCACCGCTGGCGACGCTCAGCAGCAGCGCCACGGCCAGACCTGCGGATCCTTGGAAGGCATGCTTCATCGGGAATGCTCCTGCGATTGGGCTTTCGTCTCGCCGCGCGCCGGCGAGCTCCAGCCGTTGCAAAGCAAGAACCGCACCAGTTGGACGGCCAGCCCAGAGCGCATGGCCTTCCTGCGAGGAACAAGCGCGACGGGGCGAAGGAGCCCCTGCGCCCGACCCGCCGCCGTCCGGCCGGCCTCGGCCACACTGTGTAATCCCCGACAGGGATGCAAATGCACTAACGTCGAGCCATCCGCAGCTCCTGCCGGAACTCCATGCACGCAGCCGCCACGTCCGGGCCGGGCGCCTTGCCCGATCACATGCCCCCGCCGGCGATCAACCGGGCGGTGCTCGATCTCTACCGCGCCAGCCGTGAGACTGCGCCGGGCCGCTTCCAGGAGCATGCGCTGACGATTGTCGAGACGCTGCTGCCTTTCGACTCCGCCTGGTGGGGCATGTCATCGCCGCTGCAGGTCCAGCGCCCCTACCTGCACCGCTGCGACGCGCGCATCTTCCAGGACTACGTGGCGCACATGGCACAGGACCTCCTTCGCGAGGCGCTCGTTGCGCGGCCCGGCACGACCATCGACCTGGATGCCCTCGTCGGGCGCGCGCGCCACCTGCGCACGCCGCTGTATCGGGCGTTCGGTCGCAAGTGGGCGATGGAACGCGTGCTCGGCACTCTGCAAGTCGAGCCGGTATCGGGGCTCTACGAGTCCATCGTGCTGTGGCGCCACGACGCACGCCGCCCCTTCACGGAGGACGAGCGGCGAACCAAGGAGTGGCTCGCGCCGCATCTGGCGCAGGCCCACCGCATCGGCCGTCTGCTGCACGTGCTGGGCGAGTCGCCCTCGGCGCCACGCGCCTGGGCACTGGTCGACGAATACGGCCATGTGCGCGAGGTGTCGCCCGCTTTCGTGCCTCTGCTGCGCAAGGAGTGGCCGCGCTGGCTGGGCGAGCGGCTGCCCGAGTCGCTCCCCTCCCTGGCGCAGCTGCGCGCGGGACGGGCCTGGGTCGGCGACAGCATCGCCTTGAATGCATCGGCGCGCGGCGCGTACGTGCTCGTCGTGGCACGCCACGCGTCGCCCATCCACCGACTCGGTGCGCGCGAACGCGAGGTCGCTCTGCGTTACGCGCGCGGCGAAAGCCATGCGGCCATTGCGGCGGCGCTGGGCCTGGCGCCGGCCACCGTGCGCAACCATGTCGCACGCTGCTTCAGGCGCCTTGCCGTGCACAGCAAGATCGAACTCGCCCGCCGCCTTCTGGCCGAGTTCCCATGACGCACGTGCACGCCTGTGCGATCGCCCGCGGCGTCCACCGGCGGCAGCGGCGGCCGGCGGCCGGCGGCGACAACGTACCCGTTCGTCCCATCACACGCGCCGGCCCCGCCGAACGCAGCGCCGGCCCCCCCAGCACGGGCGCCCGGCCTGTGCTGCCCAGCCCGCCGGCGCGTTCAGCGCGGGGCGTCGGGTTGCGCCGCCGCCGGCGCGCGGTGCACGGCGAGGTGGCGCGGCGTCCAGGCCTGCGGCTTGCGCGCGACGAAATGGTGGCGCGCCACGTGGTAGCTCGGGTCGAAGCCGTAGAAGTTGCGCTGCATGCGCCCGAGTTCCTCGGCACGGTATTGCGCCAGCGGCTTGACGGCCTCGTCGGCGGCGCGCCGCCGGGCCTTGGCGGCGATGCGCCCGGCGAGCCCCGGTGCCGCGGCCAGCTCCAGCGCCGCGGCCTGTGCCGCGGCGTCGAACGAGGCCGCCTCGTCGGCCAGGCAGCGGTCGACGAGCCCGAGCGCGCGCGCCTCGTGCACGCCGATGGGCAGCCGTCCCTGCATGATGCGGCGGCAGGCGCCGTCGTCGGGCGCGCCGCCCACGCGCCGCGGCAGCAGATAGGTCCAGTACTCGCTGCCGTACAGGTTTCCCATGTTCTTGTAGTGCGGGTTGAGCACGACGCCGGCGTGCGCCCATACCTCGTCGGCCGCCAGCGCGAGGAAGCAGCCGCCGGCACCGGCGTTGCCGCGCAGCGCGGCCACCACCAGACGGTCGGTGAGCCCGATCAGCGCCAGCGCCACGTCGTCGATGGCGTTGATGTTGCGCCACGAGGCGTCGGCGGCACTGTCGTCTTCGGCGTCGGCGGCGGCTTCGATGTCGTGCAGGTGGATGCCGTTGCCGAAAAAGCCCGCGCCGCCGGCGAGCACCAGCAGCCGTGTCGGGCGTGCGCGCACTTCGTCGAGCGCGGCGCGCAGGCGCTCGCATTGGCGCGTGCTCATCGCGCCGTTGTGGAAGTCGAACTCGAGCCAACCTACGCGAGCGCCGGCGGGCCCGAGCTCACAGTAGCGCAGCTCGTCCCATTCGTCGTCGGGGTGCTCGAGCGGCACGGCGAGCTCGGGCAGCGCCGCCGCCTCGGCGGCGAAGGCGCGCGTCGCGGCCAGCTTCAGCTCGGGTCGCCCGGGCGCGGCAGCGCCGGCACGCACATGGCCGATCCACAGCGCCGCGTCACGCGTGCGCACCAGCAGCGCCGGCCCACGCCGGGCAAGCAGCGCGCCCGGCGCGGCCTGCGACACGGCCGTCAGCACCGCACCCAACGTGGTCGCGCTCACGCGGTGCGCGTCGTACAGCCGGCAGGCACGCCCGGCGAGCTGCGCCTGCACGCCCGGGGCGCCATCGGCCGAGCGGATGCGGCGCAGCACGGTCTCGGTGTCGTCGCGTGCCCAATCGACGGCGCGCTCGGCCGCCGTCACCGGCGGCTGCCAGCATCCGCGCCGCGCCGGCAGCTCGGGCGAAGGCATCGGGGCGCTGCAGCCCGGGCGCCAGCGCGCGAGCGCCGCGCGCACCGCGCGCACGGCGGCGTCGACGACCTCGCGGCGATAGAGATCGCCCTTGCAGGCCTCGCGCATCGTGAAGGGCGACCAGGCCCAGACCGGGCCGGCATCGAGCTCGCCCGTGGCCTGCAGCACGGTGACGCCCCAGTCGCGCTCGCCGGCGAGGATGGCGTGGTCGAGCGCCGAGGGTCCGCCGTCGCCGGGCGGCCCCGGGTGCACGACCAGGCACAGATGCCGGCTCCACACGCTCTCGGGAATGCGCCGCTTCATGAAGGGCGCGAGCACGAGGTCGGGCCGCGCCAGCGTCACCGCCTCCTCGGTGACGGCGTCGGCGATGTCGAACTCCACCGTCACCTCGTGGCCCCATTCGCGCAGCTCGACGTGCAGCCGCTGCGCCAGGCTGTTGAACAGGTGCGTGAGCAGCAGGATCTTCACGCCTGCCACGCCGCGGCCATGGGCCGTGCCGGAAGGCGACGTGCTCGCCGTGCGCCCGCGCCGCAGCGGCAGGCGAGGATCGCAAGGCGGCCGACGACTTGTGCGCCCCGCGCGCCCGCGCCGCAGCCAAGCAGCCGCCGCGGAACCGGCTGCGCCGGGCCGCTGGCGGCGCCCCCCTGAGGGGGAGGCGCCGCAGGCGCTTCGGGGGGGATCAACATATCCGCGGCAGCTGCTCGCCGCTCAGCCAGTCGACGACGCGCTGGCCGCCGAAGCGTGTGGCCATCTGCACGAAGCGGTGCGCATCGGCCACCACTTCGCCGATGCACGCGGCGTCGGCGCCGAGCGCATGTGCGCGCATCGCGGCAAGCACGGCGTCGGCGGCCTCGGGCGCGACGGCGGCGACGAGCTTGCCTTCGTTGGCGACGTACAGTGGGTCGAGCCCGAGCAGTTCGCAGGCGGCGTCGACCTGAGGCTTGACCGGGATCGCGGCTTCGACCAGGCGCATGCCGACGCCGCTCTGGCGCGCGATCTCGTTGAGCGTGGTCGCCAGGCCGCCGCGCGTGGGGTCGCGCAGCACATGCACCGCGCCCGGCGGCGCGGCGGCGAGCATCGTCGCCACCAGACCGTGCAGCGCGGCGCTGTCGCTTTCGATCGTGGTCTCGAACTCGAGCGACTCACGCCTGGACAGCACCGCGACGCCGTGGTCGCCGATGGTGCCCGAGAGCAGCAGCCGGTCGCCCGGCCTGGCCCTGGCGCCGCCGACGCCGCCGGCGCGTATCAGCGCCGCGCTCACCACGCCGACGCCGGTGGTGGCGATGAAGACGCCGTCGCCCTTGCCTTGCTCGACGACCTTGGTGTCGCCGGTGACCACCGGCACGCCGGCCGCGCGCGAGGCCGCGGCCATCGACGCGACGACGCGCCGCAGATCGGCCAGCGCGTAGCCCTCCTCGATGATGAAGCTGGCGGCCAGATACAGCGGCCGCGCGCCCAGCATCGCGACGTCGTTGACCGTGCCGTGCACCGCGAGCGAGCCGAGGTCGCCGCCGGGGAAGAAGATCGGCGTCACGACATGGCCGTCACAACTCATCACCAGGCGTCCGCCCTCCATCAGCTCGGGCACCGACGCGAGCAGCGCGCCGTCGTCGCCCTGGCGCAGGAACTCGTTGTCGAAGGCCGGCGCGAACAGCTCCTCGATCAGCTGCGCCGCGGCGCGTCCGCCGGCGCCGTGGTTGAGGTCGACGCGACCGTGCCGGAAGTCGATCGGGCGCAGGTAGTCCTTCTTCATGCCGACTCCGCGGCGGGTACGGCCTGCGCGTCGGGGTTCGCGTCGCGTCCGGCGTCGCGAAAACGCCCATAGCTGTAGTGCGCCGCGCAGGCGCCTTCGCTGCTGACCATGCACGAGCCCATCGGATGCTCCGGCGTGCACACGGTGCCGAAGAGCTTGCAATCGGCCGGCTGCCTCATGCCGCGCAGGATGGCGCCGCATTCGCATTGCTTGTGATCGGGCACCGGCCGGTAGACCAGGCCGAAGCGTCGCTCGGCGTCGAAGCGCGCCCAGGCCGGGCGGATCTTCAGCGCGCTGTACGGCACCTCGCCCAGGCCGCGCCACTCGAACGACGAGCGCAGCTCGAACACCTCGGCCACCACCTTCTGCGCCGCCAGGTTGCCCGCGCGCGTGACGGCGCGGCTGAATTCGTTCTCCACCTCGGCGCGGCCCTCGTTGACCTGGCGCACCAGCATCAGGATGGCCTGCATCACGTCCAGCGGCTCGAAGCCGGCGATCACCACCGGCTTGCCGTACTCCTGGGCGAAATGCTCGTAGGGCTGGCTGCCGATGACGATGCTCACGTGCGCCGGGCCGACGAAGCCGTCGATCGGCACCGTGCCCCAGGCGCGCACCTCGGCGGCCTCGAGGATGTGCGTGATGGCGCTCGGCGTGAGCACATGGCAGCACAGGACGCTGAAGTTGGCGAGGTCCTGCCGCGCTGCGGCCTGGATCGCGAGCGCGGTCGGCGGCGTGGTGGTCTCGAAGCCGATGGCGAAAAAGACGACTTCGCGCGCCGGCTGGGCGGCGGCGATCTTCAGCGCATCGGCGGCCGAGTAGACCATGCGGATGTCGCCGCCGCGCGCTTTGGCCTTCAGCAGGCTGAGGCCCTGCGAAGCGGGCACGCGCATCGTGTCGCCGTAGGTGCAGACGATGGCGCCGCGCTCGAGCGCCAGGCCGATCGCGAGGTCGATGCGGCCGATCGGCAGCACGCACACCGGGCAGCCCGGGCCGTGGATCATGTGCAGCGCCGGCGGCAGCAGCTCGGCAATGCCGTAGCGCGAGATGGCGTGCGTGTGGCCGCCGCAGAACTCCATGAAGCGGTACTGCCGGCCGGGCTGCACCTCGGCCGCGATGCGCGCCGCGATGCCGCGCGCGAGCGTGCCGTCTCGGAACTCGTCGACGTACTTCAAGCCGACGCCTCCCGCGCCGTCTCCTGCTCGGCCGCGGCGAGTTCGGCGAACAGCGCCAGCGTGCGCTCGGCCTCGTCGGCGTCGAGCAGGCCGATGGCATGGCCGACATGCACGATGACGTAGTCGCCGATCCGCGCCTCGGGCACGAGGGCGAGCGAGACGCTCTTGCGCACGCCGGCCAGATCGACCAGCGCCTCGTCGTCGCCGCGACGTTCGACCAGGCGCGCGGGAATGGCTAGACACATGCAGCACCCTCCTCGATCGGCGCCGGTGCTTCGGCCAGCCGCCGTTCCGCCACCCAGGCCTGGCCGAGCGCAAGACCGGCGTCGCCGCAGTTCACGCTCTGCGGCAGCAGGACCTCGAGGCCGCGCCGCTCGAGCAGCGTGCGCAGGCGCTGGGCGAGCAGGCGGTTGAAAAAGCAGCCGCCGGCGAGCACCACCTGCCCGACGCCGGCGGCGGCCGCGGCGTCGCCGGCGGCGCGCGCCAGCGCCTCGGCCAGCACGGCGTGGAACAGCGCCGCGCCCTCGCCTGCCTGCTGCGCGGCGCCGAGTTCGGCCAGGCGCGCGAACAGCGGCCGCAGGTCGATGCGGGCGCCGGCGTCGCGCGGCACGAGCGCATCGTATGCAGGCAGTTCGTGGCCTTGCAGCCAGCGCGTGGCGGCCTGCTCGAGCGCCTGCGCCGCCTCGGCCTCCTGCGCCTGGCGCAAGCCGAGGCCGAGGATGCCGGCCGCCGCGTCGAACCAGCGCCCGGCGCTCGTGGTGGGCGGACAGTGCAGACCGCGCGCGAGCATCTGCGCCACGCCGCGCGCCGGCGCCTCGCCTGCGGCCGGGCCCAGGCGCGGCGCGATCTCGTCGCCGCGGCCCAGCGCATGCAAGGCGGCGGCCGCCATCCGCCAGGGCTCGCGCGCGGCCCGGTCGCCGCCGGGCAGCGCCAGCGGCCACAAGTGCGCCAGGCGCTCGCAGCCGGCGCCTTGCACGCGCAGCAGCTCGCCGCCCCAGGCCGTGCCGTCGCGGCCCAGCCCGACGCCGTCGAGCGCCAGGCCGATGACCGGGCCCGCGAGCGCGCGCTCGGCGGCGACGACGGCGACATGGGCATGGTGGTGCTGCACGCCGAACGCGGGCACACCGAGCCTGGCCGCCAGCGCCCCCGCGACGCGCGTGCTGTGGAAATCGGGGTGCAGGTCGTGCGCCAGCGCATCGACGCGGCCGCCGGCCGAGTGCAGCAGCGCCTCGGCCGAAGCCTCGAGCGCCGCACAGGCCGTGGGCGTGCCGAGGTCGCCGTGCAGCGCCGACCACTGCACGCTGGCGTCCGCGCGCCGCAGGCAGGCGGCGTTCTTCAGGTACGCACCGAGCGCGAGGATCGTGGCCATGACTCAGCTGTGCCGGCTCGCCTCGACGCCCATGCGGGCCGCCGCGAGCGCCGCCTCGAGCTCCTCGATGCGCCGGCGCAGCGCGGCCTCGGTGGCAGCCGCTTCGGGCGACACCGTGCCCGGCGCTGCCTTGGCCGGCACGCCGCCATGGTGCGCGGTCTGGTGCGCGGCCTCGAGGATCCAGTCGAGCCAGGCGTCCAGGCCCTGGCCGCTGCGCGCCGAGACCAGCAGCACCTCGATCGCCGGATTGACGCGGCGCGCGTATTCGATGCAGCGGGCCACGTCGAAGTCCACGTACGGCAGCAGGTCGACCTTGTGCAGCACCATCGCCCGCGCGGCGGCGAACATGTCGGGGTACTTGAGCGGCTTGTCCTCGCCTTCGGTCACCGACAGGATCACCACCTTGGCCGCCTCGCCCAGGTCCCACAGCGCCGGACAGACGAGGTTGCCGACGTTCTCGATGAACAGCAGCGCCGCCGGGTCGTGGTGGTGATGGCCCTGGCCGTGCTCGTGCGCGAGGCCTTGCGCGTGCGCCCGGTCGTGCGCCTGGCCCTGCATGCGGCCCTGAGCATGCGTGTGCGCGTGCGCATGGCCGTGCCCGTGATCAAGCCCATGGTCGTGCTCGTGGGGACCATGCCCATGCGCGTGCTCGTGCGCGTGGCCATGCGCGTGCGCGTGTTCATGCGGATGCGGATGCGCATGCCCGTGGCCGTCGCCCGGCCCGTGCTCGTGCCCGTGCAGCGGCAGCCGCGCGAAGGCGGCGGCCACCATCGGCGCGTCGAGGTGGCAGCCCTTGCCGGTGTTGACCTGGATCGCCGGGGCGCCGGTGGCGCGGATGCGATCGGCATCGTTGCTGGTCTGCTGGTCGCCCTCGATCACGGCCACCGCCGTCGCCGGCGTGCGCCGACGCAGCGCCTCGATCGTCGCCGCCAGCAGCGTCGTCTTGCCCGAGCCGGGGCTGGAGACCAGGTTGAGTGCGGTCACGCCGTGGGCCAGGAAATGCGCGCGGTTGGCCGCGGCCTGGCGGTTGTTCTCGCCCAGCACGTCGGCCTCGAGCCGGATCGCGCGCTCGGCGCTCATGCCCGGCACCGACACGCGCGCCGCGCCGGCGCCGAAATGCAGATCGCCGGTACCCGGCGCCACCACCGGCGCCTCGCCCGCGACGCCGCCGGGCGCGCCTTCGGGTTGACCACAGCCGCAGACCACGCACATCGCGCTCTCCTCGTGTTGCCGTCTATGCGTCGTGCACGATCAGCTCGCGCACTTTCAGTTCGGTGCCGCCGTTGGGCATCAGCTGGTGGCGGCCGCAGCGCGGGCAGGGGTCGACGCGCGAGGCGATCGGCACCGTTTCGCTGCAGGCCATGCACCAGGCGCTGCCCGGCGGTTCGTCGATCTCGATCGTCGCCCCTTCGAGCACGGTGCCCGGCGCGATCGCCTCGAGCGCGAAGCGCAGCGCGCGCACCTCGACGCCGGCGAGCACGCCTGCTTCGAGCGCCAGACACCGCACGCGCCCGAAGCGCTCGCGCGCCGCCGCGTCCTCGACGATACGCAGGATGCCGCCGGCCAGGCTCATCTCGTGCATGGGCGCGCCGCCACGTCGAATTCGATGCAGGGATCGAGCGCCACCGCCGCCAGGCGCGCCTGCGCTTCGTCGAGCCGCTGCGCGCGCAGCGCCGCACCCAGGGCGCCGTCGGGGTGGAAGTTCCACTCGGTCGGCGCCAGCACGCGGTACGTCTCGGCGCGCGCCGCGTCGCGCGAGCGCGCTCCCGGCTCGAGGCGCACCCAGTGCACGAGCAGCCCGCGCGACATCTCGCTCCAGGCGATGCCCTCGCCCGGCTGCAGCTGCAGCGCGCCGTAGCCCAGCCGCGCGCCGAGCGCGATGCGCGCCAGGTCGGCCAGACGCGCGCCCAGGCGCTCCCAGGGCGTGGCCGGCGCCAGCGCGTGGCCGCGGCGCGTCCAGGGGCCGGTCTCGGCCGGCGCGCCATGCCAGCAGGGCCGCTCGGCGAAGTCGGCTTCGCCGGCCAGCGTCGCGCCCAGGCCGCGCAGACCGACCTCGCCTTCGTCGAGCAGGCCGAGCGGCCGGCAAGGCAGGGCGATCGCGCGCGCCGGCGCCGCTGCGGCCGCCAGCCAGCGCGCCACCGGATGCGCGCGGCCCTCGCACCACTGCTGCAGCCAGCCGGCCGGATCGGCCTGCCAGCTCTCGAGCCAGCGCGCCGCCGGCATGCCGAGCAGCCTGCGCTCGAGCCACGACGGCATGCCCGCCTGCACGTCGTCGAGCGCCAGGTCGCTCGGGCCTGGCCCCTGCGCCGGCAGCGCCAGCACGGGCGCGTCGCGCAGCCAGGCGGTGTCGGGCGCCGCGCCGGGCAGCGGCGCGCGCGCGGGCACGTCGAGCGCCAGGCGCTGCAGATGCTCGCGCGCGGTGTACAGCGCGAGCATGCAGCCGTCGTGCGTGCGTGCGCGCGCGTCGTCGTGCGCACCCAGCGCGGCGCGCACCGCACGACGCGCGGTGGCGCGCTGCGCCGTGCCGCCGAGCGTGAAGACGGTGGCGATCAGATCGGGCAGCAGGTTCGCGCGCCGCCCGGCCGTGAGGCGGTGCATCAGCGCGGCGCGGACCATCGGGCGCTCGCAGATGATCGGCGGCACGGCGCCGGGGCGCAGCGTGAGGCGGCCGACGAGCGCGTCGCCCGACATCAGGCCTCCCGAGCGAAGCCGGCGCTGCGGCCCAGCAGCAGCGCGCGCCGCGCCGGCTCGGGTGCCGGTCCGGGCGGCGTCGCGGGCCCGGGCGGCGGCCGGCGCAGCTCGGCCAGCACCGCCTGCGCCGTGGCCACCGCGGCGGCCTGGTCGACAAAGGCCGACATCGGCGAGAACAGCGAGCAGATCTCGTACGCGCCCAAGCCCGGGTCGTGCGCGCCGATGAAGTCGAGCCGCTCGCAGCCCACGGTGCGCGCGCAGCTGCGCCCGGGCAGCGCCATCGACGCGTCGGCCGCCAGCGGCAGGCGCACGAGGTTCATGAACCAGGGCGTGAGCAGCACTCCCCAGGCGCAGCGGCCGTCGGCCTCGGGCTCGAAGCCCTCGGCATGCACGGCCAGGCCCGCATGCAGCAGCGGCAGCCCCGCCATGCGTGTGCGCGCCACATGCTCGAACAGCGCGCACAGCGCCGCCACGCGGGCGCGCAGCGCGGCCGTGGCCGCCGTACCGTCAGCCACGCGTGATGGGGCGGCCGTCCCGTTCATCCTGCCTGGCTCGCTGCGCGCGACTCAACCGCAGGCGCCGTTGCCGCCCGCAGCGACGACGGGAATCCCCACCGTCGGCGCGCGTGCGGCGGACGCGGCGAGCACCTGCGCCACCTCCTGCCGGTAGACGTCCCAGTCCTTCATGCCGCTGATCGCGCCCAGGTACCGGCCGTCGCGCAGGAAGACGAGCGAGGGCCAGCGCTGCACGCCCCAGCGCCGCGCCAGCGCCTCCTCGTCCTCGCGCGGCACGACGCCGATGGCGAAGCGCCCGCCGAACGCGGCGTGCAATTCCGGCAGCACGACGGCGACGTCCAGCCCCTCGGCAAAGCGCACCGGGTCGCCGGCGAAGAACAGCACCTGCTCGCCGCCTTGCGCCAGCCAGGCGTCGAGCGTGTCGACCGTGACGGCCGCGGCGCCATGCTGCCGGAGCAGCCGCTCGACCAGCGGATGGAGTTTCATCGTCGGTCTCCGGGTTCGCGCTGCGGCGCGGGCTTGCCGTTGAGCGCGGCCAGTTGCTCGGCCGTCATCGCCGACGGCAAGGTGAATCCGGGGTCGGCGCCAGCGGCCGCGTAGTCGCCCGCCAGGCCCGCCTCGAGCAAGTCGAGAGCGGCGTCGATCTCGGCCGCGCGCCGCGCGTCGAGCAACTCGCGCGCAGCGCCCTGAAACACGAGCAGCCAGTCGCCGCACGCGCAGTCGCCGACGAGCCGCGTATCGACCGTCTCGCTGCGCCCGCGACCCTGCACCAGCGCCTGCCCGGACCAGGCTTCGATGATCCGCATGGGAAACCCGATGCACATGAGATTCACCTCGACGTACTCGACAAGCCCGCGAGGAAGCGCACATCGCCGACGCGGCAGGCCTGGCCCGCGTCGGGCCGGCCGTCCTCGTAGGCGGCGAGCGCGAGCACCGGCGCGGTGAGAGCCTCCCCGGGCGCCGGCGGCGTGCCGCGCACGCGCGGCGCCGCACCCCAGGCGGCGAGCCGCTCGACGGCCAGCGCGACGGCGGGCGCAAGTGCGGCCCGGGTGCACGCGCGCAGGCTGCCGCCGTAGTCGTCGAGCACTTCGGGCTGGCAGCCGATTAGCAGCACCTCGCGCGGATAGCACTCGGTCAGTTGCGCCAGCATCAGCACTTCCTGGAAGCCGGTCTGGTGCAGGCTCATCTTCTTGGCGCCGAGGAAGCGCGGCACCTCGTCGTTCTCCACCAGGCGGATCGTGCCCGGCGCGAGGCCGTAGTCGACGGCGTCGAGGATCAACAGGCGCGTCGCCTGCTGCACCAGCGGCAGCAGGTACAGGCCCTGCGTGCCGCCGTCGACGAGCTGCACCTGCGGCGCGAAGTCCCAGCCCGCCTGCAGCGCCTCGACGGCGCGCACGCCGAAGCCCTCGTCGGCCCAGAGCAGGTTGCCGATGCCGAGCACGACGATGCGCTCGCCATCGGCCGGCAGGCCCGTCTTGTAACCCCCGGAGTTACGCGTGGAATCGGGTTGGGGCATCGAAGGGCCTCGCTCGCTCGGGATTCAGGCGCGCGCCGGCGCCGCCGGCAGGCGCGGGTGGCGCACCGCGCGCATCGCCTGCCAGGTCTGCCAGGCGTCCCACTCGGCCTGCATCGTGAGCCAGGCGGAGGCCGGCAGCCCGAAGGCCTGCGCACAGCGGATCGCGGTGTCGGGCGACATCGCGCGCTTGCCGAGCACGAGCTCGTTGACGCGCCGACGCGACACGCCCAGGCGTCTGGCCGTCTCGGTCTGCGTGATGCCGAGCGGACGCAGGTAGTGGTGCTCGAGAAAATGCCCGGGATGCACCGGACGGCGGCTGCGCATGCCGGCGGGCGGGACGATCGACGGGGGCAGGATGCGGCTCATGGGGACGGGGGCAACGCGCAGCGCCGACCGCCTTGCCGGCGGATGCATCGGGCGATGGCTGCGTGCGCCGCCGATCGTCGGCGCACGCGCGTCCTGACGCCTTGATCGCAGTCAACCGGCCGGCCCGCGCGGTGCCGGGCCGCGGCGCGGCGCGGCGCGAAGCCGCGTAGCATGCGCGCGGCGCAGAGTTCCGGCGGCCACTGGAGCCGACGCAGCCGCCGGTGCCGCAAGCCGCCGCCGGGGACAGCCCAGCCGATGAACGCACCCGCCAAGGCCTTCGCCAGCCAGGCCGATCTGCAGGACAGGAAGGTCGGCTTCACCAAGTTGTCCGAGCAAGCCCGGGCCTGCACTGCCGAGGGCGACCCCGACGCCGGCGTCGTGCTCGGCGACCGGCGCGTACGCGACGAGACCCTGGCCGCGGCGCGCGCCGGCCTCGATGCGCCCGCGCGCTGACGCGCGCAACGCCCGCTTCCATCACCCAACCCAGCCGCCTGCCGATGCTCACCGACGCCACGCACGACCCGAACCTGCGCAGCTGGGTCGACAGCGCCAACGCGCCGGGCTGCCCGACGCCGATCCAGAACCTGCCGTACGCGCGCTTTCGGCGTGCCGGCAGCGACGAGGCCTGGCGCATCGGCGTCGCGATCGGCGAGCAGATCCTCGACCTGGCGCTGGCGGCGCGGCAGGCGCCCTGGGGCGCGGACGTCGACCGGATGCTCGCGCCGCTGGCGCAGGGCGACCTCGCCGGCTTCATGGCGCTCGGCCGCGCGGCCTGGAAGGCGATGCGCGCCGCGCTGTCCGAAGCGCTCGCCGAGGGCAGCGTGCAGGGCCCGTTCCTCGAGCTGTGCCTGCTGCCGCAGGCCGAGGCCGAGTTCACGCTGCCCGCGGCGGTGGGCGACTACACCGACTTCTACGCCGGCATCCACCACGCGCGCGCCGCCGGCAGCCTGTTTCGGCCCGACCAGCCTCTGCTGCCCAACTACCAGTGGCTGCCGATCGGCTACCACGGCCGCGCATCGACCGTCGTCGTCGAAGGCGGCACCATCGTGCGCCCGAGCGGGCAGATGCGCCGCGACGGCGCCGGGCCGCCGCACTTCGGGCCGACGCGCCGCCTCGACTACGAGCTCGAGCTCGGTCTGTGGATCGGCGCGTCGAACCTGCTCGGCCAGCCGGTCACGATCGACGCGGCCGAGGAACGCCTGTTCGGCATCACGCTGCTCAACGACTGGTCGGCGCGCGACATCCAGGCCTGGGAATACCAGCCGCTCGGTCCCTTCCTGGCCAAGAGCTTCGCGACCTCGGTCTCGCCCTGGGTCGTGACGTTCGAGGCGCTCGCGCCGTACCGCCGGCCCTTCGCGCGCCCGGCCGGCGATCCGGCGCCGCTGCCCTATCTCGACGGTGCGTTCAACCGCGCCCATGGCGCGCTCGACATCCGGCTCGAAGCCTGGCTGCAGACGGCGCGCATGCGCGCGGCTCGCATCGGGCCGGTGCGGCTGTCGCAGAGCAACGCGCTCGACGCGTACTGGACGGCGGCGCAGCTCGTCACGCACCACACGAGCAACGGCTGCCGGCTCGCCATCGGCGACCTGTTCGGCACCGGCACGCTGTCGGGGCCCGAGGCCGGGCAAGGCGGCTGCCTGCTCGAGCTCACGCGCGGCGGGCGCGTGCCGATCGCGCTGCCCGCGGGCGAGCAGCGCGCCTTCCTCGAAGACGGCGACACCGTCATGCTGCGCGCCTGGTGCGAAGGGCCGGGCGCCGCGCGTATCGGGCTCGGGGCCGTCGGCGGCACCATCGTCGCGGCCGGTTGAGCCGGCGCAGGGCAGCGCCGGCAGGCCCGCCGGCGCCGCCGCGCCGGCGCGGATTTGGCGACCGGCTGATCGCGATCGACCGCGGCATCGCCGGCGCCGCCGCTCCGGCGGGCCGGCGCAGATTTGATCGCGCCCGACCGGCCAATTCGCCGGCTCGCCCGCAGCCCGCGCCGGGAAGAATCGGCGCATCGTGGCAGACGAGCGTCCCCAGGATCTGGCCGCACGCGTGGTGGCGTGGCACAACCGCCACCCGCTGGCCCGGCGCATCACGCTGCAGCAGGTGCACGCGATGGGCTGGGTCGCGCTGCCGTTCCGCGCGCCGGCCGATGCACCCGCTGCGGCGGCAGCCGTGCCGCGCGATGCAGCCGGGGCCGCAGCCGCCGCGCCGGCCGACGCCGCTGCACCGATCGCGCCGCGCCGCGGCTGGCGGCCGGCGTTCACCGAGGACTTCATCGCTCCGCTCGCGCCCGGCCGCGTCGCGCGCTTCGCGGCCCGGCACGGCACCGCGGCAGCGCCGCACGACGGACTGCCGGTGCGGCAGGTGCGCATCGCGCTGCCGCTCACGGCCGAAGGCGCGGCGGCAACGCTGTGGCTCGAAACCGCCGCGATCGAGCTCGGCGCACGCCGCGTGCGCGTGCTGGTCGCGCCGCTGCACGCGCCGCGCGCCATCGGGCCGCGCCTGTGGAGCCGGCCGCGCAGCGCAGCGGCCGCCGCCGCGTCCGCGCTCGCCCTCGCCTCGGTTGCGGCGCTCGTGCTCGCACCCGCCAGCGCGCCCGCGCCGGCAGCGATACGCGCCAGCGCGGCGGCGTCTGCAGCGACAGCGGTCTCGGCCACGGCAAGCTCGGCCACGGCAGCCTTGGCAATGGCAGCGTCGGCAGCCGATGCGTCGGCGGCCTCGACAACGGCGACCGCAGCCGCGCCGGCCACGGCAGGCGCGGCAGCAACCGCAGCCATGGCGACCGCGAGGAGTACGGCCGGCCGCGCGCTCGTGCCGAATGCCCCGGCCGCGCTGCCCGGGCTTTCCGGCCGCGAGGCGGTCGTCGCCGCGGTCGGGGCAACGCAGCATGCGCCTCACGGCGCGCGCAGCAGCGCCGCCGAGCCCACCCGCGCGCCGCGCGCCCTTGGCGGCGCCGCGCCCTCGGCCGCGCCGGGGGCAAAGCCGCCCTCACTCCCGACGCGGCGCAAGCTGCCCGACTACGGCGTACGCCCGCACCTGGCACCGGCGCTGAACGAGACCGCCAAGGCACAGGCCCGCGCCCTGCTGGCAGCGGCACGCCAGGCCCGCAGCGCGGACCGGGCGACCCAGGGCGCGGCCGCCGGCGCCGCGCCGGTGCCCGCCGCGGCAGAGCCCACAGCGCCGCCGCCGCCGTCGGCCTGGGCGCTGTCCACGCGCAGCCTGCGCACGCGCTTCGAGTCCGAGCAGGTGCTGGTGGCGATGCGCGACGTCGCCGCGCGCGCCGAGCAGGCCGCGGCGCTGCGCTACGAAGTACTGCCGGTCGGCAGCGACTGGCGCGCCGTCAGCTGGCCCTATGCCGACCGCCGTGACGCCGAACGGCTGCGCGCCGAACTGCTCGCGCGCGGGCTGCGCGTCGAAGTCGTGCCGTTCTGACCCGGGCAGCCGGCGCGCGCCCAGGCCGGTTCCCTCAGCGCGGGCTGCCACGACGTCGCTCGCATCGCGAGCCTCCGGTTCGACCCCCTGGAACCGCGCCACGGACGCGGCGACCTTGCCCATCGACGGCTTGCCGATCGAACCGGGGTGACTCGCCCGCGTGCCGCCCCGGGAGGGGCTCCTTGCACCGGTGCTCGAGCGCCGATGCCGGGCTTCGGGCGCCGGCACCCCGCAAACGCCTGCCTCATGCGGCCACGGCAGCGGCGCAGCCGCATCGGCATCGCGTGCTTTCGCTGCGCCGCAGAGCCATTGCAGAATCGGCGGCACGATGCCAGGGTCGGACAGAGGCGGTCGGAGGAGTTCGCCACGATGCTCGGGTGCACGCGTCTTCGCCGGGCGGAGGTGAACGCCGGCATCCCGCCGCCGGCCGGGCGGCGCCGCAGCCCGCGCTGCACACCATGACGGCGCAGCCCGCTCCCAAGCTGCCGCAGCGCCTGCTGCTGCTCGGGCGCACGGAGCTGCTCGACGCCGCCGCACGCGTGACGCTCGTGCCGGAGCGCCGCCACCAGTTGCTGGCCCTGCTGGCCGTCGACGCCGGGCAGTGGGTCCCAAGGGAGCGCCTGGCGGCGCTGTTGTGGCCCGAGCACTCGACTTCGCAGGCGCGGCGCAATCTGCGGCACGTGGTGTTCAGGGCACGCGACATCGCCGGCGGCTTGTCGATCAACGACCATGCGCTGTGCTGGGACATCGCCACCGACCTGCGCACGTTCGACGCGCTGCTCGACGCGGGCCAACCGGAGCAGGCGCTCGCCCTGCGCCGCGGCGCGCTGCTCGAGGGCCTGGACGATCCTGCCAACCCGGTGTTCACCGAGTGGCTGGCCGGCGAGCGGCTGCGCTTCGATTCGCGCTGGCGCCAGGCGACGCTGAGGGCGCTGGCCGAGGCAACGCCGGCGCGCGCGATCGAGCTGGCGAACCTCATGTTGGCGCTCGACCCGCTGGACGAGGATGCGATCGAAGCCCGCTTGCGCGCCGAGATCGCGCTCGGGCATCCGGCGCGGGCCTGGCAGTGCTATCGGGCGTACGCGCAGGCGCTGGCCGAAGTGCTGGGCGTCGAGCCGTCGCGACGGCTGCACGATCTGCTGCAGCGCGAGGCGCCGCCCGCTGCTGCTGCTGCTGCTGCTGCTGCTGCTGCTGCGACGGCGACGGCGACGGCGATCGTGCCGGATGGCACGGCGTTCGTGGGGCGGCGCGCCGAGCTGGCGCGCGTGCGGCAGCTGCTGCACGACGACGGCGCGCGCCTGGTCACGATCGTCGGTCCGGCCGGCGTCGGCAAGAGCAGCCTCGCACGCCGCGCCCTGCTCGAGGCGTCGTCGCCGACCCTCGCCGGACGGCACGCGTGGATCGACCTGCAGGACCTCGTCGATGCGAACGCCGTGCTGGCGCGTGTGGCCGAGCAGCTCGGCGTGGCGATCACCGGCACGCGCGACGCGGTTGCCCAGATCGGGCAGCGGCTGGGGGATGCGCCGCTGCTGTGCGTGCTCGACAACGCCGAGCACCTGGCCGAGCTGCCCGCGCTGGCCCGGCGCCTGCTCGCCGCGCTGCCGGGCCTGTCGTTGCTGGTGACCTCGCGTGTTCGACTCGACCGCGCCGGCGAGCACCTGCTGCAGCTCACCGGCCTGCCGGTGCCCGACGACGACAGCCGCGATCTCGAGGCCGCCGCGACCTTCGATGCCGTGCGCCTGTTCGAAGTGCGGGCGCGCGCCGTGCAGCGCGACTTCGTGCTCGCGCGGCATCTGCCGGCGGTGATCGACATCGTCGAATGGGTCGCCGGGCTGCCGCTGGCGATCGAGCTGGCAGCGGGCTGGGTCCGACTGCTTCCGGTCGAGGAGATCGCCCAGGAGCTGCGCCAATCCCTGGATCTGCTCGCGCGCGACCCGGCGGCCGCCGGTGCGCCGGCGCGCCCCGAGCACGACAGCCTGCGTGCCGTGCTGCAGCGCTCGTGGGAATTCCTGGCGCCGCGCGAGCGCGCTGCGCTGGCCGCGACATCGGTGTTCCAGGGCGGATTCACCTGCGCCGCGGCCCGGGCGGTCGCCCAGGCACCGTTGCCGCTGCTGTCGTCGCTGGTCGACAAGGGCCTGCTCACGGTGGACGCCGAGGGCCGCTTCGGCACGCATCCGCTGGTGGCCGCCTATGCCGCGGAGCGACTCGCGGACGATCGGCCGGCGGCGAGCGCTTGCGCGCGCCGGCATGCGGCGTACTACGCGCGCGCCGTCGCCGCGCTGGCGGCGCGGGCGGGCAGCGACACGCGTCGGCTGACGAGCGGCCTGGAGCTCGAGTTCGCGAATGCCCGCCTGAGTTGGCGTTACGCGGTGACGCACGCATGCTTCGATTGGCTGGCGGCGTCGGTCGAGGCGTGGCGCCGGTTCTTCGAGTTGGGAGGCCGCGCCGCCGAGGGCATCGCGCATTTCCGGGCCGCGCTCGACCTCGGCGCCGGCGGCCGCTCACCGGCGTCGCTGGCCGCCGCGGTGCGCTCGGCCCTCGCGCGGCTGCACTACTTGCTGGGTGAGCACGGCAGCGGCCTGAGCGTGGCTCTGGCCGGGGCCGAACTGGCCGAGCAATGCGACGATCGGCGCTCGCTGTTCCAGTGCCTCACCAACGCCGGCAGCTGCCATGCGGCGCAAGCCCAGTGGAGCGCCGCGCGTGCGCTGTTCGAGCGCACGCTGGCCATCGGCAGCGGCGATGCGATGGCCCTGGAAATCGCGACGGCGCACAACAATCTGGGGATCGTCGCCAAGAACGAAGGACGCTGGGACGAAGCTTCGACGCACTACGAACTGGCGCTGGCGATCGAACGCGAACAGGGCCGCAACGACGCCGTGGTGCGCTGCCTGAGCACGCTGGGCGGCCTGCACCTGTCGCGCGGGCATTGGGAATCGGCGCGGCGCTGCATGGACGAGGGCCTGCGGCTGAGCGAGCTTCACCGCATCGACTTCTTCGTGCCGGTCCACGCCTGCGGGCTCGGCGAGGCCCTGCTCGAGATGGGCAGACTCGCCGACGCCCAGCGCCTGATGCTGCACGCGCTGGAGCGCTGCCGCAGCGTCGACAACCCGATGATCGTCGTCAACGCCGAGGCCAACCTCGGCCGCATCGCCATGGCGCGCGGCGAGCGCGACGCAGCACGACAGCATCTGCGCTCGGCCGCGCGCGGCGCGGCCGAGCGCGGCTGGACGAACATGGGCCTGCACCTGGCGATGCTGTTCGGCGCGTGGATGGCCGGCGGTGGCCGCCGCAGCGAGGCCGCGGCCATCTGGCGCATGGTGTGTGCTCACCCGCAGGCCGACGCCGGAATGCGCACGCGTGCCCGCGGCTGGCTCGACACGCTGGCGCCGCACGAGCCATCCGAGCCCGAGCCGCCGACGCTGGCTGGCGTGACCGAGCGCTTGTTGTCGCCTACCGACACGCCCTGAGCGGCTCCTGGGCCGCGACGGCGACCGCGAGCTCGGCCCCGGCCAGCGGGCGCGTCAGGCGCGAGCAGCACTTGTCGCCGTCCTCCGGCGGCAGCAGCGTACCGGGCGGCGCGCAGTACAGGGTGAACTCCACCGTCCCGCTTCGGTTGCCGCGCGCGAAGTCCACGCGCCGTGCCCAGGACAAGCCCTTGGTCGTCAGCCGCACGGCCTTGTTCCAGGCGGCGGTGCACACCGGGTTGCCGGAGGCCTCGAGCATGCGCGCGGGGTCGAGCTCGCACCAGGCGACATGGCGGTTGCGGAAGCAGCACTCGTCGTGCTCCCAGCTGCCGCCATTGATGAAGCAGGTGCCGGCAGCACATGCCGCGGTGGCCGGCAAGCCGGTCTGCGGCTGGCCGCATTGGGCACCGACGGCGCCGAAGCAGAACTCGGTGCGCGCCTGCGTGACCGTCGGCGGCGGCGGCAGCGTCGGCGCATTGCGCAGCCGCTCGATGGCCTCGGACTGGATCGTGCCGGTGGCGGGCCCGATCGGCGGGGCGCCGCCGGCCGTAGCCGGCACGCACGAGGGTCCACCCGAAGCCGGCAGCACCAGTCTGACGTCGAGTATCGGCACGTTCGGCGATACGGCAGCCAACGCGGCCTGGCCGCCGCGACCGGCCAGACTGGCGGTGACCACGAAGGGCTGCTGCGGAATCGAAGCGAACCGGACGCTGCCCCGGCTGTCGGTCTGCCCGTGGTGAAACTGGGCAAGACTGCCGGCGGTTCCGACGCACACGATCGCGTTGGCCACCGGGGCGCCGCTGCCCGCACTCGTCACGCGAACCCGTAGCGGCCCCAGGGCGTTGGCCGACGGCGCCTGCGCGAAGCTGGGCTGCGGCGCGAGCAGCAGCATGGCCAGCAGGCAGACGGCGCTCCGCCCGGTCGCTCGTATCCGTGCAGCGTTCATGGGTCACACCTCGAAGGTTGGAGGGGAAGGGAGGCGCGGCGCCAGGCTGCGGCCCCGACGCCGCAACGGCCCGCGTGACGGAACCTGGCGGACGGGCGTTTGCCGGCCATGGCCGCCACCGGCGGGCCGTGGCGGCCACGGCCGGCCCGAACCGCAGCAGGCGCCGCAGCCGGCGCCCCAGCAGGCGCCGCACGGGCGCCGCACGGGCGCCGCACAGGCCCCGGGCCGGCGGGGCGACACCCGTGCTGCGAAAGCGCACGGGCCGGCGCGCAGCGTCGTGTCGATCACGGCCTACGCGCCCTCCGGTGGATTGCGACCGTCGTCCGGCACGGGCGCCGCGGGCTGCGCCGCTGCGGCCACGGCCGCCGCGCGCAGGAATTCGCCCAGCGCCCGGGCGTCGAGGAACGACCGCAGCTCGTCGCCGCCGACCCGGCGCACCGAGGCGCGGAACTGGCTCGAACAGCACCACACGCGCACGAGAAAGAACTGCACCTCGCCCATAAACGGATGCCTCACCGCCGGGGGCGGCATCGCCGTCAAGGTACGCCCATGCCGTTTGCCGAGCGTTTGGCCGACGCGGCGCGGGCAAGCAGCGGGCTGCGGCGCCGGCGCCGTGGCAGGCCCGGCAAACCGAGGCCAAACGCCAGGCAAACGCCTGTGCCCTAGCCTGTGCTCCGGTGCCGATGCCCGCAACGGCATCACGGCCTCGATCCACCAGCCGAACCAGGGGACCATCATGGAACGAACCCACCTCTACGCGCTTGGCGTCGTCGGGACGATGCTGTGTGCTGCCGACGCAGGCGCCAGCAAACGCGACGGCGTCGCATGTCCGAGCGGCGCCGACGCCGTGGTTCAGCAAGGGGTCCTGAAGTGCTCGGTCAGGCTCGAACATGTGCGCATGTCGATCTGCCCGCGCCTGGACTACCCGAACTACACGCAGATCGAGATCAAGGAGCTGGATCAATGCAAGCCGCAGGTCATGCCCTTGCGCGGCCGGGCTTCGGTCGACTCCGGAATGACGCCGCTGCCGCAGACGCGGCTCGCCGGTTCGAACCGGCCGGTCACGGATCCAACGGTCATCAGCGCATACGGCGTGCTCGCCGTCGTTCCGCCGCCCGACTCGGCGTATCGGCGCCAGGTCGATCGCGTCAGCCAGGACCGCTTCACCGCGCTCCAGGTCGTCTTCGTCTGGCCGCAGGGAATGCCGCTGCCGGCGACGGTGGGCCACGATCCGAAGAACGGGGTCAGCTGCCCGCCCGGGTACGACGCCACGGTGCTGAACGGCCGCGGCCTGCGCTGCAGCGACACCGTGGTCCGCAAAGCCGGCTGCGACATCGTGAATCCGCTCAACCCGCTGTCGCCATGGACGATCGAACGGCGCACCGGGCGCGACCTGTGCGTGAGCAAGGACCTCACCGGCAATCGCGTCACCGGCCAGTACACGATACCGACCGATGCGGGCTACGTCGGAGCCATGGGCAACCCGAGCCAGAACGGCTGGCGTCTGGACACCGACCGCAGCGGCAACGTCGACTACTGGATCAAGGACGGCACCTCGTACGAGTATCCGGTGGCACGTTGAGCCGGCGCGGGAGGCCATCGTGCAGCCCCACCTCATCCTTGCACGCCGCCGGCGCGAGCAGCGGTGCTGCGCCGGCGCGCCGGCGACCGCGGTCCCGCTGGCCGGCCTGGTGCTGGCGCTCCTGCTGGGCGCCTGCGCGAGTGCGGGTCCGGAACCGATGTCGCCGGCGATGGCACGCGGCGGCGCGGCAGGCATCGGCGCGGCTTTGCGCGAGGGCCGGCCCGACGCCGCGCGCGCGCTGCTGGCCTCGGCCTTGCGCACGCAGCCGCAGAACGGCTACCTGCACCTGCTCAACGGCTTGAGCTACCAGCTCGCCGATGCCTCGAAGCAGTCGTCCGAGCTGGCGCAGGTGGGCTACGACGCCGCGGTCAAATTCGCCCCCGGCTACTACTGGTCGCACTACTACTCCGCCCTTGCGCGCTTCGGCCGCCAGGACTACGCCGGTGCCGCCGAGGACTTCTCCTGGGCGATCCTGGATCGCCCCGACGCAGCGCCGGCGCTGGCCGGCCTGGCCGCGTGCGCCTACTACGCGGGAGACCTCCCCTTGGCGCGCCTGGCGGCGGAACGCGCCCGGGCCCTGGCCCCGCACGACCCGACCAGGTGGCGCGCCGCCGCCTACATTCGAGCGGCCAGCGGCGATCGGGCGGGACTCGCGCCCTTGCTGGCGCAGGCCAAGACGCTGGCCTCGCCCGCGGGCGAGCCGGTCGTCGACGACGCGCGCGTGGCGCAGTTGCTGCGCGCCGCGGTCATCGCGCAGAGCGCCCAGTCCGGCAGCGGCGCCGCGCAAGGCAACGAGAACGGCGCAGCGCCGGCGGCAGCGCCGCCCGACGCCGCCGGGCCGCCGCCGGGCTCCGAGCTGCAGCAGGTCATGGTCGAGGTGACGCTGCTGCTGAGCCAGGACGTCACGAAGAACAGCGTCGGCATCAACTTGCTGGACGGCCTGAAGCTGCAGTTCGGCGGCGAGAACAGGTTCGAGCGCACCCGCAGCTCGGGCGCGGAAACGACCTTCAGCCGCGTCGTCACGGCCGCATTGACGGTGCCGCAGATCACCTACAGCCTGAACCTGTTCAACACGCACGACGACTACTATGACGTCGTGGTCCGCCCTTCGCTGGTGGCGATGCTGGGTCAGCAGTCGGAGTTCTTCATCGGCCGCACGCTGACGGTGGGGGTGGGCGGCGTCAATACCGCCACCGTGCAGACGATCGACGTAGGCACCTCGGTGAAGCTGACGCCCATGGAGATCACGCCCGAACGCACGCGGTTCCGGATCGACACCGTGCGCTCGTTCTTCGTTCCCACGCCGGGCGGCACGTTCGCGCAGGCCGTCACGACCTTCAAGCAGACCGTCGGTGCCACGGCCGAGGTGGAATTCGGCAAGACGCTGATCCTGTCGGGGCTGTACGAGGCCGTGAACGTCGGCTGGACATCGAAAGTTCCCGTGCTCGGCGACATCCCCGTGGCCAACGTCCTGTTCAACGAACGTTCCAGGTCGCAAAGCCGCGATGCCGCGATCGTGCTCGTCACGCCGCGCCTGGCCGGGACGATCGAGACCGACACGCGCGCGTTTCGCGGCGAGACGCTCGCACGCCTGCTGTCGCTGTGGAACGAACTGGTGGATCCGCTGACCGACATGGACGCGGTAAACGACAAGCTGCGCCGCAAGATCACGAGGTACTTCCTGCCTCAGCCCGGCGACCTGCGCCTGCCCGCGCCGTCCGATGCGGCCGTTGCCGGACAGGCGATCAACGAGACCTTGCGGCGGATGCCCGATTGAGCACGAGGCGTCCGTGACCGCACGACCCCGGGCGCGCGCCGGGCCGGCCGACGTCCGGACCGCAGCGACGCAGCCGTTCGGGATCGTGCCCGACAGCGACGGGGGGCTGTGCGCAGCGTCACCAGCTGTTGCGCCGACCACGCGGTTGCCGGCCGACGGATCCCCTGCCCCGCCGCAAGCGTGATCGAAAGCGCCGGGTGCTCGCGTCGCTCGGGCACCGGACGCCAAAGCCGACATCGTTCAGGATCGACGGCGAGACAGCGCGGCCGGTCACGCGCCCGGTGACCACGCGGGCCGTCAGCCCTTCGCCCGTCCGGAAGCGCGCGGGCGCCCCCACGCCGTGGCAGGAGCCTCGACCGCCGCTGCAGCGTCGGCGCGCGACAGCGTCTTCGTGCCTGCGGTCTTGACCAGTGCCGAAGCCATTTCGACGCGGCTCACGATCACGCGGCACCCATCGGTCGGCAGCCCGCATCGCCCAGCGGGTGGCGCATGTGCGGGCGACATTCGCACCCGGGTTCGTGGGCGTCCGACGCGAGTTGCAGGAAGCGCAAGCGCGGGCCGCGCCGGCTCGCGCGCGGTCGCGGACGGACACGCCTTCGTCGTGGCCGAGGAGCTCGTCCGCCGGCGCAGCGTCTCGGCCAACATCGAGCCCTCGCCGCGGTTCTGGCTCGGGAATGCCCGGAGACCAGCGTCGCGATCGTCGCCGCAGGCGCCGTTCGCGTCCTCGAGGTCGTGGTCGACGCCGACGCTCAGGACTGTGCGGCGCCGTTCGGGCTCTTCGTCCTTGTCGACACCTCGGGCAGCTTCCGGGCACGACCAAGCGGCGTGTGTACGAACCACTTTCGTCCGGGGTCTTGACCGATTCTTGATGCGTGCCACGCGAATCTTGGCGGCGTCTTGATCGCGGCCCGCGCAGCATCGGATCTTCCACAACCCGACCCGAGCAGGGCCGCATGCGGATGAACACGCCCCTTCTTCTTCGCGCGCACGACTCGACCTACGGAGCACGGCCATGAGTTCGCTCGCCTTCATCTACTGGGCCAGCGGCGCGGTGGCGCTGGCCCTGTTCGTCTACCTCGGCTACGCCTTGCTGCGGCCCGAGGACTTCTGAGGGGCTCGCACCATGACGGACCTGATCTTCGTGGCGCTGACGCTGCTCTTCTTCGCCGCCACCGCCGCGCTGGTGCTGGCGTTGCGCCGCCTGTGACCCCTGCGCGCTTCGGGCAAGGACCGGAAGATGACACTGATAGTTCTCGAGTACGGCGCCGTGCTGGCGCTCATGACCGTGCTGGCGGTGCTGATGGGCCGCTGGCTCGCGCACGCGTTCACCGACACCGGCCACTGGCGCCTCGAGCGCCTGAGCTACCGGGCGCTGGGCGTGGACCCCGGCGAGCGCATGGGCTGGCCGCGCTACGGGCTGGCGCTGCTGCTGTCCAACGCCGCGATGATGCTGCTGGCCTACGCCGTGCTGCGCCTGCAGGGGCTGCTGCCGCTGGGTGAGCTCGGCAACGCGGCGCAGGCGCCGGACCTGGCCTTCAACACCGCGGCCTCGTTCATCACCAACACCAACTGGCAGGCGTACGCGGGCGAGGCCAGCCTCTCCAACGCGACGCAGATGCTGGCGATCACGTTCCTGATGTTCTGCGGCGCGACCGCGGGCGTCGCCGCGGCGGCTGGCTTCATCCGCGCGCTTGCGCGCGGCAACGCGGCCGACCTCGGCAACTACTGGGTCGACTTCATGCGCGTGCTGTGGCGGGTGATGCTGCCGCTGTGCTTCGTGCTCGCCTTGGTCTACGTCTGGCAGGGCATGCCCCAGACACTGGACAGCGTGGCCGTGGCGACGACGTTGGAGGGCGCACGCCAGCCGCTGGTGCTGGGCCCCGTCGCCAGCTTCGAGACGATCAAGCACATCGGCACCAACGGCGGCGGCTTCTACAGCATGAATGCCGCGCACCCGTTCGAGAACCCGACGCCGCTCACCAACACCCTGCACATCCTGTCGATGCTGCTCATCCCCTCGGCGCTGACGGTGGCCTTCGGCCACGTGCTGGCGCGGCGGCGGCAGGGCTGGGTCTTCTTCGGCGCCTTCCTGATCATGTTCGTCGGCTTCCTCTCGCTGGTCTTCGCCGCCGAGCAGGCCGGCAACCCGATGCTCGAGCGCGCGGGCGCCGATGCGCGGATCGGCGCGAGCCAGGCCGGCGGCAACATGGAGGGCAAGGAGCTGCGCTTTGGCATCGCCGACAGCGCGCTCTTCGTGGCCACGACGACGGCGGCGACGACCGGCTCCGTCAACACCATGCACGACTCGCTCACGCCGCTGGGCGGCTTCGTGCCGCTGGCGCAGATGATGCTCAACAGCGTCTTCGGCGGCGATGGCGTGGGCTTCATCAACCTGATCCAGTACGCCATCCTGACGGTGTTCCTCGCCGGCATGATGATCGGCCGCACGCCGGAGTTCCTGGGCAAGAAGATCGAGGCGCGCGAGATCAAGCTGGTGATGCTCTCGGTGCTGGCGCACCCGGCGTCCATCCTCGGCTTCACCGCGCTGGCCATGCTCTGGCCCGACACCGCCGCGAGCCTCGCCAACCGCGGCGCGCACGGCTTCTCCGAGGTGCTCTACGCCTACACCTCGGGCACGGCCAACAACGGTTCGGCCTTCGCCGGCTTCAACGCCAACACGCCCTTCTTCAACACCACCATCGGCCTGGCGATGCTGGTGGGGCGCTACCTCACGCTGCTGCCCATGCTCGCCGTGGCCGGTTCACTGGCGGCCAAGAAGAGCGTGGCCGCGGGCGCCGGGACCTTCCCGACCGCCACGCCGCTCTTCATGGGGCTGCTGGTCTTCGTGGTCCTGGTCGTCGGCGGCCTGACCTTCCTGCCGGCGCTTGCGCTGGGCCCGCTGGTGGAGCAGTTGCAGATGCTCTCCGGCCACCTCCAACCCTGAATCCGCCTCGAGCCATCATGCCGAACACATCCTCCGCACGCCCTGCGCCGCAGCCTGCCGCGAGCGCAGGCGTGGCCCAGGCCCAGGCCCCGGGCCCGCTTCCCGCCTCGAACGTGGCGCCGCTGGCCGGCCTGCTCGCGCCCTGCCTGCGCGGCGCGGTCTTCGTGCTGCTGGTCACGGGGCTGGCCTATCCGCTGGCCACCACCGGGCTTGCGCGGGTGCGCTTCCCGCAGCAGGCCCAAGGCAGCCTGCTGCAGGTCGACGGCGCGCTGCGCGGCTCGCTGCTGATCGGGCAGTCGTTCACCGAGCCGCGCTACTTCCACCCCCGGCCCAGCAGCACCAGCGCGCCCGACCCCCAGGATCCGTCGCGCACGGTCGCCTCGCCCTACAACGCCGCCTTGTCGGCCGGCAGCAACCTCGGCCCCACCAGCCAGGCGCTGGCCGAGGTAGTGGCCGCGCGCGTGGCCGACTACCGCCGCGTCAACGGCCTGCCGCCCGAGGCCCGCGTGCCGGTGGATGCGGTGACGGCCTCGGCCTCGGGGCTGGACCCGCATATCTCGCCGGCCAACGCGCGCGCTCAGCTGGCCCGCGTCGCGGCCGTGCGCGGGCTTGCCCCGGCGGCCGTGCAGGCGCTGGTCGACGCCCACACCGAGCCGCGCGTGCTCGGCCTGCTGGGCGAGCCGCGCGTGCACGTGCTGCGCCTGAACCTCGCGCTCGACGGCCTTGTCGCGCGCCCCTGAGTCACGTCCGGAGAGTCTCGATCATGTCGGAGAACCAGTCGGTGAAGAAGGCGCTCGCGCTGTTCGACCGCACGCTGCTGCGCACGGCCCTGTGGGACGCGCTGCGCAAGCTCTCGCCGCGCGCGCAGTGGCGCAACCCGGTGATGTTCGTCGTCTACCTGGGTTCCATCCTGACCACGCTGCTGTTCGTGCAGGCCCTCGTCGGCCCGGGCGAGGCGCCGCCGTCCTTCATCCTGGCGATCGCGCTGTGGCTGTGGTTCACCGTGCTCTTTGCCAACTTCGCCGAGGCACTGGCCGAGGGGCGCGGCAAGGCGCAGGCGGCCAGCCTGCGCGGGCTCAAGCAGAAGACCTGGGCCAAGCGGATCGAGGGCGGACCGGAAGCCGCAGGCCAGCGCGAGCATCGCGCGCGCAGCGAGCTGAAGTGGACGCCGCTCGAGGCCGAGAGTCTGCGCAAGGGCGAGCTCGTGCTGGTCGAGGCCGGCGACGTGATCCCCGCCGACGGCGAGGTCGTCGACGGCGTCGCCTCGGTCGACGAGAGCGCCATCACCGGCGAGTCGGCACCGGTCATCCGCGAATCCGGCGGTGACTTCAGCGCCGTCACCGGCGGCACGCGCGTGCTCTCGGACTGGATCGTCGTGCGCGTGGCGGTGAACCCCGGCGAGACCTTCGTCGACCGCATGATCGCCATGGTCGAGAACGCCAGCCGCCGCAAGACGCCCAACGAGATCGCGCTCACCATCCTGCTGGTCGGGCTCACGCTGGTGTTCCTGCTCGTCATCGTCACGCTCGGGCCGTTCTCGGCCTTCGCGGTGGCGCAGTCGCTGGCCGCCGGGGGCGGCGGCGTGGTGGTCAGCGCGACGGTGCTGGTGGCGCTGCTGGTGTGCCTGATCCCGACCACCATCGGCGGGCTGCTCAGCGCCATCGGCGTGGCCGGCATGAGCCGCATGATGCAGGCCGGCGTGATCGCCACCTCGGGCCGCGCGGTCGAGGCCGCGGGCGACGTCGACGTGCTGCTGATGGACAAGACCGGCACCATCACCCTGGGCAACCGCCAGGCCAGCGCCTTCCTGCCGGTGCCGGGCGTGAGCGCGGCCCAGCTCGCCGACGCCGCGCAGCTCGCCTCGCTGGCCGACGAGACGCCCGAGGGGCGCAGCATCGTCGTGCTCGCCAAGCAGCAGTTCGAGCTGCGCGGGCGCGAGGTCGAGGCCCTCGGCGCGCACTTCGTTCACTTCACGGCGCAGACGCGCATGAGCGGCGTCGACCTCGGCGACGGCCGCCGCATCCGCAAGGGCGCGGCCGAGGCGCTGCGCGCGCATGTCCAGACGCAGGGCGGCCAATTCCCGGCCGCGCTGCAGCAGACGGTGGAGGAGGTCGCGCGCCGCGGCAGCACGCCGCTGGTGGTGGCCGACGGCGCACGGGCGCTGGGCGTGGTCGAGCTCAAGGACATCGTCAAGGGCGGCATCAAGGAGCGCTTTGCCGAGCTGCGCCGCATGGGCATCAAGACCGTCATGATCACCGGCGACAACCGGCTCACCGCAGCCGCCATCGCCGCCGAAGCCGGCGTCGACGACTTCCTCGCCGAAGCCACGCCCGAGGCCAAGCTGGCGCTCATCCGCGAGCACCAGGCGCGCGGGCAACTGGTGGCCATGACCGGCGACGGCACCAACGACGCCCCGGCGCTGGCGCAGGCCGACGTCGCGGTGGCGATGAACACCGGCACGCAGGCGGCCAAGGAGGCCGGCAACATGGTCGACCTCGACAGCAATCCGACCAAGCTGATCGAGATCGTCGAAACCGGCAAGCAGATGCTGATGACGCGCGGCTCGCTGACCACCTTCAGCGTGGCCAACGACGTCGCCAAGTACTTCGCCATCATTCCGGCGGCCTTCGTCGGCACCTACCCGCAGCTCGCCGCGCTCGACGTGATGGGGCTCACGAGCCCGTCCTCGGCCATCCTCTCGGCGGTGATCTTCAATGCGCTCATCATCGTCGTGCTGATCCCGCTGGCGCTGCAGGGCGTGAAGTACCGCGCCGTCGGCGCCGCCGCGCTGCTGCGCCGCAACCTGCTGGTCTATGGCCTGGGCGGGCTGCTCGTGCCCTTCGTCGGCATCAAGGCGATCGACCTCGCGCTGGCTGCGCTCGGGCTCGTGTGATGCGCGCCGAGCGCGCGCAGGAGCCACCGGCATGACGCAGCAGGACCTCTACGTCGCGCTCACCGCCCTTGCCGTCGTGGCGGTGCCGCTGGCGCTGGCCTGGCTGCTGCTGCGGCGTGGCGAGGAGCGTGAGCCCCCGTCGCAGCAGCAGCGGCAGGCGCAGGCACCGTCGCGATCGTCGTCGGTGTCGTCATCGCGGTCGTCATCGCGCGAGCGCCATCCCCGTCGCTGAACCAGGGCGCCTGCGCGGCGCGCAGGCCCCATGCCAAGCCCCATCCCAATCCTTCACCGCACCGAGTTCATCATGCACCGTTCATCGCGTTCCATCCTGTGGACGATCGTGCTCGCGGGCGCTGCGGCCTTGCCCGTGCAGGCCGACGCGGGCTGGAGCGGCAACGCCAGCCTCGCGAGCCACTATCGCTTCCGCGGCATCGACCAGACCTGGGGCCGCCCGGCCCTGCAGGCGGGCATCGACTGGAGCCACGCCTCGGGCTGGTATGCCGGTGCCTGGGGTTCCAACGTGAGCCGGCGCTCCTACCCTGGAGGCAGCGTCGAGCTCGACCTCTACGGCGGCTTCAACGGCAGGCTCGACGACGACTGGAACTACACCTTCGGCGTCTACGGCTACGCCTATCCGGGTGCGAACCTGCGCCACGCGCGTTGCCCGTCGGCCGCCTTCGAAGCGCCGTGCAGCGCCCTGGACGGCCAGCGCTACGAGACTGTCGAGATCAACGCCGGCGCAAGCTGGCGATGGCTGACCTACAAGCTCTCGCTGGCGGCAACCGACTACTTCGGTGCCAGCACACGCAGCGGCTACGGCGGCAGCACGCGCGGCACCCGCTACCACGACTTCAGCGCCACCGTTCCGCTGCACGACGCGCTCAGCCTGAGTCTGCACGTCGGCCTGACCGATCTGCCGCAGCGCTACGGCGCCCACAAGGCCGACTACGTCGACTGGCGCCTTGCCGTGGGCGGCAGCTTCGAAGGCGGCTGGACGGCGTCCATCGGCGTCGTCGGCGCCAGCAACGACCGCCTTTATCGGCCGCCGGGCGGAGGGCTCTCGGCGACCGACGGCGCCCGCCGCGCTCTCAATCGCAACGCCCTCGTGGTGCAGGTCGGCCGGACGTTCTAGCCGCACGACCTTACGATCGATCATGCCCATTCCTTCCGACGAGCGCGACGAGGAGCAGCGGCCCGACCCCGATGCGCTGCTGCTGCGGGTGCAGGACGAGCAGGCGCATGCGCAGCGCGGGCGGCTGAAGATCTTCTTCGGCGCCTCGGCCGGCGTCGGCAAGACCTACGCCATGCTCTCGGCGGCGCACAGCGCGCGGGCGCAGGGCGTGCCGCTGGTGGTGGGTCTGGTCGAAACCCACGGCCGCAGCGAGACCGAGGCGATGGCCGCCGAGCTGCCGCGGCTGCCGCTCGAGCGCATCGAGTACCGCGGGCGCGAACTTCAGGAGTTCGACCTCGACGCGGCACTCGCCTTCGGCGCATCGAACACGCACGGCGCCCACGACGCGCAAGCCGGTCATGACGCGCCGCGGCCGCTGCTGCTGCTGGACGAGCTGGCGCACAGCAACGCGCCGGGCTCGCGCCACCCTAAGCGCTGGCAGGACGTGCAGGAGCTGCTGGATGCGGGCATCGACGTCTGGACGACGATGAACGTGCAGCACCTGGAGAGCCTCAACGACATCGTTGGCGGCATCACCGGCATCCGCGTCTGGGAGACGGTGCCCGACACGCTGTTCGATGCCGCCGACGAAGTGGTGGTGGTCGACCTGCCGCCCGACGAACTGCTGGCACGGCTGAAGGAGGGCAAGGTCTACATCCCCGCGCAGGCCGAGCGCGCCGCCGCCAACTTCTTTCGCAAGGGAAATCTGATCGCGCTGCGCGAGCTTGCCCTGCGGCGCACCGCCGACCGCGTCGACAGCCAGATGCAGCACTGGCGCCGCAACGATGGCGAGAAGGCCGCCGGACAGCCGCGCTGGTCCACGCGCGACGCGCTGCTGGCCTGCGTGGGCCCGGGCGACGGTGGCGAAGCGGTCGTGCGCAGCGCCGCCCGCCTGGCGGCACAGATCGGCCTGCGCTGGCATGCGGTGTTCGTCGATGCGCCCTCGCGCCAGCGCGTGGACGAGGCGCAGCGGCGCCAGGCCTTGCGCGCGCTCGATCTCGCGCGCGAGCTGGGCGCCATCACCGCCACGCCCTCCGGCGCCGAGGTGGCGCAGACGCTGGCCCGCTACGCGCGCGAGCATGACCTCTCGCGCCTAGTGCTCGGGCGGCGCAGCGGGCGCTGGCGCTGGCGTCTCTCGCTGACCGAACGCGTGGCCGAGCTCACGCCCGAGATGGACGTGCTTCAGGTGCCGCTGCCGCGCGCCGCGGCCAAGAGCTGGCGCGCGCGGCTGCCGCAGCTCGATGAATCCGGCCGGCGCTGGCAGGGCTACGTCGCCGCCGTGACGGCCTGCGCCGCGGTGGCGCTGCTGGCCTCGGCCTTGCACGGCGTGCTCGAGCTGACCAACATCGTCATGCTCTTCCTGCTCGCGGTGGTCGGCGTGGCGCTGCGCCACGGGCGCGTGCCGGCGATGCTGGCCGCCTTCCTCGGCGTCGTCCTGTTCGACTTCTTCTTCGTGCCGCCGCGCATGTCGCTCAACGTCAGCGACGTGCAGTACCTGATCACCTTCGCCGTCATGCTGGTCGTGGCGCTGGTGATCGGCCAGCTCACCGCCGGCCTGCGCGCGCAGGCGGCGGCGGCCAGCGAGCGCGAGCGGCGCGTGCGCGCGCTCTACCGGCTGGCGCGAGAGCTCTCGGCAGCCCTCCTGCCCGAGCAGGTGGCCGAAGTCGGCGTGCGCGTGCTGGCCAGCGAGTTCGACGCGCGCGCGGCGCTGCTGGACCTGGACGACGCGGACCGGCTGCGCGTGCTGCCCGGCGCCAGCGCCGAGGTCGATCTTGCCGTCGCGCAGTGGACCTACGACAGGCGCGAAGCTGCGGGCCTGGGAACGCACACCTTGCCCGCCAACCCCTGCCTGATGCTGCCGCTCTCCGCGCCCATGCGCGTGCGCGGGGTGCTCGCCGTGCAGCCCGCGCGCGGCGCGCTGCTCACGCCCGAGCAGCGGCAACTGCTCGACACCTGCGCCTCGCTGCTGGCGACCTCGCTGGAGCGCATCCACTACATCCAGGTCGCGCAGGCGAGCACGGTGCAGATCGAGTCGGAGCGGCTGCGCAATTCGCTGCTGGCCACCATCTCGCACGACCTGCGCACGCCGCTGGCGGCGCTGGTCGGTCTTTCGGACACGCTGGTGCTGGCGCCGCCGCCGCTGTCCGCCGCGCAGTCCGAGATCGCCGCGGCGATCCGGCACTCGGCGCTGCGCATGAACGAGATGCTCGGCAAGGTGCTCGACATGGCCCGGCTGGAGTCGGGCGCGGTGCGCCTGCGTCGCGACTGGATGCCTCTGGACGAGATCCTCGGCAGCGCGCTGGCCGAATGCGCCGCCGCCCTGCGCGCGCACCCCGTGCAACTGGCGCTGGCCGAGGACCTGCCGCTGCTGCATCTGGATGCGATGCTGTTCGAGCGCGTGTTCGTCAACCTGCTCGAGAACGCCGCCAAGTACACCGCCGCCGGCACGCCGATCCGCATCAGCGCCGCGTTGCGCGAGCGCGGGCGCGAGCTCGAGCTGTGCATCGACGACGAAGGCCCGGGCCTGCCGCCTGGGCGCGAGGACGCGGTGTTCGAGAAGTTCGAGCGCGGCGGCAAGGAGTCGGCGACGCCTGGCGTTGGCCTGGGCCTGGCGATCTGCCGTGCCATCGTGCAGGCGCACGGCGGTCGCATCGAAGGCATGAACCGGCTGGCCGAGGGCCGCGTGCTCGGCACGCGCATGCGCATGACGCTGCCCTGCGCCGATCCCCCGCCGGGCGACGGCAGCGAGCTGCCGACCCCGCTCACCGAGAATCGCGCGTCATGAAGGCCGCCCGCATCCTGATCGTCGAGGACGAGGCCGACATCCGCCGCTTCGTCCGCCTGGCCTTGCAGAGCGAGGGCCACGAGGTCTTCGAGGCCGAGACGGTTCAGCGCGGGCTGATCGAGGCCGGCACGCGCCAGCCCGACGCGCTGGTACTGGACCTCGGCCTGCCCGACGGCGACGGCCTGGAGCTGATCCGCGAGGTGCGCGCCTGGTCGGCCATGCCCATCCTTGTGCTCTCGGCACGCGGGCGCGAGCTGGACAAGATCGCGGCCCTCGACCTCGGCGCCGACGACTACCTCGTCAAGCCCTTTGGCGCCGGCGAGCTTCTGGCGCGGCTGCGGGCCCAGCTTCGGCGCGGCCGCGCCCTGGGTCAGCCCGGCGAGCCGGTGCTCGTCTTCGGCGACGTGCAGCTCGACCTGGCGCGGCGCAGCGTCACGCGCGCGGGCCAGCCGCTGCACCTGACGCCCATCGAGTACCGGCTGCTGACGCAACTCGTCGGCCAGCCCGACCGCGTGCAGACCTACCGCCAGCTGCTGCAGGCCGTCTGGGGCCCCGGCCACGCCGAGGACACGCACTACGTGCGCGTGCACATGGCCAACCTGCGCAAGAAGATCGAAGCCGACCCCGCCCGCCCGCACCACCTGCTGACCGAAGCCGGCGTCGGCTATCGATTCGTCGGGGCAAGGGAATGACAGGCGCACCGGCTTGATCGTGCCGCGCCTCTCGCCCCGGTTGCGGCTGCGCGGGGCCGGGGCCACGGCCGGTCCGGGATCCGCCGAAGCGGCGGGGCCGGCAGTCTGCGAGAGCCCAACCGGAAGCGTGGCACAACGCGCGCCGCGCCGGCGCAAGCCGGGGCGAGGGAGTCTGTCGACGCCGCGCGGCGCACGCTGCTGCCCCGTCTGATGCCGCCGCCGCACGCTCAGCCCGCGGGCGCCGCCGCGCCGGGCAAGTCGGCGAGCATCGCCGCCAGGTGCCGCTGGCCGTGCTCGAGGACGAAGTAGCGGAACGCTTCCGCGGGCGGCGACAGCATCTTGCCGAGGTTGTTGACGACATGCCAGCGGCGCATCACCGGCAGGCCTTCGACCTCGGGCGTGGCGATCGCGCCGTGGCGCAGCTCGAAGGCGATGGTGTGCAGCGACAGCAGGCTCACGCCCATGCCGGCCATCACGGCCTGCTTGATGGTCTCGTTGCTCGACATCTCCATCACCACGCGCAGGTGCACCCGGTGCGCGGCGGCGAATTCCTCGGCAGCGGCGCGCGTTCCCGAGCCGCTCTCGCGCATGATGAAGCCCTCGCCGGCCAGCGCCGCGGCCGGCACCTGCTCCATGCGCGCGAAGGCATGCTGCGTCGAGGTGACCAGCACATGCGGGTGCAGCGCGAAGGGCTCGGCGCGCGTCGCCCATTCCCTGGGCGGGCGGCCCATGATCGCCAGGTCGGCCTCGCCGCGCTGCATCATCGCCACCAGCTGCTCGCGGTTGCCGAGCTTCATGCCCAGCTCGACGCCCGGGTGCTCGTCGCGAAAGCGCGCCAGCAGGCTGGGCAGGAAGTACTTGGCCGAGCTCACCAGGCCCACCGTCACCTCGCCGCCGGCCAGGCCCTTGAAGCGCGCCAGCGCGTCCTCGGCGTCCTTGAGCGTGGCCAGCACGCGGCGCGTGTAGGCGAGCAGGTACTCGCCGGCGGTCGTCAGCGACACGCTGCGCCCGCCGCGGTCGAACAGGGGCAAGCCGACTTCGCTCTCGAGCTCCTTGACCTGCATCGACACCGCCGGCGGCGTGAGGTGCAGCTCCTCGGCCGCGCGCGCAAAGCTCAGGTGCCGCGCGACCGCGCCAAACACCCGGAGCTGGCGCAACGTGGCGTTCTTCATTCAGCGAAGCTTAACTCGAGCATCAGAACAACTGACTTCCCCTGAACCATCGGGCTGCATAGAGTGGCGCCGAACCGTCAACGCCGCGAGGAGCACAGCGATGAACACCCCGGTCGATCGGGCCCAGGCGGCCACCACCGAGATCAAGGACAAGAAGCAGCGCTACAGCGCCGGCGTCCTGAAGTACCGGCAGATGGGCTACTGGAACGCCGACTACCAGCCCAAGGACACGGACACGATCTGCCTCTTTCGCATCACGCCGCAGGAGGGCGTCGATCCGATCGAGGCCGCCGCCGCAGTGGCGGGCGAGAGCAGCACCGCCACCTGGACCGTGGTCTGGACCGACCGCCTCACTGCCTGCGACAGCTACCGCGCCAAGGCCTACAAGGTCGAGCCGGTGCCGGGCCGACCCGGCGAGTACTTCGCCTGGGTCGCCTACGACCTCATCCTGTTCGAGGAGGGTTCGATCGCCAACATGACGGCCAGCCTCATCGGCAACGTCTTCAGCTTCAAGCCGCTAAAGGCGGCGCGGCTGGAGGACATCCGCATCCCGGTGGCCTACATCAAGACCTTCAAGGGGCCGCCCACCGGCCTCGTCGTCGAGCGCGAGCGGCTCGAGAAGTACGGCCGGCCGCTGCTGGGCGCCACGACCAAGCCCAAGCTGGGTCTGTCGGGGCGCAACTACGGCCGCGTGATCTACGAGGGCCTGAAGGGCGGCCTGGACTTCATGAAGGACGACGAGAACATCAACTCGCAGCCCTTCATGCACTGGCGCGACCGCTTCCTGTACGTGATGGACGGCGTCGCCAAGGCCAGCGCCGCCACCGGCGAGGTCAAGGGCTCGTACCTCAACATCACGGCGGCGACGATGGAGGACATGTACGAGCGCGCCGAGTTCGCCAAGGAGCTGGGCTCGGTCGTGATCATGGTCGACCTGGTGATCGGCTGGACCGCGATCCAGTCGATCGCCAACTGGGCGCGCAAGCACGACATGATCGTGCACATGCACCGCGCCGGCCACGGCACCTACACGCGGCAGAAGAACCACGGCGTGAGCTTCCGCGTCATCGCCAAGTGGCTGCGCCTGGCCGGCTGCGACCACCTGCACACCGGCACCGCGGTGGGCAAGCTGGAAGGCGACCCGCTCACCGTGCAGGGCTACTACAACGTCTGCCGCGACGCGTACACGAAGACCGACCTGCCGCGCGGCCTGTTCTTCGACATGGACTGGGCCGACACCAAGAAGGTGATGCCGGTGGCCTCGGGCGGCATTCACGCCGGGCAGATGCACCAGCTGCTGGATCTCTTCGGCGACGACGTGATCCTGCAGTTCGGCGGCGGCACGATCGGCCACCCCGCGGGCATCCAGGCCGGCGCGGTGGCCAACCGCGTCGCGCTCGAAGCCATGGTCAAGGCGCGCAACGAAGGGCGCGACATCAAGAACGAGGGCTCCGAGATCCTGCAGCGCGCGGCGCGCTTTTGCACCCCGCTGGCGCAGGCGCTCGACACCTGGAAGGACGTCACCTTCGACTACGCCAGCACCGACCAGTCCGACTACGCCGCGACGCCCGCACTTGCCTGAGCCGGTGACGGCAGGAATCGCGCATTGCCTTTTCCCAGGCTTCGAGGAGCACCGCACCATGATGACCAACCCCACCGGCCGCCTGACGCAGGGCCAGTTCAGCTTCCTGCCCGACCTCACGGACGACGAGATCCGCGCCCAGGTCGAGTACGGCCTCGGCAAGGGCTACGCCTGGAGCGTGGAGTACACCGACGATCCGCATCCGCGCAACACCTACTGGGAGATGTACGGCATGCCGATGTTCGACCTGCGCGACGCCGCCGGCGTGCTGCGCGAGATGGCCGAGTGCCGCAAGACCTTCGCACAGCACTACATCCGCCTCGTCGCCTTCGACAGCACGCGCGGCGTCGAGTCGATCGCGATGAGCTTCATCGTCAACCGCCCGGCCAAGGAGCCCGGCTTCGGACTGGCGCGCCAGGAGGCGGCGGGCCGAACGCTGCGCTACACGGTGGTGAGCTACGCCACCGACCGGCCCGAAGGCGAGCGCTGCTAGGCCCACCCGCGAAGCGCCTTCGGCGCCGCCCCTCGAGGAGGAGGAGGAGGCGCCCGCTGGCACAAGACCGCTGCCGCACATGCCGATGAACGCCCCGACCTACGCCATCCCCGGCTCGGTGCCGGCGCCTCCCGCCGTGTCGGCGCCGGCGAGCGCCGACGCCCAAAGCGCGCCGCGCACCGTCGCCGACGTGCTGCGCGCCAGCCAGGTCGAGGCCGTGCTCGAGGAGCTCGAGCGCGACCTGGTGGGCCTGGCGCCGGTCAAGCAGCGCATCCGCGACATCGCCGCGCTGCTGGTGATCGACCGTCTGCGCGTCGCGCACGGCCTCGCGGCGGCCAGTCCGAGCCTGCACATGTGCTTCACCGGCAACCCCGGCACCGGCAAGACGACGGTGGCGATGCGCATGGCCGAGATCCTGCACCGCCTGGGCTACCTGCGCAAAGGCCACCTCGTCGCGGTGACGCGCGATGACCTCGTCGGCCAGTACATCGGCCACACCGCACCCAAGACCAAGGAAGTGCTCAAGAAGGCGATGGGCGGCGTGCTCTTCATCGACGAGGCCTACTACCTGTACCGGCCCGAGAACGAGCGCGACTACGGCCAGGAGGCGATCGAGATCCTGCTGCAGGTGATGGAGAACCGGCGCGACGACCTGGTGGTGATCCTGGCCGGCTACAAGGACCGCATGGACCGCTTCTTCCAGAGCAACCCGGGCCTGAGCAGCCGCATCGCGCACCACATCGACTTCCCCGACTACACGCCGGCCGAGCTCGAGGCCATCGCGCGCACGATGCTCGCGGCGATGAGCTACCGCTTCGCGCCCGAGGCCGAGCACGCCTTCGCCGAGTACCTCGCGCGGCGCATCGCGCAGCCGCACTTCGCCAACGCGCGCAGCGTGCGCAACGCGCTCGACCGCGCGCGGCTGCGCCAGGCCTCGCGCCTCTTTGCCGAACGCGAGCGCGTGCTCGACGCCGAGGCGCTCGCGACCATCGTCGAGAGCGACATCCGCGCCAGCCGCGTGTTCGCGCCCTGAGCCGATCCCGATCCCGACGAAAGCCCGCCATGCCGCTCACCGGACGCTGGACCCTCACGCGCTACCTGATCGAGCAGCGCCGCCGCTACCCGCAGGCCAGCGGCGACCTCAACGCGCTGATTCTCGACGTGGCGCTGGCCTGCAAGGCGATCGCGCGCATCGTCGCCTTCGGCGCCGTGGCCGACGCGCCCGGCCTCGGCCTGCCCAACGGCACGCCGACGGGCGGCGCCCTCAACGTGCAGGGCGAGGTGCAGAAGCCCCTGGACGTGATCGCCAACGAGATCTTCGTGCGCATGAACGAATGGAACGGCCACCTCGCCGGCATGGCCAGCGAGGAGATGGACGAGCCGGCGCAGATCCCGGCCAGCTACCCGCGCGGCAAGTACCTGCTCGTCTTCGACCCGCTCGACGGCTCGTCGAACATCGACGTCAACGTCTCGGTCGGCAGCATCTTCTCGATCCTGCGCGCACCCGACGACGCGCTGGCGAGCGGGCGCGACGCCGCCGAGGCCGATTTCCTGCAGCCCGGCGCGGCGCAGGTGGCGGCCGGCTATGCGATCTACGGCCCGACGACGATGCTCGTGCTCACGGTGGGCAACGGCGTGGCCGGCTTCACGCTGAACCCCAGCCTGGGCGAGTTCGTGCTCTCGCACCCCGAGATCCGCGTCGCCGCCGACACCACCGAGTTCGCCATCAACAGCAGCAACGCGCGCTTCTGGGAGCCGCCGGTCAAGCGCTACGTCGACGAGTGCCTGGCCGGCCGCGGCGGCGTGCGCGGCAAGGACTTCAACATGCGCTGGATCGCCAGCCTGGTGGCCGAGGCGCACCGCATCCTGATGCGCGGCGGCGTCTTCATGTACCCGCGCGACACCAGGGATCCGGCCAAGCCGGGCCGACTGCGCCTGCTGTACGAAGCCAACCCGATCGGCTTCGTGATGGAGCAGGCGGGCGGGCGCGCCAGCACCGGGCGCCAGCCGGTGCTCGGCGTCGTGCCCTCGGCGCTGCACCAGCGCATCGGCTTCGTGTTCGGCAGCAGGAACGAAGTCGAGCGCATCGAGCGCTACCACCACGAGCCGGCCACGCGCGACCCCGGCACGCCGTTGTTCGCCGAGCGCAGCCTGTTCCGAGACTGAGAGTGCCCTGCCATGTCCGAACGCCACCCCATCATCGCCATCACCGGCTCCAGCGGCGCCGGCACCTCGAGCGTGACGCGCACCTTCGAGGCCATCTTCCGGCGCGAGAACGTCAAGGCCGCCGTCATCGAAGGCGACAGCTTCCACCGCTACGACCGCAAGGAGATGCGCGTACGCCAGGCCGAGGCCGAGCGCGCGGGCAACAAGCACTTCAGCCACTTCGGCGCCGAGAACAACCTGTTCGCCGAGCTCGAGGCGCTGTTCCGCAGCTACGCCGAGAGCGGCGGCGGGCGCCGCCGCAAGTACCTGCACGACCCGGGCGAGGCCGCGCCCTACCGGCAGGAGCCGGGCACCTTCACGCCCTGGGAGGACCTGCCCGCCGACACCGACATGCTGTTCTACGAAGGCCTGCACGGCGCGGTGTGCACGTCCGAGGTCGACGTGGCGCGCTGGCCCGATCTGCTCATCGGCGTGGTGCCGGTCATCAACCTCGAGTGGATCCAGAAGCTGTACCGCGACAAGAACGTGCGCGGCTACAGCACCGAGGCGGTGACCGACACCATCCTGCGCCGCATGCCCGACTACGTGAACTACATCGTGCCGCAGTTCGGCCGCACGCATGTCAACTTCCAGCGCGTGCCGGTGGTCGACACCAGCAACCCCTTCATCGCGCGCGACATCCCGAGCGCCGACGAATCGATCTGCGTCATCCGCTTCGCCAACCCGAAGGGCATCGACTTCCCTTACCTGCTCGGCATGATCCACAACTCCTGGATGAGCCGCGCCAACACCATCGTCGTGCCGGGCGGAAAGATGGAGCTGGCGATGCAGCTCATCTTCACGCCCTTCATCTGGCGCATGCTCGAGCGGCGCCGGCGCGCGCTGGGCGCGCTCTGAGCGCGCCGCCGCCGAGCGCGCCGTTCCGCCCCGCCGCCGCGCGCCCCTCCGCGCCCAAGGCCGACCGCACCGCCTCACTGGCCCAGGAGCCCCGCACATGGACAGCCCGTTCACCGAAACCGCCGCCCCTTCGCCCAAGCCGCCGCAGGCCCGCGCGCTGCCGCTGGCCGACGCGCTGCGCTTCCTCGCCGCCGACGCGGTGCAGGCCGCCGCCAGCGGCCACCCGGGCGCGCCGCTCGGCATGGCCGAGATGGCCGAGGCGCTGTGGCACCGGCACCTGAAGCACGACCCCGCCTTCCCGTCCTGGCCCGACCGCGACCGTTTCGTGCTCAGCAACGGCCACGCGTCGATGCTGCTGTATGCGCTGCTGCATCTCACGGGCTACGCGCTGCCGCGGCGCGAGCTCGAGCGCTTCCGCCAGTTCGGCAGCCGCACGCCGGGCCATCCCGAGCACGGCATGACGCCCGGCGTCGAGACCACCACCGGCCCGCTCGGCCAGGGCCTGGCCAACGCGGTGGGCATGGCGCTGGCCGAGAAGCTGCTCGCCGGTGAATTCAACCGCCCGGGGCACGGCATCGTCGACCACCACACCTACGTCTTCGCCGGCGACGGCTGCCTGATGGAAGGCGTGGCGCAGGAGGCGATCAGCCTGGCCGGCACACTCGGCCTGTCCAAGCTGATCGTGCTGTACGACGACAACGGCATCTCGATCGACGGCGACGTGCGCGGCTGGTTCCGCGACGACACGCCCTCGCGCTTCGCGGCCTGCGGCTGGCGCGTCATCGGGCCGCTCGACGGCCACGACAGCGAGCGCGTGGCCGCCGCCATCGCCGCCGCCAAGACCGAGGCCGCGCGCGAGGACGGAAGGCCGACGCTGATCGATTGCCGCACCGAGATCGGGCATGGCGCGCCCGGCAAGGCCGGCAGCGCCGACACGCACGGCGCGCCGCTCGGCGCCGAGACGCTGGCCGCCATGCGCGCCGCGCTCGGCTGGCCGCACGCGCCCTTCGAGGTGCCCGAGGACCTGCGTCGCGCCTGGGACGCGCGCGAACGCGGCGGCGCCGCGCGCGCCGCCTGGGAAGCACGTTTCGTCGCCTACCGCGCGGCCTTCCCGGCGCTGGCCGAGGAGTTCGAGCGCCGCGTCGCCGGCCGGCGCAGCGCCGACTTCGACGCCCTCGTCGCCGACGCCGTGCGCCAGCTCGCCGGCGCGGGCAAGGTGGCCACGCGCAAGGCCTCGCAGCTCGTGCTCGACGCGATCGCGCCGCGCCTGCCCGAGCTGCTGGGCGGCAGCGCCGATCTCACCGGCAGCAACCTCACCGACTGGAAAGGCTGCGTCGCGCACCGGCCCGGGCAGCCCGGCCGGCACCTGAGCTGGGGCGTGCGCGAGTTCGGCATGGCCGCGGCGATGAACGGCATCGCGCTGCACGGCGGCTTCGTCCCCTTCGGCGGCACCTTCCTCGTTTTCAGCGACTACAGCCGCAACGCCATCCGCATGGCGGCTCTGATGAAGCAGCGCGTCGTCCACGTCTTCACGCACGACAGCATCGGCCTGGGCGAAGACGGCCCGACGCACCAGGCCGTCGAGCAGCTGCCTGCGCTGCGCCTCATTCCCAACCTCGACGTCTGGCGCCCCGCCGACGGCGTCGAGACCGCGGTGGCCTGGGGCGCGGCGCTGGCGCGCGAAGGCGAGACGGCGGGCCCGAGTGCACTGGCGCTGTCGCGCCAGGCGCTGCCGGCGCTGGTGGGCGCCGAGCGCGCGGCCGAAGTGGCGCGCGGCGGCTACGTGCTCGCCGAGGAAAGCGCCGCACGCGCCACGCTCATCGCCACCGGATCGGAGCTGGCGCTCGCGGTCCAGGCGCAGGAGCTGCTGCGCACGCGCGGCATCGCGGTGCGCGTGGTGTCGATGCCCTGCACCTCGGTGTTCGACCGCCAGCCGCGCGCCTGGCGCGAGCAGGTGCTGCGCCCGCAGCTGCCGGCGCTCGCGATCGAGGCCGCGCAGCCGGACTACTGGCGCAAGTACGTCGGCCTGGCCGGCGACGTGATGGGCATCGGACGCTTCGGCGAGAGCGCACCCGCGGCCGAACTGTTCCGCCACTTCGGGCTCACGGCCGAGCGCGCGGCGGCGCGGGTGGAACGGCTGCTCGGCTGAGCCTGTGCAGGCGTGAATCGCGCCCGCGCGGGGCCGTCGCCGGGCGCCGGCATGTGCCGCGCCAGCGGCTTCAGCGCGGCGAAGACGAGCGCACACGCAGCGCGAGCAGCGCCGCGAGCGAAGCCGACGCGAGCACGATCGACAGCGCCAGCGCGGCAGCCGCCGAGCGCTCCAGCACCAGCCCGAACAGCCACGGCGCCAGCGCCTGCAGCGCGAGCGAGGGCATCGTCAGCCAGGCCTGGCGCGCGCCGTAGCCCTGCACGCCGAAGAGCGCCAGCGGCAGCGTGCCCTTGGCGATCGTCACGATGCCGTTGCCGGCGCCGTGCAGCAGCGCGAAAGGCACCGCCGCAGGCATGCCGAACACCAGCAGCGCGAGCGCGCCGAGCGGGTGACCGAGCGAGGCCAGCCGCGCCGAAAGCAACGGATGCACGCGGCGCAGGAAGCCGAATTCGAGCAGCCGTCCGCCGACCTGTGCCGGGCCGACCAGAGCGCCGGCGGCCACCGCCGCCGCCAGGCTGCCGCCCAGCGCCAGCAGCAGGCCCGGCAGATGGGCGCCGTAGGCGGTGGCGACGAAGCGCATCGCCGCGAACGCGAAGGCGAGGATCCACAGCGTTCTCCAGCTCGCGGGGGCCGGCCGCGGCCGGGTTGCCGGCGCCGCGATGCAGGCGGTCGGGCGCGCACCGGCACCGGCATCGGCGCGGGTCGTGATCGGCGCGTTGTCGCTCTGCGCCTGGCGCCGCATCGACGGCGCCACGTCATCGACTTCGGCGGCGGTCATGACCGGCGATGGTGCGGCGGCGCGCGCTCCGGCGGCGGCACGCGGCAGCCGCAGATGCAGCGGCAGCCCCAGCAGCAGATGCAGCGCGGCCCAGCCGAAGCAGGCGCCGCGCCAGCCCCAGGCCTCGTTCATCCAGGCCGACAGCGGCCAGCCCACCGTGCTGGCGAAACCGGCGATCAGCGTGACGCCGGTGATCGCATCACGCGACGCGCTGCCGTACAGGCGCACCAGCGTCGCGAAGGCTGCCTCATACAGGCCCGCGCCCATGGCCACGCCGATCACGAGCCAGGCCAGCACCAGCGTCCAGGGCCCGACAGCGGCACCGAGCGCCGCGAGACCGAGCGCGAAGGCCAGGCTCGTGAGCACGAGCAGGCCGCGGCCGCCGGCGCGGTCGATGCGCCGCCCGGCCAGCGGACCGACCAGGCCCGACACGCCGAGCGCCACCGAGAATGCCGCGTACACGGTCGAGGTGGCCAGGCCCAGCCCGCGCGCCATCGGCGCGGCCCGCACCGCCGGCAGGTAGAACGACGAGGCCCAGGCGAGCGTCTGCGCCGTGCCCAGCGCAAGCACGGTGCCGCGGCGACCCGGCTTCACCGCAAGGCCAGGGCGGCGCCGCGGCGCCGCGCTGGCGGCCGATGAACCTGCGCACGACGCTGCGCCATCGGGATCATTGCTCCTTCGCGACCACCCGGCTTGCGGCGCGGCCGGCTGCGCCGGCATGAACCCGGATTCCCGCCCACGCCGGGCTTGCAGTGTCGCATCGCGACGCGCTTGCGCATCGAGGCGCACCTTCACACCGCGTCGCACGCCGCACCGCACCGCGCCAGGCCAGGCCGTGCCGTGCCGTGCCGTGCCGTGCCGTGCCGTGCCGTGCCGTGCCGTGCCGTGCCGTGCCGTGCCGTGCCGTGCCGTGCCGTGCCGTGCCGTGCCGTGGCCGCGCCGAACCGTCCGGACAGGCCCGAGCGCCCGAGCGCCACGGTCCGGAATTGATCTGGATCAATCATTGCGAATGATTCGCATTCGGTGTAGGATCGATTCATCATGAAAGTCGGCCAGCCAACGCTCGGCGTCGCACTCGATCGCCTGCCGGCGCACCGCGGTGCGCTGGTCGAGCGCGTCGATGCCGCAGGCGCGCACCAGCCCGCGGAACGCGCTGCCCAGCTGGCCGACATCGGCTTCGTGCCGGGCGAGATCGTCAGCGTGCTGGCGCGTGCCTGGCCCGGCGGCGACCCGCTCGTCGTGCGCGTGGGCCATTCCAGCTTCGCGCTGCGCCGCGCCGAAGCCGCCTGCGTTCAGGTGCTGCCGCTGCCCGCCGCACCGGCACCGTGAGCACCGCCGTCATCCACGTCCACCCTGCCGGCCCGCTGGTGGCTCTGGTGGGCAACCCGAACTGCGGCAAGACGGCGCTGTTCAACCTGCTGACCGGCAGCCGCCAGAAGGTGGCCAACTACGCCGGCGTCACCGTCGAGCGCAAGGAGGGGCGGCTCGTGAGCGAGGGCAGCGGCGCGGCACGCACGGTGCGCGTGCTCGACCTGCCCGGCGCCTACAGCCTGTACCCGCGCTCGCCCGACGAGCGCGTCACGGCCGAGGTGCTGGCCGGCCGCGCCGTCGGCGAGAAGCGCCCCGATCTCGTCGTCTGCGTCGTCGACGCCACCAACCTGCGGCGCAACCTGCGCCTCGTGCTCGGCGTGCTGCGCCAGGGGCTGCCGGTGGTGGTGGCGCTGAACATGAGCGATGTCGCCGAACGCCGCGGCCTGCATGTGGATGCCGAGGCGCTGGCCGCCGAACTCGGCGTGCCCGTGCTGCCGACGGTGGGCGTGCAGCGCGGCGGCGACGCGGCGCTGCGCGCCCTCATCGCCGAGCGCAGCCGCTGGCCGGCAGCGCCGCCGCCGCAGCCCGACGCGGCGCACGACGAGGAGCGCCTGCGCACGCTGCTCGATCGGCTGGGCCTCGCCGCGCTGCAGCCCGACCGCGTGACCGAGCGCGTCGACCGCATCGTGCTGCATCCGCTCGCCGGGCCGCTGCTGCTGGCCGTCGTGCTCTTCCTCGTCTTCCAGGCGGTCTTCGCCTGGGCGCGCTGGCCGATGGAGCTGATCCAGGCGTCGACCGGCGCGCTCGCACAGGCGCTGGCCGGCGCGCTGCCGCACGGTGCGGTGTGGCACTGGATCGGCAGCCTGCTCGCCGACGGGCTCATCGCCGGCGTGGGCGGCGTGCTCGTGTTCCTGCCGCAGATCCTGATCCTGTTCTTCTTCATCCTCGTGCTCGAGGAGTCGGGCTACCTGCCGCGCGCGGCCTTCCTGCTCGACCGCCTGATGGGCGGCGTCGGTCTGTCGGGGCGATCCTTCATCCCGCTGCTGTCGAGCTTTGCCTGCGCCATCCCCGGCATCATGGCCACGCGCACGATCGCCGACCGGCGCGACCGTCTGGTGACGATCCTGATCGCGCCGCTCATGACCTGCTCGGCGCGCCTTCCGGTGTACACGCTATTGATCGGCGCCTTCGTGCCGGTGCGCACCTTGCCCGGCGGGCTCGGGCTGCAGGGCGTGGCGCTGTTCGTGCTTTACGTCGCCGGCATCGTCGGCGCGTTCGGCGTGGCCTGGCTGCTCAAGCTGCTCACGGCGGGCGGCCAGTCGCGCATGCTGATGATGGAACTGCCCGCCTACCACTGGCCGACGCTGCGCCATGTCGGCCTGGGCCTGGTGCAGCGCGCCAAGATCTTCCTGCGCCGCGTGGGCGGCGTGATCCTGGTGATGACGCTGGCGCTGTGGTTCCTGGCCAGTTTCCCGGCACCGCCGCCGGGCGCCACCGGCCCGGCCATCGAGTACAGCGTGGCCGGCATGCTCGGGCGCGCGCTCGCGCATCTGTTCGCGCCGCTGGGGTTCAACTGGCAGATCAGCGTGGCGCTGGTGCCCGGCATGGCAGCACGCGAGGTCGTCGTCTCCTCGCTCGCCACGGTTTACGCGCTCGGCGGCGCCGAGGGCAGCGAAGCCGCCGCGCAGGCCCTGGCGCCGGTCATCGCGCACGACTGGAGTGCGGCCACCGCCTACGCGCTGCTCGCCTGGTTCGTGTTCGCGCCGCAATGCATCTCGACCATCGCCGCCGTGCGCCGCGAGACCAACGGCTGGGCCGTGCCCGCGCTGCTCGTGGGCTACCTGTTCGCGCTCGCCTACGCGGCGTCCTTCGTCACCTACCGCGTCGCCCTGGCCCTCGGCGCGGGGTGAGATCGGACGTACAGATCCGCCTGCGCGGATCGGTACGCCGATCGAACGGCCCGCGCTGCGCGAGGGCGCGGCCGTGCGGGAGGTCGAGAAGGCACGCGCCGCGCCATACTTGCGCGCCGGCTATGGATCGCCCGCCAGCCCCCGCTCCACGTCGTCGCGCCTGGCATCGCACGCTGCACGGGCTGCGTGCGCGGCCGCGCCTGCTCGGCTCGGCGGCGGCCGGCCTGCTCGTGTACTGGCTGCTGCCCGCGACACCGGCCGTGCACGCCGCACCGCGCACCCTGCTCGCCTGGAACGCCGGCGCCCTGCTGTACCTGGCCCTGGTCGCCTTCATGGCGCAGCATGCCGACCTCGAGAGCATGCGCCGGCGCGCCTTGCGCGAGGACGAAGGCCGCTTCGTCGTGCTCGTGCTCGTCGTGGCAGCGGCCGCGGCGGTGCTGCTCGCGGTCGCTTCGCAGCTGGCCGCCGCCAAGGATCTGCAGGGCGCACTGCACCGGCTGCACGTGGCGCTGGCGGCGCTCACGGTGGCCACCTCGTGGTTCTTCACGCAGACGCTGTTCGCGCTGCACTACGCGCACGACTTCTACGCGGCGCGCGCGCGGCACGGGGCCGATCCTCTGCAGTTCCCCGGCACGCCGGATCCGGGCTACGGCGACTTCTTCTACTTCGCCTGCGTCATCGGCACCTCGGGCCAGACCGCCGACGTCGCGTTCGCCACCAGCGCGCTGCGCCGCGTGGGCACGCTGCACTGCGTGCTCGCGTTCTTCTTCAACACCACGCTGCTGGCGCTGGCGATCAACATCGCGGCCGGGCTGCTGTAGCGCGGCAGCGCCTGCGGCGCCGCGCCGGCCCGAACGCGGCGCGCCCGGCAACGCTCGGAGAACGACGGCTGACGGATCCGGCGGGAGCGCGGCAGGCCAGCGCAAACCACAGTGGCGATCGAGCAATCCGCCGGCGGCGAGAGCTCGGCCGGACCCGTTGGGGTCAAGAACGCGGAAGCGGATCTGCCTAGTTTGTATGAAGACATGCGGCGCGGCCCGTGACAGAGTCGTCGGGCGCATGGCGCGGGGCCGTGCGGAGGGGAGGAGACGAAGATGAGTTCCATCGACCTCAGGCTGCACGCCGTCGCGCTCGCTGCGGCGCTCGTCACCACTGGCGCGCATGGCGCCATCACCACCAGCGGGGCAGTCAACGTCTGGCCGGGCAACGCGTCGGTCGGCCCGGGCGACACCGATCTGGGCAATGTCGGCCTCTTCGTGGGCAACGGCGCACCGGGCAGCCTGCAGGCCGGCGGCGGATCGCTGCTGCGCACCGGATCGCTGCTGATCGGCCCGAGCGGCAGCGGCAACGGTGACGGCACGGCCGAGATCACCGGCATCGGGACGCGCGTCGAGCTGATCGGAGACGGCTTCAGCGACGGCGTCGTCAACCGCCTGGGCGTCGGCGAATGGGGCCGCGGCAGCCTGACGGTCTCGGCCGGTGCGGTGCTCGACGGGCGCGCCAATCCCGGCGCCTGCCTGGGCCAGTACCACTATTGCAACAACTTCATCGGCAACGCCGCCGGCTCCGACGGCACCTTCACGGTCACCGGCAGCGGCAGCGGCAGCAAGGCGAGCTTCCTGCGCGGCTTCTACGTCGGCGGACTCGCGGTCTTCCATCCGCCGATCGATGCCTTCACCTTCGGCACCCCGGGCGGCGTGACGACGGGGCGCGTCAACGTGCTCGCCGGCGGCTCGCTGGTCACCGACAACGTGAACCTGGGCATCGGGCCCGGCGGCGGCAGCCCGAGCGGCACCGAGCGCAGCTTCGCCGAGGCGACGATCTCCGGAGCGGACTCGATCTGGCGCGTGAGCGGCGGCACGGTCGAACCGGGCCTGGCGTATTTCAACACCGCGACCGACCCCAGGGCCTGGGCGACGCTCAAGGTGAGCGACGGCGGCTCGCTGCGCATCGAGGGCGGCGGCGACGCCTACGCCTCGGTCAATCTGACCAGAAACGGCGGGCGCACCGACGCGCAGATCACCGGCGCCGGCTCCAAGCTCAGCTTCGCGAACCAGTCGGGCGCGCTGCAGGTCGGACGCCAACTCGGCAGTGCGGCGCTGAGCGTCGACAGCGGCGCGCTGGTCGACAACGTCTGGTACAGCTCGGTCGGTCGCGACGGCAGCTTCGGCACGCTCGCCATCGACGGCGCCGGCACGCTCTACCGCGCCAACGGCACCGTCACTGCCGCGGCCAGCGGGAGCAGCGGCGTCGCGGTGTTCGAGATCGGCCGCGGCGGCGGCACCGGGGTCGTCAACGTGAGCAACGGTGCGCGGCTGGAACTGCTGGCGACCACCGCCGCCACCAGCGCGCCGCAGTTCAGCCTGGGCCGCGACGCGGGGTCGTCGGGCACGCTGAACATCAGCGGCGGCGCGACCGTGCTGCTGCGCGCCGATTCGGTTGCACCCGACACCGAAGGCGAAGCGTGGAACCCGTTCCTGCGGGTAGGCCGCGACGGCCAGGGAACGCTCGCCATCAGCGGCGGCGGCAAGCTGCTGGTCGAAGGCAATGCGATCTCGACGCCAAGCCACACGCGCAGCACCAGCACCTACATCGGCGGCAGCGGCAAGGCAACCATCGGGGGGCGGGGCAGCGCGACCATCACCGGCGTCGGGTCGGAAATGCGGGTCAGCGGCGGCGATGCATATATCGCCGTGGGGCATGGACCGCTTGCAGCGGGCCAGCTCACCGTGTCCGACCACGCGGGCATTGCCGCCACCATCCTGGGCGTCGGCAACTACGGCGCCACGGGCGTCGTGCGCCTCGACAACGCGAAGGTGGAGCTCGCCGGACAATACGGCGGCCAGTCGCAGCAGGGCGCGGCGCTGGTCATCGGCGCCGGCAGCGGCGCGGTCGGCAACCTGAGCGCCGTCAACGGCAGCGTGATCACGCTCGCCAACCCCGGCGCCAACGGCGGCGGTGTGACGATCGGCGGCTCGGGCTCGGCGACCGCAGGCGACGGGGTCATGAGCCTGTCGGCTTCGACGCTCACGATGAGCTACAAGGCCACCGAGAACGCGCGCATGATCGTCGGCCGCTCCGGCAGCGGGCTGCTGCGCCTGCAGAGCGGCAGCACCGTCGACCTCGGCGGCGGCCGCTTGATCGTGGGCGCCGAAAGCGGCAGCGACGGCACGTTGATCGCCAGCGGCGGCTCGACGATCGTCAACGCCGCCTGGGTCGGCGTCGGCCGCGCCAAGGCCAGCGACGGCAGCGACGCCGACGGCGGCACCGGCACGATGGTGCTCAACGGCGCCAGCCTGTGGGCGCAGGACGTGGTCATCGGCACCAACGGCTACCTGGGCGGCAGCGCCGGCTCGATCCACGTCAGCGGCAGCGTCGTCAACCACGGCACCTTCAGTCCGGGCAGCTCGCCGGGCCTGTTCACGATCGACGGCAACTTCGTCGCCGCCGGCGCCTCCCGGCTGCTGCTCGAAGTGGCCGCCGACGGCCACGGCGGCTTCGTCACCGATGCCGTGCACTTCGGCGGCAACGTCAACCTCGACGGCATGAAGGTCGAGTTCCGCTTCCTCGGCGCGACCGACCCGAACGCCTTCCAGGCGAGCGGCGGCTTCGCGATCGACACCTTCCTTCAGCAAGCCGACGCACAAGGCGGCTGGGGCGCGATCGCCGATTCCGCGTTCGACCAAGTCGCCTTCGCCGCCAGCGCCGACGCCTACCGTTTCGACTCCTTCAGCTTCACCGCCGCCGGCGGCGCGCACTTCGTCGCCCAGGCGGTGCCCGAGCCCGGAACCTGGCTGATGATGTCCGGCGGCCTGTTCGCGCTCGCATGGCTGGGCCGCCGTACGCGCGCACGAAGCTGAACCGCATGAGGCCATGCTCGAGACCGGGGTGGCATTGCGCCGTACGCACGCGCGAGGCTGAACCGGTTCCGGCGGCCAGTACGGACGCTTGAGCGCGCGCCGTAAGGACGCGCGAAGCTGGACCGGCTCTGGCGGCGACGCCGTGTCGCGCGCGCTCGGTCGCTGCGATGGCGTCGGCGTCTGGCGGCGCGGCTTTCGCAAGCCGCCGCTGCGCACGGGCGGGATCGCCTGGACGAGACGGCATCTTCGACCTGCTCCTGCGAACCGCTCGGTTTTTCAACGGACCACGCCGCAGCTCACCTTGTCCGGCCCGGTCATCAGCACGTCGGCGCGCTTGCCCAACTCGAAGGGCGGTAGTCCGGGTATGCGGCGACGCATCACGCCGCGTGGACACACAGCGCTGCCGGCGCGCGTTCTTCCTCAACACCACCATGCCAGCGCTGGCGATCGACATCGCAGTCGCGCTGCCGTAGCGCAGCGCGTCGGGAGCGGCCCACCCGCGAGCCGCAGCCACCCCGCCACCCGTGAATCCGCCCACAGGCCCTCCGGCAGGCAGGCCGCGGCACGCCGCGCTGCCAGGCGGGCTACCGCGCCAGCGCCGCGTCAATCCACAGGTCGACGGCCGCCGCCTCGGCCGGCAGCACGTCGGCACCGCCGCTGAAATGCCGCCAGGCCGGCAGATGGCGTTCGTTCACCGCCGTCAGCACCGGCACGCCGCGCGACAGCAGCTCGAGCAGTTCGGCGGCGAAGCCGCCGCCTTCGGCCTCGAGGGCGCCGAAGCGGTTGACGACGACGAGGTCGGGCGCCGCGTCGAGCGCAGCGCGCAGCACGCCGCTGGCCTGCGCGAAGCCCTGCGGATCGCCGCGGCAGGCGCCCGAGCCCGGGCCCATCGGCTGCGAAACGAGAAAGCGCGTGCCCTCGTGCAGGTCGACCAGCACCATCGGGCCGGCGCAGCCCGCCGCCGGCTCGGGATAGGTCATCAGCAGCCCGCGCACGCGGCGGCCGAGCGCGCGCTGGCGTGCCGCCGCCTGCGCGAGCAGGGCGTCGGCATCGCTGCCGGCGCGCTGCAGGATCGCGGCGGCGATGACCTGCAGCTCCTGTTCGGGCGGCTGCGGCGCGTTCATCGGCAGGCCCTCGCGTTCGCATTCAAGGCCTGTGACGACATCAGTCACGCTCCGATTCATGCCTTCATGGACTGCGGGCCGCGCGACGTGCCGCAGACGGGGCCTTCGGCCAGGGCCGGCGCTTCGCCCGCGGCCGGATAGGCTGAACCGGGCTTTTTCTGCGCCAGCGCGACGCCGTGGCGCACGGCGATGATCTCGGCCAGGATGGCCACGGCGATCTCGGCCGGCGTCTTGGCGCCGAGGTCCAGGCCGATCGGCCCGTGCAGCCGCGCGATCTGCTCGGCCGTGAGCTCGAACTGCGCAAGCCGCTCGCGCCGCCGCGCGGTGTTGACGCGCGAGCCGAGCGCGCCGATGTAGAAGGCGGGCGACTTGAGCGCTTCGAGCAGCGTCATGTCGTCGAGCTTGGGGTCGTGCGTCAGCGCGACGACGGCGCTGTGCGCGTCGAGCCGGAGCTCGAGCACCAGATCGTCGGGCATGGCCTTGCTGAAACGGCTGCCGGCCACGTTCCAGCTGAGGTGGTATTCCTCGCGCGGATCGCAGCAGATGACCTCGAAGTCGCACAAGAGCGCGATCTCGGCCACCGCGCGCGAAAGCTGCCCGGCGCCGACGATCATCAGCCGCCAGCGCGGCCCGTAGGTGGCGCGCATCACCTGGCCGTCGAAGGCGAAGGCGTCGTCGCGCGAGGCCGGCTCGAGCGTCACCGCGCCGCTGGCGAGCACGAGCCGGCGCGCCACCAGCTCGTGGCGCGCGGTGCGCGCGAGCACCTCGTCGATCCAGCCCGTGTCGGCCAGCGGCTCCTGCACCAGGCGCAGCGTGCCGCCGCAAGGCAGGCCGAAGCGGGCCGCCTCGTCCTTGGTGACGCCGTAGCTCACGAGTGAGGGCCGCGCCACGCGCTCGCCCTTGCGCACGCGGTCGATCAGATCGTCCTCGACGCAGCCGCCCGACACCGAGCCGACGACCTGGCCGTCGTCGCGCATCGCCAGCAGCGCGCCGGGCGGGCGCGGCGCGCTGCCCCAGGTCTCGAGCACCGTCACCAGCCACACCCGGCGCCCATCGGCATGCCATTGCCGCGCCTGGCGCAGCACCTCGAGATCCAGACTGTCCATGTCCCGACCTCCTTGCAATTCGGGGACGCGCTCAGCGCATCAGCAGGTACAGCAGCAGCAGCACGACTGCGCCGCCCGCCAGCCAGAGCCAGGCCGGCAGCGCGCGCGCGGCCGGCAGCGCGGGCGGCGGCGCGGCTTCGCCGGCGCCCTCGCTGCGCAGCCGCGCCTCGAAGGCGTCGAAGAAGTCGCCCGCCACCTTGGCCGCCGCGGCGTCCACTAGGCGCGAGCCCACCTGTGCGATCTTGCCGCCCACCTGCGCCTGCACGCGGTAGCTGAGCTTGGTCTGCGCCGCGCCCTCGGCCGCCAGCGCCACCTGGGCCGAGCCCTTGCCGAAGCCGGCGACGCCGCCCTGGCCGTCGAAGGCGATCGTATAGCTCGCGGGCGGCACGATGTCGCTCAGGCGGACATTGCCCTTGAAGCGCGCGTTGACCGGCCCCACGCGCACCGCCAGCAGCGCGGCGTAGGCGTTGTCGCCGGCCGGCTCGAACTGCTCGCAACCGGCGATGCAGGCCTTCAGCACCGCGGGGTCGTTCAGCGCGGCCCAGGTGCGCTGCACCGAGGCGGGAATGATGCGTTCGCCGTTCAGTTCCATGTGGAGGCTCCGGGGCGCCGGGGCGGCGCCGCGAGCGCGCGCCCCAGATCGGCCAAGCTTGCCAGATTGTGGACGGGCAGGAAACGGTCGACCTGCGGCAGCAGCGCGCGGATGCCGGCCGCCCGCGGCTCGAATCCGGCGAAGCGCAGCAGCGGGTTGAGCCAGACGATCTCGTGCGCCAGCCGCCGCAGTTGCGCCGCGGCGCGCGCGAGGTCGCCCTGCTCGTCGCGCTCGAGCCCGTCGGTGACGAGCAGCAGCGCCGCGTTGCCGGGGAGCACGCGGCGGGCCCAGCGGCGGTTGAACTCGTCGAGCGAGGCGGCGATGCGCGTGCCGCCGTGCCAGTCTGGCACCTGCGCGGCGGCGGCGGCGAGCGCCGCGTCGGGGTCGTGCAGGCGCAGCGCGCGTGTCACGTTGGTCAGCCGCGTGCCGAAGGTGAACACCTGCAGCCGCAGACGGCGCTGGATCAGCCCGTGCACGTAATGCAGGAAGATGCGCGCGTAGCGCTCCATCGAGCCCGAGATGTCGAGCAGCACGACGGCGGCGGGCAGCTCGGTGCGCGCGCGCGCGTGCACGAGCTGCAGCGTGTGCGGCGTGCGCGCCATGCGGCGCAGCGTGGCGCGCAGGTCGGGGCTGCCGCGCACGGCCGGCTCGCGGCGGCGCCGCAGCACCGGCGCGAAGGGCGGCGGCAGGCGCTCGACCAGCGCCTTGACGGCCTCGAACTCGGCGCTGCTCATCGATTCGAAGTCGGCGTGCTGCAGCCGCTCGCGCTCGCTGAACGTGAGGGTGGCCTCGAACTGGGTGCGCTCCTCGCCTGGGGGCGCGCGGCGGGTGTCGGCCGAAGGCGGCTTGCTCGCCGCCAGCGCGTCTTGCACGCGCTGCGGCCGCTTGGGCGGCTCCTTGACGCCGCGCCGCTCGATCCTGGGCAGCAGCAGGTACATCATGCGTTCGAGCAGCTTGGGGTCGCGCCAGAAGGCTTCGAAGGCGACGTCGAAAACCGCCTGCTGCTCGTGGCGGTCGAGCATCACGGCGGCGAGCGCCGCGTGCACGTCGTCGCGCCGCGTCACGCCCACCGCCTCGAGCGCGGCGATGCCCGCGAGCACGCGGTCCGGCCCGACCGGGATGCCGGCGCGCCTGAGCACGCGGCCGAACTGCACAAGGTTGTCGACCAGCATGGAGCCTGCAAGCCGGTGGTGGGGTGCGCCGGGCGCGCCTGCGGCCTCGCGGCGCGCGCGGCCGGCTACAGCAGCGCCTTGGCGCGCAGCTCGTCGAGCAGCTGGCCGACGGCGCCGCCCTGCACCTTGGCGATGTCGTCCTGGTGCTTGAGCAGCACGCCCAGCGTGTCGTCGACGGCGTCGGGGTCGAGGTTCATCGTGTTCAGCGCCACCAGCGCGTTGGTCCAGTCGATGGTCTCGGCCACGCCCGGCGTCTTGAACAGGTCGAGCCCGCGCATGCGCTGCACGAACTCGACCACCTGACGCGACAGGCGCTCGCCGGCGCCCGGCGCCTTCAGCGCCACGATCTGCAGCTCGCGCTCGATGCTGGGGTACTCGACCCAGTGATACAGGCAGCGGCGCTTCAACGCATCGTGGATCTCGCGCGTGCGGTTGCTGGTGATGAGCGTGACGGGCGGCGCCTCGGCCTTGACGACGCCGAGCTCGGGGATGGTGATCTGGTTCTCGGCCAGCACCTCGAGCAAGAAGGCGTCGAAGGGCTCGTCGGCGCGGTCGAGTTCGTCGATCAGCAGCACCGGCGAACGCGGCTGCGTCAGCGCCTTGAGCAGCGCGCGCTCGATCAGCATCGAGCGGTCGTACAGCGACTTGGCCAGGCGATCGTGGTCGACCTCGTGCGCCGCCTCGGCCAGGCGGATCTCGAGCATCTGGCGCGCGACGTTCCATTCGTAGGCGGTCTGCGCCACGTCCAGGCCCTCGTAGCACTGCAGGCGCAGCAGCGGCGCGTCGAGCGCCGCGGCCAGCGCCTTGGCCAGCTCGGTCTTGCCGACGCCGGGATGGCCCTCGAGGAAGAGCGGGCGCTGCAGCTCGAGCGCGAGGTACAGCGAGGTGGCCAGGCGCCGGTCGCAGACATAGTTCTGCGCGCCGAGCAGCTCGATGAGCTCGCCGACGGAAGCGACGCGCCGGCGTCGCTCGCCGCCGGGCCCGGTGGTCATCGCGCCCTGGCCCGGCGCCGCCTCAGCCATTGGCCGCGGCAACAGCGCGCGCGGCCATCACCGAGACCATCGCCGCGCGGTACTCGGCCGAACCGTGCAGGTCGGCGTTCATCCCCTCGGCCGCAAGCTTCACGCCCTGCGCGGCCGCCGGCGTGAAGCTGCGGGCGAGTGCGGCCTCGAGCGCCGGCTCGCGGTAGGCGCTGGCCTTGGCCCCCGTGACCGCGACGCGCACGCCCGCGCTGCCCTGCGCGACGAACACGCCCACCAGCGCGAAGCGCGAAGCCGGCTGCTTGAACTTCACGTAGGCGGCCTTGGCGGCGCGCGAGAACTGCACCGCGGTGACGAGCTCGCCCGGCTCGAGCGCCGTCTCGTACAGGCCCTTGAAGAAGGCGTCGGCGGCGATCGTGCGCTTGCTGGTGCGCACCGTGGCGCCCAGGCCGAGCAAGGCGGCCGGGTAGTCGGCGGCCGGGTCGGCATTGGCGACCGAGCCGCCGATCGTGCCCAGCGCGCGCACCTGCGCGTCGCCGATGCCGCCGGCCAGCGCGGCCAGCGCCGGGATCGCCTGGCGCACCGCGGCCGAGGCAGCAACCTCGGCGTGCGTCGTCATCGCGCCGATCGTCACGCCGGCGGCATCGACCGTGATGCCGCGCAGCGCGGCGATGCCGCCCAGGTCGACGAGGTTCTCGGCCGAGGCCAGGCGCAGCTTCATCGACTGCACCAGGCTCTGGCCGCCGGCCAGATAGCGCGACTCGCCGGTGCAGGCCTGCACGGCCGCGGCGACGTCGGCGGGACGGAGATAGTTGAAGGGGTACATGGTCCGCTCCTCGATCGTTCGGGCCGTGCTCAGGCGATGGCGTTGGCCGCGCGCCAGACGCGCTCGGGCGTGGCCGGCATCGCGATGTCGCGCACGCCGAGCGCGTCGGTCAGTGCGTTGATGAAGGCCGCCGGCGAGCCGATGGCGCCGGCCTCGCCGCAGCCCTTGACGCCCAGCGGGTTGTGCGTGCAGGGCGTGACGGTGTGGTCGACCTCGAAGCTCGGCAGATCGTCGGCGCGCGGCATCGCGTAGTCGAGGTAGCTGCCGGTGAGGAGCTGGCCGCTGGCCGGGTCGTAGACGCAGGCTTCGAGCATCGCCTGCCCCAGGCCCTGCGCCAGACCGCCGTGCACCTGGCCTTCGACGATCATCGGGTTGACGAGGTTGCCGAAGTCGTCGACCGCGGTGAAGCGCTCGACGCGCGTGACGCCGGTCTCGGGGTCGACCTCGACCTCGCACACGTAGCTGCCCGAGGGGTAGGTGAAGTTGGTCGGGTCGTAGAAGGCGTTCTCGTTGAGCCCGGGCTCGAGCTTGTCGAGCGGGTAGTTGTGCGGCACGTAGGCGGTGAGCGCGACCTGGCCGAAGGGCAGCTTCCGGTCGGTGCCCTTGACCTTGAACTCGCCGCCTTCGAACTCGATGTCGCCGTCGGCCGCCTCGAGCAGGTGCGCGGCGATCTTCTTGCCCTTGGCGATCACCTTGTCCACCGCCTTGACGATGGCCGTGCCGCCCACCGCCAGCGAGCGGCTGCCGTAAGTGCCCATGCCGAAGGGCACGCGGCCGGTGTCGCCGTGCACGATCTCGACGCTCTCGACCGGGATGCCCAGGCGTCCGGCCACCACCTGCGCGAACGTCGTCTCGTGGCCCTGGCCGTGGCTGTGCGAGCCGGTGAAGACGGTCACGCTGCCGGTGGGATGCACGCGCACCTCGCCCGCTTCGAACAGGCCGGCGCGCGCGCCCAGCGCACCGGCGATGTTGGAAGGCGCCAGGCCGCAGGCCTCGATGTAGCAGCTGTAGCCGATGCCGCGCTTGCGGCCCCTGGCCGCCGAGGCCGCCTTGCGCGCCGGGTAGCCGGCCACGTCGGCCAGCGCCAGCGCCTTGTCCAGGTGCGCGGCGTAGTTGCCGGTGTCGTAGGTCAGGCCCACCGGCGTGGCGTAGGGGAAGCTGGTGATGAAGTTGCGCCGGCGCAGCTCGGTCGGATCGAGCTTCAGGTCGCGCGCGGCCTGCTCGACGATGCGCTCGACGACGTAGGTGGCCTCGGGGCGGCCGGCACCGCGGTAGGCGTCGACCGGCGCGGTGTTGGTGAACACCGCCTTGACCTCGGCGTAGATGGCCGGCGTCTTGTACTGGCCGGCCAGCAGCGTGGCGTAGAGGATGGTCGGCACCGACGACGCGAAGGTCGACAGGTAGGCGCCCATGTTGGCGATCGTGTGCACGCGCAGCGCGAGGAAGTTGCCCTGCGCGTCGGTCGCCAGCTCGACCTTGGTGGCGTGGTCGCGCCCGTGCGCGTCGGCCATGAACGACTCGCTGCGCTCGGCGGTCCACTTGATCGGGCGGCCGACCTTCTTGCTCGCCCAGACCAGCACCGTCTCCTCGGCGTAGAGGAAGATCTTGGAGCCGAAGCCGCCGCCGACATCCGGCGCCACGACGCGCAGCTTGCTCTCGGGGATGCCGAGCACGAACGCGCACATCAGCAGCCGCTCGACATGCGGGTTCTGGTTGGCGACGTACAGCGTCCAGCTGTCGTCGTGCCGGCTGTACACGGCATTGGCCGCGCGCGGCTCGATCGCGTTGGGGATCAGGCGGTTGTTGCTGAACTCGAGCGTGCTCACGTGGGCCGCCTTGGCGAAGGCCGCGTCCACCGCGGCCTTGTCGCCGTGGCCCCAGTCGTAGCAGACGTTGCCCGGGACGTCGTCGTGCACCGCGCTGGCCGCGCCGGCGGCGCTGCGCAGGTCGATCACCGGCGCGAGCTCCTCGTAGTCGACCTCGATCAGCTCGGCCGCGTCGCGCGCCTGCAGCGCGCTCTCGGCGACGACCAGCGCCACCTGGTCGCCGACATGGCGCACCTTGCCGATCGCCAGGATCGGATGCGCGGGCTCCTTCATCGGCGCGCCGTCCTTGCTGTGGATCAGCCAGCCGCAGGGCAGGCCGTTGACCTTGGCCGCGGCGATGTCCTCGCCGGTGAAGATCGCGACGACGCCGGGCGCGGCCTGGGCGCGCGCGAGGTCGATCGAGCGGATGCGCGCGTGCGCGTGCGGCGAGCGCAGGAACACGCCCCAGGTCTGCCCGGGCAGCGTGATGTCGTCGGTGTACTGGCCGGCGCCGGTGAGGAAGCGCTGGTCCTCGCGCCGCACGAGCGGCTGGCCGATCGGGGAGTTCGGGGAGTTCGGGGCGTTGGACAGGTCGGTCATGACACCCTCCTCAGGCCGCGGCGCCGCTCTGGCAATGCTGCACGGCACGCACGATGTTGTGGTAGCCGGTGCAGCGGCACATGTTGCCGTCCAGGCCGGCGCGGATCTCGGCCTCGCTCGCATTCGGGTTGGCCTCGAGCAGCTTGGTCGCCGTCATCACCATGCCCGGCGTGCAGAACCCGCACTGCAGGCCGTGGCATGCGTTGAACGCGGCCTGCATCGGATGCAGTTCGCCCTCGGGCGCCAGGCCTTCGATCGTCGTCACGCTGCAGCCCTGCGCCTGCACCGCCAGCAGCGAGCAGGACTTGACCGGGCGCCCGTCGAGATGCACGGTGCAGGCGCCGCACTGCGCGGTGTCGCAGCCCTGGTGCGTGCCGGTCAGGCGCAAGTGCTCGCGCAGGAACTGCACGAGCAGCGTGCGCGCGTCGACGGCGGCCGTCACGGCCTTGCCGTTGACGGTGAGCGAAAGGGGGATGGTCATCGCGGTCTCCTCGGAATGAGCCGGCCCGCGGCGCGCACCGTCCGGGCGCGGGGCCGGTGATTGAGCGGGCCATTGTGCGGCGCGCGGACCAAGCCGCGCGTCGACGAAATCCCTGAGTCATTCTGTGCCGAGAGCCGTGCAGCGTCATCCCCGGCGTGTCGGTCCGGCCGGCGCGTCGGGCCGCGGGCGCGCCGCCGGCGCGCATTCCCATGCCCCGGCCGCGGTCGCGGCCGGGTTTACAGTTGCCGGCCTCGGAGCCGCCGCGCACGCGTCGTGCGCGCGCATGGCCGCGATCCGGGTCAACCCAGGAGGAATGCCGATGTCGCCGATCCGTCATCGCCTGCACGCCGCATGGCGTGCGGCCGCCGCCTTCGCCCTTGCCGCCGCCGCCTGCGCGCTGCCGGCGCGCGCCGCCGAGGTCAACGCCTACTCGATCTGGCCGGAGAACTGGGCGCGGCCGATGTTCGAGGAGTTCACCAAGGCCACCGGCATCAAGGTGAACTTCGTGCGCTTCTCGTCGGGCGAGGCGCTGGCGCGCGTGATCGCCGAGAAGAACAACCCGCGCGTCGACGTGCTCTTCGGCGGCCCGGTCGAGACCTTCGCCGCGGGCATCGCCGAGGGCGTGTTCGAGCCCTACAAGCCGCCGATCTTCGCCAAGCTGCCGGCGCGCTTTCGGCACGCCGACGGCCAGTGGACCGCGATCGCCGACGACCCGCTGGTCTTCATGAGCAACAACAAGTTCCTCGCCGAGCGCAAGCTCGCGCCGCCGCGCTCGTGGCAGGACCTGCTCGACCCGGCGTACAAGAACGCGCTGCAGATGGCCGACGCGCGCACCTCGGGCACGGCGGTGACGCGCATCTTCAGCATCCTCGAGGTGAACGGGCGCGACGAGGCCAAGGCCTTCGCCTACATGAAGCAGTTGCGCCCGAACGTGCAGCTGTTCACCAAGAGCGGCGGCGGCGGCACGCTGCCGGTGGGCATCGGCCAGGCCGGCGGCGGCATCTTCTTCATCGTCGACGCCCTCGACACCAAGGCCAAGGGCTACGACGTGACGATCAGCTTCCCCAAGGAAGGCATCGGCACTTCGGCCGAGGCGATCGCGCTCATCAAGGGCGCCAAGAACCCCGACACGGCCAGGAAGCTGATCGACTGGGCCACGTCGGCGCAGATGCAGGGCCTCTTTGCCAAGCACAAGATCAACTTCGTGCCGGCCGACCCCGAGGTGAAGATCGAGCCCGGCCTGGCCGCCGTGCTCGCGGGCGCGAAGATCTTCCCGATCGACGACGCCTATGCCGGCGCCAACCGCAAGAAGATGGTCGAGCGCTGGGTCGCCGAGATCCTCAATCCCTGAGGCGGTGACGCGATGGATCGCGCCGGCGTGATGCGCGGCGCCGGGGGCTGGGAGTCGCCCGTCCGATGAGCGCGCACAGGGCCGCGGCGCCGGGCTGGGCCGCGCGGCTGCGCGCCGAGCCGGCGCTGGCCGCGGCCGTGCTCGTGCTGTGGCTGCTGCTGGCGCTGTTCGTCGTCTATCCGCTGGTGATGCTGCTGGCGCGCGTGTTCGTCGACCAGGGCCACTTCGGCCTGGCCGGCATCAGCGCGATCCTGACCGACCGCAACCAGATCGCGGCGCTGCGCAACAGCCTCTTGCTGGGCGCCCTGGTCGGCGCCGGCGGCACGGTGCTCGGCTTTCTGTTCGCGTTCACGGCGGCGCGCTGCCGGCTCGCCCCGGGCGTCGTGCGGCTCATCGACATCTCGGTGCTGCTGCCCCTCGTGTCGCCGCCGTTCACCACGGCGATCGGCTACGTGTTCTCGTTCGGCCCGCGCGGACTCATCACCTACGACCTGCTCGGCATCGCCGACGTCGGCGTCTACGGCATGTGGAGCACGCTCACGGCCGAGATCGTCACCTACTTCCCGATCGCGTATCTGACGCTGCGGCCGATGCTGCAGGCAATCGACTCCAACATCGAGGGCATGGCGCTGTCGCTGGGCGCCGCGCGCGCGCGCGTGTTCCGCACCGTCACGCTGCCGCTGTGCACGCCGGGGCTGGCCAACGCCTTCTTGCTGCTCTTCGCCGCTTCGCTGGCCGACTTCGCGACGCCGCTCATCCTCGCCGGCAACCAGTTCCCGGTGCTGCCGACCCAGGCCTACCTGCAGATCACCGGCTTGTTCGATCTGCGCGGCGGCGCGGCGCTGTCGCTGGTGCTGCTGGTGCCGGCGCTGGCGGTGTTCCTGCTCCAGCGCTTCTGGGTCGGGCGGCGCAGCTACGTCACCGTCGGCGGCAAGGGCGCGGGGCAGACGCCTTTCGTCAGCGTCACACCGGCGCTGCGCTGGCTGCTCGTCGCCGCGTGCGTGGCGGTGACGCTGTTCGTCGTCTACCTGTACGCGCTGCTGCTCTATGCCTCGCTGGTGCAGGCCTTCGGCGCCAACCACGCGCTCACGCTGGCGCATTACCGCGTCGTCTTCAGCGAGGGGCTGCGCGTGCTCGGCGACACGCTCACGATCGCCGCCTTGGCCACGCCGCTGGGCGGGCTGTACGGCGTGCTGCTCGGCTGGCTCGTCGTGCGCCGGCGCTTCTTCGGCCGCACGGCGATGGAGATCACCTCGATGATCGACTACGCTCTGCCGGGTACGATCGTCGGCATCGCCTACCTGATCGCCTTCAACGATCCGCCCATCGTGCTCACCGGCGGCGCGCTCATCCTCGTGGCCTGCTTCGTCATCCGCTACGGCCCCACCGGCATCCGCGCGACGATGGCGATGCTGCAGCAGATCGACCCCGGCCTCGAGGAGGCCTCGGCCAGCCTGGGCGCGGGCAGCGGCACGACGCTGCGGCGCATCACGCTGCCGCTGGTGCTGCCGGCCTTCTTCGCCGGGCTGGGCGTGATGTTCATCCGCTCGATGACGGCCATCAGCGCCACGATCTTCCTCGTCTCGATCTCGTGGACGCTGGTCACCGTGAAGATCCTCGAGAACATGACCGAGCTGCAGCTGGGCGTGGCCGCGGCCTTCTCGGTCGTCGTCGTGCTGCTCGTCTTCATCGTCGTCGGCGCGATCGCGCGCCTGCTGCGGCGCATGCGCACGCCGGGCACGCAGCCGGTGGCCGGGCTGCTCGCCACGTGAACGCCCCGGCAGCGCCGCAGCCGGCCGCGATCGGCGTCGCCGTCGAGCGCGTCGGCAAGCGCTTCCGGCACGCCGTCAAGGGCATGGTCTACGCCGCGCGCGAGGTCACGCTCGACATCGCAGCCGGCGAGTTCCTCACGCTGCTCGGGCCCTCGGGCTGCGGCAAGACGACGACGCTGCGCATGATCGCCGGCTTCGAGACGCCCGACGAGGGCCGCATCGCCTTCGCCGGCCAGGACGTGACGCACCTGCCGGCCAACGAGCGCGGCATCGGCTTCGTGTTCCAGAACTACGCGCTGTTCCCGCATCTGTCGGTGGCCGAGAACGTGGCCTACGGGCTCGAGGTGCGCAGGCAGCCGCGCGCGGCCGTCGCGCGCGCGGTGGGCGAAGTGCTCGAGCTCGTGGGCCTGGCCGGCTACGAGCGGCAGTTTCCGGCGCAGATGTCGGGCGGCGAGCAGCAGCGCGTCGCGCTGGCGCGCGCGATCGTGATCCGCCCGCGCGTGCTGCTGTTCGACGAACCGCTGTCGAACCTCGACGCGCGCCTGCGCGTGCAGATGCGCGACGAGATCCGCGCGCTGCAAGAGCGCCTGGCCATCACCACCGTCTACGTCACGCACGACCAGGAGGAGGCGATGGCGGTGTCGGACCGCATCGCCGTGATGAACGCCGGCAGCCTGGTCGAGATCGGCGGCGCCGAGGCGCTGTATCACCGGCCGCGCACGCGCTTCGTGGCCGAGTTCATCGGCCGCGCCAACCTCGTCGACGCGCTCGCCCTGGGCAGCGCGGGCGATCGGGTCGAGGTCGAGGCGCTCGGGCAGCGCCTCGCCGTCGCGCCGGGCGCCGCCCGCGCCGCGGCCGGTTCGCGCTGGCTGCTGCTGCTGCGCCCCGAGGCCCTCGAGCTGGCGCAGCCCGGCGCCCGCACCGACGCCATCGAGGCCACCGTGAAGAGCCGCAGCTTCCTCGGCGAGAAGGTCGAGTACCTCGTCGACTGCGGCGGCCGCACGCTGCAGGTGGTGCGCCCGAGCCTGGGCGGCGCACCCAGCTTCGCCCCGGGCGAACGCGTCGGGCTGCACGTGCTGCCCGGCGCCGGCACGCTGGTCGACGCGCAATGAGCGCCGCACGGCCGCTCCGAAGGCGCTCGTTCCCCCTCGGGGGGACGGCGCGCAGCGCCAAGGGCATGATGAACACCGGCGCAAGCCAAGCCCGGCGCGCGCACCCGGCCAGGAGAACATGGGGATGAAACGCCGCTGCTGGCTGCTGACTTGCATCGCCGCGGGCGCCGCGCCAGCGGCACTGGCGCAGGACACCGCGCCGCTCGAGGTGCACGGCGCACTCGACGCCTACGCCGGCCACGGCGTCGCGCTGGCCTGGGGCGTGCTGCGCGGCAGGGACGAAGCATCGACCGAAGTGTTCGTGCGCGTCGAGGCCGACCCGGCGCGCTGGCGCACGCTCGAGGTCGTCGGCATCGATCCGTTCACGCGGCAGCGCGCGCCGCTCGCGCCGCGCATCGCGCTGGGCACGGCAGCGGCCACGCTGCGCATCGCGCGGGCGCGCTTCGCCGAGCTGCCGCAGAGTGAATGGCGCTTCCTGCGCGAACCGGCCGGCGCCGGGCTCGTCGTCTACTACCGCGGCGTGCCCGACACCACCCCCGAGTTCACCGACGCGCGGCAGCTCGACGCCTCGCTGGCCGAGCGGCTCGAGCGCGCGCGCCGCGCGGCGCCGCCGTAGCGGCCGCCGGCCCGAACTCGACCGCGCAGCCGACCTCGCCACCGGCCGCGCCCACGAGCGCAACGCGCAGCGTGCAGGCGCCGTCAGCGCCGGGCACGATCTCGACGCGCGCCCAGGCTGCGGCGGCATGCAGCGCATGCAGGCGGCCGTGCAGGGTTGGCTCCCCGCCGAACGCGACCGGGCCCTCGAGCTGCAGTTCGTCGGGGCGCGCATTGACGAAGGGCCAGGGCGTGTACAGACCCGAGGCGACGACCGCAACGATGTCGGGGCCGCGCGCGCCTTCGGCAAAGCGCCACGAGGTCACCGACGAGAGGTGGGCGTCGCCCGAAAGCAGCACCACCCTGCCGATTCCCTTGTCGTGCAGATGCGCGAGCAGCCGCCGCGCCGCGGCGGGAAAGCCGCTCCAGTTGTCGGCGCACAGCCGCTCGGCCTGGCCGCGCATGCGGTCGGGGGGCAGCAGCGGCACCGGCGCCACGACGAGCTTGACGGCCGCGCGCGGCTGCTGCTCGAGCCAGGTCAGCAGCGCGATCATGTCCGCCTCGCCGAGCGGCGACGCTTCGCCGAGCGTGCGCACGTCACGCGCACCGCGCTGTGTGCGCGTGTCGAGCATCGCCAGCGGCACCCCAGCCGGGTAGACGCAGCAGCCGAACGATTGGCCCTTGTCGAGGTCGCGCTGCTGCACCGCGTCGGGCGCCAGCGCCGCCTGGAAGCGGCGATAGGCGGCCAGCGCGGCGCGGCGCTCGGCCGGCGCGACGTTGCAGCGCGTTTCGCCCATGCCCGGCCAGTTGTCGCGCACTTCGTGGTCATCGAGCATCGGCAGCACCGGCACGCGGCTGGTCACGCGCCGGAACGCGGGCAGCGACCAGGTGAGTTCGTAGGCGCGCTCGCAGCGTGCTTCCTGCGAGCCGGCGTCGCGGCCGAAGGCGGCCGGCTCGAAGAGGCCGGCATCGGCGTCGGCGTAGATCTGATCGCCCACGAGCAGCAGCAGTTGCGGACCGTCGGGCGCCTGGGCAGCGCGCTGCAGCGTGCGCAGCGCGGCCTGCGCCGGCTCGCGGTCGAACAGGCCCGGCGTATACAGGCAGCTCGCCAGCGCCAGGCGCAGCGGCTGCGGTTGATCGCAGGCCTTCCCGACATCGGCCGCGCGCACGGCCTCGGCGGCCAGATCGAAACAGGCATCGTCGAGCGCCGCCGTGCCGGCGCAGGCATCGAACCAGCGTCGGGCTGCGTCGCGATCCGATGGCGACAACGGCTGGCCGCTACGCAACCACTCGTCCGCAGGCGGCAGCTCCGCCGGCGCCGCCGTCGTCGGGCCCGCTTGCATGAAGGTCGCTTGCGCCGGCGCGGCGGCGGGCTGCCGATCCAGCGTCAGGTCGCGGTGCAGGCTGAGCAGGGCATAGCGGTCGGCCACGCTGCCCGGTGCCGCGGCCCGCATCTGCAGCGACAGCCTCAGATGGCGCGTCTCGGGGTCGGCACCGACCTGCCACGTCGCAGGCGCAAGCCAGCGGGCGCGCGCCAGATCGGGCACGCGTCTGCCGTCGACCCGCGGCATCGGCACGAGCACCAGGCCCTGCGTGCGCGCGCGCCGCTGCGACAACTGCACGACCACCGTCACCTGCAGCCAGCCGCCCTGCGCGTCTTCGAACCGCCGCAGCCAGCCGAGCGTGGGGCCGAGCCAGGGCGGCTCGGCCTGCGGAGCGAGCCGGGGCGGCGTCTCGGGCCCGACCCGCTGCGTACCGCCCGCAAGGAACTCGGCGATGAGCGCAAACACGGTTCGATGCGCCTGCGCACCGATGATCGAGTCGACATGGCCGTGCTGGTCGAACACCGCGAGCTGCAGCCCGGCGTCGCCGTACCGATCGCAGCGCAGCGACTCGCAGCGCCGCGCGGACACCGCGTCGTCGAGCCCGCGCAGCCTGCGCAGCAGGCGCCAGCCGCGCAGGCTGCCGCGCCAGTCGAACACGCGGTTGCGTCGTCCGTGCACGATGAGCAGCGGAAACCCGAACTGGCTGGCCACGCGCGCGACGTCGAGCGTGTGGTTGCGCCCGCAACTCGCGCTCACCATCTCGAGGCGCAGCATGTGCAGGGCCTGCGAGAGCATGCGCGCCTTGGCCCAGCCGAACAGATCGGCCAGCCGCTCGAAGGTGGCCGGCGCGATCTGGTCGCCCTCGAAGAGCTGGCCGAAGATCGCATCGGCGCGGCGCCGCACCCGCACCGCCCGCGCCGATGCGCCTTGCGGATGCCGTTCGTCGCTGCCGTACGGGAAGGTGGCGAGCAAGGCGTCGAGCAGCCTCTGCCGCAAATCGGCCGTCCCCGGCGGCAGCGGCGGCGGCGCCGCGTCGAGCTCGTCGACGCCGAGGTAGGTCTGCAGATAGCTCATCACGAAGCCGCGCAGCCGGTTCGCCGCGCCCAGCCGCACGAGCGGGGCCACCTGCGAGAGCACGACGCGGCCGACGCGCACGTCGACCCGCAGCGGATCGCCATCGGCCAGCGCCGCCAGCACGAAGCCGACCGCGCCCATGCAGTGCGCGACGACGTCGACCCGCCGCCCGCCGGTCGCTTGGAAGACATGGCCGAGTGCCGCCGGGATGTCGCTCGTCGCCACCTCCTCGACGGTGGTGTCGGTCGCGTCGGGGCGGCGCCGCCATGTTTCGTTGGCGATGCTGCTGCGCAGATCGAGCACCCAGACGTCGCGGCCGGCGTCATGCAGGGTGAGCGCCAGGTTGCCGGGAATGGCCGGATGCGTGCAGCTCGCACCCGACATGCCCAGGCCATGGATCAGCAGCACCGCGCGGCCGGACGCCCGGTAGCGCGTGAGGCGCCAGGGCTCTTCGTCACTCTCGGCATGTTCGACAACCGGCTGCGGCGCCTTCGGGTCGCTCGACAGCACGCCGGGCCAGCGGCCGGCTCCGCCGTCCGCCGGCGCCGGGCTGGGGCCGGCCCCGGTCAACCGGTCGTCAGCGCCGCCACCCGCGGGCGCGGGCGCCTCGCCGTCCTGTTTCAGCGCCTCGGCGGCGATCCACGGCAGCGCCCGGCGCAGCAGGTACAGCGCCGCGGCGCCGAGATCGGCCAGCGCATCGGGCTGGTTCGGCGACGCGGCCAGGCGGATCAGCGCCTCGCCGCGGTCGGCAAGGTCGCCCAGATCGAGCGCGACGGTGCCGATCACGGTGCCGTCGGCGGCGAGCGTCATCGCGCTCAGTTCGCGCCAGAGGTTCTGTCCGGCCTGGGGTGCGCGGTGCACGGTCTTCACGCCCTCGAGCCGGCAGCCCGCGCGCAGCGGTGCGGGCACGCCGTCGCCCGCGGCCAGCACCACCAGGCGGTAGACGATGCGGTCGCATTCGATCGCGCCGCCGGGCTGCGCAGGCGGCGCGGGCTCGAACAGCAGGACCGAGCCAGCGAGCCCGACGCTGCGCGCCGCGGCGGCGGTGAGCTCGGGATCGAAGGCGAATTCGTCGGGCGCCTGGCCGTCCGGCCAGGGCCCGTGCAGCCGCAGCGTCGCACGGCGCAGGGGCAGCACGCGGCGGGTGGCCTGCAGCCCGAACGCGAAGCCGGGCAGCGGCTCGGCCTCGAGCTCGAGCAGGGCCCACCAGTCCTGGCCGGCGAGCCGCACGCAGCCGACCAACTGCTCGCGCAGGATCCAGCTCGGCGCGCCCGAGGCGATCTCGCAGCGCCGGGCCAGCGGGCGCGGCGGCAGCGAAACTGGCTGCGCATCGTCGGCGCGCAAGCGCAGCCCGAACTGCGGCGCCAGCCTGGGCAAGGCGCGCTCGGCCAGAGCCGCGATCGTCAACGCCGGGTTGATGCCGAGTGCGCGCGGCACGATCGAGCCGTCGAGCACAGCCAGCGTCGGGTGCACCTCGGTGCCGGTGCCGCGAAAGAGCTGTCCGTACTCGTTCACCGCGCCTTGGTCGCCGCGTTCGGCCATCGGCAGGCCGCCCAGCGGATGCACGGTGAAGGTCGGCGCGAACGCATCCAGGGCCGAGCCCGCGAGCGGCACCGCGCCGCCCAGTTTCGGCTGCCAGCTCGACCACGCGGCATCGACGGCCGCGCCGAGCCGCTCGTGGGCCGCGCGGGCACCGGCGCTCCAGCGCACCACCGCGTCGGCCACGCCTTCGGCATCGGGCGCGTCGAGCGCGATTTCTCCGGCCGCGCCGTCGTCGCCCATCACGCCGTAGAGCGTGGTGCGCGCCAGCGCCGCGTCGCTCACCACGAAGGGATCGTCGGCCTCGGACGCGGGCGCCTGGCCGAGCAGGGCCAGCAGCGCATGCAGGCTGGCGGTCGACTCGCCCAGCACCTGCCGCAGGGCCGCCGGCACGGCGAAGTCCTGCAGCGTGAAGCCCGGGCGGTCGTCCTGCGCTGGTACTTGCAGCATCCCGGTGATCGCGGGGCCGACGGCGCGGTCGGGGTGGCGCGCGGCGGGGTCGGACTCGGGATCGCCGACGATGCCCGCCGGCTGCCGATGGCCCACCAGAGCGACGAGACGGTCGCCGTTGCCCGAAAACCGCGTTCCGAGCGCGGGCGACGCGAGGCCGAGCGCCTTGCGCGAGCGCAGCACGATCGCCGTCGAGCCCAGCGTGCCGGCGGCCAGCACGACGCAGCGGGCGCGGATTTCGCGCGCGCATTGCACCCGGCGCGTGCTGCGCGCCGTGTAGCGCCAATCCACGTGCCACACGCCGGCGCGAGGCTCGAGCCGCAGCACCTCGACCCCGCAGAACATCTGCGCGCCGTGGCGGTATGCCAGCGCGAGATAGCTGGTGTCGAGCGAGGCCTTGGCGCCGATGTTGCAGCCGGTGCAGCAGTCGCCGCAGCGCGTGCAGGCGGCGAGGTCGACGCCGGCGGCCGTGGTCTGCGTCCGCGCGCCGGTGTTGAGCGTGAGCCCGACGGGCTGCGCGGCGCCGAGCGTGCCCAGCACGTGGTATTTCGCGGTGATCTGGCCCGCTTGCACCGTCTGCGGCGCCAGCATCGCCTCGGCGCGGCCGTAGGCCTCGGCCAGCCCCTGCCGGATGCCTGCGGGCCAGGGTGCGGCCCAGACGGCCTCGTCCGGGCGCAGCATCACCCCGGCATTGATCAGCGAGCCGCCGCCCAGCCCGTTGCCCACCAGGGCGCTCACGTCGGGGCCGAGGCGAAAATCGAACAGACCTTCGTCGACGCCACGCGCGCCGCCGCGCCCGGCGCAGGAGAAGCGGATCTCGCCGGGCAGATCGGCAAAGCGCGAAGGAAACTGCCCGGGCGGGTATTCGGCGCCGCGCTCGACGACCCAGACGCGGGCGGCGGCCTCCGAGCCGTCGCCGCCGATCACCGTGCTGCCCGCCAGCCGCGCCGCCGCGACCGCGCCGCCATAGCCGCTGCCGACCACCAGCAAGTCGCAGTGCAGCGGGGCGTCCTTCAGCGCGACGAGCTGCTGCTCCAGCACTTCGGCGCCTTGCGACAGCCAGGCATGCGCCCTCATGTTCCGGCTCCTCCTTCATCGCCCGGCATTGCGCCTTCGGGCTGCGGGCGCTGGCGTCGGGCCGACGGTTCGGCCAGCAGGCGGTTGATCGTCACCGCGAGCAAGGTGTCGCTCACCGGCTTGCACAGGGTAGGCAGCCCTTCGAGTGCGGCGCGGTGGCGCAGCTCGCTGCCGGTGTCGGCCGAGACCAGCACCGCCAGCAGCCCGGGCCGCGCGGCGCGCAGCCGGCGGCAGGCCTCGATGCCGTCCTCGACGCCGCCCAGCCTGTAGTCGACGAGCGCCACCTCCGGTGCGAAGGCGTCGAGCAGCGCCAGCGCTTCGTCCAGATGGGCCGCCGGGCGCACCACGCAGCCCAGCGAGCCGAGCGCCGCGGCGTAGGCGCTGCGCACCTCGGCGTCGTCGTCGAGCACGAGCAGGCGCCGGGCCACGAGCCCCGGGTTCGGCGCCGTGACGTCGCCCAGCACGGCGGCATGGGTGTCGCCGGGCGGCAGGTCGAGGTGCACCTGCGTGCCCTGCCCCGGCTGCGACTCGAGGTGCAGCTCGATGCCCAGCAGCCGGCACAAGCGGCGCACGATGCCCAGCCCCAAGCCGTGCCCGGCGGCGCGGGCACGCTGCGGGTTGTGCAGCTGCACCAGGTCCTCGAACACGCGCGCGTGGTCGGCCGAGGCGATGCCGCTGCCGCTGTCGATCACGCTCAGGCGCACGCGCGAGCCCAGGTCCGCCGCTTCGACGCGCACGCTGCCGGCCTCGGTGAACTTGATGGCGTTGTCGAGCAGATTGGAGACGACGCGCTGCAGCATCTGCGCGTCGCTGATCACCGCCAGCGCCTCGGGGCAGACCAGCTCGAGCCTGAGTCCCCGGGCGCGCGCCGGCCCTTCGAAGCGCTGCACATTCCGGCGAGCAGCCGCGCCAGGCGCAGCGAGCGCAGTTCGGCACCGACGCTGCCGGCATCGAGCCGCGAGATGTCGAGCAGGCCCTCGAGCATGCGGCCCAGCGCCTCGATGCCGGCGGCCATGTCGACGGCGATCCCGCGCGTGGACGCATCGAGCGGCTGGCGCGCAAGCGCGCCGCTGTTGAGCATCAGGCTTTGCAGCGGCTGGCGCAGATCGTGGCTGGCCGAGGCGAGAAAGCGGCTCTTGGCCAGGTCGGCCGCCACCGCGGCGTCGCGCGCCTGGCGCAGCTTCTCGCGCTCGGCGCCGAGCTCGGCGAGCAGTTCGTCGTTGCGCCGGCCCATGCGGTAGGCCTGGACGAACATGCCGAAGGTCTGGCGCGCGAAGCGCACCTGCACGCCGAGGAACATCGCCACGAGCAGCGCCACGCCCAGCCCCAGCCAGCCGCCGTCGAGCGCCCAGACGGCCGCCGCCGGAAGGGTGAGCGCGAGTCCGAAGGCGACGAACGCGGGCAGCAGCGTGTAGGTGGTGCTGATGGCGCCTGCGCCCAGCGACAGCAGCAGCATCGTGAGCAGCGCGCGGTGCGCGGTGTCGAGCGCCGGCATGAACAGCGCCACCGAGCCGTAGCCGGCGCCCAGCGCAAAGCTGAGCACCGTGGCCAGCCGCAGGCGCGGCCCGAGCGGCGTGGCCTGCGCCGCGCGCAGGCGCAGCAGCCAGGCCGCCCGCAGCTCGCGCACCCCCAGCGCGAACGCGAGCCAGGCCGCGACGCGCGCCGCCGGCTGGCCCCCGTCCCACACGACGGCGGCGATCACCAGCGCAGCGGCCACCATCTGCGGCCGCAGAGCGACGCTGTAGGTGACCAGTTCGTCGAGGCGCTTTTCCTCGAAGGCGGCGTCGGACCCTGGCGCGGCAGGCGCCTTCACGCCCGGAACTCCGACGCGCCGCCCGAGCCGGCGGCGCCGGCTTCGAGCAGCCGGCACATCATCTGGTGACGGCTTTGCACGCCGAAGACGCGGAACACCGCCGAGACATGTGCCTTGACCGTGCCCTCGGCGATGTCGAGCCGGCGCGCGATGCCCTTGTTCGACAGACCCTGGCGCAGCAGCGCGAGCACCTCGTGCTGGCGCGACGAGAGCTCGGCCAGGCGTGCCTGCAGCTCGCTGCCGGCCGGGCCGTCGCTGCTGCGGCTGGCCTGTTCGGCGAGCAGGTACTCGAACGGAATGTAGGCGCGGTCGTGCACCACCTGGGCCAGGGCGCGGCCGAGCTGCTCGTCGCTGTAGGCCTTGGGCACGAACCCGTTGGCGCCATGGTCGAGCACCTCGCGCACGATGGCGATGTCGGCGCTGCCCGAGATCACGCACACCAGCGCGTCGTCGTAGGCCTCGCGCAAGGCGGCCAGCGCGGTGAGGCCGGCCACGCCGGGCAGGTGATAGTCGAGCACGATCAGGTCGCAGGGCGCTGCGGCCAGGGCCAGCGCCTCCTCGGCCGAGCGCACGGCATGGAACTCGAGCGCGCCGAGCGCCGGCGCGGCCTGCACCAGCGCCTCGAGCGCACGGCGGATGCCGCTCCACACGAGCGGATGGTCGTCGACCAGCAGCACGCGCATCCCGCTCCCCCTTCGCGCCCGCGCCTCATGGCGGCAGCGCAAAGCTAACCCAGGTCGGCCCGCTTGAACAGGGCGCAGGGCCGGCGGCTGAATCGGGCCCTTTGCGGAGCCCCACGCGGGCGCGATTCATGTGTTCACAGGCGTTCACTCCTCGAGCAGGCCCAGCAGCGGCGGCAGCCGCGACAGCCGGGCCAGCAGTTCGCGCAGGCTGGCCGCACCGGCCTTGGCGCGGATGCTCGTGACTTGCGTGCGCACCGTGCACAGCGCGACGCCATGCTCGCGCGCGATGTCCTCGGGGCTGCAGCCGGCGAGCAGCGCATGCAGCACGGCGAGCTCGGCCGCGGTGAGCTGATGCCGGCGCGCATAGGCCTCGACCGCCAGCGCGCTGCACAGGCGCGAGCGGCCGAGCACGATCGCGGCCAGCGCCTGCGCCCCCTGCGGTGCGGCCGGCACCACGCTGGCCACGGTGTCGCCGAGCTCGATGAGCGAACGCAGGCCGCGGTCGACCGCCCCGTGCACCGCGCGCTCGAGCGCGGCGCCGAGCCGGGCATCGGACACGTGCAGCCGCTCGCCGTCCAGGCCGAGGCGTGACAGGCAGCGCAGGCGCTGGCGTGCGGTCCGGTTGCTGTGCACGAGGCGCAGCTCGCGCGTCACCAGCAAGGTGCCGTAGTCCAGCGCATCGAGCAGGCCCTCGAACCACGCGCGCCAACCCGGCGCCGCCGACAGGTCCTGCGCCGCTTCGGGCCAGGTCCGGGTCATGTAGATCTCGCTCATTGCGGTCTCCTCCTGGTGCCGCAACCCCGGGCGGCACGATGGCGGCAAGAATGGGCGCAGCAGCGCACCGGCGCAATCCGACGCTGGTGTCGGCGGGACCAGGCCTTTGGTTTATTTCGGCAGTGCGCGGCCGACCTGCGAATCGGCCGGCGTCTGCGCTTGCCGCGACGCCATGGCGAGCGCGGCCGGCGCAGGCCGGCGTCGGCCGCCTTGCTGGCGACACGCCGGTTCACGCGGCGCCCAATGCGCCCGCATCCCGCGTCGGGCCGCATAGTCCAGTGGACGACTCGAGTCGAGTCAACGAGTCTTGGAGGCCACCATGAAGTCGTTCGTCCCCTGCACCATCCTGGGCGTTACGCTGGCGGGAGCCGCCGCGCTCTCACCGCTGGCCGCAACGGCCGCCACCGAATCGGACCAGCGGGTCGAGATCGTCGCGCCGAGCCCGTGCGCGACCGAAGCCGTCGCCTCGCGGCAGGTCGACGCCCGTTTCCAGCTCGACAACGGCGAGCGGCCGCGCGTGCGCAGCTTCGGCAGCGCGCTGCGGGTGCACTACGGCGCACGCGCAGGACGGACGCTGCCCCAGGACGGCCGCGGCGGCTTCGTGTCGCCCGACGGCCAGATGGCGCTGCGCTTCGAGATGGACGCCGACGGCGAGCCGCAGGAGGTGGTGCTGCCGATTCCGCGCGCCTGGAGGCAGCGCGGCAGCACGCCGTGACGCGGGCACGGTGGCGCGCGGCGCGCGCAGGGCGTTGCGCGATGAACCGTGCTCTGCCGCCCGCCGGATGCCGCGGCGCTCTCCGCGCGCGCGGCCGGGCGCATGCGCCATTGCGCCGGACACGCGGCCGATGGCACCATACACGACGCGGGGCGAGGGCCGGCGGCGGATTGAAGGGCCGTTCACTGGAGCAGGTCATGATCGGGTTCGAGATGAAGGCATGGGGATCGGGCGGCTTCAAGCAGAAGAGGGCCGCCTGGTCGGAGGGCAGTCTGATGGCGCTCAAGGTGCTCGCCCTGGCCGGCAGCTTCGCCGACAAGGGCAAGCAGGGCAGCACGCAAAAGGGTGCGCTCTCCGCCATCGAGGCGAGCTTCAAGAAGATCGCCGACAAGCGATTCGCCCACATCTGCGGGCTCGGCTTGGACTTCGCCCTCTTCATCAGGGGCGATCTGAACTTCAAGTACTATTTCGACTCGTCGAAGTCGTCGGCGCAGGTCCAGAGCGAGCTGTATCACCGGTTCCTGTCGGAGACCGACAAGATCGGCGACCAGGTCATGATCTACTTCTGCGCCATCGTCGACGATTTCGTGACCAGGAATTTCGACAACAGCGACGAGGACCTGACGCTCACGATCGACATCGATCTGTGAGTACATGCCGGCGGCGCGCGGTGCCGTCCGGCGCGCGGTCGATGGCGGAACTGCCCAAGGAACCCATCGATGCTGCGGTACGAAACCATTCCCGTCACCCCGTTCGAGCAGAACTGCTCCATCGTCTGGTGCGACCGCACGATGGCCGGCGCCGTGATCGACCCCGGCGGTGAGGTCGAGCGCATCCGCGCCCAAGCGCAGCATCTGGGCGTGCGGCTCGAGCAGATCCTGCTCACGCATGCGCACATCGACCATGCCGGCGGCGCCGCGGCGCTGGCGCGCGCGCTGGCGCTGCCCATCGTCGGTCCGCACCGCGGCGACCAGTACTGGATCGACGCGCTGCCGATGCAGGCGCGCCAGTTCGGCTTCGCGGCGGCCGAGGGCTTCACGCCCACGCGCTGGCTGGCCGACGGCGACGAAGTGAAGGTGGGCGAGTGCGTGCTCACGGTGCGCCACTGCCCGGGCCACACGCCGGGCCATGTGGTGTTCCACAGCGCCGAGGCCAGGCGCGCCTTCGTCGGCGACGTGCTGTTCGCCGGCAGCATCGGCCGCACCGATTTCCCCGGCGGCGACCACGCGACGCTCATCGCCAGCATCCGCGAGCGGCTGTGGCCGATGGGCGACGACACGGTGTTCATCCCCGGCCACGGGCCCGAGGGCAGCTTCGGGCACGAGCGGCGGCATAACCCCTACGTCGGCGACACCTGAGCGCGGGTGTCGACGCGCGTCGCTCGCCCAGAAGCCCGCCCGGCGCTGCGGCGCAGCCGGGAGCGGCGCAGCCGGGAGCGGCGCCATGCACCACGAATCGACGGCGGTGGCGATGCGGCGGGACAAGCGCTCGCATCGGCGCCGGAGCATGCGACACACAGGGTTTCTCGACCGCCGCGTCGCTCCCTGCGCGTTGCGTCACAGGCGGCAGAGCCGGCGCATCAGCGCGCTCGAGCGCCGCGCCGACATGTCGACAGCCGCATGCGCCGACCCGCGGGCATGCCGCCTGCGGACGGGCTCGACCCCTTGGCGACGAGCCGCTACGCCGATGCCGGCAGTTCGAGGCCGGCCGCGCGCGCGAACGTGTTCAGATCCGAGAGATCCTCGAACACCGCCTCTGCACCGCGGAAGTCCTGCCCGCGCGTGTAGGCGTTCACCGTGACGAAGGTTCGCAGTCCGGCGGCGCGTGCCGCGGCGAGCCCCAGTTCGGAGTCCTCGAGCGCAAGACATTCCGCGGCACCCAGACCCAGTTGCCGAAGCACCCAGACATAGATGTCCGGCGCCGGCTTCTTGTGCGGCACCTGGTCGCCGCAGCCCAGCACGCCGAAAAGCCGCGCCCCGTTGTGGCCGAGGTTGGCGGTCAGGAGCGCAACGACGTTCTCTTGCGCCGTGGTCGTGGCGACCGCAAGCCGGATCCCGGCAGCGTGTGCACGGGCGATCAGTTCGGCGATTCCCGGCCGCAACGGCATGCCGCCGGCGCGCACCATGGCGGTGTAGATCTCGGTCTTGCGCCGGTACAGGCGAGCGATGAGATCGTCGAGGTCGGTTGGCGCGACCGAGTTCCAGAAGTCAGCGACGAAATGGCGCATGCGCTCCTTGCCGCCCGTCACCGCGAGCAACCTGGCGTAAAGCGCCTGGTCCCAGTGCCATGGCAGCCCCGCCTCCTCGAAGGCGCGGTTGTAGGCCTGGCGGTGGCCTTCCTCGGTGTCGGCCAGCGTGCCGTCGACGTCGAAAATGATCGCCCTGGGGTTCATGCCGGTACTCCCGATTCGCTCGCGCGCACGCTCATCGGCTGCGATGCCGCCCTGCTGCATCCGAAGTTCCCGCATGCGCCGGACGCTCCGGCCGCGATGCGTCCACGGGCACGCTGCGGATGGGCGATTCGGGCCAGCCGAAGCCGGCCTTCTCGACCACCGCCGCATCGAGTTCATCGAGGTGCCCGATGCACACCGCAGCCAACGCGGCCACCTCGGGCCGCAGCGGGTAGAGCGGATGCGGAGCGGCGACGATACCCATGCCGGCGGCGTGCAGCGAGCGCACGCCGTTGCCCGAGTCCTCGATGCCCACGGCGTGTTGTGCCGCGACGCCCAACCGCGCCAGGGCGAGCAGGTACAGGTCCGGTGCGGGTTTGCCGTGCTCGACCTCGTCGCCCCAGGCGCACACCGCAAACAGCGGCGCGAGCCCCATCGCCTCGAGCACGTACTCGCCCACTGCGCCCGGCGAGCCCGAGGCCAGCGCAAGCGGGTAGCGCGCTGCCAGCCGGCGCACGGCGGCTGCGGCGCCGTCTCGCGCCGGCAAATGCCGACGGTACTTCTCGCGCAGACGGTCGATGACCATGTGCGCCACGGCGGCCTCGTCCAGGCCATGCTCGCGCAGCGACAGGCGCTCGACCATGATGCGCGACCAGCCCGCCGTGTTGCAGCCCATCGTCGCCGCCTGGTCCTCGTCGCTCCAGCGGCGCGCAAGACGTGCGGCGAATTCCACCCGCACCTGCTTCCACAGATCCTCCGAGTCGATGAGGACCCCATCCATGTCGAAGACGACTGCCTGCACCCGGGTCATCGCTGCGCTCTTGCCGGCGGAATTGCGCCGCGGATTATCCGGGCCCGCGGCAGCCGGCCGAGCCGGGCGCCCTTGCGGTATTGACTTGGATCAATTCGATCCTTCTCAGGCTCTTCATCGATCAAGTTGATCTTGTTCTGGTCGATCTTCCTGGCTATCATGTGCATCGATCGCGCAGGATGATCGAAACGTCCTGCGTCAGCGGGAGCAAGGCATGGCAAAGGTCGAAGAGGTCACGCGCGAGTCCTGGATCCTGGGCACGTTCCCGCAGTGGGGCACCTGGCTCAACGAGGAGATCGAGCGCGAGGTCGTGCGCCCGGGCACGTTCGCGATGTGGTGGCTTGCCTGCACAGGCATCTGGGTCAAGACCGAGGGCAACACCAACCTCTCGATCGACCTGTGGTGCGGCACCGGCAAGCGTTCGATGAAGAACCCGCTGATGGATCCGCACCACCAGATGGCGCGCATGAGCGGTTGCGTGAAGCTGCAGCGCAACCTGCGCGTCTCGCCCTTCGTGATCGACCCCTTCGCCATCCGCGAGATCGACGCGGTGCTGTCCACGCACACGCACAACGACCACATCGACATCAACGTCGCCGCCGCCGTGCTGCGCAACGTCGACAAGAAGGTGCCCTTCGTCGGCCCCAAGTCCTCGGCCGAGGTATGGAAGAAGTGGGGCGTGCCGTCCGAGCGGATCATGCAGGTGCGGCCCGGCGACTCGGTGAAGGTGGGCGACGTCGAGATCCTCGCCCTCGAGGCCTTCGACCGCACGATGGCGCTCACGCTGCCCAAGGAACAGACCGCCAAGGGCAAGCTGCCCGTCGACATGGACGAAGTGGCCGTCAACTACCTCGTCAAGACGCCCGGCGGCACGATCTACCACAGCGGCGACTCGCACTACTCCAACGGCTACGCCAAGCACGGCAACGAGCACGCCATCGACGTGGCGCTGGGCTCGTACGGCGAGAACCCGCGCGGCATCACCGACAAGATGACCTCGTCGGACATCCTGCGCATGGGCGAGGCGCTCGACGCCAAGGTGGTGATCCCCTACCACCATGACATCTGGTCGAACTTCCTCGCCGACCCGATGGAGATCCTGGCGCTGTGGAAGATGCGCCGGCACCGTCTGAAGTACCGCTTCAAGCCCTTCATCTGGCAAGTCGGCGGCAAGTTCGTCTACCCCGACGACAAGGACGACCTCGAGTACCACTACGAGCGCGGCTTCGACGACGTGTTCACCAAGGAGACCGACCTGCCCTTCCCGTCGTTCCTGTAGCGCGCCCGGAGCGCCGGCGGCAGGCCGGCCCCGGCGCCGCGACGACGACCAACGTCACCACCACCACCCGAGCGAGGCGACCGCGTGCAATCCTCCGCCAGCGGCCTGGAACTCAAAGGCGTGGGCAAGGCCTTCGGCGCGGTGCGCGTGGTGCAGGAGCTCGATCTCGCCGTGCAGCAGGGCGAGTTCGTGGTGCTCCTGGGCGCCTCCGGCTGCGGCAAGTCCACCGTGCTGCGCATGATCGCCGGGCTCGACGAAGTGAGCGAAGGGCGGATCTTCATTCATGGCCGCGACGTCACCGACCTCGCGCCGATGCGCCGCGACATCGCGATGGTCTTTCAGGCCTACGCGCTGTATCCGCACATGGACGTGGCGCACAACATGGGCTTTGCGCTCGAACTGGCCGGCGCCGGCCGGGCCGAGATCGAGCAGCGCGTGCGCAAGGCGGCCGAGATCCTCAACATCGGCCACCTGCTCGGGCGCAAGCCGCGCGAACTCTCGGGCGGGCAGCGCCAGCGCGTGGCCATCGGCCGCTGCATCGTGCGCGAGCCCTCGGTGTTCCTGTTCGACGAGCCGCTGTCCAACCTCGACGCCAAGCTGCGCGCGCACATGCGCACCGAGCTCGCGATGCTGCACGCGCGCCTGGGCAAGACCACGGTCTACGTGACGCACGATCAGGTCGAGGCGATGACGCTGGCCTCGCGCATCGTCATCCTCGACAAGGGCAGCATCCAGCAGGTGGGCACGCCGCACGAGGTGTTCAACCGGCCGGCCAACCTGTTCGTGGCCGGCTTCATCGGCATGCCGGGCATGAATCTGCTCGAGGGCCGCGTCGCCTGGCGCGACGGGGCGCCGCTGCTGGCGGGGCCGGGTTTCGCCTGGCCGCTGCGGCTGGACGCCGCCGCGGCGCCCGAAGGCCGCGAGCTCGTCGCCGGCCTGCGGCCGCAGGCGCTCAGGCCCGCCGCCGGCGCCGGGCTGCTGCAGCTGCAGGTCGACGTCGTCGAGTACCTGGGCGTCGAGTCGCTGCTCGTCGGGCACCTGGCCGGCAGCAGCGAGCGCGTGACCGCGGTGCTGCCCGGGCAGCCGGGCGACGCGGCTCGACGCACGCTCGCGCTGGATTTCGACCCGGCCGAGCTGCACCTTTTCGACAAGGGCACCGGACGACGCGTCGGTGCCTGATCCATCCTGAACCACTCGAGGAGATGGCGATGAAGAGAAGGACGCTGATCGAGCGCGCCGGCGGTGTTGCGCTGGGCGCCGTGGGTGCCGGGCTGCCCTGGTCCGTGCGCGCGCAGGACCGCTACAGCAAGTACAAGGGTCAGACGGTGGTGATGAGCATCCCCGCGCACCCGCACTACGACGCGATGCTCAAGCTGCTGCCCGAGTTCACGAAGCAGACCGGCATCAAGGTCGAGACCGACCGCCTGGCGATGGCGCGGCTCAAGGACAAGCAGCTGCTCGAGATGGCCAAGCCGGCGGGCGACTACGACCTCGCCTGCTACGTCGTGATGTGGAAGGGCGAGTACGTCAAGAAGAACCTGGTGCGCGAGCTCGAGCCCTTCTTCAAGAACGCCGCACTCGCCGACCCGGCCTACGACTTCGGCGATCTGGTGCCGCGCTACGTCGAGAACATCGGCCTGGTGGGCGGCCCCAAGGGTTACCTCAGGGGTCCGGGCGCGAAGCTGTACGGGCTGCCCTACGGCGCCGAGACTTCCATCCTTGCCTACCGGCGCGACCTCTTCGACAAGCACGGCCTGCGGCCTCCGGAAACCTACGCCGAGTTCGAGAAGCTGCTGCCGCTGCTCAGGGACAAGGCCGGCATCGGCGCGCTCACGTCGCGCGGCCAGGCCGGCCACCAGTGCGTGCACGCCTGGCTGCTGCACCTCAATCCGCTCGGCGGCAAGGTGTTCGACGACGCGTGGAAGCCGCGCTTCAACGACGCCGTCGGCGTCAAGGCGCTCGAGTTTCTGAAGCTCGTTTCGGACACAGGCCCCACCGGCATCCCCGGCTTCGGCCAGGGCGAGATGATCACCTCGTTCCTGCAGGGCCAGGCCGCGATGTACCTCGACAGCTCGCTCATCTTCGGCCAGGTCAACAACCCCGCGGTGTCGAAGATCGGCGGTCTGGTCAGCTACGCCGTCCACCCCAAAGGCGTGCGCTACGCCTCCCAGTCCGGCGGCCTGGGCCTGGCGATTCCGAAGAATGCGAAGAACGCCGACGCGGCCTTCCTGCTGCTGCAGTGGCTCACGTCGAAGGAACAGGACAAGGCCGTGTGCAAGGTCGGCGGCGTGCCCACGCGCACGTCCACGATCGGCGACCGCGATCTCGTACGCCAGTACCCCGAGTACATCACGCTGCGCCAGCAGATCGAGTACTCCGACCCCGACTGGCGGCCCATCATCGCCGAGTGGGACGAGATCAACATCCAGGCGCTGGGGGTGGCCGTCTCCGAGGCGCTGACCGGCAAGAAGTCGCCCAGGGACGCGCTCGACGGCATGGTGCCCAAGGTCACCGCCATCATGAAGCGCGGCGGCTACCTCAAGGCCTGACAGGCGGACGGGGACAACGCGGCCCTTTCGCCCTTCACGTCCGCCTCGCCGCCGCCCGAGACCGAGAGACACGCCATGCGCACGCCGTCCTGGGTTCCGCTCGTCTACCTGGGTCCGGCGCTGGGCGTCATGGCGGTCGCCTCGCTGTACCCGCTGCTGGCCGCGCTCCAGCTGGGCTTCTACGACTGGAGCATGGGCACGCCGTGGGGCGATGCGAAGTGGGTCGGCCTGGACGCCTTCGTCGCCGCCTTCCGCGACCCGGCGGTGTGGCGTTCGCTGGTGACGACCTTGATCTTCGCCTTCGTCTGCGTCGTCGCCGAGATGACGCTGGGCATCGCGCTGGCGCTGGCGCTGGAAGGCCAGCTGCGCGGCATGGCGGTGTTTCGCACCCTGTTCATCCTGCCGATGATGATCGCGCCCATCGCCGTGGGCCTGACCTGGCGCTATCTGTTCGACGCCCAGTTCGGCCTGCTCAACGCGCTCGCCGGCCTGGTGGGCATCGCCCCCATCCCCTGGCTGGCCCAGGAGCACACGGCCTTCGTTGCCATCGTCGTCGCCGACATCTGGCAGTGGACACCCTTCGTCTTCATCATGATGGTGGCGGGGCTGGCCAACGTCGACACCGCGGTGCTGGAGGCAGCGCGCATCGACGGCGCCAATTGGTGGCAGACGACGATGCGCGTCAAGCTGCCGATGGTCGTGCACGTCATCGCCATCACGCTGCTGATGCGGCTGATCGACGCCTTCCGCGTGCTGGAGGTGATCTACATCCTCACCTTCGGCGGCCCGGGCGACAGCACCGAGATCCTGTCGCTGCACATCTACAAGACCGCCTTCGTCGGCCAGCGCCTGGGCAGCGCAGCGGCCATCTCCGTGCTGCTGCTGGCGGTGGTGGCAGCGCTGTCGTGGGCAGCGCTCGCCCTGTCCAACCCATTGAAGGAAGGACGGCGCGAATGAGGCGCCGCCCGGCGCTCGCGGCAGCGCACTACGCCGCGCTGGTCGTGATGGCGCTGGTGTGCGTGGCGCCCATCGTCGTGATGTTCGCCACCTCGCTGAAGCTGCAGACGCAGATCTTCAACACGGCGATCGAGATCTTCTTCACGCCCACGCTGGAGAACTACCGCGAGGTGCTGGGCGAAGGCAGCTTCGCGCGCTACCTGAGCAACAGCCTCGTCGTCGGCATCGTCTCCACCGCCATCACGCTGGTGCTGGGCACGATGTCCGCCTACGGGCTGGTGCGCTTCCGCTTCCGCGGCCGCACCGCCGTGGCCTACACGACGCTGCTGCTGCGCACCGTGCCGCTGGCGGTGCTGGCGGTGCCGGTGTTCATGCTGTGGAGCCGCGCCGGACTCGTCAATTCGCTCACCGGGCTGGTGCTGCTGTACGTGGCGGTGAACCTGCCGTTCACGATCTGGCTCCTGTACGGCTTCATCCTGCAGGTGCCGATCGAGCTGGAGGAGGCGGCGGCGATCGACGGCTGCGGGCCGTTGCGCGTGTTCTTGCGCGTCGTTCTGCCGCTCATCAGGCCCGGGCTGGCGGCGGCGGCGATCTTCACCTTTCGCATCGCGTGGAACGAGTTCATCCTCGCGCTCGTGCTCACCGATCGCGCCACGCGCACGCTGCCGGTGGCAGCCTCGCTGTACATCACCGACATCGGCGTGGACTGGGGCAAGATCATGGCGCTGGGCAGCCTGATCGCGATTCCGCCGCTGGTGTTCACCTTTGTCGCGGCGCGCCAGATCATCACCGGGCTGACCGCCGGGGCGGTCAAAGGATGAGGTTGCAGCAACCGGCCCGCGTGCGGCGAAGCGGGCTGGCCGCAGCGGGTTGCGCACCATGGACGGACTGATCTGCGTCGACATCGGCACGACCAGCCTGCGTGCCCTGCTCTTCGACGCCCGAGGCGTGGCGCACCACGTCGCGGCGCGCGCGTGCGCGCCGGACTACTTCGAAGGCGGGCGCGTCGAGCAGGATGCGGAGCGCTGGCGCACGGCCTTGATCGCCACGCTGCGCGAGTGCGCCCAGGCCGCGGCATCGACCGCATTGACGCCGGCGGGCATCGTGCTGACATCGCAGCGCTCGTCGGTACTGCCGGTGGACGCTGCGGGCCGCCCGCTGCATCCCGCGCTGATGTGGCAGGACACGCGCAGCGGCGAGCTTGCCGCCGCACTGGCGGCGACGCATGACGGCGCGGTCTATCGCCGCACCGGACTGCGCATCTCGCCGGTGTTTTCGGCCGTGAAGATGGCCTGGCTGCGGCGCGAGCGACCGGCCGTCTGGGCCGCCACGCACAAGCTGCTGGGCGTGCAGGACTGGGCGGTGTGGCTGCTGAGCGGCCGCTTCGCCACCGACCACACGTTCGGCAGCCGCACCAATCTGATGAACCTTGCGGGGCGCTGCTGGGACGACGAGCTGCTGTCGCTGTTCGGCGTGCCGCGCGATCTCCTTTGCGAGCTGATCGCGCCCGGCGCCGAAGCCGGCCGCCTGCACGACGCGGCGGCCGCAGCGACCGGGCTGCGCGCCGGCCTGCCGGTGATCAGCGCCGGCGGCGATCAGCAATGCGCCGCCTTGGGCCTTGGGCTGCTGGGAGCCGACCGAGCGGTCACCAACGTCGGCACCGGCTGCTACCTGATCGGCCACGCCCGAAGCCCGGTGTTCGACGAACACATGCGCGTGGCCTGCAACGTGTCGGCGCTGCCGGGGGCGTGGATCGTCGAGGCCAGCATCCTCACCGCCGGTGCCGTGCACCGGTGGTTCGCGCGCCTGCTCGACGAACGCAGCGACGACAACGCACTGTTCGCCCGGCTCGACGCCGAAGCTGCAGCCTCGCCGCCCGGCGCGCGCGGCGTGCGCCTGCTGCCGCATTTCCGCGGCGCCGGCACGCCGCACTGGGATCCGGCCGCACGTGGCGCCCTGCTCAACCTGAGCCTGGACCACACGCGCGGCGACATCGCGCGCGCGCTGCTCGAAGGGATCGCTGCCGAGTTGCGCGGCGGCCTCGACGCCGTGCAGGCGCTCACCGCACCGGTGCATTCGGTGTGCGCAGCCGGCGGCATGACGCGTTCGCCCCTGTTCGACCAGATCCTGGCCGACATGATGGAGCGGCCGACGCTGGCCTTCGGCGATGGCGAGGCCACCGCGCAGGGCGCCTGGGTGGCCGGCGCCGTCGCCACCGGACTGGCCGCAAGCCACGGCGAGGCCGTGCGGCGCCTCGAACAGCGCCGGCCGCCGCGCATCTTCACGCCCGATCCGGGGCGTGCCGCGGACTGCCGGCGCCTGCGCGACGAGGCCCTTAACATCTACCGGGCGCTGGCGCTGCTGCGCGGCGGCACCGGACACTGAGCGCCCACCGATGGACGCCCCGGTGCAGGCCACGCGCCCCCAGCACTGCGCAGACGACACCGACCCGCCGATGAAGGAAAGCACAAGCCGCTCGATCGCTTCGGTGTCGAACTACCGGCACCGCAAGATCCTGGAGATGGTCTACCGTCAGAAGTCGGTGTCGGCCGAGGAGCTGGCGGCCGAATTCGGCGTCTCCAGGATCACCATCCGGCGCGACCTCGACGTGCTGGCCGAACACAAGTTCGTCGAGCGCACGCGCGGCGGAGCGCTTGCGCCGTCCGGCCTCGGCGTCGAGGAGATCTTCGAGACCAAGGACCACAGCGCCAAGCGCGAGAAGGCGCAGATCGGACGCTTCATGGCCTCGCTGATCGAAGACCACGAGACGGTGTTCCTGAACGGCGGCTCGACCACCCTGGAGGTGATGCGCCACCTCATGGCGCGCAAGGTGCGGGTGGTGACCAACAACGCCGCCGTACTGCTGCTGGAGCCGGGCCCCGAGGTCGAATTGATCCTGCTGGGCGGCGACTACCGGCCGCAGTCGCGCTCACTGGTGGGCGGCATGGCCATCGCCGCGCTGCAGGGCCTGTACTCCGGCGTCACCGTGCTGGGCATCAACGGCCTGAGCCTCAAGCGCGGCTGCACCACCGACGTCCACCCCGAGACCGCGGTCAACCGGGCGATGATCGAAAACAGCAGCGGGCGCGTGGCGGTCGTGGCCGACCACACCAAGATGAACCGCGTATCCAGCTTCCTCACCTGCGCACTGGCCCGCGTGGACATGCTCGTCACGGACAACGCCACGCCCGAGCCGTTCTGCGAGGAACTGCGCGGCGCCGGGCTCACGGTGCACCGTGCCGGGGAAGCGGGTGGCGCGTAGGCGGCGTGCAGGCGGCGCGGCCGCCGCGCGCAGCCACGCGCAGCCGCAGACGCGGCATGCAAGCCGCGTCAAGACCGACCGCCTTGCGCGGCCCCGTCCTGCCCCGACCGCAGCGACGCGCGCGCGAAGCGCAACCGGCGGCGCATCGGGGCGTCAGCCCCCCGCCCTCAACCTTGGCCGTAGTAAGCGCCCGGGCCGTGCTTGCGCAGGAAATGGCGATCCAGCAAGTGCCGCGGCATGGCGGGCAGCGCGGGCTGCAGCTGCAGACTCGCCAGCGCCATCTGGGCGACCAGCTCGAGCACTGCCGCGTTGTGCACGGCGGCTTCGGCGTCGGCGCCCCAGCTGAAGGGGCCATGGTGGGCCACCAGCGCCGCCGGCATCGCCAACGGGTCGATGCCGCGCGCGCGCAGACACTCGACGATGGCCACGCCGGTTTCGTGCTCGTAGGCACCGCGCGTCTGCGCTTCGCTCAACGCGTCGGTGCAGGGCACCGGGCCGTGGAAGTAGTCGGCGTGCGTGGTGCCCAGCGCCGGGATGTCGCGGCAGGCCTGCGCCCAGGCGGTTGCCCACGTCGAATGCGTGTGCACGATGCCGCCGATGGCCGGGAAAGCGCGGTACAGCGCCAGGTGCGTGGCGAGATCCGAGGACGGCTTGCGGCGACCCTCGAGCACGCGGCCGTCGGGCGCCACCACCACCATGTCGTCGCGGCCCATCGCCTCGTAGGGCAAGCCGCTGGGCTTGATGACGACGGCGCCGCTGGCGGCATCGCGTGCGCTGACGTTGCCCCAGGTGAACGCCACCAGCCCGAGCCGCGGCAGCTCCAGGTTGGCCGCGAGCACGCGCTCCTTCAAGGCCGCGAAGCTCATGCCAGGCCCCCTTGGCGTGCGCGCGCCAGCACCCAGTCGCGCGCGTGACGGATCTCGCCGAGCGGATCGGCCGCCTTCTCGGTCCACATCTCCACCAGCAGCGGGCCGGCATAGCCGATCTCGCGCAGCGTGCGGAAACAGCCGACGAAGTCCACCGCGCCCGCGCCGAAGGGCAGGTCGCGGAACTGGCCGGCGAAGCCGGGCGCCACCGGCCGGGTCTCCTTGACGTGCACACCCACGATGTGGGGCGCGCCGGCGCGCAGCTCGGCGCTCACGTCGTTGCCCCAGGCGCTGAGGTTGCCGAGGTCGGGATAGACGCCGAACCAGGGCGAGGCCAGCTCGCGCTGCAGCTGCAGATACTTGCTGATCGAGTTCATGAAGGTGGTGTCCATGATCTCCACCGCCAGCATCACCTGCGCCTGCGCCGCCAGCTCGAGCGCGCGCTGCAGGCCCTCGGTGAAGTGCTGGCGCGAGGCGGCGTGCGGCGGCTCGTAGTACACGTCGTAGCCGGCAAGCTGGATCACGCGGATGCCGGTGTCCAGCGCGAAGTCGATCGCCTTGCGCATCAGCTCATGGGCAGCGGCGCGCAAGGCCGCGTCGGCGCTGCCGAAGGGCATCTTGCGATGCCCTGACAGGCACATCGAAGGCACCGGCATGCCGGCCTCGCGCGAGGAGCGGAACAGCGCCAGCCGCTCGGCCAGCGGCCAGTCCAGCCGCGCCAGGCGCTCGGGCGTCTCGTCCACCGACATCTCGACGAAGTCGTAGCCGGCCTCGCGCGCGGCGGCAAAGCGCCGCGGCCAGTCGAACTCGCGCGGCAAGGCCTTCTCGTAGATGCCCAGGGGATGCTTCGTGAGGTTCATGGCGGGGCCCCGTCGCAGCCGGTTCAGGTGACGATATAGAGCGCCGCCTCCGCCTTCTCGCGGTTGGCCGACACGATGAGATCGCGCTCGGCCTCATGCACCACGTGCACGTTGCTCGGGCCGACCCCTTCATCGATCAACTGCGGCTGCAGCACCAGCGGCGCGCGTTGCACGGCGCGCAGCACGAACAACTGCTGGCGCCCGCGGCGGCAGCCGCCGATGAAGACCGGCTCACCGCGCAGGCGGGCGGCCACGACCACGTGGTAGAAGTCAGAAACCTCGGGATGCTCGAAGACCAGCGCCCAGCCGCTGCCGTTGCGCTTCCAGACCCGGAAGTGCGAACCGTGGAAGGGCTCGATGGTGGCGTATTCGAGCTCGCCGTCGCCGTCGATGTCGATGGCGGCGATGTCGCTGATCGGCCAGTCCATGAACCGATGCAGCGTCCACTCGGCGCCCGGCGCGGCCGGCGGCGTTGCCTCGAAAGCGCCCTCCTCACCCGTGACGAGGCTGCACGGGCGGCCGTCGCGCGTGAGCCGGCTGTAGCCGTGGTTCTTCGTGATGCCTTCCTTCAGCACCCGGACGGCCAGCGGCCCCGGACCCTCGTACGCGCCGACGTAGACCTTGCCGGATCGGCTCCAGTCCTCCTTGCTGTCCTTGGCGTCGGCGAGGGTGCCGCCGATGAAGTGCACACGGCCGCCGGACTCGAGCAGGTCGAAGCGGTGGATGTAGGGCAGGTGCAGCATGTCGCTGACGGCGTAGCCGCCCGCGGGCAAGGGGCGCACGTGCACGATCTTGGCGCGGTCCCACTGGAACATGCGCAGGAACAGCTGCACCGCGAGGAATTCGCCATTGGTGCCTGGCACCGGCACCATCGACATCGTGCCGCCAGGCCCCTCCCATACCGTCTGCGGCCGATCGTATGCCGGCCCCTCCCATGCGAGGCAGGGCCCTTCGCCCTCGGTGGCGAGCAGGATGCGCGTTCGCCCGTCGACGACGATGCTGGCCGCGGCATAGCACCGGTTCATCGTCGTCAGGAAGTGCTTCTCGAAGTGCATGATCGAGTCAAATGAGCAAAACGATCCATTGGATGTGCTATTCTGAACCAATTAGATCGCGAGTGCCTTCGACATGGATCAATATCGACGCTGCGCTCGGCCCTGCGATTCGTCACGCGCGTCCATTGGCCGGCTGCGCATCGCGCCGGGCGCTGGCGTGGATCCCGGCGCAAGCATGCCGCGCGGCCGCCGAAAGCGGCATCCCGTTGCGCACGATGGTGCCACGGACTGCGGCCCGACGCCCGGAGGCGTCGGCAGCGGCGGCGGCAGCATGGCCAGCATGCGATGCAACGCAAGCGGACTGGCGACCGACGCGCGCAGCACCTTCGCGTCGTTGCCTGCGAGCGCCCGATTGGCCCGCCTGGCCCCGCGCCGGCGCGATTCGCCTCGTCGCATGCTCCGAGGCCCACGCTCCTAGCATGGGCCGATGCGGCGCGAGCAAGGCGAACACCGCCGACGCGGCTCACCCTCCGTCGAGGGGAATCACCGGAGACTCACCATGGCTCTTACGTTCCTGCCGGCCGTCGTCGCCGGCGTTTGCGCGCTGACGCTGACCGCTCCCGCGATTGCGCAATCGGCCTATCCCAGCCAGCCGATCAAGATCGTGGTCGGCTCCGAGGCCGGCAGCGCGCCCGATGTCCTGGCGCGCACCATCGGCAAGGAGATGGAGCCGCTCGTCAAGCAGACCATCCTCGTCGAGAACCGCGCCGGAGCCGCCGGCACGGTCGGGGCCGCCGCCGTCGCGCAGGCGCAGGCCGACGGCTACACGTTGCTGATGGGCACGGTGTCCAACATCGCGCTCGCGCCCTCGTTCTATCCGATCCGATACAAGCCCAACGAGAGCTTCACGCCGATCGGCATGGTCGCTTCGGTCCCCCTTGTGCTCGTCGCTTCCACGAATCTCGGTGCGGCCGACTTGGCGCAGCTGCGCGCCAAGCTGCGCGCATCGCAGACCGAGTTCGCGTATTCGTCGCCCGGCATCGGCGGCCCGCAGCACCTGGCGGGCGTGCTGCTGGAACGGGAGCTGGCGACGAAATTGCTGCATGTCCCGTACAAGAGCGGCGGCGCGGCCCTGACCGCCGTGGCCAGCGGCGAGACGCAACTGGCCTTCGCGGGGATTCCGGCCGCAGGGCCGTTGCTGCAGACCAGGCGCCTCGTGCCGATGTTCGTCACCGCCGCGCGGCGCTCGCCGGCGTTGCCCAACGTACCCTCGGCGACCGAGGTCGGGCTGCCGTCCTTCGACGTCGACAACTGGCACGCCCTGTTCGCCCCCGCGGGGCTGCCGCCGGACATCCGTTCGACGCTCGAGAAGGCGCTGCGAAGCGCATTGCACAGCCCCGCCGTCAAGACGCAATTCGAGAAGCTCGGCGCCGAACCCCGGGCCAGCAGCGGCGCGGAACTCGCCGCACATGTCGCCGGCGAGACGCAACGCTGGGCAGCGTTGGCCAAGTCGTCGGGCGCCGGCCAGGGCAAGTGAGGCGCGCGTGACGCCGACCAACCTGCTCATCATCATGGACGACGAGCACAACAAGAAGGTGCTCGGATACAACGGCCACGCCGTCGTGCAGACGCCTCACCTCGACCGCCTTGCCGCGATGGGCACGGTCTTCGACTGCGCCTACTCCAGCTCGCCGATCTGCGTGCCGGCGCGAGCGTCGTTCGCCACCGGTCGCCACGTGCACGAAACCGGCTGCTGGGACAACGCGATCGCCTACGACGGCAAGCTGCGCGGCTGGGCCCACGAGCTGCGCGACGCCGGGCACGACGTAGTGTCGATCGGCAAGCTGCACTACGCCAGCGAGGAGGTGGACGGGGGCTTCACGGAACAGATCATCCCGATGCACATCGAAGCCGGTGTGGGCGATCTCTACGGACTCATCCGCGATCCGCTGCCCAGGCGCCATCAGTCGGCCGACCTCGCCCGCAGCATCGGGCCGGGCGAGAGCAGCTACACGCGCTACGACCGCGACATCACCGCCAAGACCGTGCAGTGGCTGCGCACCGAGGGCCGCGCCCGGCGCGCCAAGCCCTGGGTGCTGTTCGCCTCGTTCATCGCGCCGCACTCGCCGCTGATCGCGCCGCCCGAGTTCTTCGCGATGTATCCGCCGGAGCACATCGCGCTGTCGACGAAGATGCCGGTCGCCTACCACCCGTGGATCGAGGCGTGGAATGACTGCTACGGGTTCGACTCGTACTTCGAGTCCGATGCCCACCGACGCATCGCCGTCGCCTCGTACTACGGCCTGTGCTCGTTCATGGACCACAACGCGGGGCAGATCCTCCACGCCCTGGAGGAATCCGGCCGGCTGCACGACACGCGCGTGATGTTCGTCTCCGATCACGGCGACAACCTCGGCGCGCGCGCCCTGTGGGGCAAGTCCACGATGTACGAGGAGTCGGCCGGGGTACCGATGCTGATGGCCGGACCGGACCTGACCGCCGGGCGCAGGGTCAGGACACCGGTGTCGCACATCGACTGCTTCCCGACCTTCGTGCAGGCGGTGGGCGCGAGCTGCCGCGTGGAACCGCCCCTGCGCGGCCGCTCGCTCTTCCAAGTCGCCGACACGCCCTACGATCCCGAGCACTCGGTGCTCAGCGAATACCACGCCGCGGGCAGCCTGAGTGCCGCCTACATGCTGCGCCGCGGCCGCTACAAGTACATCCACTACACGGGCTTCGCACCGGAGCTGTTCGACCTCGAGAGCGATCCGGAGGAACTGCGCGATCTGGCGTCGGTCGCGGAGTACCGCAGCGTGGTCGACGGCTTCGACGCCGAGCTTCGATCGATCTGCGACCCGCTGGCCACCGATGCCCGGGCCAAGGCCGATCAGGCGAGGCTGATCGAGCGCCACGGCGGCGCCGAGAAGATCCTGCGGCGCGGCGGCAGCAGCTATACGCCGATTCCGGGCGAGGCAGTCAAGCTCATGCAGGGGCAATGACCGGCGCCGCGGCGGCGCCGGCCGTCGCCGGCTTGGTGGCGCGCACGAAGGCGCTGACGAACTTGCCGTCGACCTCGGCGGCCAGGCGCTTCAGTTCCTCGCCCTGCCCGGCGAGGAAGCCGGCCGCGTCGGCCGCGCCGTAGACGCGCGTCACCTCGATGGCGGCGGACTCGAAGCCCGCCGCCGCCAGCTTGGCGAGGTACTCGCTCTCGCCGAGCGCGCCGGCCACGCAGCCGATCCACAACTCCATGTTGCGCCGTATGGCCGCCGGCACCTCGCCGCGCACCACGATGTCGGAGACCGCAAAGCGGCCGCCGGGCCTGAGCACGCGAAAGGCCTCGCGCAGCACGGCGTCCTTGTCGCCCGCGAGGTTGATGACGCAGTTGGAGATGACCACGTCCACCGAGTCGGCCGGCAGCGGGATGTGCTCGATCTCGCCCTCGAGGAAGTGCACGTTCGCGAGCCCGCTCTTGCGCTTGTTCTGCTCGGCCAGTGCGAGCATCTGGTCGGTCATGTCCAGTCCGTACGCGGTGCCGGTGGGGCCGACGCGGCGCGCCGACAGCAGCACGTCGATGCCGCCGCCCGAGCCCAGGTCGAGCACCGTCTCGCCCGGCTTCAGCTCGGCCAGCGCAGTGGGGTTGCCGCAGCCGAGCGAGGCCGCCAGCGCGTCGGACGGCACCTCGCCCGCCTCGCCGCTGCCGTAGAGGTTGGAGGTGATGGGGTCGCATTGACCGGGTTCGGCGGCAGCGCCGCCGCAGCAGGCATTGCCGCCGCCGCGGGCCACGCGCTCGGCGGCCGCGCCGTACTTCCGCCTGACGATGTCCTTGATGTCGCTGGGTGCGTTCATGGTGAACTCCTGAAGGAAGGCAAATGTCGGGGTGCGGCGCGGCACGATCAGCCGCAGCACGCGAGAACGCGCCGCGGCTGCACGGCCTTGTTGCGCGTGCAGCACTCGGCGTAGAGAAAGCCCAGCAGTTCCTCGAGCCCGGTGGTGTGGGCGGTGCAGCGCAGGAACGTGCCCTCGCGCTGCACGCTCACCAGGCCCTCGGTGCGCAGCTTGTCGAGGTGATGCGACAGCGTCGGCCCCGGCATGCCCAGCTCGTCGGCGATCTCGCCCACCACCAGACCCCGCGGATGCGCGGCCAGCAGCAGCCGGACGATGCGCAGCCGCGGCTCGGTGCCCATGGCCGCCAGCATGCGCGCGAAGCGCGCCGTGGCATCCGGGGCAGCGGACGCCGCGGCAACAGCGGACCTGCGCGTGTTCATCGAGCGGCCGTTGACTTGGTTCATATTTCCACAATAATCGAATCATCTCCCTGCGTCAAGCGCCGTCGCCAACCATGACCTTGCACGTGCTCGTCCTCTGCACCCACAACTCGGCGCGCAGCGTGCTGGGCGAGGGCATGCTCAACCACTGGGCGGCGCGCCTCGGGCGCGACCTGCGCGCGCACAGCGCCGGCAGCGCGCCCGGCGGCTGCGTCAACCCGCTGGCGCTCGAGGTGCTGCAAGGCGCCGGCATCGCCACGGCCGGGGCGCGAAGCAAGAGCTGGGACGAGTTCACGCGCGCCGACGCGCCGCCGCTGGCCCTCGTCATCACCGTCTGCGACCGCGCTGCCGCCGAGGCCTGCCCCGTCTTCCGTGGCCGTGCCGGCGAGTCGCCGCTCAGGGTGCACTGGGGCTACCCCGATCCGTCCGACGCCGAGGGCGGCGAGGAGGGCCGGCGCCGCGCCTTCGAGCTCACGCGCCAGGCGCTCGGCTACCGCATGCTGCAGCTGCTGGCGCTGCCGCTGGAGAGCATGGACCGCGCCGCGCTCGCCACGGCGCTGCAGCGCATCGCGCAGAGCTGAGCCGGGAGCCGGACATGGCCGAAGCCGTCGCGCGCCGACTCTCGTTCCTCGACCGCTACCTCACGCTGTGGATCTTCGGCGCGATGGCGCTGGGCATCGCGCTCGGCAGCCTCGTGCCCGGCCTGCGCCGCACGCTCGACGCGTTCTCGGTGGGCACCACCAACCTGCCCATCGCCGCCGGCCTGATCCTGATGATGTACCCGCCCTTCGCCAAGGTGCGCTACGAGGAGCTGCCCGACGTCTTGCGCGACCGCAAGGTGCTGCTGCTGTCGCTGGTGCAGAACTGGCTGCTCGGCCCGGTGCTGATGTTCGTGCTGGCCGTGACGCTCCTGCCCGAGCGGCCCGAGTACATGGTGGGCCTCATCCTCATCGGCCTGGCGCGCTGCATCGCGATGGTGATCGTCTGGAACGAGATCGCCCGCGGCTCCACCGAGTACGCCGCCGGCCTGGTGGCCTTCAACTCGATCTTCCAGGTGCTGTTCTTCGGCGCCTATGCCTGGCTGTTCGTCACCGTGCTGCCGCCGCTGCTGGGCCTGCACGGCGCGGTGGTGGACGTGTCGATCGCGCAGATTGCCGGGAGCGTGTTCGTCTACCTCGGCATCCCCTGCCTCGCCGGCGTGCTCACGCGCGTGGTGATGCTGCGCTTCGTGAGCAAGGCCTGGTACCACGAGCGCTTCGTGCCGCGCATCGGCCCGGTCACGCTGGTGGCGCTGCTCTTCACCATCGTCGTGATGTTCGCGCTGCAGGGGCAACGCATCGTCGCGCAGCCGTTCGACATCGTGCGCATCGCGCTGCCGCTGCTGCTGTACTTCGTGCTCATGTTCCTGTTCTCGTTCTTCATGAGCCGGCGCCTGGGCGCCGACTACGAGAAGAGCGCGACGCTGTCGTTCACCGCGGCGAGCAACAACTTCGAGCTCGCAATCGCGGTGGCGATCGCGGTCTACGGCATCGACTCGGGCGTGGCGTTCGCCGCCGTCGTGGGGCCGCTGGTGGAAGTGCCGGTGATGATCGGCCTGGTGCACGCGGCGCTGGCGATCCGGCGGCGCTTCTTCGCGCCCGCGGCGCCGGCCGCGCGCGGCTGAGCGTCGCGGGCACGGCACGGAGTCCGGGTGCCGTGAGAATCCAGGCCCGGGAATCCGGCCCGCGGCACCCTTCGGCGCCCGCCGCAAGTCCTGCGACAGCCATGCGACTCTTCGGCATCAGCGGCCATTCCGGCATGGGCAAGACGACGCTGCTCGAGCGCCTGATCCCGGCGCTGGCCGCGCGCGGCCTCGTCGTCTCGCTCGTCAAGCACAGCCACAAGGCGATCGAGATCGACCGTCCCGGCAAGGACAGCTTCCGCCTGCGCGAGGCCGGCTGCCGCGAGGTGTTGCTGCTGGGGAGCGAGCGCTGGGCGCTGATGCACGAATCGCGCGGCGCGGCCGAGCCGCCGCTGGCCGAGTTGCTGCGCCGGCTGGGACCGTGCGATCTCGTGCTCGTCGAAGGCTTCAAGCGCGACGTCTTCCCCAAGCTCGAGGTCTGGCGCGCCGAGCCGGGGCGGCCGCCGCTGTGGCCGCAGCATCGCGACGTCGTGGCGATCGCCACCGACGACGCAGCCGCCCTGCCCACCGCCGCGGCGCGCCCGCCGGTGCTGCCGCTGGCCGACACCGCGGCGCTGGTTGCGCTCGTGCTGCGCAGCGCGGCGTCGCCGCAAGCGCCGGAGGCGCGCTGAGCATGCGCGGCGCGCCGAACCGCAGCCATGCGGCTGGCCGCATCCAACACGCAGGCGCATTGGACCGCACTCCGCGCTGAAGTCGACGTTGCCAGGAGGCTTCCGATCGGCAAGCGCCCCGGGTCGATCATGGCGTGCGCATGGCGCCCGCAACTCGGCGCGCCCGCTTCGCGCCGGCAGGCATCCGGGCCTGCGCCAGCGTGAAGTGCGGCTTGATCGCGCCGGCCGGCAACGAGCTCTTGTGTCCGGCAACGACGCCAGCGGCGCACCGGAACAGCAATGCCCCAGACCGACTTGAACGGCCGAGCGCAATGTGTGCCGGGCCGCCACGAGCGGGCTCACGACGGACATCGGCCCGTTCTTCACTCCGTCTCGCACTAATTCAGTATCTCCACCCGCAAGGGCTTCAGGCGCCCAGCGTTCACGGGATTGCGAACTTGCGGGCAGTTCGAAATGGCCACGATCTGCGGCATAAGGGCTCGCAAGATGATTTCATCGCCGGCGCCGCTCTTGGGTTCGCGAATCTCCAGAACACCGTTCATCTCGTACGCATAGGTCATGAAGATATTGAAGCATGTGTCGGGACCGAAGCTCCAGCGATTCAGTCCGTAGGGTGCCAGCGCTTTCTCGAGATTGGTTTCGCAATTAGGTGCATCCGGCGCTCCGTAACGCAAAGCGTTCATCCGTGCATTGCAATAGCCGCCGCCGCAGTAGTTCTCGCCAACGGTATCGACTTCAATCTGCCACATCGGTCGAACCAAGTTGCTGTAGAGCTGATGAGGTGCAGTGAGCCTCCAGTTGCTGTTGACCGCCCGGCTGCTGTACATCGAAAGCTGCTCCCGCGGGTCTTCCCGGGCGAACGACATGAAATCGGAGACCTGTTGCCCTTCGAGGTCGACGATCCTGACCCGCTGACCTGTCGCCACTGTCGCCCCGAAATAACCGCCCGGGGCCAGGATGACCTGCCGCTCGAGCGGGATCGATTCGCCCATTCTGAACCTCCATCGTCGAAAATGAATTCCACTCGCGAGTGACCGAAAGCGCCACCCCGCGTTCGAGCACGAGCATCGGCGAATTCTCGCACCGAGACGACGGCACGACAGCAGTCGGCCTATTCGCGCCGTGCGGAGTGCAGCGGCGAGAACGACGCCAGGTGGCAATTCGTTCCTCCTTCGACGTCGCATTCCTTGTTCTACCTGCACGGATGCTGCCGTTGATCGCAAGCGCAGTCGCGCACGGTGGCGAGACCTCTTGCCGAGCGGACGCAGCGGACAAGGCCCTTCGCGTCGCTGTCGCGCAACGCACGGCGTTCGGCACGTTGGCGTGGCTCCGCCCGACGCAATGCCGGTTCGTCGGCCTGTCGATCCTGGAGTTCGCGCCCCGGCCGCGGGCTGCCCCGGCCAAGCAGTCCTCCGACGACCGGCGTTGCATCGGGATCGTCAAGCGAACCCGAATGCGCCACGTACCGCATGTCACCGCCGGCCACGACCGCGCGCATCCTCCGGGTTCGCTGCAGGCATGGTCGCCGCACGGCAATGAGCCGGAATCGAGGCCGCACGGCGTCGTCCGATGGACCGGCCTCTGGTACGCGGTTAGGATGCGGACCTCGCATCCGTCGTGCGGTTCACCGACGCCCCCCTGCGGGAGCGTTGGCGCCGCAGTTGGCTCGGTTCTGTCGCAAGGGAAGATCGCATGATCCGCAACATATCCGACGTCCGTCGCTGCGCATCACAACTCGCCTGCGCCGCCATCTTCGTCTTACCGGTGCAGGCGCAAACGGTGCAGGCGGACATCCCGGTGCTGGTGCCGATCACCGGTTTCCTCGCACTCGAGGGCACGAGCCAGCGCAACGGCGCGCTGCTCGCAATCAAGGATGCCCCGCCATCGCTCAAGATCGGCGCCGAAGTGACCGACACGGGCGCCTCTCCCGAAGGGGCGACGATGGCCCTGGAGCGGTCACTGTCGCGCGGCAGGGTCACGGCGGTGGTCGCTTCCATGCTGGGCCCGCAGATGTTGGCCATGATGCCGGTTGCCCTCGAGAGCAAGGTGCCGCTGGTGACGATCTCGGGAACGGCCGACATCACCGAGAAGAACAACCCGTATGTCTTCCGGTTCTTCCCCGGCGACGCGGTGGCCAAGCGGGCACAAGTGCGCTATGTCCTCGAGGAACTCAAGAAGCGTCGCGTCGCGGTCGTCTATCAGACAACGGCTTACGGACAGAGCGGTCACCGGCACATCCTCGACCAATTGCGCAAGGCCGGGGTGACGCCGCTGATGGAAGAAGGGCTGGACGTGACGGTGAAAGACATGTCCCCCGTCATCGGAAAGGTCCGTGCGGCCAACCCCGAGATCGTGATGCTGCATTTGCACAGCGGGCCGTCTGCGTTGTTCGCGAAGCAGGCCGCGGCGGTGCGCCTCGAGGCGCAAATCGTTTCAGGCTCCGCACTCAGCCAGCCGGCAACGGTGGCGCTGGTCGAACCTGCGGAACTGCGCGGGGTGTGCGCAGAAGCCAACGCCTCGCCGGTCTCCGGCGGCAGCCCCGAGATGGACAAGTTCCTCGCCCGCTACCGCGCCGAGTACAAGACCGAGCCTGACGGTTATGCCGTGGCGCAATACGACGCAACGTCCATGGTGGTTGACGCGCTGGGCCGCGGCGCCAGGACTGCCGAGGACGTGCGCAAGGCCCTCTCCCAGGATACGTTCAAGGGAATCGCGATGAGCTACAAGTCGGACGGCAAGGGCAACATGGCCCACTCGTCGATCATCGTCTGTTACGACGGCAGCAGCCGCGTCCCGAAGATCGTCAAGCGATACGACTGATCGCGCGGCCCGGACATGCTGCTGCAGATCCTGGTCAATGCCCTGGCACTCGGGGCATCGTATGCATTGCTGGCACTGGGCTTCGTGCTCATCCTCAACGCCACGGCCTCGGTCAACTTCGCGCACGGCGACATGGTGATGGCCGGCGGCTATGTCGGCATAGCGCTGTCCTCCTTGCTGGCGGTACCGGGCATCCTGTTGTTGCCCTTGGTCGTGTTGGCGATGGCAGTCTTCGGCTTCCTGCTTTCGTGGCTCGCCTATTTCCCGTTGCGCGACCGTCCGCCGGTTTCGGTGTTCATTTCGACGATCGCGCTCGGCATCGTCCTGCAGAACTCGTCGAATGCCATCAACGGCGCTGAGCCGCGCAAGGGTCCAGCCTTGTTCGCGGACGGTTCGCTGGTGATGGGGCCGGTGGTGGTCGGCCAGCAGGCGTTGGCCATCATCGCGGCGGCCACGGTGCTGATCGTCGCGCAGCATATGCTGCTCAATCGGACGTCCCTGGGCCGCAAGCTGCGGGCGACGGCGCAGGACCGGCAGATGGCCGAAGCCGTCGGCATCCGTGTGAACCGGATGATCGCGCTGACCTTCGCGCTCGGCTCGGGCTTGGCCGGCGCCGCCGGCCTGATGCTCGCAAACACCTTCTTTGTCTCGCCTACGGACGGCACAAACTACATCATCAAAGCCTACATCGCGGTCACGATCGGCGGTTGGGGCAGTCTCACCGGTGCGGTGTGCGGCGCGCTGATCATCGCGATGTTCGAGGTGCTGCTTCCATCGCTGCCGGTGCTCGTACGCGGCATCGATGCGCTCAGCCCGTGGATGTTCACGCAGACCACGTCGACGATCCTGTTGTACCTTTGCCTGCTGGCGATCATGTTCCTCCGCCCGCAGGGCCTGTTCGGCGAGGCGGTCCAGCGCCGGGTATGAGTGCCGGGCTGCAATGGGCCGGCCGCGGCATCCGCCCGTTCCTGATCCTGGGCATCGCCCTGCTGGTCGTATGGATGGGAGCGATGTCGTCGGCGTATTCGCTGCGGCTGCTGACCATCGTCGGCATCTACGCGCTGCTTGCGTTGGGCTACCAGTTCATCTTCGGGCAGGCGGGGGCGCTGTCCCTGACGCAGGGTTGCTTCTTCGGCGTCGGCGCCTATACCACCGCAATCCTCGCCGCTCGCTATGGGCTCGGCGGGGAGACCACACTGGTGCTGTCGGCGCTGCTGCCCGTTCTATTGGCCGCAGTGGTGGCGGCACCGGTGCTGCGCCTGGAGTCGCACTACTTTGCGCTCGCCACGCTGGGTATCGCCCAGGTGATGCTGCTGATCGCGATCGGCTGGCAGGATCTGACCGGCGGCGCCAACGGGCTGTCGGGGATTCCGGGCTTGCGCCTGCTGGGACAAGAGATCCCCAAGGGGCGACCGATCTTGGCGGCGGTCTGGATCGTCGTCGCCCTCGGGGTTGTGCTTTCGTCGCGCATCACGCGCGGCCTGTACGGCGCCGCCCTGCACGTCTCGCGTGACAGCCCGGTGGCCGCGCAGTCCCTGGGCATCGACACCGCCCGGCTGCGCTACGTGATGTTCCTGTTGTCGGCCGCCTTCGCGGGGATCGCAGGCGCTCTGTATGCGCACACGATTCGCGTCGTGTCGATCGAAGCGCTGGAATTCCCCATCATGGTGGCATGCCTGACGATCACCGTCGTCGGCGGGCGGACTCATGCCGCTGGTGCCATCCTGGGCGCCATCCTGATCGTCCATCTGCCCGAGTGGTTTCGCGCGATGGAGAAGTACTATCTCGTCGCCTACGGTCTGGCGCTGCTGGCCGCGATCATCGCTGCGCCATACGGCCTGATCGGCCTGCTGCAGCAGTGGCGCGCCCGGCTTTGGCCCGAACCCGCGCCCGATCTGCCGCAACCGTTGACGATGTCGATCGTCGCGCAGACGCGCGCGCCGGCCGCCGCGCCGCTGTTGCGCGTGAGCGGCCTGCACAAGCAGTTCGGGGGCCTGAACGCGCTCGAGCAAGTCGGTTTCGCCGTCGCGCACGGCGAGATCCTCGGGCTCATCGGCCCCAATGGGTCGGGCAAGACGACGCTGCTCAATGTCGTTACCGGAATCTATGCACCGGACGCCGGGACCGTGGAGCTGGACGGCGTGCCGATCCATGGCTTGCCGAGCTTCGAGGTTGCGCGGCGCGGCGTTGCCCGCACCTTCCAGAACATCAATCTGGTCGACGACATGAGCGCGCTGGACAATGTCGCGATCGGTTTCTACCGGTCCGAGAAGGGCGGAGTCCGCCGAGCCCTGGGTGACGGGTGGAGCGATCCTGCATGGCGACGCGCGCGCGGCCACGCGCTGCACTTGCTGCAGGGGTTGGGCATCGAGTCGGTCGCGCGGCTGTCCGCGGGCGGGCTCGCCTATGGGATCAAGCGCAAGGTCGAGATCGCCCGCGCGCTGGCCCTGCAGCCGCGGCTGCTGCTGCTCGACGAACCGGCTGCCGGACTGAACGAGGCCGAGCAGATCGATCTCGCGCAACGCCTGCGCGTGTTTGCGGAATCGGGTCTGTCGATCCTGGTCGTGGAGCACAACATGCCTTTCCTGATGCCGCTGGTCCACCGCATCGTCTGCCTGGACCACGGCAGCGTCATTGCACAGGGAACCCCTGAGCAGATCCGCAAGGACCCGCTGGTCATCGAGGCCTATCTGGGAGAACCCCCGCCCGCACACGAGGCTCGGCTCGCATGACTCGAGACGCGGCCCGGCCGCCGCGGCGCGCGCGCGCCGCAGTCGCGCGCGCGCGCCGCGAGAGGAGGCACCCATGAACGCAGCGCTGCTGGAGGTCGGCGGCCTGACCGCTCGATATGGCCAGATCACGGCGCTGCACAGCGTCGAGCTGAGCGTGGCACCGGGCGAGGCAGTCGCCCTGGTCGGCGCCAACGGAGCGGGCAAGTCGACGTTGATGAAGTGTGTGATGGGTATGCTCGCAGGCGCCTCAGGCGTCGTGCGCTTCGCGGGCAACGACCTGACGCAGCGACCGGTGTCGGCGCGCGCGCGTATCGGTATCGGCTATGCGCCGGAAGGGCGCCGCATCTTTGCGGGCCTGACGGTCCATGAGAACCTGCTCGTGGCCAGCCCCGATCGCGACAACGGGCGGGCCCGGGCTCAGGAGGTCTATGAGTTCTTTCCCGCGCTGCAGGCCAAGTCCCATGCCATGGGCTGGTCGCTGTCGGGCGGCCAGCAGCAGATGCTCGCCATCGGCCGGGCCCTGATGACGCGCCCGCGCCTACTGTTGCTCGACGAGCCGTCGCTCGGTCTGTCGCCATTGTTGATGAACGAGGTGCTGGACCGCGTGGCCGCCATCTCCGCGGCCGGTACCGCGGTGCTGCTCGCCGAGCAGAATGTGCACAAGGCCCTGATGGTCACCCGCCGCGCCTATGTACTCAAGCTCGGGCGCGTGCTGCACCACGACGCGTCCGACGCCCTGCTGCGCGCGAGCCACCTGAGTGCCGCCTTTCTCGGTGCCTGAGCGCGGCACCCGGCTCTCATTTTCGACAGGAGAGGTGATGTCAGCTTCCGTTCATCCCGACGACTATGCGGCGCTGCTGGCCGAGATCCCGGCCGGGCAGCTGTACATCGGCGGGCGCTTTGCGCCGGCAGCGGAGCGCTTCGCGGTATCGGGCAAGGCCGATGGCCGGCTGATTACCGAATGCGCCAGCAGCTCGACCGATGACGCGGACGAGGCGGTCGCTGCGGCGGCCGCAGCCTGGCCCTCTTGGTCAGCCGCCGCGCCGGCGCAACGCGCGCAGGCCTTGCGCGCGCTGGCCCGGCTGCTGCAGGACCACTCGACGCAATTCGTCGCGCTCGAATCGCATCATGCCGGAAAGACGGTGGCCGACGCACGCATCGATATCGCCGCGGGAGTCGCCACGCTCAACTGGTATGCCGGGTGCGCGGAGCGCCTCGACGGCCGTCTGGTTGCAGGCGCCGAAACGCTGCACCGCTTCGTTCGTCGGGAATCGCTCGGCGTCTGTGCCCTGATCCTTCCCTGGAACTTCCCGCTCCTGCTGATGCTCTGGAAGCTCGGCCCCGCACTCGCAGCCGGGAACACCGTCGTCGTCAAGCCGGCCAGCGAAACACCGCTGTCGGCACTCGCGTTCGCCGCCTTGGCCGGAAGAACGGTGCTGCCCGCCGGGGTCCTGAACATCGTCCCTGGCGCCGGTCCCACAGTCGGGATGCATCTGGCGAGCCATCCGCGTGTCGCCAAGGTGTCGTTCACCGGCTCGACCGCGAACGGCGTGCGCGTCGCACAGGCCGCGGCCGCAACGGTCAAGAGCGTGACGCTCGAACTCGGCGGCAAGTCGCCGGTCATCGTCTGCGACGACGCCGATATCCCGCGGGCTGCCGCCGGCACGGCGGCTGGCGCATTCGGACATGCCGGGCAGAAATGCGCCGCGCGCACACGCTGCATCGTGATGGAGTCGGTAGCCGACGCCCTGGTCGAGAAGCTGGTCGACCAGGCGCGCGCATTGCGTTGCGGCGACCCGATGGACGCCGCCACCACGCTCGGACCGGTGATCAGCCGCAACGCCCAGCAGCGCATCCTCGGTTATTGCGATGCCGGCGTCGCCGAGGGTGCCGCGCTGGTGTGCGGGGGTGACCGTCCGCATGACGTGGATGGCCCGTTCGTGCAGGCAACCGTCTTCGACCATGCGCGCAACCGCATGACCATCGCGCGCGAGGAGATCTTCGGACCGGTACTCACGGTGATCCGCGTCAAGGACGTCGAAGAAGCCGTCGCGGTGGCCAACGACTCCGACTACGGCCTAGCCGCAACCGTGTGGACCCGCTCGCTGTCGCGCGCCCACCAGCTGAGCGTGCGCCTCGAGGCCGGAACGGTTTCTGTCAATACGCCTGCCGTGATCGGTGTCGAGACGCCCTTCGGCGGCCGCAAACAAAGCGGTTACGGCCGTGAGTTGGGAGTCGAGGGGCTCGACGCCTATCTGCAGCACAAGACGGTCGTCATGGACATCGGCTGATCTCGGCCGCAGACGCCCCGGAGTTCCTCATGAGCAAGGCACCAGATTCTTTCATCTTCGTGCATTCCAACCGGCGCGTCATTTGTGCTTGGGAGGGTTTGACGCAACTCGCCGAACTTGCCGCGCAAGCCAAGGCGCGACGGCCTGTCGTCGTCATGGACGCCTTCTTCCAGGGCGGCACCATCGCGGCACGTGTAGCCGAGTTGCTGCGCTCGGCAACGAGGGCGGAGGCGGTGTTCCATTACGTACCGCTGCAGGAGCCCGACACGGGGTCGATCGAGGCGTGCCATGCCGCCATGTCCGGGGAGACACCCGACCTCATCGTCGCTGTCGGCGGCGGCTCGACGATGGACACGGCGAAGATCTCGAGGCTCATGCTGGCGAACCCCGGGCCCGTGCAGGACATGGCCGGTTTGGGCAAGCGCCTGAATCCTCATGCCAGCCTGCTCGTCGCAGTGCCGACGACTGCGGGCACCGGCAGCGAGGTATCGGAGTCGGCCATCGCCGGCCTCGCCGGTTCGAACGTGAAGCTGATCTTCCGCTCGCAGGAGATGACGCCGCAGATCGCGCTGCTCGATGCCAGTCTGTCGACTTCAGCGCCGCCGCAAGTCACGGCAGGCTCGGGTTACGACGCGGTCACGCATGCGGTGGAAGCTTACGTGTCGAAAGCCGCGTCGATGATGACCGACCCCTTTGCCGAATCCGCGATGCACCTGCTCGGGCGCTGGCTGCCGGTGGCGTACCGAGAGCCGAACGACGCACGGGCACGCACGGCGTGTCTTGTCGCGTCGTGCCAGGCGGCGATTGCCTTCAACAGTGCCAACCTCGGCCTGGCCCACGCGATCGCAGCGCCGCTGGGTGCGCTGCACCACGTGCCGCACGGGCTCGCGAACGCGCTGGCGCTGCCGGCGGTCACCGCCTTCAACGAACCCGCGATGGGCGACAAGGCACAAGCGGTTGCCGCGGCATTCGGCGGGACGACCGCCGCGCAGGCACTGGCGCGGCTTCGCGCCGAGGTCGGGCTGAACATCGGGTTGGACGAGTTCGTGCCGTCCGAAGAAGCGCGCGAAGAGCTGGCACGGGCGGCAATGAAGAGCGGCCAGGTACGGATGAACCCACGGCCGGCGACGCTCGACGACATGCGCACGATCCTGCAGGACATGCGCACGCCCTTCGACGGACAGGCCATGCTGCGACGATAGGCAGCCGCAGCGGCACGATCGCGCTCGCCTGCGTGATGGCGTTGATCGCAGGGGCCCGCCGCCTTTACCGCAGGCTGCCCGCTGCCGCGCCGCCGCGCCTCAGGGCCGGATCGCCCCGCGCCGGATCTGGTCGCGCTCGAGGCTCTCGAACAGCGCCTTGAAGTTGCCTTCGCCGAAGCCCTCGTCGTTCTTGCGCTGGATGAACTCGAAGAACACCGGCCCGAGCAGCGGCTCGCTGAAGATCTGCAGCAGCAGGCGCCGCTCGCCGCCGGCGGTGCTGCCGTCGAGCAAGATGCCGCGCGCGCGCAGCTCGGCCACCGGCTCGCCGTGGCCGGGCAGGCGCTCGGCGAGCATCTCGTAGTAGATGTCGTTGGGCGCCGTCATGAGCGGCACGCCGGCCATCTGCAGCGCGTCGACGCTGGTCGGCAGGTCGTCGGCGAGCAGCGCGATGTGCTGGATGCCCTCGCCTCCGAACTGCATCAGGAACTCCTCGATCTGCCCGCCGCCGCCGCGGCCGGCCTCCTCGTTGAGCGGGATGCGGATCAGGCCGTCGGGCGCCGTCATCGCGCGGCTGGTGAGCCCGGTGTACTCGCCCTTGACGTCGAAATAGCGCAGCTCGCGAAAGCCGAAGATGCGCTCGTAGTAGCCGCCCCAGTACGCCATGCGGCCGCGGTAGACGTTGTGCGTGAGGTGGTCGACGAGGCGCAGGCCGTGGCCGCGCGGATGGCGCGCGGCCGGGTCGGCGAACGCGGGCAGCCACTCGAAGTCGATGTCGTAGATGCTGCGCCCGTCCTCGAAGCGGTCGATCAGGTACAGCGGCGCGCCGCCGATGCCCTTGATCGCCGGCAGGCGCAGCTCCATCGGCCCGGTGGGCACGTCGATCGGCTGCGCACCCAGCTCGAGCGCGCGCGCGTAGGCGCGGTGCGCGTCGCGCACGCGAAAGGCCATCGCGCAGGCGCTCGGCCCGTGTTCGGCGGCGAAGTAGCCCGCCAGGCTGCGCGGCTCGCGGTTGACGACGAAGTTGATGTCGCCCTGGCGGTACAGCAGCACGTCCTTGCTGCGGTGGCGCGCCACCTGCGCGAAGCCCATCTTCTCGAACAGCGGCTCGAGCAGGCCCGCGGTGGGCGAAGCGAACTCGACGAACTCGAAGCCCGCGAGTCCCATCGGGTTGTCGAACGGCTCGGCCATGGCTGGACTCCTCGTGCGCGGCGACGGATGACGCGGCGCGCCGGCCGCGTCGTGCGATTGTGGGGCGGCGCGCGGCGCGGCGCCGCCGCGGCCTCAGAGCCTGTGAAGAGAAGAATCGCGCCCGCGGCTCATATCTTCACAGGCTCTCAGCCCAGTTCGATCAGCACCGGCTGGTGATCCGACGCCTGCGTGTGCAGATCGACCTCGATGCGGCGCACATGCGCGGCGACGCCGTCGCTGACGAAGACGAAGTCGCAGGCCACCGGCTCGGGGCCGTAGGTGCGGTCGAACAGGCGGAAGGTCGGCGCGTGCGGTGCGCGCCCGTGCACCAGCGGCCAGGCGTCGTGCAGGCCGTGCGGCGTCGCCGCGCCGCAGATCGCGGCAACGGCCGCATCGTCGGCGCCGGCATTGAAGTCGCCGCACAGCAGCGCGTGCGGCGTATGCCGTTTGGTCTGGAACGGCGAGCCGTCGTCGGACGCCTCGGGCGGCGCCAGCGCCAGCTCGGTCTGCGCTTCGTGCAGCGCGCGCAGCGCCCGTGCCTGCGCCAGCCGCTGGCGCGCCGAGTAGTACTCGAGATGCGTGGTCGTCACGCGCAGCGCGCCGAGCAGCGGCTCCTGCACGGTGACCACGCTCGCCATGCGCGGCATCGAGCGCACACCGGCGTCGGCCGGCCAGGGCAGCGCGTGGTGCTGCACCCAGGCCACCGGCAGGCGGGTGGCGATCAGGTTGCCGAAGCGCTGGCGCCGGCCGTCGGCGGTGAACTCGTCGACGGCGGCGCCGAAGAAGCAGCGGTAGCCCGGCAGCAGCGCGGCGATCTGCGCGGGCTGATCTCCGGGCGCGCCCTGCAGCCGCGCGTAGCCCTGGGCGATCTCCTGCAGGCACAGCAGGTCGAAATCGGCCAGCGCGCGCGCCTGCTCGACGATGCGCCGCGGGCTTGCCACGCCGTCGAGGCCGCAGCACCACTGGGTGTTCCAGGTGACGAGCTTCATTTGATCCCGGCGCGCATGAAGCTCTGCACGAACTGGCGCTGGAACAGCAGGAAGGCCAGCAGCAGCGGCGCCGCGGTCATGAGCGTGGCCGCCGTGATCACCGACCAGTCCACGCCCTGGTCGACCGACGAGAACACCTGCAGCCCGACGGTGAGCGGGCGCGCGTTCTGGCTGTTGGTGACGATCAGCGGCCACAGGAAGTTGTTCCAGTGGTAGCTCACCGAGACCAGCGCGAACGCGGTGTACACCGGGCGGGCCAGCGGCACGTAGACGCGCCACAGCGTCTGCAGCGCGCCGGCGCCTTCCATGCGCGCGGCCTCGTCGAGCTCCTTGGGGATGCCCATGAAGGTCTGGCGCAGCAGGAAGATCGCGAACGCCGAGGCGAAGTACGGCAGCCCGATCGCCAGCAGCGTGTCGACCA
>JADYZZ010000083.1 GCA_020852865.1 Rubrivivax sp.
CCCGAGTCCTCCTGCGTGTTGAAGAAGATCGGCGCGATCTTGCCGCCGAGCGTCACGCCGCCGAAGCGCTTGTTGGGCACGAAGGGGATGTCCTGCCCGGTGGCCCAGATGACGCTGTTGGTCGCGCTCTTGCGGCTCGAGCCGGTGCCGACGACGTCGCCGACGTAGGCCACGAGGTGGTCCTTCTTCTTCAGGTCCTCGATGAACTGGATCGGCCCGCGCTTGCTCTCCTCCTCGGGCTTGAAGGCGGCGTCCGGGCGGCTGTTCTTGAGCATCGCCAGGCAGTGCAGCGGGATGTCCGGGCGGCTCCAGGCGTCGGGCGCGGGGCTGAGGTCGTCGGTATTGGTCTCGCCGGGAACCTTGAAGACGGTGACGGTGATGGCCTGCGGCACCTCGGGGCGCGAGGTGAACCACTCGGCGTCGGCCCAGCTCTGCACGACTTCCCTGGCCTTGGCGTTGCCGGCGCGGGCCTTGGCGGCGACGTCGTTGAAGTAGTCGAACATCAGCAGCGTGTGCTCGAGCGCCGCAGCGGCCTGCGGCGCGACCTCGGCGTCGTCGAGCAGCTCGATCAGCGGGTGCACGTTGTAGCCGCCGACCATGGTGCCCAGCAGCTCGGTGGCGCGGGCCTTGCCGATGAGGCCGACCTTCAGCGCGCCATGCGCCACCGCGGCGAGGAAGCTCGCCTTCACCTTGGCCGCGTCGTCCACGCCCGGGGGCACGCGCTGCGTCAGCAGTTCGAGCAGGAAGGCCTCTTCGCCCGCGGGCGGGTTCTTGATCAGCTCGATCAGTTCGGCCACCTGCGGGGCGGTGAGCGGCAGCGGCGGGATGCCGAGCGCGGCGCGTTCGGCGGCGTGTTGACGGTAGGCGGCAAGCATGGGCACTCCTGCAGGGGAATCGGTGGGGGCGGTGGAGGATCGGATCTCAGGCTGACATCAGGCTTTGGGCACGATGAGCTCGAGCCCCTTGAAGTAGTCGCGGTAGAACGCGGCGTCGCGCGTGATGAGGGCGTCGCACTGCATCATGGCGTGGGCACCGATCAGGAAGTCGGCGACCGTGCGGCTGCGGTTGCCGCCGCGCTGGCGGTAGCGGCGCTGCATCTCGCCGGCGCGCAGCGCGGACTTGGGCGCCATCGCGCTGTAGGCGATGCCCGCTTCCTCCAGGTGCTGCAGCACTTCCGAGCCGCCCCGCAGCGAGGTGCACAGTTCGGCCAGCGCCACCTCGCACAGCACCACCGGGCCGACGTGCAGCGCCTGACGCACCGCGGCCGCCGCGGCCAGCGCGCCGCTGCCGCTGCCGGCGATGAGATCGATCAGCACCGAGGAGTCCGCGGCGATCATCGCGCAAGGAGGGATGGGGCGCGTCCGGGTGCGCCGCAGCGTGGCGCGATCGGGTGCGCGGCGCGCCGGCGCACCGGGTGCGCGCGGCAGAGGGACCCGCTGCGCATCGGCGCTGCCCCCATGTGCGCAACCCTCACCTGCCGTTCCCGCGGCCGGGCGGCGCTGCCGGGTCGGCTGCTCACGCCCCTTCGTCCTCGGGCGGCAGGTAGGGGGCGCCCGGCGCGTGGCCGCGGATCGTGCGCATCGCCTCGTCGGTGCTGGCAAAGCCGTCGAGCTCGAAGCGGCCGCGCAGCTTGCTCACGGCATCGGCCACGTCCTTGCGCAGGATGATGCGGGCGCCGTCGAGCTCGACCGTGAGCTTCGTGCCCTTGGTCAGCCCGAGCGCGTCGCGTACCGCCTTGGGCAGGGTGATCTGACCGCGTTCGGCTACGGTGGCGTCCATTGCAGGCAACTCGTTGCGGGAGGGAATTCGGATCGATCCGGTATGTTCGAATGATACATACTTGACCATACATATTCAAGCCGGAGCCGATCGGCCCTGCGATGCGCACCGGCGATGCCGGGCACAGACGAATGCTCCGCGGCTGGTGGCGGCGCCGGTGATGCGCGCCCGCGCGGCGAGGGTCACGGGCACGGCGGCGAGCATGCGTTGCGCCGCGCAGTGGCTCGACGATCTGGCGGCCCGCCGGTCTGCCCTCCGACACGGGCGCGAACGGCGTCAGGAGGATTCGGACGGGCCGTCTTCCCTTGCCCGTAGGATGGACGCGTGCCGGCGACAGCGGCTAGTCTGTCGGCCGTGACGACGCAGGGGCCCGCTGCCGCGGCGCCCGGGCTTCGGCTTCACGACGTGGAGAACCCCATGACACGATATGTGGCAGTGCGCGACCGCCGGCTGCAGGGCGGCGTACCCAAGCGCGGTGGCCTGAGCATCATCAACACCAGCGCGAACACGACCCTGTCGTCGCTGTTCGGCCAGGTCCGCTCCGCGCTCGGGTCGCACGAGCGGTTCGATGCCATGTTCATCCTGTGCCACGGCTACGCCGGCCGCAATCTGCGCGCCGCCGTGAGCATGGATGCCGGCGGCGAGGGGCTGCAGTTGTGCGCCGAGGGCGTTCTGCATTCGAACGTCGCGCGCTGGACGGCAATCGCCGGCAAGGTGAACCACATCGTCGTCTACAGCTGCGCCGCAGGCAACACCGAGCGCGGCAACGAAGGGTCGACCGCCGACGGCCGCTACCTGATGGGCGCGCTGGCCATCCACACCGAGGCCAACGTCTATGCCGCCGATCGCATCCAGTGGTACCAGACGCATGGCGGGCTCGCGAACGGCCGTTTCGAGTTCGGCGACTGGGAGGGCAACCTCTGGCGATTCCCGCCCAGCGGTGAGCCGCCGACGATGGTCTCGCGCGCGCCGGTCGAGTTTGCCGACGTGATGGCCGGGACGGCGCCGTAGCCGGGGGCAGCGCACCGCGCTCGGGTCCGGGCCTCGGCCCGCGCCGCCTGCCGCGGCAGCGGCCTGCGGCGGCGCTTCTGCGCGCGCTGGCAAAATGCAGGCTGTGCAGCCGGCCAGGGCCGCGCACGGCCGCCGCAGCGCCCGGCGGCCATCCTCGGGAGCCCCACGAGCCTCAACGCATGAGCCAACCATCGTCCGCGAGCCAGCGCGAGCTCGGTCGCCACCGCTACGAACGTGCGGATCTGCTGGCCTGTGGGCGAGGCGAGCTGTTCGGCCCGGGCAACGCGCGTCTGCCGCTGCCCGACATGCTGATGTTCGATCGCATCGTGCACATCGACGACACCGGCGGCGTGCACGGCAAAGGGCTGATCGAGGCCGAACTCGACATCCGTCCCGATCTGTGGTTCTTCGGCTGCCACTTCGAGACCGACCCGGTGATGCCCGGTTGCCTCGGCCTGGACGCACTGTGGCAGCTGGTCGGTTTCTGGCTCGGCTGGCGCGGCAACCCCGGGCGCGGACGCGCGCTCGGCGCCGGCGAGATCAGGTTCTTCGGCCAGGTGCTGCCCAGCGCGTCGAAGGTCGCGTACCGGCTCGACGTCAAGCGCGTCATCGAGCGCAAGCTCGTGATCGGCATCGCCGACGGGCATGTGCTCGTCGACGGCCGCGAGATCTACGCTGCCGCCGACCTCAAGGTCGGCCTGTTCAAGTCGGCCGAGGACTTCTGATGCGACGCGTGGTCGTCACCGGACAGGGCATCGTCTCCAGCCTGGGCCTCGACGCCGACGCGGTCGCGCGCAGCCTGTACGAGGGGCAATCGGGCATCCGATTCAACCCCGCGTATGCCGAGCGCGGCCTGCGCTGCCGCGTGAGCGGCCGTCCGCCGATCGAGCTCGAGGCGGCCATCGAGCGGCGCACGCTGCGCTTCATGGGCGACGCGGCCGCCTATGCCTGGCTGGCGATGAAGCAGGCGATCGCGCAGGCGGGCCTCGCGCGCGAGCAGGTCTCGCACGAGCGCACCGGGCTCGTTGCCGGCTCGGGCGGAGCCTCGAGCGCCAACCAGGTCTGGGCCGCCGACACGCTGCGCGCGAAAGGCATCAAGCGGGTCGGCCCGTTCATGGTCACGCGCACGATGGGCAGCACGGTCTCGGCCTGCCTGGCCACCGACTTCGGCATCAAGGGCGTCAACTACTCGATCAGCTCGGCCTGCGCGACGAGCGCGCACTGCATCGGCCACGCCGCGCAGCTCATCGCCTGGGGCCAGCAGGACGTGATGTTCGCCGGCGGCGGCGAGGAGGAGAGCTGGGAGCTGTCGCTGCTGTTCGACGCGATGGGCGCCATGTCCACCGGGTACAACGAGCGCCCCGAGCAGGCCTCGCGCCCCTTCGACGCGGCGCGCGACGGCTTCGTCATCGCCGGCGGCGGCGGCATGCTCGTGCTCGAGGCGCTCGAGCACGCGCGGGCGCGCGACGCCACGATCCTGGCCGAGATCGTCGGCTACGGCGCCACCTCCGACGGTCACGACATGGTGGCGCCGTCGGGCGAAGGCGCGGTGCGCTGCATGCGCCAGGCCCTGGCCGCCGTGCGCCAGCCGATCGACTACATCAACGCGCACGGCACCTCGACGCCGGTGGGCGACGTCGCCGAGTTGAATGCCCTGCGCGAGGTGTTCGGCGCGAACGTGCCGGCGATCAGCTCGACCAAGTCGCTCTCGGGCCATTCGCTGGGCGCGGCCGGCGTGCAGGAAGCCATCTACTCGCTGCTGATGATGCAGCGCGGCTTTGCTGCCGCATCGGCCAACATCGAGACGCTCGACCCGGCCGCCGAGGGGCTGCCGGTGCTGCGCGAGCGGCGCGACGGTCCGCTCGGCGCGGTGATGTCCAACAGCTTCGGTTTCGGCGGCACCAACGCTTCGCTGGTGCTGGCGCGCTTCGCGGGCTGAGAGCCGGTAAAGGCATGAGACGCGGCGCGCGTGTCGCTCAGTGCACGCGCTGCCCGGCCACCCAGGTCTGCGCGACGGCCGGCGCGTCGGTGGCGAAGATCCAGGCGTCGAGCGTGTCCTCCAGCGCCGCACCGTCGAGTCCGGCCGCCGCCGTGTCGAGCACGAGCAGGTCGGCGCGCGCGCCGGCGACCAGGCCCCAGCGCGCGAGGCCCGCAGCGGCGCCGCCTGCGCTCAGACAGGCCTCGAACAGGCGCGCGCCGCTCGAGCCCCCGAAGCGCAACGGGTCGGCGGCGACGTTGCGCCGCCTGAGTGCGAGGCGCTGCGCATACTCGAGCCAGCGCAGTTCCGGCGCCGCGCTGCGGCAGACCTGGCTGTCCGAGCCGATCGCCAGCGGAACGCCGGCGGCCAGCCAGCGCGGCAGGTCGGGCAGGCCGTCGCCCAGGTTGGCTTCGGTGCTGGGGCAGATCACGACACCGGCGCCGCTGGCGGCCACTGCGTCGATCTCGGCGGCGCTGGCATGGGTGGCGTGCACGAGCTGCCAGCGCGCGTCGAGCCTGAAATTGCGCGTCAGCCATTCGATCGGACGCGCGCCGGTCGCGGCCAGGCAGTCGTCGACCTCGCCGGTCTGCTCGGCGATGTGGATGTGGATCGGCGCGGCGTCGTCGTCCAGCGCCTCGACCAGCGCGCGCATCGAGGCCGGCACTGCCGCGCGCAGCGAGTGGATCGCGACGCCGGCGCTCACGCGCGGCGCGCGCCAACCGCGGATGCCCGCGCGCAGTTCGAGCACCTCGGCCGCCGTCGTGGCGAAGCGCCGCTGCTCGGGGCGCAGCGCGGCTTGCGCGAAGCCGGCGCGCTCGTACAGCGCGGGCAGCAGGGTCAGGCCGATTCCGGCATCGGCCGCCGCTTGGGCCAATGCGCGGCTGAGCGCCAGCGGATCGGCGCAGCGGCGGCCGTCGGCGGCGTGGTGCAGGTAGTGAAACTCGCAGACCTGGGTGTAGCCGCCGGCCAGCAGCTCGCGATAGAGACGCGCGGCGACGGCACGCAACTGCTCCGGCGTGATGGCCAGGGCCACCTCGTACATGCGTTCGCGCCAGCTCCAGAAGTCGTCATGGGCGCCGGCGCGCCGTTCGGCGCGGCCGGCGAACGCGCGCTGAAAGGCGTGGCTGTGCGCGTTCACGAGGCCGGGCAGCACCGGGCCGGGCAGCACGCTGGCCTCGGGCGGCGCGGCGCGTCCCGGCTCGATCGCCGACCAGCAGCCCGCGGCGTCGGCGGCGAGCAGCACCGATTCGTGCCAGCGGCCCTCGATCCAGGCTGCCGGCGCCCACAGCAGCTTGGCTGCACCGCCGCTCATGCCGGCTTCCAGTCGATCATCGCCTGCACGAGCCGGCCGAGCAGCGGCGTGACGGCGGCGGCGCGCGCCTCGTCCCAGCGATAGGGCGGCGCTTCGTCCATGTAGGTGCGCCAGGCCATCTCGAGCTGCACGGCGTGCACGCGCTCGGCCGGGCGGCCGTAGTGGCGCGTGATGTGGCCGCCCTTGAAGCGGCCGTCGACGACCCAGCTGTACGCGTCCTGGGCCGCGCACAGTGCGGCGAGCGTTTCGCGCAGCGTGGGCGCGCAGCTCGTGCCCTCGGCGGTGCCGAGATTGAGGTGGGGCAGCGTGCCTTCGAACAGCCAGGGCAGTTCGCCCTTGATGCTGTGCGCGTCGAGCAGCACGGCATGGCCGTGCGCCGCGCGCAGGCGCTCGACTTCGGCGGCCAGGGCGTCGTGGTAGGGCTGCCAGTACTGCACGACGCGCGCGGCGACCTCGGCCGCGTCGGGCTCGGCGCCGGCGCGGTAGATCGGCTCGCCGCTGAAGTGCCGCGTCGGGCACAGCTCGGTGTTGTTGCGCCCGGCGTACATCGGACGGTTGTCGCTCGGGCGGTTGAGGTCGATCACGTAGCGGCTGGCGCGCGGCACGATCAGGCTCGCGCCCAGCTCGACCGCGAAGCCGTACAGGCGGTCGACGAACCAGTCGGTGTCTTCGACGCCGAGCGCGCGTTCGGTGCAGCGCGCGGCCAGCTCGTCGGGAATCCAGGTGCCGCAATGCGGCGCGCTGACGACGAGCGGCGTGCGGCCGCGGTGCAGGGTGTAGAGCTCGCTCATGACGTCCTCCGGGCCCGAAGGGCCTGCGCCCCGAGGGGCGGTGGGTGGGTCGCACGGGCCCCTTGCGCCGCGCGGCAGGGCATCCGCTGTCGCGCGGCGCGCGAGCGCCCGCGCCGATGCGCCCGGCGCACAACGGCCGGAAGGCCGGACCGCGCGGCACGCGGCGCGGTTGGCACCTGCGAGCAGCCGGGCACGCTCATGCCGGCGCGCGCTCGACGCCGCCGCAGACGACGCGCCGGCAGGGGTTGTGGCCGAAGCGATAGGCGATCTCGCGCGGATGCCCGGCGTCCCACACCGCGAAGTCGGCGCGCAGCCCCGGTGCGAGCGCGCCGCGGTCGGCCAGGCCGAGCGCGCGCGCCGCATGCCGCGTGACGCCGCGCCAGGCCTCCTCGGGCGTGAGCCGAAACAGCGTGCAGGCCATGTTCAGCATCAGCAGCAGCGACAGCGTGGGCGATGTGCCCGGGTTGTGGTCGGTGGCGATCGCGATCGGCACGCCCGCGGCCCGCAGCGCGGCCACCGGCGGCAGCCGGGTCTCGCGCAGGAAGTAGTAGGCGCCCGGCAGCAATACCGCCACGGTGCCGGCCGCGCGCAGCGCGGCCACGCCGGCGTCGGACAGATGCTCGAGGTGGTCGCACGACAGCGCGCCGTGGCGTGCCGCCAGCGCGGCCCCTTCCTGGTTGCTGAGCTGCTCGGCGTGCAGCTTGACCGGCAGGCCGAGCGCGACGGCGCGGGCCAGCACGCGCCCGGTCTCGGCCGGCGTGAAGCCGATCGTGTCGCAGTAGGCGTCGACGGCGTCCGCCAGGCCGGCGCGCTGCTGGCCCTCGAGCCAGGCGCAGACCGCGTCGACGTAGGCGCTGCGCCGGCCCTCGAACTCGGGCGGCAGTGCATGCGCGCCGAGCGAGGTCGTGCGCACCGTGAGCGCGAGCTCGCGCCCGAGGCGGCGTGCCGCCGCCAGGCAGCGCGCCTCGTGCGTCTCGCTCAGGCCGTAGCCGGACTTGACCTCGAGCGTGGTCACGCCCTCGCGCATCAACGCGCGCGCGCGCGCGGCCGCGCTCTCGAACAGCGCTTCGTCGCTGGCCGAGCGCGTGGCTGCCACGGTCGCGCGGATGCCGCCGCCCGCGCGCGCGATCTCCTCGTAGCTCGCGCCCTGCAGCCGCAGCTCGAATTCGGCGGCGCGGTCGCCGCCGTAGACGAGATGGGTGTGCGCGTCGATCAGGCCCGGGGTGACGAGGGCGCCCCCGAGGTCATGCTCGGCGCCAACCTGCAGCCCCGCGGGCAGCGCCGCCTCGGCGCCGATCCAGCCGATGCGATCGCCTTCTGCGAGGAGCGCACCGCGCTCGATCCAGCCCCAGGGCGTCCCGTCGGCCATGCTGGCCAGGCGCGCGCCGCGCCACAGCGTGCGGCTCATCGGCGCGCGCTCCACGGTCTGCTGCGCGGCCGGCCCCGGGCCGGGCGGCGGCACGCCGTCCTCATGCGGCCTCCAGGGTCAGCCACCAGGCGCGGCCGCCCTCACGCACGGTCCACGCGGCGGCGTCGCCCGCGTCGCTCCAGAGCAGCGTGCCGGCAGCCAGCGCCTCGCAGCGCGCGCTGCCGAGCTCGAGCTGCAGGGCGTCGGCCGCGTACAGGCCGCGCCAGCGCGCGCCGCCGGGCAGGCGGCTGCCGGGCGGCGCGCGCCGCATGTGCGCACGACCGGCGCCCTGCTGCACCATGAGGTTGAGGTCCTGCGTCGGTCCGTCGAGCAGGCGGCAGTGCGGGGCCTCGGCGCCGTCGAACTGCACCGGCTCGCTGTGCGCCGTGAGCGTGAGGCGGCGGCCCGGCAGCGCGAGCTCGACACCCGCGCCTTCGAGCACGGCAAAGCAACGCGCGACGCCGGGATAGGCCGAGAAATCGCCCGCGCGCGCGATCTCGGCCACGCTCACCCTCACCCGCCAGTCGCCGCTGCGCGGCCAGGCGAGCAGCTCGCGCGTGGTGCCGCCGCCGTTGCGCCAGGGCTGGGGCAGGCAGTCGGCGAGAGCGATCCGGTTCGGTGTGCGCATCGGCGCGGCGGTTGTCATGGGAGCGGGCCCCGATCGGAAGGACGGTTGCGGTCTCGTGAATGGGCAGGTCCTGGCTGCTGCGGCAGGTGGCGATCGTCGCAGCTCTGCGATCAGGGCGCGAACTGCCCTTCGAGCAGATAGCGGCCGCCCGGGTGCACGAGGCGCCCGATCGTGATCGCCGCGTCGCGCGTGAAGGTACGCCGCACGATGATCAGGCAGGGTTCGGCGGCGGCGACGCGCAGCAGCCTCGCCTCCTGCGCGGTGGGGCGGGCGGCCTGGATCGAATACTGTGCGCGCCACAGCGCCGTGGTCCGGAACAGCACCTGCGTGGGCGTGATGCGGGTGAAGTCGTTTTCCAGGTAGCGCGGCGAGCAGGCCGGGTTGACGTAGCGGTCCTCGCACTGCAGCGCCAGCTCGTCCTCGAAGTGCACGATCAGCGTGTGGAACACCGCGCTGCCCGCAGCCACGCCGAGCTGCGCGGCGAGCGCCGCGCCGGCCGGCTCGGCGCGCTGCACATGGACCTGTGCCCGGTGGCGGTGGCCGCGGCCTTCGATTTCCTCGTGCAGATCGCGGATCGTGAGCGTGCTGCTCACCGGATGCAGCGGCGCGGCGAAGGTGCCCACGCCCTGGGTGCGCGCCACCAGACCCTCGGCCTGCAGCTCGCGCAGCGCGCGGTTCACCGTCATGCGGCTGACGCCGAACTCGGCCACCAGCTCGGCTTCGCTCGGCATCAGCGCACCCGGCGGCCAGCGGCCGGCGGCCAGTCCCGCCTTGAGATGCCGCTTGACGCGCGCGTAGGGCGCGGCGGCGGCCGGCTCGACCGCCCTCGACTCGGGGGAAACCATGAGGGGATGGTACTTGCCTAGACTTGTCTATACAAGTAGAGTCCAACCCTGATCCGGCCACCCGCGCGGCGGCGCCGCAGCGGTGGCGGGTTCCGGCCCGAACACGCGATTCCCTCCGACTCCCCGACCCCCCCCTCATCGCCCGGAGCGCACCATGACCGACCTGTCGCCCCTGCACCGCATCGCCCAGCCGCGCCCCGTGCGCGCCCCGCGCGGCAGCGCCCTGCGCTGCGCCAACTGGCTGATCGAGGCCGCCTACCGCATGCTCCAGAACAACCTCGACCCCGAGGTGGCCGAGAACCCCGACGCGCTCGTGGTCTACGGCGGCATCGGCAAGGCGGCGCGCAACTGGGACTGCTTCGAGGCCATCCTGCGGGCGCTCGAGCGGCTCGAGCCCGACCAGAGCCTGCTCGTGCAAAGCGGCAAGCCGGTGGGCGTGTTCCGCACCCACGTCGACGCGCCGCGCGTGCTCATCGCCAACAGCAACCTGGTGCCGAAATGGGCGACCTGGGAGCATTTCCACGAGCTCGACCGCAAGGGCCTGATGATGTTCGGCCAGATGACCGCCGGCTCGTGGATCTACATCGGCAGCCAGGGCATCGTGCAGGGCACCTACGAGACCTTCGTCGAGGCCGGCCGCCAGCACTACGGCGGCGATCTGGCCGGGCGCTGGATCCTCACTGCCGGCCTGGGCGGCATGGGCGGCGCGCAGCCGCTGGCGGCGGTGTTCGCCGGCGCCTCGTGCCTCGTCGTCGAGTGCCAGCAAAGCCGCATCGACTTTCGCCTGCGCAGCCGCTACCTCGACGAGCAGGCGAGCGACCTCGACGACGCGCTGGCGCGCATGGCGCGCTACGCGGCCCAGAAGCGGGCGGTGTCGGTCGGCCTGCTCGGCAATGCCGCCGAGATCCTGCCCGAGCTGGTGCGCCGGGCGCGCGCCGGCGGCCCCCGGCCCGACCTCGTCACCGACCAGACCAGCGCGCACGACCTCGTCAACGGCTACCTGCCCGCCGGCTGGAGCGTGGCGCAGTGGCAGGCCGCGCAGGCCGACGCCGCGCAGCACGCCGCGCTGACCGCGGCCGCGGCACGCAGCTGCGCCACGCATGTGCGCGCGATGCTCGAGTTCCAGGCGATGGGCATCCCGACCGTCGACTACGGCAACAACATCCGCCAGGTGGCCCTCGACGAAGGCGTGGCCAACGCGTTCGACTTCCCCGGCTTCGTGCCGGCCTACGTGCGGCCGCTGTTCTGCCGCGGCAAGGGCCCGTTCCGCTGGGTGGCGCTGTCGGGCGACCCGCAGGACATCCGCAAGACCGACGCCAAGCTGAAGGAGCTCTTCCCGCACGATGCGCACCTGCACCGCTGGCTCGACATGGCCGGCGAGCGCATCGCCTTCCAGGGCCTGCCGGCGCGCATCTGCTGGATCGGCCTGGGCGAGCGGCACCGCGCGGGCCTGGCGTTCAACGAGATGGTGAAGTCGGGCGAGCTGAAGGCGCCGATCGTGATCGGCCGCGATCACCTCGACAGCGGCAGCGTCGCCAGCCCGAACCGCGAGACCGAGAGCATGAAGGACGGCAGCGACGCGGTGAGCGACTGGCCGCTGCTCAACGCGCTGCTCAACACCGCCGGCGGCGCCACCTGGGTGAGCCTGCACCACGGCGGCGGCGTCGGCATGGGCTACTCGCAGCATGCCGGCGTGGTGATCGTCTGCGACGGCAGCGACGCGGCCGCCCGGCGCATCGAGCGCGTGCTCTGGAACGATCCGGCCACCGGCGTCATGCGCCACGCCGACGCCGGCTACGAGGACGCGATCGCCTGCGCCCGCGAGCAGGGCCTGGATCTGCCGATGATCGGGCGCGCGCGCGGCTGAACGCGGCCGAAGACGGCGCGCCGCGCGAGGAGCAAGCATGCTGATCCACCCCGGCCGGCTGACGCTCGACGTCCTGCAGGCCATCCACGCCGGCGGCCAGCGCCTCGCGCTGGCCGCCGAGGCGCTGCCTGCCATCCGGGCCAGTGCCGCCCTGGTACAGGCCGCCGCCGCCGGCGAGGCGCCGGTCTACGGCGTCAACACCGGCTTCGGCAAGCTGGCGAGCACGCGCATCGGCCACGACGACCTGGCCGCGCTGCAGTGCAACCTCATCCGCAGCCACAGCGTCGGCGTCGGCGAGCCGCTGGCCGCGCCGGTGGTGCGGCTCGTGCTCGCGCTCAAGGCTGCCAGCCTGGCGCGCGGCCACTCGGGGGTGCGGCCCGAAGTGATCGAAGCGCTGCTCGCGGTGCACGACGCCGGCCTCGTGCCCTGCGTGCCGAGTCAGGGCTCGGTCGGCGCCAGCGGCGACCTCGCGCCGCTGGCGCACCTGACGCTGGCGCTGATGGGCGAGGGCGAATTCATCGACGACGAGGGCCGGCGCACCCCGGCGGCGCAGGCGCTTGCCGCGCGGGGCCTCGCGCCACTCGTGCTGCAGGCCAAGGAGGGGCTCGCGCTCATCAACGGCACACAGGTGAGCACGGCGCTGGCGCTGCACGCGCTGTTCACGTTCGAGCCGGTGCTCGAGGCCGCGCTGGTGATCGGCGCGCTCACGGTCGACGCCGCGCGCGGCAGCGACAGCCCGTTCGACCCGCGCATCCACGCGCTGCGCGGCCATCCCGGGCAGATCGACGTCGCGCGCTACTACCGTGCGCTGCTGGCCGGCAGCGCGATCCGCGCCTCGCATGTCGAAGGCGACGACCGCGTGCAGGACCCGTACTGCCTGCGCTGCCAGCCGCAGGTGGTGGGGGCCTGCCTCGACCAGCTGCGTCACGCCGCCCTGGTGCTGCTGCGCGAGGCCAATGCGGTGACCGACAACCCGCTCGTCTTCGCCGCGGAAGATGGATCCGCCGGCGGCGCGGCGCTCGCGGGTGCGGCAGCGGGCGGGCGCGCGCTGCCGGTCGGCCGCACACCGCCTGCGGGGCAGATCCTCTCCGGCGGCAACTTCCACGCCGAGCCGGTGGCGCTGGCCTGCGACGCGATGGCCAACGCCGTCGCCGAAGTGGGGGCGATCGCCGAGCGCCGCATCGGCATGCTGATCGACGCCAACATCTCGCGCCTGCCCCCCTTCCTCACGCCGAACGCGGGTCTCAACAGCGGCTACATGATCCTGCACGTCACCGCCGCCGCGCTGGCCAGCGAGAACAAGACCTACGCCCATCCGGCCAGCGTCGACAGTCTGCCCACCAGCGCCAACCAGGAGGACCATGTTTCGATGGCCACCTTCGCCGCGCGCCGGCTGCAGCCGATGATCGCCAACGTCGCGCGCATCCTCGCCATCGAGTGGCTGGCCGCGGCGCAGGGCATCGAGTTCCTGCGCCCGCTCACGAGTTCGGCCCTGCTCGAGCGCGCGCACGCGCTGCTGCGCGGTTTCAGCGCGCCGATGATGAGCGACCGCTCGCTGGCCGCCGACATCGAGGCCGCGCGGGCCTGCATCGGCCGCGGCGAGCTCTCGGCGCTGTTCCGCGCGCTGCCGCAGATGCCGGCGTTGTGGGTGCCGGCCTGAGGGCGGCAGCGTTCGCAGAGCGAAGCGGCGTGCGCTCGACGCTCGGGCACCCCGGCAGCAGCGTGGCCGCGCGCGGTGCGTCCAGCCGGCCTCGGCCCCAATCGCGCTGGAGCCGCGGCTCGCCGGAGCTTGCGAGCGCGAAGGGGCGTCGGGCGCGAATGCCGCTCGACCGCATCGATCGCGCCGCGGGTAGGGGCCGGCTCCCGGGGCCGGTCTCGACTGGTATCCTGCCCTCGCTCGAGGATTGCCCATTGAGTTCGCAGCTTCGATCGACACGGGTACGTGAAGCGACGCGCGGTCTGCGGTCCGGGGCGATGCCTCGGTGCGTCAAGGGCGTCGCGCGGATGGCCGCGGTGCCGATCGCAGTCCTGCTGATGGCGTTCGCGTGCAACGCACAAGCGGCGCAACCGACGCCATCCAGCCACACGATCACGGGCACCGTCGTCGAGAACCGGCGCGACTGTGTGCGTGACGGCGCGTGCGTACTCGTGGTTCAGGTCGGCGGCGAGCGATGGGAAGTGCTTTATCACCCCGGCGAGGGTGAGCGACGCTGTCCGCGTGCGGAGCTGGCGGCCGTCGGCCTGGCCCTGCAGCCTCAGGACAAGATCAGAGCGAGCGGTCGGATCACGGCACGCGGTGCAGTCAACCGTCTGGACCTGTGCAGCTCCGCCGACGACTCGCTCGTGCGCGTCACGCCCAGGTAACCGGATCGGCGGTGGCTTGTTGCAGCGCTGAGCGTGACTGCCGGCGATGACGTGTCAGGGCAATCATGGCCAAGCCGAGCGGCAACATCGCCAGCGGGGGCAACTCGGGCACGGCGACGATGGCCGAGTAGCCAAGCAGGACGTCGGCCGCCGGCTTCAGCCACTGGCCTCCCGCGTAGGGGTCGCCGTCCCACCACTCGGCACTGAGCGCGAAGCTGCCGAAGTTGACGAATCCGATCGGCGCGTCGTTGTTCCAGGTCAGCGCGAACAGACCGTCCTGTCCGGAAAACCCCCGCGCCGCGGAACTGGAGGGCGCGACGATCGGCAAGTCGAACAGCACCTCGGCGACACCATGCTGGAACGCATCGGCGCCGACAGCCGTGAGCACGAGCCAGTTCGCCGCGTCCTCGTTGCGGATCTCGTAACCCCAGCCGATGCGCGTGCCGGCGGCACCGGCGATGTTGCCGTTCGCAGGCTGTGTCGATGCGCTCCAGGTTTGCGCCCAGACCGGCGGCGCGCAGGCCAGGACGGCTGCGAGCGCGACGACGCCCGATCCCCCCGCGCGCGCCAGGCGTCCCGACACGGTTCTCGTTGCTCCATTCATGGAATTCGCCCCCCCATTCGCAATGATCAAGCTACTTCGGAATGACGGACTGAGAGGTCGAGAAGCTCATCGGCCGCCCGAACTTGTCCTGCAACGTGCCGCTCTCGGTGACGCTGAAGCGGGTCACGGCAGCCGGAACGTCGAAATGCAGCCGGACGGTGCTCGACTGTCCGATCGGCAGATCCGGGATCGCGATCGGCAGCGGCAGTGACAGGCTGGTGTTGTAGGCGACGCTCCCGCTGCCGGCCAGCGTTCGCAGCTGCAGCGCACCGATCGAGATCCCCTTCGCGACACCGGCGCCCGAGTTCTTCAACATCAGGTCGACGTAGTAGATGCCGGGTTGCGCGTAGCCTTGGCTGAAGACACTGCCGATCAGCCTCGGCGTACCGCCCTGGGCGCACTCCGAATTGATGATGAACTTCGCGTCCTTGGCAGCCGCCTGTTCGGCCAGGTCGTAGGCACGCGCCACGAAGTGGATGTAGCCGCTGCCCGGGACCAGCACCTTGAACGGCAGTCGATTGAGCCCGACGCTTGTCCAGCTCTGCCCGCCGTTCAGGCTGTACTCGACGCGCTTGAGTCCGACGCCGCCTGGATCGGGCCGTGGGTCGATCGTCGCCTCCACGCAGGTGGTCGGCAGCTGGTCGAGGCCGGTGATCGTGAGGTCCAGCGTCGGCGGGGCGCCGGCCACGTGCACGGTGGTGAAGGCCGAAGCGCTGTTGCCGTCGCGGTCGGTCGCGGTCATCGTGATGAGTTGCGTGCCCTTGCCGAGCGCGCTCGTCTGCAAGACGGCCCCCGTACCCAGGAAGCCGCCGACGCTCGACTGCCAACTCACCTTGGCGCCGTCGAGCATGCCGTCGTCGACGTCGTAGGCATTGGCCTCGAGCTGGACCATGACGTTGGGCGGGAACACCTGGTCATTGACCGGGGAGGTGATCTGCGCCGTCGGCCCCTTCTTCGGCACGCTGAACGCCGCCGAAAGACCCGAGCTCGAGTTGACGCCATCGGAGACCGACACCATCACGCGGGCCGTACCGTTGCCGCCGGGCAGGGCGTCGAAGTCCGCCTGCAACGAGGAGCCGTTGCTGACCCGTCCGATCTGCGACCAGGTCGCGCCGCCGTCCGGCGAGTAATACACCTTCGCGGTATGGCTTGCGCTGTCGGGGTCGACGACCGTCCAGGCAATCGACTGCTGACCGGCCAGCACGCCTGCGGACGGCTGCGTGACGGTCACCGTGGGCTTGACCCCGCCGAGCAGGATCTGGCCGATCGGGACATTGGTTGCGTCGTACACGACGATGCGAGCCGCACCGGCAACCACCGGCAGCAGTTCGTAGAACCGCGCCTGACCCGCGATGTCGGGCCCGGTCGTCTCGGAACGGGCCTGCGTCGGTGTGAACCAGCGTGTGGCCAGCACGGCGCCGGCGCCGCTCTGCGCTTCCATGCGGTGACTGCCGCTGCCGTCGCCTGCCGCCCCGGCAGCGGCGTCGTCGAACAACGGGTCGAACTGCACCTGTCCGGCGACGATCGTTCCGGACACGGTCCACAACGCGGCGCCGCCGGCCGTGAGCGGACTGCGCGGGTTGTTCGGCCTGGCCATGACGCGTGAGGCGCGACGCGGCGCTGTGCTCGGAGTGTTGACCGCACCGCCGCCGAGCGCTGCGAGCGCGGTCTTGTAGCGCTGCGGAGAGATCCAGCGCGGCACGCAGTAACTCAGGATGTCGAACGTGTTGTCAGGGTCGCGCGGACCGCTCCCGAGCACGTCGAATCCGACTTCCAGCCGTGCCGCGCTCTGGATGCGGTTGTTCGCGAAGGCCCAGTCGGTGGCGCCGTCCGCCGCGAGGTTGTAGCAACCGGGGGGCGCGGCTCCTGCGACGGGAACATCCGTGTTGGTATGGCGCAGGCCGAGCGTGTGCCCGGTCTCGTGCGCGACCACCTCGTCGACCGTCTCGACTCCCAATCGGGTCGCGCTCGTGCGGCTGCCGGCGCCGCGCGCCGGAATGTCGTGCGCCATGCCGCCCGTGCCGCCTGGCAGCGCCGGGCGGATCATGCCGTAGTAGACCGTATGCGTGCCGAACAGATCGCCCAGGCTGTCGAACAGACCGTACAGGTCGTTGACGTCCTTGATGGCCGCGTCCCACCATGGGTCGACGCTGGCGAAGGCGGCGACGTCACGCCGCACGACGTTGTTGGTGACCTGCACCGTCACCGAGCTGGTCGGCGCGATCTTGCGCAACAGGCCGATCTTGCTGGCGAGTGCGTTGGCCGGAGCGCAGAGCCAGTTGCCTGCTGCATCCTTGGCGTCGCAGATCGAGACGGCCTTGAGCACCAGCGCATCGGTCTTGCGGCTCTTGAAGGGCAGATCGTGCGTCTCGAGCACGTTGTCGTGGCTGTCGAGGACCTTGGCCGTGAGATCCCAGTTGCCTTCGGGCGGAACGAAGTAGAAGTCGATCGATTGGCAGCCGTTGCGCCTGCGGCGCTGGTCTTCCGCCTTGCACTGCGGCTGCAGGGCCCGGGCGAGCGTCAGGTTGATCGTTCCGGACAATTGCACGCGCACGTTGGTGACGTTGTCGACCTTGTTCATGTAGACGCGCGCCACGGCGATCTTGCCGGCGACGATCGGTACCGGCGGCTCGCGGCTGGCCTGCAGACTGCTCTTCAGGTCCTTGATGGTCTGGTACTGCTGGATGGCCTGCGTGACCTCGATCGATTCGATGCCGATCGTCGTGCAGACCTTCAGGTTGTCGATCCCGGTGTAGTTGCTGTTGCCCGTGACACGCACGGTCTTGATCTTGTTGCCGGTCGTTTCGACCTTGAGCGGCCACCAGCAGTTGTAGTCGCCATTCGGATCGCCGACACTGCAATCGAAGTTGGAGGGACCGAAGGAGCTGGTCAGGACCGCGCCGCTTTCGTCGAGCGCGGTCATGGTGACGCCTGGCCACGACGAGTAATAGAACTCGACCTTCGACGCCGGATTCTCGAACACGATATTGCGGGTGGTCGGATCGCCCCCCAGCCAGAATGCCACCGTGGATGGCGACGGCTCGTTCGCGAAATTGCCGGAACCGCCGGCGTCTTCGTCGATGATTCCGAGCCAGTTCGGCGTGCTGATCCCTTCGATGACCGGAATCGGTGCGAGGTTGCCGACACCCTCGAAGTCGATCGTCGTGCAACTGCGGCCATCTTCGATCGTGGCGGCCATCGGCCCGACTCGCGTGCGCGCCGTCGGTTTCGCCGGCGTCGATGCCGCCTGCCCTGCACTGCCGCGCGGCTTGTACAGGCCAGGCGTAGCGGCTTCGACGGCTGTCGTCGACAACAGGCAAGTCGCGGCGAATATCCCCGCCAGTCGAAACACGCCGTGCATGGTGTTCTCCTCCTGTGCCGCGCCCTTCGGCCAGCGCCGTACTCGCTCCTGCTCCGCTTTGTCTGTTTGTTCGCGCGAGCTTGCAATGGGGCGTGCCCTAGTCCCCCCTTGAATGAGGGGCGTCGGCGAGTCGCAGCACGATCGGGCACTCCCATGCGGACAAGGTCTGGCCGTCGAGCCTGGGCTTCGGAGCTGCACAACGGCGCGCAGCAGGCAGCGAACGCGGCGATGCCGCGTCCGGTGGCTGCGCCTGCGGCCGGCGGCGAGTTCGGCGAGCACGTCGTCGTTGACGGGCTCCTGCGTCGACGAAGCACTGCAGGTCGTGCGCGCCACTTATCGGATCGTCATCACACCGCCCGGGGCGCGGACCGGCCGGCACATGCCTGTATCGTCGTGCCGTCCACGTGCCGCCGGCGCGCGGCATCGGTGCCGCGCCCGCCGGGGGCGGCATCGCGGCTGCGGCGGGTGCGCCCAACCGAGGCAGACCGATGCAACCGAGCCACCCCCACCACGGCCACATCGAAGGCGACATCGTCATCATCGGCCTGGGCTCGATCGGCCGCGGCCTGCTGCCGCTCGTCGAGCGCCACTTCACCTACGACCCGAGGCGGCTGCACGTCGTCGAGCCCTCGGGCGAGCACGCGACCTTCCTCGCGCAGCGCGGCATCCACCATGTGCAGGCGGCGCTCACGCGCGCGAACTACCGCGAGGTGCTCGCGCCGCTGCTCGGGCCCGGGGGCTTCTGCGTGCACCTGTCGGTGGACACCTCGTCGCTGGCGCTGATGCGTCTGGCGCGCGAGCGCGGCGCGCTCTACATCGACACCGTGGCCGAGCCCTGGTCCGGCTTCTACTTCGACTTCACGCAGCCGGCGAGTGCGCGCAGCAACTACGCGCTGCGCGAGGCGGTGCGCGCCGAGGCGCGCGCGCAGCCCGGCGGGCCGACGGCGGTGAACTGCTGCGGCGCCAATCCGGGCATGGTCTCGTGGTTGCTGAAGGAGGCGCTGCTGCGTCTGGCCGCCGATCTGGGCCAGGCGCCGGCCGCTGCGCCGGTGCGCCGCGCCGATTGGGCCGCGCTGATGCAGCGCCTGGGCGTCAAGGGCGTGCACATCGCCGAGCGCGACACGCAGTCGGCGGCCGAGGCGCGGCCGCCGGGCACCTTCGTCAACACCTGGTCGGTCGAGGGCTTCCTGGCCGAGGCCTTTCAGCCCGCCGAGCTGGGCTGGGGCACGCACGAGCGCTGGTTCCCGCCCGGCGCCGAGCGCCACGCCGAAGGCTGCCTGGCGGCGATCTACCTCGACACACCGGGTCTGCTGACCAAGGTCCACACCTGGACGCCGGCCGCCGGGCCGCAGTACGGCTTTCTCGTCACGCACCACGAGGCGATCGCGATCGCCGACTACTACACCGTCGGCGCGGGCGCGGAGCCCGCCTACCGCCCGACCTGCCACTACGCCTACCACCCCTGCGACGCCGCCGTGCTCAGCCTGCACGAGACGCTGGGCTCGGGGCGCGTGCAGGCGCGCACCAGGATCCTCGGCGAGCACGAGATCCTCTGGGGCGCCGACGATCTGGGCGTGCTGCTGTACGGGCATGCGCGCAACGCGCTGTGGTACGGCTCGCGGCTGGGCATCGCGCAGGCGCGCGAGCTGGCGCCGTACCAGAACGCCACCGGCCTGCAGGTGACCTCGGCCGTGCTCGCCGGCATGGCCTGGGCGCTTGCCAACCCGCGCGCGGGCATCGTCGAGACCGACGAGATGGACCACGAGTTCTGCCTGCGCGTGCAGCGGCCCTACCTGGGCAGCATCGAGGCGCACTACACCGACTGGACGCCGATCGCGACGCGCTGGGCGCAGTTCCAGGAGGAGATCGACGAGGGCGACCCCTGGCAGTTCAAGAACGTGCTGGCGACCTGAGCGCCCCCGGGGCCGGGCGGCGGCCGGCGCGGCCGGGCGCCGCGGCCGCGCCTTGCGACAATGGCGGCTTCGCTGCCCGCCAGCGCACCAGGCGCCGCACCATGTCCAACGCCATCCTGCAATCCCTGCCCGCCGGCGAACGCGTCGGCATCGCCTTCTCGGGCGGCCTGGACACCAGCGCCGCCGTGCACTGGATGCGCGCCAAGGGCGCCATCCCCTGCGCCTACACGGCGCACCTGGGCCAGCCCGACGAGAGCGACTACGACGACATCCCGCGCAAGGCGCGCGCCTACGGTGCCGAGATCGCGCGCCTCGTCGACTGCCGCGCGCAGCTCGTCAACGAGGGCATCGCCGCCATCCAGAGCGGCGCCTTCCATGTGAGCACCGCCGGCCAGACCTACTTCAACACGACGCCGCTGGGACGCGCCGTCACCGGCACGGCGCTGGTGGTGGCGATGCGCGAGGACGGCGTCGACATCTGGGGCGACGGCAGCACCTACAAGGGCAACGACATCGAGCGCTTCTACCGCTACGGGCTGCTCGCCAACCCGCGGCTGCGCATCTACAAGCCCTGGCTCGACCAGCGCTTCATCGACGAGCTCGGCGGCCGCAAGGAGATGAGCGAGTACCTCGTCGCCCACGGCTTCGAATACAAGATGAGCGTCGAGAAGGCCTACAGCACCGACAGCAACATGCTCGGCGCCACGCACGAGGCCAAGGACCTCGAGTTCCTCGACAAGGGGCTGTCGATCGTGCAGCCGATCATGGGCGCGGCCTTCTGGCGGCCCGAGGTCGAGGTCAAGGCCGAGACGGCGGCGGTGCGCTTCGAAGAAGGCGTGCCGGTGGCGCTGAACGGCCGCAGCTTCGCCGACGCGGTGGCGCTGTTCGACGAGGCCAACCGCATCGGCGGGCGTCACGGCCTGGGCATGTGCGACCAGATCGAGAACCGCATCATCGAGGCCAAGAGCCGAGGCATCTACGAGGCGCCGGGCATGGCGCTCTTGCACATCGCCTACGAGCGCCTCGTCACCGGCATCCACAACGAGGACACCATCGAGCAGTACCGCGCCAACGGTCGGCGCCTGGGCAAGCTGCTCTACCACGGCCGCTGGTTCGACCCGCAGGCGCTGATGCTGCGCGAGACGGCGCAGCGCTGGGTGGCGCGCGCCGTCACCGGCGAGGTGTGGATCGATCTGCGCCGCGGCAACGACTGGTCGATCGCCGACACGCAGAGCCCGAACCTGACCTACCACCCCGAGCGGCTGACGATGGAAAAGGGCGAGGGCGCCTTCACGCCCGCCGACCGTATCGGCCAGCTCACGATGCGCGCGCTCGACATCGCCGACACGCGCGACAAGCTCGGCATCTACACGCGCACCGGGCTGCTGGGCGGGGGCGACTCGGCCGTGCCGATGCTCGCGCCGCCCGGCGGCGATTGAAGGCCGCAGCGGAAGGCAGGTGCCGGCCTGCGGGCCGGCAGCGCGGGCAGGCCCCGACGGGCCGACCGGCGGATCGGGCGAATCGCTGAGCCGCCCGTTCGCGGAACGGCCGAGCGGCTGTTCGAGGATCGGCCGATCGGCTGTTCGAGGATCGGCCGAGCGGCTGACTGGCCGACGAGACGCCGCTCAGCGCATGCGGCGCCGGCGTGCCACCCAGCCCAGCAGCAGCGAGCCGGCGCCCATCAGCGCATAGGTGCCGGGCTCGGGCACCTCGACGACGCGCGTGAAGGCGCAGTCGCCGCCCCCGGGGCAGGTCTGAGCCAGCGACACCCACTGCTGCAAGTCGTCGCCGTCGGCGGACTTGCCGTAGACCCAGAAGGCTGCGTGCGACGAGCTGAATGAGTAGGTCCCGGCGTCGGCCCCGGCTGGGCGCGGCGTGAACGTGCCGAACAGGTAGGTCATGCTTTCGCCGGGCTGCAGATTCAGGCTGGTCAGGCCGTTGAAAGCGTCGGCGCCGAAGTTCCAGCTGAACTCGTACGATTGGCCGCCCGAACAGCCGTTCCAGAAGTTGCCGCTGCAGCCGTAGCCCGATGACGTCGAGGTGCGCGACGCGTCGTAGCTGGCGAACGGCTTGACCTGATAGTTGTTGTTCGCGTCGTAGTAGTAGCCGTCGGTCGGCAGCAGCGAGTTGTTGGGCAGGACGCCGTTAGGCGCGTCGAAGACGAGCGCGTCCGAACTCGCGTCCAGGCTCAGCTTCAGCCAGACCTCGACCGGATCGTTCGGCCCCACGGTGCCGGTGGGCTGCGTGAACTCTAGCGTCGCAAGCACGTCGGCGCTTGCCGGCGCGGCCGAGACGCAGCAGGCGATGGCCGCGGCGGCGGCGAGCGTATGGCGAAGCGACATGGATTGACCCTCGTTTGCGGTTGTACTGATTGAAAGCCGGCGCCATGCCTCGTGGGGGATCACAGACGCGTGGCGCGGACCCGGTTATCCACGAGGGCTCCCGGGCCCGCAACCCTTCACTTCGGGGGGGTCGGAAAGCGAGCGCTGTGGCATGCCGGCGCTGGCCCCGGGGCCGGCCGACCTCCATGCACCCTGGCCGGCAGCGCGTCGGCATCGCCGCGCCCGGGGGTGGGCGGCGGCAGCCCGATCCACGGCGGCGGGCCCGCGGGGGGTGCGTTTGCAGACCGCACAATGCACCGGCATGGCGCAGGCTTGCTTGCTGCTCGGCGTCGACTTCAGCAGCGCCCCCACGGTGCGCAAGCCCATTGTCGTGGCACGCGGCCGGCGCGAGGGGGCGGCCGTGCGTCTGGAAGCGATCGACGGCCTGCCCACCCTGACCGCGTTCGAGCGGCTGCTGGCGCAGCCCGGACCCTGGTTCGGCGCCTTCGATTTCCCGTTCGGCCTGCCGCGCGCGTTCGTTGCGGCGCAGGCTCTGGGCGCCAGCACGGCGGCGGTGATCGCCGCGCTGCACGCGCGCTGCCCCGAGCGCATGGCGTTCCGTGCCCTGGTCGATGCCTGGAGTCGCGACCGGCCGGCCGGGCGGCGGCTCGTGCACCGTGCCACCGACCGCGCGCACGAGGCGATCTCGACGAGCCCGCTGCAGACGCGTTACGTGCCGGTGGGCTTCATGTACTACGAAGGGCTGGCGCGGCTGGTGGCGGCGGGCGTCACGCTGCCGGGGTTGCTGGCGGGCGATCCGGCGCGCCTGGCCGTCGAGGGCTACCCGGCACGTCTGGCGCACCGGCTGATCGGCCGGCGTTCGTACAAGAACGGCGGCGAGCGCGCGCGCCTCGTCGCCCGACATGGCCTGCTTGGCGCACTGGAGCAGGATGCGGGCGCGCTCGGCCTCGCGCTGCGCCTCGCGCCCGCGCAGCGCAAGGCGATCGCGGCCGATGCCGGCGGCGACCGCATCGACGCCGTGCTGTGCCTGATGCAGGCCGCCTGGGCCGAGCGGCAACCCGGCTGCGGCGTTCCGGCCGACGTCGATCCGGTGGAAGGCTGGATCGTCGGGCCGGCAGCCGGCGGCGCCGGCCGTGCGGTCGGCCCGTCCGCAAGGCGCCGCAGGCGGCTTGGCGCCCAGGCGTCTGGCCGATAATTCCGGCCCATGATTCAGCCCCGGTTCCCGCATCGATCGCGGTGTTTGCTCGCAGCCGGCGTCGCTGCCCTTGCCCTGGCCTGCGTGTCGGCCCAGGCCCAGACCCAGGCCACGCTGGCCGCCGCCAGCATCGGGGCGTCGCGGATGCCCGCGCCGCTCGCGCAGGAGCTGCGCTATCGCATGCAGTCGCCCCAGGTGAGGGAGCTGCAGGTGCGGCTGCGGCACGCCAAGTACCTGGCCGTCTACGATGTCGAAGACCGTTTCGGCGCGCTCACGCTGTCGGGCGTGACCAAGTTCCAGCGCGAGGCGGGCCTGCGGCCGACCGGCGTCGTCGACCAGCGCACCTGGGAGGCACTGCTCGAGCGCTCGAACAGGCCCACCGAGGCCGAGCTGAACAACGTCGACATCGGCGCCTGGTTCACCGCCCCGACGCAGCCCGGCTACGTGAAGGAGCTGCAGCATCGCCTGCGCCAGGTCGGCCTGTACCGAGGCGGCGTGGACGGCGTCTTCGACGAGGCCACGCGCCAGGCGGTGGCGGCCTGGCGCACGCGCATCGGGCTGCCGGCGAGCGAGGTGATGGACGAGCGCACCTGGGCGCCGCTCATTGCCCGCACGCGCAACCCGCGCTACGCCGAGCTGTTCGACGCGCCGCCGGACAGCACCCTGGCGCACGAACTCGACCCGCGCTGCAGCACCGGCCGCGTGGTGTGCATCTCCAAGCAGCAGCGCCGGATGTCGCTCGTCGTCGACGGCAACGTGCGCTTCACGCGCGAGGCGCGCTTCGCACGGCCCGGCTGGGAAAGCCCGCTGGGCGAGTTCCGCATCTGGTTCAAGAACGCCGACACCGTGTCCAAGATCTTCGGCGAGCGCACGCCGATGCCCTATGCCATCTTCTACCAGGGCAACGTGGCCATCCACTACTCGCAGGACTTCGCCGACAAGGGCTACGACAGCGGCTCGCACGGCTGCAGCCAGCTGCGCGACTACCAGGTCGCCAAGTGGCTGTACGAGCAGGTGAAGGTGGGCGACCGGGTGGTGGTCTACTGAAGGGGGCGGCGCTTCGGGCAGGGGCAAAACGTGGCGACGAACTACCGCTTCATGGAGGTGGCGCTGGCCACCCGCGACGTCCAGGCGCAGGAGGATTTCTGGCGCCGCCTGTTCGACGCCCGCGTGCTGTTCCGCGGGCGCATGATGGGCCAGCGCTTCGTGCGGCTGCTGGCCTGCGGCATCACCTTCATCTTCCGCGAGCAGCCCGATCGGCCGCTGCCGCCCGGCCCGGACGAGGAGCTCGATTTCCTCCAGCACCTCGGGCTGCGCGTCGACGATCTCGGCGCGGCGATCGCCGAGCTCGAAGCACGTGGCGCGCGCTTCGTGTTCACGCCCGGCAACGCGGCCGGCTATTTCCGCCGCTGGCAGCAGCGCCCGGGCGGCGCCGCGATCGAGACCAGCTACATCGCGCCGCCGCTCACCCGCGAGCGCATCGCGGCCGGCGAATACAAGCACGATGTCGCCATCCTGGTCGGCCCCGACCACCTGTGGGTCGAACTCAACCAGGTGCGCGAGCCGGCCGACACCGACTGGTACCCGCGCTGAGTGCGCGGCGCCGCGCGGCGCGCGCCGCGGGCCGTACCGGGCGCGGAACGCGCCTGCTCGATGGATGGCTTCGCAGGCCAGGAGAAGTACAGCGTCGGCCCGCCGTCGCGCATGGCCCGCGAGGCCGGCCCGATGCCGTCGGGCCCAGGGGCGCTCAGGGCAGCCCCGACAGGCACCACGCGGCCCAGTCGTCCACCGCGGCGGCCAGTGGCGTGCGGCAGGCCAGACCCATGGCTTGGAGCATCGCGTCGTCGAGCAGCGGCGCCTGGCGCAGGTGGTCGATGACCCAGCGGGCTGCGGGTTGCAGCGCGCACAGCCGATCGGCGTCGTGCAGGCGCAGCCGCCGCCCAAGCGGGCGGCCGCGCGCCAGCACCTCGAGATAGGCGCTCCAGTCGAGCGTCTGCGGACCGGCCACGTGCAGCAGCGCCGGCAGTGCCGCGCGGCGCGTCAGCAGCGCCGCGATCACCCGGGCCAGGTCGTCCACGGCCAGCGGTTGCAGCGGTGAAAACACGCCCGGCGCCACCCAGTCGATCACGCCCCCGCCCTGCAGGCGCTCGAACAGGTCGCGCGCACGGCCCAGCGGGCCGAGCGGGCCGTGACCGGGCCCGTATGGATACGCGATGCGCAGCACGCAGCCGGCAACGCCTGCGGCGCGGCGCCGGGCCACGAGTTGCTCGACATCGACCTTGCGCCGCATCGCCTCGGTGCCCGGTTGCGGCGCGGACGCTTCGTCGTGGCGCAGCCCGGACCGCGCAAGGCCGAATACGGCCGCGCTGCCGATCGCGATGAAGCGCCCCGGCCGTTGTGCGAGCGCGTCGAGCAGCGGCGCGGTCTCCCCGGCGCTGCCGGCGAGGACGTCGACAACGCCGAGCGCGCGCCCGTGCCCGCCCGGCAACAGGCCCGAACGCAGCAGCGCCGGCAGTTCGTTGCGCTCGAGGCGCAGGCAGCGCGTCGGGGCTGCCAGCAGCCCGGTGGGCGGATCGTGCCGGGCCACGAGCAGCGGCTGCAGTCCGACCTCCGGCAGGGCCCTGGCCAGCGCACGCCCGATGAGCCCGGTGCCGCCGACGACGAGCACCTCGTCGCCGGCTTGTAGCGCGGCGTCACGCATCAGGCGTCGAACTCGACGTACGGGCGCGGGAAGGAGCGCCACAGCCGCTGCTGCACGAGCGGCGAAGCCGAGTTGCGCGCACGCACCGCGGCACGGAAGGCCTCGGCGGCGTCGGGGCCGATGCGGGCCGAGGCGTGCGTCAGGTAGCGGTCACCGAACAACGGATCCGGCGGCTCGCTCCAGCGCACGCCGGCTGCGGCCAGCTCGGCGCTGTGCTGTTCGTACGGCGCGCCGGGGTCGAAGCGCAGCGGGAAGGCGTGGAAGCACGGTGCGATGCCGTGCGCCGCGGGCCCCAGCCTGGCGGCCAGCGTGCTCAGCCCGTCGAGCAGCTCGAGGGTCTCGGCCAGATCCTCGGGCCCGTCGCCGGGCACGGGGTTGAGCACGCCGAACACCGGCAGCACGTCGTGGCGCAGGCAGGCTTCGGTCAGGGCCCTGGCGCCTTCGACGTAGCGCCGGTGGCGCTCGGGCCGATCCACGATCTTGTCGAGCGCCACCAGCGATCGGCGGCTCACGGCCTCGAGCCCGAAGTAGATCATGTTGCAGCCGGCCTCGCGCATGCGCGGCACGTCGTCGGGGCGCAGCACATCGACGCGCGATTCGGCCAGGAACTCGAGGCCGGCGCCTTGCAGCGCGTCGCAGGTCTGTGCGAGCCGGGTGCGGCTGGCGCCGAACAGCGCGTCGCAGATCCACAGATACCAGCGGCGCCCGAAGCGCTTGAACGCGGCGATGTCGTCGACCACCTTGGCCACCGGATCGGCGGTGAAGCGCGGCGAGCCCAGGCGTTCGGTGCAGAACGCGCAGTGGTACGGGCAGCCGCGGCTCGTGAGCCAGCAGAAGATGTCGTAGGCCTCGGGGTGCCGCATCAGCGTCATGTCCAGCGGCGCCGAAGGCCCGGGCTGCGTGTGCACCTCGTTGCGCACGAAGCCGCCGTCGTGCCGCCAGACCAGGCCCGGCACGTCCTGCGGTCTGGCCAGCCCCTGGCGTGCGAGCACGGCGGCGCCTTCCTCGCCGGGACCGACGACGACGCCGTCGAGTTCGGGGCAGCGCGCGAGCAGTCGGTCGGGTACCGCCATCGCCCACACGCCGCCGGCGACGATGGGCAGCGCGGGCGCGCGCTGCTTGAGCGCGCGTGCCAGTGCCGCGCCGAAGCGGCCCTCGGTGGGCGACAGCGCCGTGATGCCGACCAGCCGCGGCCGCGCCGCGAGCACCGCGTCGACGGTGGCGGCGAGCACGGTCTTCGGGTCGCGGTGCTCGGCGCCGAGGTCGACGCTCGGGTCGAGCAGGTCGGCCGCGATGCCGCGCGCGCGCAGCGAGGTGCCGAGGGTGAGGTTGGCCAGCGACGGACACACCCCGCCGGGGAGCCTGCCGGCTTGCAGCGGCGTGCCGACGAGCAGGATGTCGGCTCCCGAGACCGTGTTCAACGTTGCCTCTCCAGCACGTCAGGCGATGGACCCCATCGTACGCGGCAAGGGGGGCGCAGATGCGATCGTCGTCGTGCGCGCCGCGCGGCGGCTGCGGCCGGCGCGGCATCGGTCACGCGGCGCACCGCGGCGTCGATGCGGCGTCGATGCGGCGTCGATGCGGCAGCGCGCCGCCGCGAGCGGGCGTCTCGCCGACGGCGAGCCCGTATCATCGTTGCGGCACGGGTTGCCCGTGCCCACCACCCGCCCGCGCCGAAGATGACCGACACGCCCGCCGCCGCCGCCGCCGCCCAACTGCCCGAGCGCCCGCCCTTGCCCGACCGGCTCAGCGTCGATCCGGGGCATCCGCAGCACGTGGCCGAGGTGTGCCGGCACGCCATCGGCATGCGCTTCAACGGCCGCGAGCGGCACGACGTGCAGGAGTACTGCATCAGCGAGGGCTGGATCCGCGTGCCGGCGGGCAAGGCCGTGGACCGCAAGGGCCGGCCGCTCACGATCAAGCTCGAGGGCCGCGTCGAACCGTATTACCGGTGAGCCGCGACGACGCATCGGGCGCGCGCACCGGCGCATCGGGCCGCTGCCAAGCGCTTGTCCCGCAGCGCGCAGTGGGCAGGGTCGTACGGTGAGCGCCGCCTACCCGCATCTGCTTGCCCCGCTCGATCTGGGCTTCACGACGCTGGCCAACCGCGTGCTGATGGGCAGCATGCACATCGGGCTGGAAGACAGCCGCAGGCACTTCCCGGCGCTGGCGGCCTTCTACGCCGAGCGCGCGCGCGGCGGCGTCGGCCTCATCGTCACCGGCGGCTTTGCGCCCAACATCGAGGGCTGGTCCAAGCCGCTGGCCGGCACGCTGGCCACGCGGGCTGCGGCGCGCCGCCACCGCCAGGTGAGCCGCGCCGTGCACGCCGAGGGCGGCAAGATCGCGCTGCAGATCCTGCATACCGGCCGCTACGCCTACCAGCCGCTGGCGGTGGCGCCCTCGGCCATCCGCAGCCCGATCTCGCCGTTCACGCCGCGTGCGCTGTCGGCGCGCGGCATCGAGCGCCAGATCCGTGCCTTCGTGCGCTGCGCGGCGCTGGCGCGCGAGGCCGGCTACGACGGCGTCGAGGTGATGGGCAGCGAGGGCTACTTCATCAACCAGTTCCTCGTCACGCACACCAACCGCCGCGGCGACGAATGGGGCGGCGCGTACGCGAGCCGCATGCGCTTGCCGGTGGAGATCGTGCAGCGCGTGCGCGAGGCGGTGGGACCCGACTTCATCGTCGTCTACCGCCTGTCGATGCTCGACCTCATCGCCGAGGGCAGCAGCTGGGCCGAGGCGGCGGCTCTGGCCAAGGCCGTCGCCGCGGCCGGAGCGACGATCCTCAACACCGGCATCGGCTGGCACGAGGCGCGCATCCCGACCATCGCCACCAGTGTGCCGCGCGCCGCCTTCGCCTGGGTGACGCAGAAGATGCGCGCCGAGCTGCGCGCGGCCGGCATCGCCACGCCGCTGGCGGCGAGCAACCGCATCAACACCCCCGAAGTCGCCGAGCAGGTGCTGGCCGGGGGCAGCGCCGACCTGGTGAGCCTGGCGCGGCCGCTGCTGGCCGACGCCGAGTTCGTGGCCAAGGCGCGAGCCGGGCGCGCCGAGGACATCAACACCTGCATCGCGTGCAACCAGGCCTGCCTGGACCACACGTTCCAGAACCGCCTCGCGAGCTGCCTGGTCAACCCGCGCGCGGCGCGCGAGACGACGCTCGTGCTGCGCGCGGCGCCGGTGCGCAGGCGCTATGCGGTGGTCGGCGCCGGCCCGGCCGGTCTGGCTGCGGCGACGACGCTGGCCGAGCGCGGCCACGAGGTGCAGCTGTTCGAGGCGGCGGCCGAGATCGGCGGTCAGTTCACGCTGGCTCGGCGCATCCCGGGCAAGGAGGAGTTCGCCGAGACGCTGCGCTGGTTCGGGCGCCGGCTCGCGGCCACCGGCGTGCAAGTGCATCTGGCTACGCCTGCCACGGCCCCGATGCTCGCCGCGGGCGGCTTCGACGCCGTGCTGCTGGCCACCGGCGTGAGCGCGCGCGATCCGCGCATCCCGGGCCAGGAGTTGCCGCATGTGCTGAGCTATGTCGAGCTGCTGCGCGGCGACAGGCCGGCGGGCGAGCGCGTGGCTGTCGTCGGCGCCGGCGGCATCGGCTTCGACGTCGCTGCGTTTCTCGTCACCCCGCCCGGGCATTCGCCGACGCTGGATCTGCGGCAGTGGCGTGCCGAATGGGGCGTGGCCGATCCGGCCGAGGTGCGCGGCGGGGTCGTGCGCGCCTGCCCGGCGCCGCCGGTGCGCCGCGTGACGCTGCTGCAGCGCAAGGGCGGCAAGTTCGGACGCACGCTGGGCAAGACCACCGGCTGGATCCACCGCGCCACGCTGGCGATGAAGGGCGTGGAGATGATCGGCGGCGTGAACTACGAGCGCATCACGCCCGAGGGTCTGTTCGTCAGCCATGGCCCCGAGCGCCGCGAGAGCCGCCTGATCGCCTGCGACACCGTGGTGCTGTGCGCCGGCCAGGAGCCGCTGCGCGAACTGCAGGCGCCGCTCGTGGCCGCCGGCGTCGCGGTGCATCTGATCGGCGGCGCCGACGCGGCAGCCGAACTCGACGCCAAGCGCGCGATCGCGCAGGGCACGCAACGGGCGGCGACGCTGTAGCGCGCGCAGTCGGGCGGGGGCGGACGGCGAGTCGGACGGCGAGTCGGTCGCGCGGTCAGGACCACGGTCGGGCGCGCGCGACGTCGACGCGCAGCACGCATGCCCCGGCCGCGCGCGTCGCGGCCGCTCAGCGCAGCGACAGGATCCAGTTCACCAGATTGGCCAGGCGATCCGGGTCGGACGTCTTGACCGCCGGGTGCGGCTCCTCGTGGCCGTCGGCGAAGCGCGCCTTGCGTCCGGTCGTGAGGTGGCGCGTGAGCGCGTCCTCGGCGCCGACGCTGCCCAGGTACCTGGCGGCCACCTCCTTCCACGACGGTGCTTCGCGGCGCTCGTCGACCGAGTGGCACTTCAGGCAGCGGTTCTGTTGCGCCAGCGTGCGGGCCGCGGCCGCGTCCACCGGGGCGGCCACCGGCAGCGCGAGGATCCAGTCGACGAGGTTGCCGATGCGCGCCGGGTCGCTCGTCTTGACGATGGGGTGGTCGCGCTCGCTGCCGTCGGCCATGCGCGCCTTGCGCCCGGTGGTCAGGTGGCGATACAGGCGCTCGGCCGCGCCGGCCTCGCCGTGGTACTTGACGGCGACGTCCTTCCAGGCCGGGCCGTCCTTGGCCTGATAGACGGCGTGGCAGCTCGTGCAGCCGCTCTGGCGTGCCAGCCGCTGCGCCGCCAGCACGTCGAGCGCGCAGCAGTCGGCGGCTGCCGCCAGGCCCACCGCCAGCAGCGCCAGCGATGCCAGCCGCGCCGCCCGGGGCGTGCGCAAGGCGGCCGAGCCTGAGCGTGCGCGGCGTCTCGCCGCACTGCCCTGCGCACTGCGTGCTCCGGCGATGAGCGCTTGGGAGCGGCCCGCCGCGCTCATGGCGCTGCGGCGCGCTCTTGCCGGCCGAACGCGCGTTCGAGCGCGCGCACGCCGACCACGGCGAGGGCGACGCAGAGCGCGAACATGCCGGCCAGCGCGCCGGCAGTGAGGATCGTCCAGATCGCAAGCATCATGGCGTCGTCTCCACTGGGCAGGGGCAGGCCGCGGCCGGCGCTGCGGCTATTGCTCCTCCTCGTTGAACTCGGCCGGCAGCAGATGCGCCACGCCCTTGTGGCAGTCGATGCAGGTCTTGCCTTCCTTCTGGCCGGCTTCCATCTTCTTGCGCGCGCGCACGCTTTGCTTGTGCGGGTCCATCGCGTCCCAGGAGTGGCAGTTGCGGCACTCGCGCGAGTCGGTCTCCTTCATCGATGCCCACACGCGCTGCGCCATCTCCATGCGCCTGGCCTCGAACTTCTGCGGCGTGTCGATCGAGTGGGTGACGAACTTGCCGTACAGCTCGCTGCTGGCCTGCACCTTGCGCAGGAACTTGTGCCCGAAGTCGCGCGGCACGTGGCAGTCGGAGCACACGGCACGCACGCCCGAGCGGTTCTTGTAGTGCACCGTCTCCTTGTATTCCTGGAACACCGTGTCGCGCATCTCGTGGCACGAGGTGCAGAAGGCGAGCGTGTTGGTGGCGTCCATGCCGGCGGTGAAGCCGCCCCAGAACACGATGCCGGTGAGCATGCCGACGGCCACCACCGCGCTCGCCGAGAGGGTGGAGGGGCGCAGGAAGAAGCGGCGCAGCCGCGCCAGCAGCGACGGAGGTGGCGTGTCGGCAGTCATCGATGCATCCCGGGCGGTTGCAGGTGGACGCGCACCGGCCGCGGCGTCGCGGCGCCGCGGGCGGAAGCGGCGCTACAGCGCCAGGATCCACTGGACGAGGTTGCGGATCTCGCCCTCGTCCTTGGTCTTGATGATCGGGTGCTGCTCCTCGGAGCCGTCGTCGAGCTTGACCTTCGGCCCGGTGGTGATGTGCTTGATGAGCCGCGCCTCGGCATCGGGCTTGCCCTTGAGCTTGGCGGCCACCTCCTTCCAGGCGACGGCCTCCTTCTTCTTGTCGATGGCGTGGCACTTCATGCAGTTGCTGCGCTTGGCCAGCGCCTGCGCGGCGGCGGCGTCGACGGCCGATGCGCCTCCCGTGAACCCCAGCAGCAGGGCTGCGGCGAGCACGGTGGCGCAACGCGGGGCAATGGCGGACTCGGGCATGGGATCCTCGTGCAAGGTTGACGGATGCGGCGCAAGGGATGGCGGCCGCCCGGCCGGCAATGTCGCCCCTGCGCCGACCACGCGCGGTGAGCAGGATCAAGCCGTCCGGCCTTTTCCCGCGGCGGTCGCGCCGCGCCGTGGGCGCGGCTCCTGTCCTGACGGGCGCTCAGAGCGCCTTCAGCAGCGCTCGCACCTCGGCCTGGCGCGCGTATCGGTCGCCCATGGCGACCAGCGGCTCGAGCGTCTTCTTCGCCTCGGCCGCCTTGCCGGCACGGATCTGCAGGCGCGCCAGGTTCAGCTTGAGGTTGGGGTCCTGCGGTGCCGCTTCGACGGCGCGCTGCCGGGTTGCGAGCGCCTGGGCCAGCTTGCCTGAAGCGGCCTGGATCGTGGCCAGGGTGTCGAGCAGCGGTGCGCGGTTGGGCAGCAGCGCGTTGGCGCGCTCGGCCATCTCCAGCGCGCCGGGCTTGGACTGCTTGTGCAGCAGCCAGGCGACGTTGTTGAGCGCCAGCGCGTTGTTCGGCTGCTCGACGAGCGCCGCGCGGTAGTGCGATTCGGCCGCGGCGAGGTCGCCGCGGTTGGTTGCCAGGTCGCCGAGGTAGAAGCGGAATGCGGCGTCGTTCGGGCGCTGCCGTTCCCACTCGGCGGCCAACCGCTCGGCATCGGCCGCGCGATCGGACGCGAGGTACGCGGCGTGCAGCTTGAGCGCCGCCTCGCTGGCGCGGCTCAGGTCGAGCGCCTTGCGGTAGGCCGCGATGGCCGCCGGCCAGTTCTTGCGCTGCGCCTCGATGTCGCCGGCCACCGCCCAGCCCAGGCCGCTCCTGGGATCGCGCTGCTGCATCTGCTGCGCCAGCGCCAGCGCGTCCTGCGGCCGGTTGTCGGCCAGAGCCAGCATCGCCAGCGCCTGGCGCGCCTGCTGCAACCCGGGTTCGAGCTCGAGGGCCTTGTTCAGCGCGCCGGCCGCACCCGCGCGGTCGTTGGCCTGCGCCAGCGCCTGCGCCAGCTCGAGTTGCGCCATCGCGCTGTGCGGCTGCTGCGCGACGATCCGGCGCAGGGTCGACACCGCCTGCTGCACTTGTCCGGCGGCGAGCTGGGCCCGGCCCAGCGCCTGGGCGATGGCCGGGTCGTTGGGCAGCACCGCTGCAGCGGCCTGGGCAGCGTTGAGCGCGGCGGCCCGGTCGCCGCGTTGCAGATGGCGCGCGATCAGCGCCATGTGGAGCTGGGCGTCGCGCGGGTTCGCACGCAGGGCCTGCGCCAGCCGCTCCACCGCATCGGCCGGCAGCGCACCGCTGGCCGAGGGGATCTGCACCAGCAGCAGCGTGGCCTGGCCGTGGCCGGGCGCCGCCCTGAGGTAGTCCTCGACGCGCTGGCGCGCCCGGGCGGGGTTGCCTTCGGCCACGTCCAGCGACGCCAGCGCGGCCAGTGCCGGGAAGTACTTGGCGTCCTTGGCGCGTGCCGCCTCGAAGCTGGCGCGCGCACCGGCCGCGTCGTGCAGCGAGATCAGCACCTGACCGCGCAGCTGTTCGGGCAGCGGCTGGCCGGGCATCTTCGCGCGCAGCGCATCGGCCGCTGCCAGCGCCGCCTTGAAGTCGCCCGCGGCGACCTGCGCGCTCAGCAGCGCCAGGGCCGAGCGTGGCCCCGGGTCGCCTGCGACCATGGTCTGCAGCTCCTTGACGGCGATGTCGGCGCGTCCGGCGTCGGCCATGGCCAGCGCCGCGCTGGTACGCACGCGGCTGTCGTCCGGGGCCAGCTCGGCAGCGCGCTTGAACGCGGCATCGGCTTCGCGCGCCTTGCCGAGCTGGAGATACGCCTCGCCCGCGATCACCAGGCTGGCGGCATCGGCCGTCTTGCCTGCGAGCAGCGGCGCCAGTTCCGTCAGGGCCCTGTCGGGGCGTGCGCTGCGCAGCAGGCTGCGCGCCAGGATCTGGCGTGCCAGCACTAGGCCGGGCACGGTGGCGAGCGCACGCGCGGCGAAGTCCTGCGCCTGCAGGTCGTGGCCGAGCCGGTATTCGGTCGCTGCGGCCAGCTCGAGCGCGCGGTAGTGGTTGGGTGCGAGCCCGAGCAGGGCATCGGTCAGTTCGCGGCTGCGTGCGTACTGCCCGTCGACATAGGCGAACTGCGCGTCGAAGTAGATCGTTTCGGGGTGGTTCGGCGCGATCTTCCTCAGCTTGTCGAACTCCTGCCGGGCCTCCTTGGCCTGGCCCTGGCGGAAGAGGATCGTCACGACTTCGGCCTGCGCCGGAACGAAGCCCGGCCGCGCCTGCAGCACCTTGCGGTGCGCGGCAAGGGCCCCGGCAGCGTCCTGTTTGCCCAGCCACAGCAGGTAGCCCCGGGCGACGCCGGCGTCGGCGTTGTCGGGGTCCTTTGCCAGCAATGCGTCGAGCGCGCGCAGCGCCGCGTCGACGTCGCCGTCGTGCGCGCGCATGCGTGCCTGCACGATCACCGCGGCCGGATACAGCGGCTGCGCGCGCAGCGCGGCGTCGATCTCCCGGTAGGCCTGTTCGCTCTGGCCCTGCTGCGAAAACGCCGCCGCGACCCAGGTCTTGAGTTCGGCCTGGGCACCCGCTTCGGCCAGCGTCGTGCTGCCGTAGGCGCCGGTCACCTTGGCCGGCTGGCCCAGCAGCAGCAGCGTCTTGGCCAGGGCCGGCAGCACCTGCTCGGGCGGCGCGCCGCGCTCGAGCGCGCGCCTGAGTTCCACTTCGGCGGCCACCGGGTCGCCGCTGTCGAGCAGTGCCTGGCCGAGCAGCGCGCGCGTCCTGGGCGACGCGGAGTCCTTGCTCAAGGCGCGCTTGAGTTCCACCACCGCGGCCGCTGCGTCGCCCCGGGCCAGATAGCGGCGCGCCGAGGCGAGCAGCTTGTCCTTGGAGTCGTCGGCGCACCCGGTGGCGACGGCACCGAGCAGGATCACGACGAGCAGTCTCGCGGCAGTCCTTGCGTGCATGGGCGCCTTCGCTTCGGTCGGATGAAACCCGCACGATAGCCGCGCGTCGGGCCGCTGCGCCCGGGGCTGCCCGATCGAGCTGCCAAGTAGTTGTCGCCCGTGCCCGGCGTGCACCGGGCACTGTCGGGAAATTTCACAGTGCGCCGGCGCTGCGCCACGACGATGTTCGTAGTGGCTTGATTTTGTGCGGTTTTTGTCTTTGGCACGGACGCTGCTTAGGCCATTGCGGTGGCTGTTACGGTCCGTGAACGTAGTCAACAAAGGAGTGAGGAATGAAGGTTATTCGTAAGCATGTCCTGTCGCTCGCGGCCGCTTGCGCGGTGGGGCTCGGTGCGCTCGGCGCCGCTCCGGCGCAGGCCGAAATCGTGCAACTCGGCTTCATCCTCGACAGCTCGGGCAGCATCGGATCGGGCGGCTGGGGCATCATGAAGAACGGCCTGGCCAACGCCATGGATGTGCTTCTGACCGGCGCCGACACCTACGAGGTGACGGTCGTGTCGTTCTCTGACGTTGCCCAGACCGTGCTGGCGCCGACCATCGTCAGCGCGGGGAACCTCGCGTCGGTGAAGAGCACCATCACGGGCGCCAGCTTTCTCAACGACTGGACCAACTACGACGCCGCCTTCACGCTCATGAAGACGCAGCTGATGAGCTCGACGAACTACAGCGTCGGCGGCAAGAGCTACGTGAACTTCGCGACCGACGGCGAGCCGAATCTGTGCAACGCGGGGCATGGAAACGACGGATACGTTTGCGGCAAGAACGCACGCGATGCGCTGGTCGCGGCCGGCATCGACAACATCAGCATCGAGGGCATCGGTGTGAGCAGTACGGCTGCGACGTTCCTGAAGAACGGCATCTGCTACCCAGGCCCGTGCGACGACACGATTCCCTTCAACTTCCCGACCCAGGGCTTCTACATCGCCGTGAACAACCCGCAGGGTTATGCCGATGCCATCGCCAACAAGGTGCGCATCGTGACCAACCAGGTTCCCGAGCCCGCGTCGCTGGCGCTGGTGGGTCTGGCGCTGCTGGGCGCGGGCGTGGCGCGCCGCGCGGCCAGGAAGGCCTGAGCAGTCGCCGGTTGCGCTTGCCGGCGGGGGGCGCGCGGAAGCGCAACGGCCCCGCCGAATCCGAAGCAGGGCCGACGGACGTCGGCCCTCATTCTTTCGGGCATTCGGAATCGGCGTGGCCGGGCAGAAGCCAGCCGGGCGTCCGGTCGTCTCCAAGAACGCCATCGCGGCGATCGCCACCATCATGGCCGGCGCGTTGCTGTCCGAGCGGGTGCGCATGCGGGCGCGGTTCTTCGCCGCGCTGTTCGACCCGGACTGCTGGGCGGTACCGTGCCGATCATTCGCCGCTCGATCGGCTTGGCCGGCAAGCGCACCGGCGAGGCGATCGAGCTGATCGGGGCCCCGGCAAGAAGACAGGGGCGCCGCGTGGCGCCCCTGCATTGCCCGCACCGCGCTGGCCGCGGCGCGGACGGCCTCACCAGCCGATGTCCTGCAGCAGCGGGAAGCTGAGGTCGTTGGGCGGCGTGACTTCGTGCGTCAGGTCGCCGTTGATGGAGGGCTCCATCAGCTGGTTCGGGAAGGCGCTCACGTCGAAGTGCGACACCGACGATCCGCCTTGGTACGGATTCGGCGCATACATCAGCATGCGCCCGGCCGGGTCGGCGCCGGCGCGCACCGCCATGTTCAGGCCCAGGTTGGCGAACAGGCCCGAGCGCGTGCGCGAGCGTGTCGCCAGCGCGGCCTTCAGCGTGGCGCCGTCGGCCTGCGTGATGCGCACCGCGGGGATCACGATCGTCGCATCGGTGCCGCCCAGACCGGGCGGCGGCGAGCCGGCCGCGTTGTCGGCGATGATGACGCCGAGCGCGCCCGCTACCTGCGCGTTCTTCACCTTGACCGTGAAGCCGCAGGTGCCGCGATCGATGAGCGCGATCTTGCCCATCACGGCGGCCTTGTTGGCGGCGTTGAGTGCTTCGCAGGCGAGCAACTGGTTGGAGCCTGCGGCACCGGTGAGCGGCATGACTTCGCCCGTCACTCCGGGGCTGCCGAGCGCAGGCCCGAACGACGCCGTGCCGACGGCATAGACGCCGGCCACGCTGGCCGGCGTGGAGACGGTGAGCAGCGGCGTGCCGGCCTGCAGCACGCCGCCCAGTGCCGTGTTGACCGTGCTCCCCGCCCAGACGAGCTTGCCGTTCTTCAGCGACGAGGCCGCGCGCTCGGCGTCGCTCATGTCCTTCCAGAGCTTGCCGCTGGTGCTGTCGGTCAAGTACCAGTCCCAGACGCTCGGAAAGCCGGAGATCTGTGCTCCGGTGCTGCCGTTGGTGTAGGTCTGGAAGCCCAGGCCATGCGCGAACTCATGCGTCAGCACCGTCACCAGGTCGATGTTGCTGCCGTGGTTGCCGTCCAGGCCCAGGTACCAGAAGGTGCCGGTCAGGCAGCCCGCGTTGCCGAGGTTGACGTTGAAGCGCGCGCGCAGGTCGGCGGTACTCGGATCGGGGTCGGCGCCGTAGAGCTTGCTCGTCTGCGCCTTGCCGTACCAGGTGCCGCCGTGCGGTGCGCCGGTGAAGTCGCGATAGACCTGCGTGGCGCCGGCGCTGCCCAGCACCGCCGAGCTTGCGTTGCAGCTCAGCGCCTCCCAGGTGGCGAGCACGCGGATCGTGACGCTGCTGGTGAGCGTCGCGCCCCATTTGCTCGCCGCCGCCTGGAAGGCATTGAGGCGCTGCGCACCGAGGGTCAGGCCGGCATTGCCGCCGACCGGCGCGACGGGGGTGGCGTCGTTGAAGCCGACCCCGGCCGGATCGCCGTTGACGATGGTGATCGTCGCCGCAGCCCCGGCGGCGGCCGAAACCGCGAGCGCTGCCGCAGCGACGCCGGCACGCAGGGCGTGCGGGCCGATCTTCGACCGAGCGAGCGCCGTCATTTCGTCTCCTCCTTGCGCGCGGGCCCGGCGGCGGCTGCCGGCTGTGCGAGCGTGTGGGCGACTTCGTCGCCCGGCACGCAGGCCGGGTCGAGCGCGCCGTGGGCGCCGCGCCGCACGACGTAGTTCATCATGTGCGAGTCGTCGAGCGTCATGCCGATGGCGCCGCCCGGGCCGTAGATCGTCTGCGGCTTGGCAGCGCGCGCCGCCCGGGCGGGCGCCGCGCCGGAAGCCGCTTGCAGCGCAGCAGCCTGATCGGCCGTCGGCGTGGTCAGTTTGCCGGTGGCCGGATCGATGTAGGCCGTGAAGCCGCCGCGCCCCTCGGCCGCGACGGCCTGACTGCCCGCGCGCTCGGCTGCCGGCGCCTTGGTCACGTTCACATGGGGGAAGACCATGACGCCCTTGCCGGCCGGATCGGCGCCGCCGGCCTGTGCCGCGCAGGCCGCGACGGCCGCGCCGACGGCCCAGAGCCAGCCGACCGGACGCCGATTGCGAGAGTGATGACGCATGTGCTTGCTCCTCCTGCGTTTGGGGTAAGTCAGAGGGCCGCGGTCGCGTCCTGGTCGATGACGCAAGGCGAGCGCTGCGCTGTGCGGCGCCGCCGAGCCGCGAGCCCGATCGCGCCGAGCCCCACGACCAGGAAGGCCGCGGACGCCGGCTCGGGAACGACGGCCACGGTGTCGATTCCGACATAGTTGCCGGCGAGCGAGTTGTCCGCAATCGTGTAGCGGAAGGCGATGCGGCCGCTGCCGCTCGGCAAAGCCACGCTCTTGGCGAGCCAGCCCGCATCGGCCCCCTGGCTGTCGAAGGTGGAGAGCAGTTGCGTGAAGTCGCCCACGCTCGCTGCCGTGCTGCCGACGTCGGTGCTGGCGCCGCTGGAACTCCAGCGCACCTCGACGGTGTCGGGCCAGCCGTCACCCGCGGCACGCACCATGAACTGGAGCGTCATGCCCGATCCGAGCGTGAGCTCCGGGGTGATCAGCCAGTTGCTGATCGCGCCGCCTGCTGCGGCGTTCTCGAAATTCGCTCCGATGTAGGAATCCGCAGCACCGGATGCCGCGCCGAACACGGCGGGGTTGCCCTGGAACCAGCCGGTCGTGCCCGCAGGCGCGCTCCGGTTGACGAGGAACCAGCCGTTGCCCGACAGGGTGCCGATGTCATCGAAGCCTTCAGACAACAGGGCCGGGGCCGCCACGGCAAGCGCGGCAGACGAGGCGGCGGCGGCGGCGACGCCGATCAGGAATTGGCTGAACTTCATCGGGGCTCCTGCGTGTGGATGGGCTCGGACCGGACTCGTCGTCGGGCCGGCACGCGGCAACCGCGCGCGAGCGCGTTCACATTGCGTCACACTACGAGGGACTTCGAAGCAGCGCAACCCTCCGATTTCAGGGGTGGGTTTACCCGAGGCGTGGTGCTCGCGGCGACACCGCGCGATGGCGCGGCCTGGCTTGCCGTTGCGCGGTGAGGGGCGCGACCCGACGGGCGCCCGCCGTACCTTAGGACGCAGCGACAGGGCGACCGCAGCCGCGCGCCGCGGCGCGCGGCTGCGGCGCTTCGCGCGCCGCGGCGGCGCGCGGCCGATCAGGCCTGCTCGCTCGCGGCGCTGCGGCGCGCGCCCTTCTTGGCAGCGGCGCGCGGCTTGGCGACGGCGCCCGCGGCCTTGCGCGCGCCGCGCTTGACGCGGCTCACTTCGGCAGCAGCGCGGCGGCCGCCCTTGGCGGCGGCGCCGCGAACGGCGCGGCGCACCGGATGCGCGCCGGCGGCGTCGGCGAGGGCTTGCGCGGCTTCGGCCGCCTTGCCGGACACCTGCAGCGCCAGCTGCGCGGCCGGCAGCGACAGCCGCGCGGCGGCGGCCAGCCCTTCGGCGACGAACGGGGTCTTCACCTCGGCCGTGAGGTCGGCGAAGCGCTCGATCTGCGCCGTGGTGAAGCGGTTGCCGCGCTCGAGCGAGGCGGTCGCGACCTTCTCGATCTGCCGGATGCCCTGCGTCACGCGCTGGCTGGCGCCGTCGCGCCAGGCGTCGATGCGCTGCACCGGCGCGGGGGCGAAGCCGGCCGCGCGCGCCAGCACCTGCTGCTGCAGCGCGTGGTCGACGGCTGCGGCCGCGCGTCGGCTGCCGGCGCCGGTGGCGACCACCATCTGGGTGGCGACGACCTGCCAGTTGGCCATCGTCTGCAGCGTGACTCGGCTGAGGGTGGGGGTGCTCATGATTCGTTTGCTCCTGTGCGTGCGGTTGATGCGTGGATGACGATCGGCAGTATCGCGGCGGCCCTCTAGAGAGCGAAACCGAGAAGCGGCCCGGCGCCTAGAGAGTGCTCTCCAGCGCGGCTATCCTCATGCCGGTGCGGCCCGCGCAGGGCAGCGAGAGGACGGGTTGACGAAGACGAGCATCCGGCCGCCGGCAGCCGGGCCGCGGACCAGGCCGACCGCCATGGCTGCGCGCGCACCGACGACCATGCCTGCGAGCAGACCGGCGCATGCCGCCTCCTGGGCGCTGCGCGCCGTCCCGTGGGGGAATGCGCGCCGTCGCAGCGGCCCGCCGGTGCTCGTGCTGCTGGCTGCGCTGGCGTGCCTGCCGGCGCCGCTGCCTGCGGCCGACACCGGCCAGCTCGCCTGCCGCACCACCGAGGAGTGCGCTGCGCAGGCCGCCCGTATCGGCGCGGCAGCGCCCATGCCGCAGGCCACCGCCAACACGACGAGCCGGCGCGACCAGGCCGAAGACGCGTTCTACTGGATCGGCAGGATCAACAAGGCCTCCTGCGTGATGCTGGTCGAGCAGAAGATCCTCGACCGCGAGCTCGGCCGCACGATCGCGCGCGGCGTGGCGCAGTCGATCGAGCAGGCCGGCCGGCCCGGCGGCAAGCGCCCGGGCGACGTGCTGCAGGTCGAGAGAATCATCACCGACGCGATCGGCCCCGAGGGCTCGCTGATCCACGCCGGACGCAGCCGCCAGGACATGTACGCCACCTGGCGCGCCGCACGCCTGCGCACTCAGGTGCTCGACTACGCCGACGCGCTCGACGCGCTGCGCGAGCGGCTGCTCGTGCTGGCACGCCGCAACGTGCACACGCTGGTGCCGGCCTACACCAACGGCGTGCAGGCGCAACCGGTGAGCTTTGCCCATTACCTGCTCGCCTACGCCGACTCGTTCGCGCGCGATGCCGAGCGCATCCGCCAGCTCTACGCGTGCCTGAACCGCAGCGCGATGGGCACGGCGGTGCTCGCCAATTCGAGCTGGCCGCTCGACCGCGCCCGCATGGCCGAACTGCTGGGCTTCGACGGCATCGTCGAGAACTCGCTCGACGCCTCGCAGGTGAGCCCGTCGGACCTGGGGCTGGAGGCTGCCGGCATTCCCGCATCGGGCGCGATCCGCCTGGGCGCGATGCTGGCCGACATCCACACCCAGTACCACCAGACGCGGCCCTGGCTGCTGCTCGACGAGGGCGCCACCTACACGAGCAGCGCCATGCCGCAGAAGCGCAACCCCGGACTCGTCATGCGGGCGCGCGAGGCCGCTTCGAACGTGGTCGGCCTGGCGCAGACCGTCACACTGCGCGCGCACAACGTGAGCACGGGCATGACCGACTACAAGGCCGCGGCGGCCGAGCTCGGGCTGTATCCGCAGGCGGTGCGCATGCTCGCCGGCGCCCAGGCGACGTTCGACGCGCTCAGCGTCAACCCGCAACGCTCGCTCGAGGAGCTCGAGGACGACTGGACGACTTCGATGGATCTGGCCGAGGTGCTGCAGCAGCGCCACGGCGTCCCGTTCCGCGTCGGCCATGCGTTCGCTTCGGGCATCGTCGACTACGCCCGCGCCAACGGCCTGCGGCCGCGCGACTTCCCCTACGCCAAGGCGCAGCAGCTCTACGCCGAGGCGCTGGCACGCTTCAAGCTGCCCGACGCGCCGCTGCCGCTGGCGCAGCCGCAATGGCGCGAGCTGCTGTCGCCGCGCCACATGGTCGAGAGCCGCGTCGGCATCGGCGGGCCGCAGCCGGCCGAAGTCGAACGCATGCTCGCGCGCGCCGAGGCCACGCTGCGCGCCGACAAGGACTGGATGCGCCAGACGCGCCAGCGCCTGGCCGACGCGGACGGCCGGCTCGACCAGGCCTTCGAGCGACTGCTCGCCGGGTAGGCGCCGATGCCGGCGTGATGCGCCCTCGTGCCGGGCGGCGCAAGGCGCCCGGCGCGGGGCCTCGCGGCGGCTGCGCGGTGCCGGGACCGGACCGCAGCGGGGGAGGGGGGCCGTGCCGCGCGCGGCGGCGAACGACGGCCGGCCACACTGCGCGCAGTGCCGCGAGCGCAGGCCGCTTGCGCAGCGGCGCGCGCTGCAATCCAATGAAGCGGGCCCGATGTCGGGCCGGCAGGAAAGAAGAAGGGGTGCACCGATGGGCATCGTCCGCAAGATCCACCATGTCGCGTACCGCTGCCGCGACGCCAGGCAGACCGTCGAGTGGTACCGCAAGTACCTCGACATGGATTTCGTGCTCGCGATCGCCGAGGACCGGGTGCCCTCGACCAAGGAGCCTGATCCGTACATGCATGTCTTCATCGACGCGGGCGGCGGCAACATCCTCGCGTTCTTCGAGCTGCCGACCAAGCCCGCCATGGGGCGGGATCCGAACACGCCGGCCTGGACCCAGCACATCGCCTTCGAAGTCGATTCGATGGAGCGCCTGCACGAGGTCAGGGCGCGCCTCGTGGCCGACGGCATCGAAGTGATCGGGCCGATCGACCACACGATCTTCAAGTCGATCTATTTCCACGACCCCAGCGGCCACCGCCTCGAGCTCGCCTTCGACACCGGCACGGCCGAGATGGCGCGCCGCCTCGACGAGGTGAAGTGGGCGATGCTCGACGAATGGGCGCGCACCAAGAAGGCGCCCCAGCACGCGGCCTGGATGCACGAGCTCGAGTTCACCGGGTGAGAGCCGCCGCGAGGCGGGCCCCGAACCCCGGAGCGCTTGTGCAACGCCGCCGCACCCCGTGCGGGCTGGCGGCGGTGCGTCGGCGCGTGCGGCACGAGCATGGCGCCGGCTGCGGGTCTGGGCTGGTCCGGGTCTTGACGGCAGCGAGGGTCGGCGATACTGTATAAACGTACAGTTTCGAAAACCGGCTGGAAGTGGAGCGACACGCGCGGGCCTGCCTTGCCTGCTGCCGAGGCCGTTGCGGTGTCCGCCGCGCAGCCGGCACGGCACCGATGCCCAACGGAGATGGGGCTGCCTGCGCCTGGCCGGCGCCCGGTGCGCCCGACCCGTCCTGCGGCGCGTTGCCGCCCGTCGCAGCGTTGCTGCGGCCAGCCCTGCGTTGCGGCCCGTTGCCGGCCGGGGAGTGCGCATCGTGGCGTCGAGCCGCGCGGCCGCTCGTGCAGCCCAGCTTCCGGGCTATGCCGAGCTTGTCTGCCGCAGCAATTTCAGCTTCCTGACCGGAGCCTCGCATCCCGAGGAGCTGGTGGCGCGCGCCAAGGCGCTGCGCTATGCGGCGCTCGCCATCACCGACGAAGGCACGCTGGCCGGCGTGGTGCGCGCGCATGCCGAGGCCAGGCGGCTCGGGCTGCCGCTGATCGTCGGCGCGCAGATGCAACTGGCGGCGCCGTCGATCCGGGAGGGCCACGCAGGCAAGGCAGGCACAGCGGGCGTGCCGGTGGACAGGCCTGCGGACCGATCGGCCGAGATGTCGGCGGACATGCCGTCCGGGCGACCGGCGCGGGCCGCCGCGAGTACCCGGGCTGCCCGGGCTGCCGATGCTGCCGATGCTGCCGATGCTGCCGATGCTGCCGATGCTGCCGATGCTGCCGATGCTGCCGATGCTGCCGATGCTGCCGATGCTGCCGATGCTGCCGATGCTGCCGATGCTGCCG
>JADYZZ010000084.1 GCA_020852865.1 Rubrivivax sp.
CGGCGATCGCCTCGCGCCTGGGCCGCATTCCCAGCGTGGCCGAGTACCGCGAGGCGATGGGGGTCATCGACCAGGACGCAGCCAGCGTGTACCGCTACATGAACTTCGACCAGATCGAGGAATACGCGCAGACGGCCAAGTAAGTGGCGATCTGACGGACGCCATCGCGGTATCGGAGACGACCAGCTTCGGCGGGCCGGCCTCTCGTCCTGAGCCTGGGCCATCGGTTCGATAGGCTCGCATCGGCGTCACCCTGCGGTGTTCACCGGCCGGCGCCGCCGGCGAGCCCTAGATTTGCCGTTGATCGCGAAGCCAGTACGCGGCGCGAATGTCCCTGCGCAGCACCTTACCAATCGCCGAGCGCGGCAGCTGCGGCCAAATCTCCACGACCTTGGGCGAGCGCACACCGCCCAGGCGTTCGCGGCAGAAGGCCTGCAGCTCGGCCGGTGTCGCAGCGGCGCCGGCACGCAGCTCGACCACAGCGGTCACGCGCTCGCCCCAGTCGGCGTCGGGCGCGCCAACGACAGCGCACTCGGCCACGGCCGGGTGACTCGCCAGCACCTGCTCCACTTCCGACGGATAGACGTTGAAGCCGCCGCTGATGATGATGTCGCGCTTGCGATCGACCAGGTGCAGATAGCCCTCGTTGTCGACGAAGCCGATGTCGCTCGTGTAGATGAACCCGTCGCGCAGCACCGCGGCCGTGGCCTCGGGGTTACGGAAGTAGCCCGACATCATCAGGTCGCTGTGCACGCGGATTTCGCCGACGCTGCCCGGCGCGAGCCGCTGGCCCTGCTCGTCGACGATCTCGACCGTGGTGCCCAGCGACGGCCGCCCGCAGCTGGCCAGGCGCCGGTCGTCGGCGACCGCGCCGTCGCGATAGTGGTCCCGCGGCAGCAGCGCCGAGATCATCGAGTGGCACTCGGTCTGGCCGTAGCACTGCGTCATCACCGGCCCGAACGCGCGCAGCGCGTCGCGCAGGCGTCCCACCGACATCGGCGCCGCGCCATAGAGGAAGTGGCGCAGGCTCGAGCAGTCGGTGTGCGCGAGCGCCGGGTGGTCGAGCAGGCGGTAGATCGCGGTCGGCGGCAGGAACAGCAGCGTGATGCGGTGGCGTTCGATCGCGGCCAGGACCTGTCCCGGTTCGGCGCGCTCGATCACGTGCACCGTGCCGCCGCGCGCGAAGATCGGTTGCGCGAGCGCGCCGGCCGCATGCGTCAGCGGCGTCGCCGCCAGCATCACCGGCTGAGGATCGTCGATCTCGAACCAGAACTTCTCGATGTAGGTCAGGCGCGCGCGGTGGCTGATCATCACGCCCTTGGGCGCGCCGGTCGTGCCGCCGGTCTGCGAGATGCTCGCGATGTCGGTGAGCAGCGGCGCCGGACCCTGGTACACCGGCGCCTGATCGGCGATGAAGGCTTCGAGCGACAGGTCACCCGCGTCGCCGTCGATGCAGACCACCAGACGAAGACGCGGCAGCTGTGGCCGCAGCGAACGCAAGCGCTCGGTGAACGCGGCCTGGAAGAAGAGGATGTCGACGTCGAAGCCGGCCAGCGTGCGCACCAGATCGTCGTCCGACGCGCTGGCGCCGGCCGCGATGTAGGCCAGGCCGGCGGCCTGCACGCCGTACGAGGCCAGCAGGGCGGTCGGATCGTTGGCCGAGAGCACACTGCCGCGGTCGCCGACGCCGAGCCCGCGTGCGCGCAAGGCATTGGCGATGCGCGAGACCGCGGCCACGCCCTGGGCGTAGGTGACGGTCCCGCGTTCGGAAGCCAGCATCGCCTTGGCCGGATCGCGACGTCGCCCATGTTCGAGGATGCCGAGGATGCTCATGCGTCACTCCATGAAGGTGGCGAGCGCGGCTCGGATCGCCTCGACCTGCGCCCGCTTGCCGGCCGCCGACAGCCCGGCGGTGAGCCCGCCGTCGACCACCAGGTCCTGGCCGGTCACGAAGGCCGAGGCGCCGCTCGCGAACATCAGCACCGCCTCGGCGATGTCCTCGGGCCGGCCGGCGCGCCCGAGCGGGATGTGCTCGCCGAACACGCCCGCCAGCCGTTCGACCGCCGCCGCGTGGTGCCGCTCGGCGATGCCCAGCTTCTTGGCGAAAATCGCCGTCGGCACCGCGCCGGGCGACACGGTGTTGACGCGGATGCCGTAGGGCGCCAGTTCGAGCGCAGTGCAGCGCGTGAAGTGGCACACCGCGGCCTTGAGCGCGCTGTAGACGCTGGACGACGAGTTGGCGCGGTGCGCCGCCGTCGAGCCGATGTTGACGATCGAGCCGCGACCCTGGCGCTGCATCGCGGGGACGGCGGCCGATGTCATCAGGATCGTGCTGCCGAGCACCGAGGCCATATAGCCCGGCAAGGCTGCCGCATCGATGCGCTCGACCGGCAGGTCGGGCGGCGGCGCAGCAGCGTTGTTGACTAGGCTGTCGATCCGGCCGAGCCAGGCCGCCGCCTGCTCGACGAGGCGCAGCGTGTCCTCGGGCCGGGTCACGTCGGCAATCACGAAGCGCGCGGCGCTGCCGAGTTCATCGGCCAGCGCCCGACCCGGCCCTTCGGTGCGACCGCAGAAGACGACGCGCGCGCCCTCGGCGACGAAGTGACGCACGATGGCCGCGCCGATGCCGGTGCTGGCGCCGGTGACGACGGCGCCGTGCCCGTCGAGACGTCGTGAGGTCATGGGAGTGCCTCGGCCGCGATCAGTAGACCGACGGCAGGCCTGCGCCCGGCACGTCGACGCGGGCCATGAACAGGCGACCCGACGGATGGCGCCGCATCATCTCGCGGTCCATCGTGTCGCTGGCGGTGATCAGCAGACTGCGACCGTCTGCGCCGCCCAGCATGCACGCGGTCGCCAGCGCGTCCCCGATGCCGATTTCGGCCAGCACCTTGCCGTCGACGCCGATGCGCACGACGCGCCCGTGGTTGGCGACCCAGATCGCGCCGGACGCGTCCAGGCACAGCCCGTCGGGCAGTTCGTCGGGAAACGAGGCCAGCACTTCGCGCGGGCCGAGGCTGCCGTCGGCCGCGATGGCGCAGGCGCCGACGCAGCGGTCGCGCGTGTCGGCCACGATCAGGGTCCGGCCGTCGGGCGTGATCACCAGGCCGTTCGGAAAGAACATCTCGTCGGAGGCGACACCGATGCTGCCGTCGGGGCGCGCGATCAGCAGGCGGCAGCGCCGCCGCTCGACCTCGCCGCGCGACGCGGCCATGAAGTCGAAGTCGACCGAGTCGACGTAGCAGGTGCCGTCGGCGCGCCGCACCATGTCGTTGATGCCCCAGCCGCGGATCGGACCGAAGTCGACCGCGACCTCGGCCGGCTCGTCGCTGCCGAGTTCGACGCGCAGCAGCACGCAATTGCGGGCGTCGCACACCAGAAGCCGCTCGGCGCTCTCGAAGGCCAGGCCCGAGACCATGCCGGTGTGTCGATACAGGCAGCGCGGCGCGGCGCCGGGACGCCACTCATGGACTTCGCCGCGGTCGATGTCGCTGAAGACGAAGGCACCGCGACCGGCATGCCAGCGCGGGCTCTCGGGGAACATGAATCCCTGGGCGACCTGTTGGGCAAGTTGTTTCATGACCTGGCTCCGTGGCGCGCCTTAGCGACGCTGCAGGCGCTCGAAGATCGACACCACGACCGCGCCTTCTTCCACTTCCATGAAGCCGCCGCCGTTTTCCTGCAGCGCGATGCGCGCCCCCTCGACCTGGCGCGCGCCGGCCGCGCCGCGCAACTGGGTGACGAGCTCGAAGACCTGGGCGAGTCCGCTCGCGCCGATCGGGTGCCCCCGGCACTCGAGCCCGCCCGAGGGGTTGATCGGCAACCGACCGCCGAGCGCCGTGGCGCCGGACTCGGCGAAGGCCCCGCCGGCGCCGAGTTCGCAGAAGCCCATCAGCTCGCTGACGAACAGCTCGCCGAACGAGGCCGCGTCGTGCACCTCGGCGACGTCGACGTCGCCCGGCCCGATGCCGGCGCTGGCATAGGCCTTCTGCGCCGCACGGCGCATCGCGTGGTGCTCGAAGTCGTCCCACGCACGCGGCGTGGCCGACACCAGTTCGCAGGCGCGCAGCCGCACCGGCGCCATCGTCGGCCGCAGGCGGCGCAGCCCGGCCTTGTTGCACAGCACGGCCGCCGCGGCGCCGTCGGACAGGCGCGAGCACATCGCCACCGTCAGCGGATAGGTCAGCACGCGCGAAGCCAGCACCTCGTCGGCCGTCATCGCCTTGCGGTAGTGGCAGCGCTCGTTGTGCACGGAATGCGCGTGGTTCTTGGCCGCGATCTGCGCCAGCTGCCGCTGCGTGGTGCCGAAGCGCTGCATGTGGGCGCGCGCGAGGGCGGCGTAGATGTCCATGAACACCGTGCGCACGCCGTCGCCCGAGACGCCGGCGATGTCGGGCGAGAGGCGCTCCAGCGCCGCCAGCGCGGCCGGACCGGTCTCGATGTCCATGCCGCCGTTGAAGCCCTGCTGCACGCGCTCGCGCCGCAGCGGGTCGTCGTAGACCATCTTCTCGGCGCCGACCGCGATCACGATGTCGGCCGCGCCGGCGCGCAGGGCCTGCGCCGCCAGCCACAGCGCCGTGCTGCCGGAGGCACAGGCGTTCTCGACGTTGACGATCGGCACGCCGTGGATCTGCTCGCCGCGCAGCGCGATCTGGCCGCGCAGCGCGTGCTGGCCCTCGACCCGGCCCTGGCCTGTGTTGGAGAAGTACGCCGCCTCGATCTGCTGCGGCTGCGCGCCCGCATCGACCAGACATTCGCGCACGGCCTGGGCAGTAAGGCTCTTGATGGTGGCCTGCGGCTGCGGGCCAAAGCGCGTCATGCCGACGCCGGCCACGTAGATATTGCTCATCGCTCCCGCTCCGTGGTCGGCGGTGCTCACTCGGGCTTGATGCCGGCCCGGCGGATCACCCGCGCCCACTGCGCCGACTCGCGCCGGATCATCTCGGCCATCTCGACCGGGCTGGTCGTCGTGGGCTCGATGCCGAAGCCGACCAGACGCTGCTTCACGTCGGGCATGTCGACGATCGCGCGCAGCTCCTGGTTCAGCTTCTGGACGATCTCGGGCGGCGTGCGCGCCGGCGCCAGGAAGCCGTTCCAGCCGGTGATCTCGAAGTCGGGCACCGTTTCGGCGAAGGCCGCGACATCCGGCAGCGCGGCCATGCGGCGCGCGGTCGTCACCGCCAGGCCCTTCACCTTGCCCGCGCGCACCAGCGGCACCGCGCTGGCGGTCGGCTCGAGCTTGACGTGCACGCGGCCGCCCAGCAGGTCGGTGGTCGACGCGCCGCCGGTCTTGTAGGGCACGTGCAGCAGGTCGATGCCAGCGGCTTGCTTCAGCAACTCCATCCCGACGTTGGCGACGCTGCCGGAGCCGAGCGATGCGTAGACCAGCTGGCCCGGCCGGCGCCTGGCCAGCGCGATCAGGCCCGGCAGGTCTGTCGCCTCGAGCGCCGGGCTGCCGATCAGCACGTAGCCACCCTTGGCCACCAGCGTCACCGGCGCGAAGGCGGCGGCGCCGTCGTAGGGCAGCTTCTCGTAAAGGTGGGGATTGATCGTGACGAGCTGGTTGTAGCCGTACAGCAGCGTGTGGCCGTCGGCATCGGCGCGCGCCACCGCCCCGGCACCGAGGATGCCGGCCGCGCCCGGCATCGGCTCGACGACGAAGGGCTGTTGCAGACGGCGGCCGAGGTGCTCGGCAAACAGGCGCGCCAGCGTGTCGGGCGCGCTGCCCGGGCCGGCCGGCACGACGATGCGCACCGGCTTGGCCGGATAGGCGGCGGGCTGCGCATGGGCGATCGGGCCGAGCGTGGCACCGAGCAAGATCGACAGGGCGGTAGCGCGGCGGACCAGGTCGGGCAGATCAGTCATGGCGTTCTCCGGGAGGAAGCGACAGGCAAGTCATACATCTGTATGAACGACTGTAATACATACGTATGACTCGCGCAAGCGGGTAGCATCACCGGGTCTTCCCCAGGTCGCCCTCCGATGCCCAGCCCTCGTCAGCGCTCCGCCCTGCCGCCCAAGGCCCGATCCGGCGCCAAGCCCGCCAGCGAAGATGCTGCAGGCGCCCCTCCAGTCGCGGCCGGCACCGCCGACCGACTGCTGGACGCGGCCGAGGCGCTGTTCGTCGAGCGTGGCTATTCAAACGTGCCCGTGCGCGACATCGTTGCCGTCGCCGGCGCCAATCTGGGCGCGATCCCCTACCACTACGGAACGAAGCGGAGTCTGTTCAAGGCCGTGCTCGCGCGTCGCGTCGGACCGATCCAGGCCGCGCGCCGCCAGCGCATGACCGAACTGGTCGAGTCGGGGCGGCCGCTGCGCATCGAGGAGATCCTGCGTGCGCAACTGGAGCCGGCCTTCTGCGCCAGCAGCGCAAGCGCCGCCTTCCGCCGCCTGACCGGCTACGCGGTGATCGACCCGAATCCCGAGGTGAAGCAGATCGTCTCCGAGGTGCTCGACGCGCAGGAGCCGATGCTGCCCAAGCTGCTGCGCCTGGCCTGCCCCGAGCTGAGCGAGCGCGAGTTCTTCTGGCGCCTGTACTGTGTCTACGGCGCGGCGGTCTACATCCAGGCCGACACCGGGCGCATGCAGCGCATCCTGCGCAGCGCGGTGGACACGTCCGACCTGATGCCTGCGCTGGACTATGTCGTGGCGTTTCTCGCCAGCGGCTTCGGCAGCCCGCATCTGGACCCGCCGGCAGCCCCACCCAGGTCGCGGACGGGCAATCCGAAACGGTGAGAATCAATCGCTGCCCCCGGCTGCCAGGAACAGCCAAGTTCGATCGGCAAGGTCGCCGCTGACGGTACCAGGATGCCAAGACCCTGGCCCGGCGCATCGAGAAGGTCGAGGCCTGGCTGGCCAACCCGCAGCTGCTGCAGGCCGATGCCGACGCCGAGTACGCCGCGGTGATCGAGATCGACCTCGACGAGCTGAAGGAGCCGGTGCTCTGCTGCCCCAACGACCCGGACGACGCCAGGCTGCTGTCGGACGTTGCCGGCAAGAAGATCGACGAGGCCTTCATCGGCTCGTGCATGACCAACATCGGCCACTTCCGCGCCGCGGCCAGGCTGCTGGGCGGGCAGCGCGACATCCCGACCAAGCTGTGGATCGCGCCGCCGACCAAGATGGACCAGAGCGAGCTCGTCAAGGAAGGCCACTACGCGGCCTTCGGCAGCGCCGGTGCGCGCACCGAGATGCCCGGCTGCAGCCTGTGCATGGGCAACCAGGCGCAGGTGCGCGAGGGCGCGACCGTGGTCTCGACCAGCACGCGCAACTTCCCGAACCGCCTGGGCAAGAACACGCAGGTCTACCTTGCTTCGGCGGAGCTGGCGGCGATCGCCTCGCGCCTGGGCCGCATTCCCAGCGTGGCCGAGTACCGCGAGGCGATGGGGGTCATCGACCAGGACGCAGCCAGCGTGTACCGCTACATGAACTTCGACCAGATCGAGGAATACGC
>JADYZZ010000085.1 GCA_020852865.1 Rubrivivax sp.
CCATCGTCCCTGGCGACCCCATCGTCCCTGGCGGCCCCATCGATTCCGGCGGCCCCGTCGGACCCGGCGACGCCCCCGGCTGCGGTGGTCGAATCGGCGGGGTCTGAGGCCCCGGCGGCATCGGCGCTGGCCTTGCCCGGTTTCCACGCACTGCGGGTTGCGGCGGCCGATCTGCCGCACCAGGCCGCAGCCTATGCCAGCGTCGACGCGCTCGTCGTCGATGCGGCGACGCTGGCCGCACTCGCCCCCGAGCAGCTGGCCGCGCTGCTCGCGCATGCGGGCGGATGCGCGCGCGTCGTCGTCGTCGGCGCCGATGCCCGGCTGGCGCGCGCGCTCGAAGGCGCCGGCGGCTGCGGCGCGCGCTCGCTGATGCTGGCGGCAACGCCGGCCGAGGCGGCGGCGCAGCTCGAGGCCTCGTTCGCCCGCCCCTTGCCCGCCGCGCTGCCGGCGGCGGCACTTGCCGCGCTGGCCGACCCGGCGCCGACGCTCTGGAGCCGCGTGGCCGTCGCCGTCGCGCTGTACCTGGCGGCAGCGCTGCTGGCGGCGCTCTTCGTCACGGCGTGGCCGGCCGGGGCGCTGCTGGCGCTGCTGGCGACGGTCACGGCACTGACGCTGCCGCGCGTGCTGCCGGCGGCCGCGCAGACGGTGATCTGGAGCGAGGGTGAGTCGGGCGCGCGCACGGCGCGCTATCAGGCGCGCGAGCGCGTGGTCGGCGCCGCGCCGATGGAGCTGAGCGTCGCGATCCCGCCTCAGCTCGCCGCCGCAGCCCGCCCCTGCGAAGCGGCGCTGCCGATGCGCCTGACCTTCGACACGGCCGAGGGCCGACTGGCTTCGGCTTCGTTCGCGACGCGGCTCTTCGGCCAGGCTTCGCTGTGCTTTTCGGGCAGCTTTCCGCTCGCGCGCAGCATCGGCGCCGAGCCGGACCGCGCTGGCGCCTTCACGGTGCGCAACACGGGCGCGACGGCCTGGCCGCGCGGCTGGTGGCTGGCCGAGGGGCGCGTGCACGAACTGCCCGCGCTCGCACCCGGGGCCGCGGCCGAGATGCCCGCAGGCGGGACGCCCGGGCCGGTGCACGCGTCCACGCTGCTCGACGCCGCCGGCGGCCGTGCCGTCGAACGCGCCGCGCTCGAGCGCGTACCGCAGGGCGTCGGCGCGGCGCTGTGGCCGCTCGATCTCGCCGGCGTCGCCGCCCTGCCGCCTGGCGCCCGCGGCTGGCTGCTCGTCGCCGCAGCCGCTGCGCCGTGAGCCTCGCGATGCCGGCCTCCCGCCGCGTCGCCGCCGTGACCGGCGTCGCGCTCGCCGCTGCGGCTGCGCTGTGGTGGCTGGCCGCGAGCCGGCTCGCGCTCGAACGCGGAGCCGATGCGGCACGCGCCGCGGCGCTGATGCTGCAGGCTCTGGCGCTGGCGCGCGCGCTGGCGCTGGCGCTGTGGCTGCCGCGCACGGCCGTGGCGCAAGGCCTGCGCGCGGCCTGGCTCGAGGCGCTCGCGCTGGCCGCGCCGGCGTGGCCGCTGGTCGCGCTGGCGGCTTCGGCGAGCACGCTGCCGGCGCTGCGCGTGCTGCTCGTCGAGGCGCTGCTCGTCGTCGCGGCGGCCGTGCTGCCGCTGGCCGCTCGCGCGCTGGGCCGCCTGCTGCCGCGCCGCGCACAGGCAGAGCCGGCCGATCTGGCCGCGCTCTTCGGCGGCGCGCTGCTCGCCGCGGCGCTGTGGTACGGGCACGGGCGGTGGCCCTTGCTCGTGGGTTGACGACGCGATGATTCCCGCCGCCTGGCCGCCGCTGCACGCCGCCGTGCGGCGCCGCCTGTGGCTGCGGCAGGCCGCCGCTGCGGCGCGCGCCGCGCTGTGGTGCCTGGCCGCGCTCGCGCTGCTCGCGCTGCTGCTGCACCTCGTCGTGCGGCCGCTGCCGCTGCGCGTCGTGCCGGCGCTCGCCGCCGTCCTGGCCCTGGCCGCACTGGCCTGGAGCGCCGCGCGGCGGCCCAGCGAGGATCGCTGCGCGCTGTGGGCCGACCGCGAGCTCGGCGGCGCTTCGGCCTTCACGACGCTGCTCGACGCGCGCCGCGGCCGCCTGCGCGGCGCCGATGCGCAGGCCCTGCAATGTCTGCAAACGTGGGCCGCAGCGCAGGTGCCCGCCGCGCTGGCCGCGCTGCCGGCCAGGCGCGTGCCGATGCGGCTGGCGCGGCCCTTCGCTGCAGCCGTGGTGTGCACGGCGCTGGCGCTGCTCGTGCTCGCACTGCCCGGCGCCGGTCCGGCGGCGCCGGGCGAGGCGGCCAGCGCCGCCGGCGCGCCCGCGCGGCCGACAACCGATGCGCCGGCCGCGCCCGCAGCCAGCGAGCTGGCCCGGCAGGTCGCGAGTGCGCTGCGCACCGAGCAAGGCAGCGACCCGGCGCGCACCGGCGCGGGCGGGCGCGATGCGGCGCGCGGCGACGACGATGCGCGCGAGCGCAACGCCGGCGGCCCGCCGCCGGGCGCCACGGCGGCCGCCCCGGCCCACCCGGTCGATGCGCCGGCGACCCAGGCCGAGCGCAAGCAAGCCGCCGCGCCGAGCACCGGCGGCACCGGCGGCAGCACCGGGCGTGAGGCCGGCGACAGCGCCGACACGCGGCGCGACTCCGGCCGCGCGCCGGTGCCGCAGGGTACGATGTCCACGCGGCGCGTCGAAGCGGCGGCCCCGCCCGGCGCCGGCCGCGCCGACGACGCGCAGGCGGCGCAGTACGACGCGCCGCTGGACGCTGCGGCGCCGGCGCCCGGCCGGCGCCCCGCGCGCGTCGTGCGCGCGGCCACGCCGCCGCCGGCCGCGGCGACGACGCACCTGACGGCCGACGAAACCCACTACGTGCAAGCATGGATGAGCGCAACCGCAAGCCGGCGCTGAGCGACGCCGTCGCCGACAGCGCGGCCGATTTCGCCGAGGCGCAGCGCCTGCTCGGGCAGCTGCGCACGCTGCTCGGCGGTGTGATCGTCGGCCAGGACGAACTGATCGCGCATCTGGTCACCGCGGTGTTCGCCGGCGGCCATGTGCTGATCGAGGGCCTGCCGGGTCTGGGCAAGACGCATCTGGCCAAGGCGCTGGCCGCGGCGCTCGGGCTGCGCTGGGCGCGCGTGCAGTGCACGCCCGACCTGATGCCGGCCGACGTCACCGGCACCGAGGTCTACCTCACCGCGGCCGGCGGCGCGTCGAGCTTCGAGTTCCGGCCCGGCCCGGTGTTCGCGCAGCTCGTGCTCGTCGACGAGATCAACCGCGCCACGCCGCGCACCCAGGCCGCGCTGCTCGAAGCGATGCAGGAGCGGCAGGTCACGCAGGCCGGCGTCAGCCACCGGCTGCCGACGCCGTTCACGGTGCTCGCGACGCAGAACCCGATCGAGCTCGAAGGCACCTTCCCGCTGCCCGAGGCCCAGCTCGACCGCTTCATGTTCAAGCTCACGGTGCCGTTTCCGAGCCGCGCCACGCTGCGCGCACTGCTCGACGTCTCGCTCGACGCCGAGCCGGCCGACACGCTGGCGCCGCTCGCCGCCCCCGCCGACGTGCTGCGCATCGGCGCGCTCGCGCGCCGCGTGCTGCTCGGCGAGCGCTGCAAGGACGCCGCGGTGGACCTCGTCGCCGCCACGCAGCCCGCGGCCGACGACAGCGCCGAGGACGACGCGCGCCGCCACATCCGCTACGGCGCCAGCCCGCGCGCGCTGCAGGCGCTGGTGCGCGCGGCGCGCGTGCGTGCGCTGATGGAAGGTCGCGTGCACGTCGACCTGGCCGATCTCGACGCGGTGGCGTTGCCGGTGCTGCGCCACCGCGTGCTGCTGCGTCTGGCCAGCGAACTCGACGGCCTCGACACCGACCGCGCGCTCGCCGCGGTGCTCGAAGGATGGCGCAGCCGGCATTGAGAACCGGCGAGGGTATGAATCGGGCCCGCGATTCATGTCCTCACAGGCGCTGAGCAGGCGCTGAGGACCGGAGTCGCGCACGTGGTTCCCGCCGCCACCGGATCGTCCGAGCCGCCGCGGCTGCCCGGCGAGGCCGAACTGCGCGCCTTTGCCGAGACCGCGGCGCTGCTGCTGACCGAGCGCCGCCCGCGCGCCAGCGGCACGCCGGCCGCGACGCGCCGCCCCGGCGTCGGCCTGCATCACCTCGACCACCGCGACTACCAGAGCGGCGACGAGCTGCGCCACATCGACTGGCGCCAGACCGCGCGCGCGCGCCGGCCCATCGTGCGCCGCTTCGAGGCCGAGTCGGTGGCCGACTGGACGATCCTGCTCGACGCGAGTTCGTCGATGGCCCTGCCGGGCGCGGCCAAGTGGCGCGCGGCCGTGCGCGCCGCGGCGGCGATGAGCTACGCGCTGCTGCACATCGGGCACCGCGTCGGCCTCGTCGCATTCGGCGCGCGCGTGCTCGCCGAGCGCAGGCGCGGCCGCGGCCGCCAGCAGTACGCGGCCATCGCGCGCATGCTGACCGAGCTGCAACCGGCCGCGCGCGGTGAGCGCTCGGCGCTCGGCGCCTGCGCGCGCCACCTGCACGGCGCGACCTCGGTGTTCGCGATCAGCGACTTCCTGGCCGCCGACGAGATGCGCGGCGAGCTCGCCGCGCTGCGCCTGCACTGCGCCGAGCTGCACGCGCTGCAGTTGGCCGGCGATGCAGAGACCCGGCTGGCGGCCGCCGGCGAGTTCGACCTCGTGGACGTGGAGACCGGCGCGCGGCTGCCCGCGCGCGTCGGTGCGGCCGACCAGGTGCAGGCGGCGCTCGCACGCGCCGCGATGACGGCGCGGCTGCGCGCGTACTGCCTGCGCAGCGGCATCGCCTTCACCGACTGGGACGTCGCCCAGGCGTGGCAGCACGCGCTGGTGCGGCACCTGGTTCAGGCGCGCGCGCGTTGCTGAGCCTGGCCGCCCCGCTGGCGCTGCTCGGGCTGCTCGCGCTGCCCCTGATCCGCTGGCTGCACCGCGGCGGGCGTCATCGGCGCGCGCTGGCGGTGGCGCATCTCCCGCTGTGGCAGCACGCAGCGGCGAGCCTGGCCGCCGCCGGCCAGCGCCAGCCGCCCGATCCGGCCTGGCGCCGGCGCGCGCTGCTGGCCGCGCTCGCCGCGCTGGCTCTGGCGGCGCCGCAGTGGCGCGCACCGAGCCAGCGCATCACCTTGTGGGCCGACGACGCGCCAAGCATGTTCGTGCATGAGGCGGGCGGCACGCGGCTCGCGCTCGCGCTCGTCCAGGCGCGCCGCGAGGCGGCCGCGCTCGGCGCGAACGAGGTCGAGCTGCGGCTGCTCGGCGACCCGTGGCGAGCGCGCGACGCCGCCGACGATCCGCCCAGGACCGCTGGTGCCGGTGCCGGTGCCGGTGCTGGTGCCGGTGCTGGTGCCGCTGCCGGCCGAGTGCCTGGCGCGCCGCCGGCCGCGCTGCTGCGGCGCGACCGCCAGCACTGGCTGCTTAGCGATGGCGTGCATGCCGCTGTCGCGCGCTGGCCCGCGGGCATGCGGCCCGAGCGCGTGATCACGGTCGGCAGCGTGCGGCGCAACGTCGGCATCGAACGCCTGGCGGTGCAGCGCGAAGCGGGCGGCGGCGAGCGCCTCGACGCGCTCGCGCGGCTCGCCAACGGCGGCGCTGAGGTCGAGACGCGCGACGTCGTCGTCTACGCCGATGGGCGCGAGGTCGCACGGCTGCGCCGCACGCTCGCACCGGGCGCCACGGTGTCGCTGCGCTTCACGCTGCCGATGGCGGGAGCGCTGCGCGCGCAGCTGCAACCCGACGATGCGCTGCCCGACGACGACACGCTCGCGCTCGACCTCGCGCCTCTGGCGCGGCGCCGCATCGCCGTCGATGCGCGCTGCGCGCCGGCGCTGCGCGCCGCGGTGGCCGCGCATCCGGCGCTGGCGGCAGCGCCGGCCGACGCCGACGACGTCGCCGCCGTACTCGACTGCGCCGGTTCCGGGCCGGCGCGCCGCCTGCCGACGCTGCGGCTGCGCGACGAGCGCCCCGCGGCCGCGCCGCACGGGCCGGCGCAATGGTCGGCGCGCTTCGCGCCCGACGCAAGGCCCGCTTTCGACGCCGCCCGCTGGCAGCTCGCGGCGAGGCTCGATGCGCAACCGGGCGACGAAGTGCTGCTCGCCCTCGGCGACGCGCCGGCGATCGTGCGCCGTTCCGGGCCGACGCCGCGCATCGACACGGCGCTCGATTTCGGGCGCGCGGCCGCACAGGCCGCGAGCGAGGCGCCGTTGCTCGTGAACTGGATGTTCGAGCAACTGCTCGGCACGCGGCTGCTGGACGCGCTCGCGCTGGCCGAGCGCGACGCCGCGGCAATCCGCGTCGCGCCGGCCGCGGCTGCGGCCGCCTCAGCCGCCTCAGCCGCCTCAGCCGCCTCAGCCGCCTCGGTCGCCTCGGTCGCCCCCGTCGGCTCAGTCGCGGCATCCGATGCAACCACCGCAACCACCTCACCCTCCTCAACGGCCGCAACCGCCGCAACCGCCGCATCTGCAGCATCCGCCTCGGCTGATGCACGCGTGGTCGTCGCCGCATCGGCAGCCTTTGCCGATGCCGCGTCGGCCGACGCGGACGCGGCGCCCGCGGCGCGCGACCTGACGCGCCCGCTGCTGCTGGCCGCGCTGGCGGTGCTGCTGTGGGAGATCGCGGCGCTCACCGCGCAGTGGCGGCGCCTGCGCGGGCCCGACGAGGAGGCGCCGGCATGAGGACGCCGGCGGCGCGCACGCTGGCCGCGCTCGCGCTGCAGCTCGCCGCGCTCGCGACGCTGGCGGCGGCGCTGCTCGGCGCCTCCTGGCTCGACGCGCGCAGCCGGCCCCGCCTGGTGGTGCTGGTCGACCGCTCGCAGAGCATGCCGCGCGCAGCCACCGACGCCGCGCTGCTCGAGGTCGAGCAGGCCGCACATGCGGCCGGTGCCGGTGACGTGCAGCGCATCGAGTTCGCGCGCCGGCCGGCGGCACCGGGCGGCGCGCCGCTCGACGCCTCGGCCACCGACCTCGAAGCCGCACTCGACGCGGCGCTGGCCGTGCACGCGCGCCGGCCGCTGGCTGGCGCGGTGATGATCTCCGACGGCCAGGCCACCGCCGGCGACACCGAGCGCGCGCTGCGCGCGTTGCGCGCGGCCGAACTGCCTTTGCACTGGCTCGCGCTCGGGCGGCCGGCGCCGGCCGTGCGCATCGTCGATGTGCGCGCGCCGCGGCAGGCGCGCGTCGGCCAGCGCGTCCGGCTCGACGTGCAGGTGCAGGCCGCCGCTCCGCAGACGCTGCGCCTGCGCGCCAGCGTGCGCGGCGCCGACGGCAGCACGCGCAGCAGCGTCGCCGCTGCGGGCCGCGACGGCGCGGCGACGCTCGAGTTCGACGCCTGGCAGGCCGGCGCCCTGGTCGTCGACCTCGCCGTCGAGGACGCGGCGAGCGCCGTCCCCGTTGCCGCGCAGCCTGCGGCCGCGGCCATCGACGTGGCGGCACGCGCGCCGATCCTCGTCGTGCAGGGCGGGCGCGGCGCGCTCGCCTCCAGCCTCGCCGCCGGCGGCTGGCCGCTGCGCGTGGTCGATGCGGCACAGGCCGACGCGCTGGCCGGCGAGCTGGCCGGCTGCGAGGCGGTCGTCCTCGACGACGTTGCGGTGGGCGATGCCGGGCCGCGCTTCTGGTCGGCTCTCGTCGAAGCCGTGCGGCAGCGCGGCGTCGGCCTGCTCGTGCTCGGCGGCGAACGCTCGTTCGCACGCGGCGGCTACCGCGGTTCGGCGCTCGAGACGCTGCTGCCGGTGCTGTCGGAGCCGGCCGCGCTCGACCGCAATGCGAGCGTGCTCTTCCTGGTCGACAAGTCCGGCAGCATGGGCGAGGGCAGCGGCGGCATCGACCGCTTCGCGCTCGCGCAGCGGGCGGTGCTGGAGACCGCGCGCAGCCTCGGGGCGCACGACGAACTGGGGCTGGTCGTGTTCGACGTCGCGCCGCGCGTGCTGCTGCCGCTGGCGCCTGCGGCGCAAGGGCTCGCCGCGCTCGAGAGCCCCTGGCCGGCAACGCCGCACGGCGGCACCCGGCTCGCGCCGGCGATCGACGCGGCAGCGGCCGAGCTCGAGCGCGCGGGCGCGGCACGGCGGCTGCTCGTGCTCGTGACCGACGGCTTCGTCGAAGGGGTGTCGGCGGCGGCGCTGCGTGCGCGACTCGAGCGCGCCCGCGTCGAGACGGTGGCGCTGGCCGTCGGCCCCGACGCGGACGCGCCGGCGCTGCAGCGCATCGTCGGAGCGAAGGGCCTTGTGCTGCGCGTGCAGGAAGCGGCGGAGTTGCCCGCCGTGATGCGCGGCGCGCTCGAGCGCCGCCGCGCACGCGTCGAGCGCGGGCCCTTCGCAGTGGCGCAGGCCGCGCCGCTGCCCTTCGCGCCCGGCACCTTCGACGCCTGGCCGGAGGTCGACGCCTACCTCGCGACGAAGGCACGCCCGGGTGCCGCCGTGGTGCTGCGCAGCGCGCGCGGCGACCCGCTGCTCGCCTGGCAGCGCGCGGGGCTGGGCCGCGTCGTCGCGCTGACGAGCGGCCTCGGCGCCTGGACACCGCGCTGGCTGTCCTGGGCGGCGTGGCCGCAGCTGGCCGGCGGCCTCGCCGAGTGGGCCGGCGGTGCGTCGCGCGCCGGCCTGGCCGCGCTGACCGTGCGCGAAAGCGGATCCGGCCTGCAGATCGAGGTGGCGCAGCGCGCGGTCGACGCTGCAGGCGCTGACCCGGGGCCGCTCGACCTGCAGGTCGACGCGCCGGGCGGGCGCGGCCGCGTCGTGCCGGCCGAACCGCTGGCGCCCGGCCGCTGGCGCGCCGAGCTGCCGACGGCCGGACCCGGCCTGTACACGGTGACGGCGGCCAACGCGCTGGGCAGCGTGCGCGGCCTGTACCTGCTGCGCGCCGGCAAGGAAGACGATGCCTGGGGCACGAACCCGGAGCTGGCGCGCTGGCAGGCCGCCGGGCTGCTCGAGCGCTGGCGGCCCGGCGCGCTGCAGGGCTTGCGCGCGCCGCCCGGTGCCGAGCCGCCGCCCGACCGCTCGCTGCTCGCGCTCGCGCTGGCCTGCTTCGCCGCGGGCATGCTGGTCGACCGCTGGCCGCCGCGCGCGCAGGCGCTGCGTACGCTGCGGCGCCACGGCCGAGCGCTGCTGGCGCGGCGGGCCGGGCTCAGGCGCGACCGGTAGTACGCCGGCGCGACGGCACGGTTGCGGCGCAGTGCAGCGGCGGGCCCCTGCGCGTGTTCAGCGCCCGCCCTGCACGAAGGCGCGCGCCCAGTCGCCGCGCGTGCCGGCAGCGATCTCGGCATGCGGCGCGTCGACCTCGAGGCAGCCGTCGCGCATCAGCACCACGCGTGCGTCGAGTTCCACCGCGTCGGCCGGGTCGTGCGTGACGATGATCGCCGCCTGCCCTCGGGCAAGCTGCGCCTTGAGCCGCACGACGAGATCGGCGCGCGTCAGCCGGTCGACGTTGCCGAAGGGCTCGTCGAGCAGCAGCAGGCGCGACGGGGCCGCCAGGGCGCGCGCCAGCGCGACGCGCTGCGCCTCGCCGCCCGACAGGGTCGCGACATCGCGGCCGTCCATGTCGGCCAGACCCATGTCGGCCAGCGCGGCGCGCGCGCGCGCGCGGCGCGTCGGGCGGTCGACGCCGCGGATCGCGAAGCCGGCGTTGTCCACCGCGTCGAGATGCGGAAACAGCGTCGCATCCTGGAAGGCAACGGCCAGTTGCCGGCGCTGCGGCGGCACCAGCACGCGCCCCGGCACCGAAGCGAGCGCGCCATGCAGCCGCACCTCGCCCGCCGTGGGCGCGTCGAACCCCGCGACCAGACGCAGCAGCGAGGTCTTGCCGCTGCCCGAGCGTCCGAGGATGGCCAGCACCTCGCCGGCGGCCATCGCGAGGCTCAGATCCGACACCACGGCACGACCGCCGACGACCCGGGACAGACACGAGATGGACAGCAAGGCGACTCCCGATCGGATGGGCCTGTGGGCCGGCGGCTCTCAGCGCCGCGCGGCGTCCAGCCGGGCCATGCGCCACCACAGCAGCGCCAGCGGCGCGAGCATCAGCGCCTGCGACAGCAGCACCCACACGGCCGCGCGGTCCATGTTCTGGAAGCGCGCGAAGGCGTAGATCTTGAGCGCCAGCGACGAGTAGCCGAAGGGCTGCAGCGTCAGGCTGAGATCGAGCTCCTTGACCGCCTCCAGGAAGACGAGCGCGGCGCCGAGAGCGAGCGCGGGCAGCACATGGCCGGCGAAGGCCGCCGCGCGCGCGCGCAGCGGCCCGGCGCCGAAGCTGCGTGCGGCCTCGATCAGCGCCGGCGGCGTGCGCCTGAGCGCGTCGAGCATCGGCAGCATCGCGAAGGGCATCAGCCGCAGCGCCACGGGCACGACGACGAGCAGCCGCGTGTCGCGCAGCGGCCCCAGCCGCTCGGCGAGCCAGCTGCCGTCGCGGCTCATCATCACGAAGGCCAGCGCAAGCACGAGCGGCGGCAGGAAGTAGTTGAGCAGGAACAGCCAGGGCATGCGCTCGGCCAGGCGCGAGCGCGCGCCGGCGCGCATGACGAGTGCCGTGAGCGCGCACACCACGAACACGGTGACGGCGACGGCCAGCGCGGTCGCCGCGGTGTTGAGCACGTCGCCCGGGATGGCGGCAAAGCGCGTGCGCTGCCAGGCCAGCACGGCCCAGCGCAGCGTGAAGTACTCGGGCACGAAGAAGCCCGGCAGCGACCAGGCGCCGCACCAGGCGACGAGCGCCGCCGCCGCCGGCGCGGCGAGCGGGCGGCGCGCCGCCGCCGCGGCGGCGGGCGGCACCGGGTTCTGGCTCATGATCGAGGTCGAGGCCCAGGCCGCGGCGATGACCAGCAGCACCGCGGGCAGGGTGAGCACGGTCGAGACGATGGCGGCGACGTTCGAGCTCTGGCTGGCCAGCCAGAGGTTGTGGATGCCGACGCTCAGCGTGTCGATGCCCAGGCGCTCGGCGGTGGCGTAGTCGCCGACCACCTGCGCGCAGACGATCATCGCCGCGGCCGCGGCCGGCACCGCGTACAGCGGCAGGTGCACGTGCCGCACGCGCGCGGCCCGGCCATGGCCGAGCGCCGCCGCCAGCTCGGCAAAGGCGCGCGGCATGCGCGCCGCGGCGACGCGGAAGACGACGAAGACGTAGGGCGCGCTGGCCAGCCCGAGGTTCAGCGCCAGCGCGTGGCGGCTCGCGAAGAAATCGTGCGAGAACATCACCGTCCAGCTGTTGCCGGCGACCGACGGCGCGAACAGCAGCGGCAGCAGCGCCAGCACGCCGACCAGGCCGCGGCCACGGAACTCGAACCGGCTCACCAGCACCGCCGGCAGAGCGCCGACGGCGAAGGCCAGCGCCGTCGCCTCGAGCGCAACGAGCAGGCTCGCCAGCGCCTGGTGGGGCAGCGTGGTCGACGCGAAATGCGCGAGCCAGCCGCCCTGCGTGAGGATCGGCAACGCCGCCCACAGCAAGCAGCCGGCGGGCAAGGCAGCGGCGGCGGCCAGCACGGCCGCCGCGATCCGGCGCCCGGCCTCAGAGCCTGTGAAGACCGGAGTCACGCCCGCGGTTCATCGGTTCACCGGCCTTCAGCGCTCGGCGTCGAACTTGAGCTCGTTGACCAGCTTGATCATCTCCTCGCGCTTGCCGGCCATCGCCGCCAGCGGAACGAAATCGATCTTGAAGCGTCCGCCCACGAGACCTTGCTCGGCGCCGAGCCTGACCATCGCCGGCGCCACCGGCACATCGGGGCGCACCGAGTACTGCTTGGTGGCATCGACCATCAGCTGCTGGCCCTCGCGCGAGGCGACGAACTCGAGAAACTGGAGCGCCAGTTCGCGGTTGGCCTTGTTCTTGGTCAGCGCCGAGGCCGAGCGCATGACGAAGCTGCCCTTGCCGCCCTGGTCGGGGAACACGACGCTCACGGCGTCGGCCCAGGCCTTTTGCTGCGGGTTGGCCTGCATCAGCGCGTAGTAGTAGCTGTTGATCACCGCGACGTCGCACTTGCCCTCGTAGATGCCGCGCGCCTGCTCGCGGTCGTTGCCCTTGGGCGTGCGCGCGAGGTTGTTGGCCAGGCCCTGGACGAGCGCGCGCGCCCTGGCCTCGCCGTACGAAACCGCGAACTGGCCGAACAGCGCCAGGTTGTAGTCGTGGCTGCCCGAGCGGATGCACACGCGACCCTTCCACTTGGGCGCGGCCAGGTCCTCGTAGTTGGCGATCTCGCCGGGCTTGACGCGATCCTTCGCGTAGTAGATGAGGCGCGCGCGGTAGGCGTCGACGAAGTACAGGTTGCCCTGCCCCATGAACTCCTTGGGGATTTCGGCCTTGATGACGGCCGACTCGATCGGGTCGAGCAGGCCGCGCTGGGCGGCGATCTCCATCAGCTCGGCGTCCTTGGTGATCACGACGTCGGCTTCGGTCGGACGCGACTCGAGGCGGTTGACCAGCCCCTGGTCCATGAACACGCCCTCGACCTTGGCGCCGCTGCGGGCCTCGAAGGCGTCGAGCACCGGGCGCAGCGTGCCCTGGTCGGTACGGTCGGCGATGAGGCGCAGCACGCGCTGCTGCGCCACGGCGTGGCCGGCCAGCGTCAGCGCGCCAGCGGCGAGCAGCAGCCCGCCGAGAGGACGCGCCCATGCGCGCCGGGAGTTCATCGTCATCGCAGCATCCTTGGAGGTGACGCGGCAGGTGACGCCGCCGGGCATTGTGTTCCGCGCCGTGGCGCGCGGCGCGTGAAGGCCGCCACGCCCGGGCCGCGTGATCCCTTGTTCGTGGGGATGCGGCCGCGCCGACGCGGATGCGCGCAACGCGCGCTGCCGTGCGGAGCGTCACGCCGCGCCCCGCCCCACCCCCCGACCTCGAGCATGCCGCGCCCGAGGGTGCGCCGCTAAACTCGGTCGAGAGGAAGTCGTCACCTTGCCCCAGCCCAGCGTCCGGGCTGCGCACGACCGTCGCGCAGCCATGCCCCGCCCCGATGCCCACGCCGCCCGCACCAAAGGCTCGCAGCCATGGCAGCGCCGCGCATGACGCCGACGCTCGTGCTCGACGTCGTCGGGCTCACGCCCGAGCTGCTGCCGCATGCGCCGAACCTGTACGCCCTGGCGCGCCACGGCGGCATGCGGCCGCTGAGCACCGTGCTGCCGGCGGTCACGACGACGGTGCAGTCGACGCTGCTCACCGGGCTGGCGCCGCGCGAGCACGGCATCGTCGCCAACGGCTGGTACTTCCGCGATCTGGCCGAGATCTGGCTTTGGCGCCAGAGCAACCGCCTGGTGCAAGGCGAGAAGGTGTGGGAGGCGGCGAAGCGGCGCGATGCCTCGTTCACCTGCGCCCAGATGTTCTGGTGGTACAATATGTACGCGGGGGTCGACTGCGCCGTCACGCCGCGGCCGATGTACCTGGCCGACGGGCGCAAGCTGCCCGACATCCACACGCACCCGGCGCCGCTGCGCGACGAGCTGCAGGCGCTCCTGGGCGAGTTCCCGCTCTTTCGCTTCTGGGGCCCGGGCGCCGACATCGAGTCGAGCCGCTGGATCGCCGAGGCCACGCTGCACGTGATGCGCACCAAGCGCCCGACGCTCACGCTGGCGTATCTGCCGCATCTGGACTACGACCTGCAGCGTTTCGGCCCGCGCCATCCGGCGATCGCGGCGCAGGTGGCGGCGGTCGACGCCCTGTGCGGACCGCTGATCGAGGAGGCCCGGCGCCAGGGCGCGCATGTCGTCGCGCTCTCCGAGTACGGCATCACCGAAGTCAACCGGCCGGTGCACATCAACCGTGCGCTGCGCACGGCCGGCTGGCTGAAGGTGCGCAGCGAGCGCGGGCTCGAGCTGCTCGATGCCGGCGCCTCCGACGCCTTCGCGGTGGCCGATCATCAGATCGCGCATGTCTACGTCGCAAGGCCCGAATTGCTGCGCGAAGTGGCGGCCTGCCTGGCCGCGCTGCCGGGCGTGGAGGCGGTGCTCGACGAGGCCGGCAAGCGCGCCGCCGGGCTCGACCACGAGCGCTCGGGCGAACTGGTGGCCGTGGCTGCGGCCGACAGCTGGTTCACCTACTACCACTTCCTCGACGACGCCAAGGCGCCCGACTTCGCGCGCTGCGTCGAGATCCACCGCAAGCCGGGCTACGACCCGGCCGAGCTCTTCATCGACCCGAAGATCCGCCTGCCGAAGCTGGCGGTGGCGACGCGGCTGGCGCGCAAGCTGCTCGGCATGCGCTGCCTGATGGACGTGATCGGGCTCGACGCCGGCATCGTGCGCGGCTCGCATGGGCGGCCGACCGATCGCCCCGAGGAGGGCCCGCTCCTCATCAGCTCGGCGCCCGAGCTGCTGCCCGGCGAGGGGCCGGTGCCGGCAGCGGCCGTCAAGCAGCTGCTGCTCGACCATCTGTTCGGCTTGTCGGGCCGCGTGCCCGTACAGGCATGAAGCCGCACGAGCGATTCATGGGTTCGCAGGCGCGGCAGCCGCGCCCCCTAGCGCCATGAAGCCGGCCGATCTGCTGCAGCAATGGCTCGATGCGCGGCTGCCCGAAGCCGGCCGCGCCTGGCTGGCCCAGGCCTTGGCCGCCCTGCACTCGGCGCATGCCGAACGCGAGCTCGGCCGCAACCTCAGCCTGGTTTCGCGCAGGCTGGGCAAGGCGCCGCTGGCGCTCGACGCCGCCGAGCTGGCCGCGGCCGACGCCGCACGCGCCGGCTGGGATCCGCGTGCCTGGAGCGTCGACCAGGCCGCGCGCCTGCGCCTGCTGCTGGCCGCCGAGGGCGACGGCGAGGCCTTCGTGCGCCGCCTCGACCAGCTCTGCGCCACCGCCGACCTCGACGAGCTGGTCGCCTTCTACCGCGGCCTGCCCCTGTACCCCGACGCCGCACGCCACCGCGCGCGCGCCGCCGAAGGCGTGCGCTCCAACATGCGCGCGGTGTTCGAGGCCGTCGCGCAGCGCAATCCCTACCCGGCCGAGCAGCTGCCCGAGGACGCCTGGAACCAGATGGTGCTCAAGGCGCTGTTCGTCGGCACGGCGCTCGATCCCGTCGTCGGCCTCGAGCGCCGCGCCAACCCGGTGCTGGCCCGCATGCTCGCCGACTACGCCCACGAGCGCTGGGCGGCAAAGCGTCCGGTGAGCCCCGAGCTGTGGCGCTGCGTCGGCCCCTACGCCGCCGGCGAGCGCCTCGCCGATCTGGCGCGCGTGCTCGAAGGCGGCACGCCGGCCGAGCGCGCCGCCGCCGTGCTGGCGCTGCGCAGCGCGCCCGACCCCGAGGCGCGCACGCTGCTCGGGCGCCACGCCGCGCTGCGTGACGCCGTGGCCGAACGCGGCACGACCTGGTCCACGGTGCTCGCCTACGCGTGAGCCCACCCGCAGGAGAACCGTCCATGCGCTTCATCGACCCGCACATCCACATGTCGGCGCGTACCACCGACGACTACGAGCGCATGCGCGAGGCCGGCATCGTGGCCGTCATCGAGCCGGCGTTCTGGCTCGGCCAGCCGCGCACGCAGCTCGGCAGTTTCATCGACTACTACGCAAGCCTGATCGGCTGGGAGCGCTTTCGCGCGGCGCAGTTCGGCATCCGCCACTACTGCACGATGGGCCTCAACAGCAAGGAGGCCAACAACGAGGCGCTGGCCGAGGCCGTGCTCGAGATCCTGCCGCGCTACCTCGCCAAGGAGGGCGTGGTCGCGATCGGCGAGATCGGCTACGACGACCAGACCGCGCTCGAGGACAAGTACTACCGCGCGCAGCTCGCGCTGGCGGCCGAATACGACATGCTGGTGATGGTGCACACGCCGCACCGCGACAAGAAGGCCGGCACGCTGCGCAGCATGGCCGTCGCCCTGGAGATGGGCCTGCGGCCCGAGCGCGTGGTGATCGACCACAACAACGAGGAAACCGTGCGCGACGTGCTCGAGCGCGGCTTCTGGGCCGGCTTCACGCTGTATCCGCACACCAAGATGGGCAACGAGCGCATGGTCGAGGTCGTGCGCCGCTACGGCTCGCACCACATCTTCATCGATTCGAGCGCCGACTGGGGCGTGTCGGATCCGCTGGCGGTGCCCAAGACGGCGCGCCTGATGCTCGAGCGCGGCATCGATCCGGCCGCGGTCGAGGCCGTGTGCTACGGCAACGCGCTGGCCGCCTACGGTCCGAGCGGCCAGTTCGCCGAGTCCGACTGGACGGCGCCGGCGACGGTCGACCAGCGCCAGATGTTCGAGGGCAACAGCGTGCTGCGCGGGCAGGTGCCGCGCGTGGACGCCGCCGCCGCGGCCGTACCTGCCAAGTGACGCGGGCCCGAACCCCGGCGCGTACGCTGCCCGACCGAAGAGCTGCCTGTCCATGAGTGCCGAGATCACCCCCCTTGCGCCGCGCAGCGACGAGCGCCACACGGTCTACCTGCAGTCCTTCGCGGTGGCCTACGAGTACCCGGTGTACTTCACCGAGCATCTGTTCGCGCACGACAACCCGATCTTCCGCCAGGCGCTCACGCGCCGCGAGGCGACACGCCGGCACCGCTTCGCGGTCTTCATCGACTCCAACGTCGACGCCGCGTTTCCGTCGCTGGCGCACGACATCGCCGGCTACGCCGTGGTGCACGCCGACGCGATGGCGCTCGCCGCGCACCCCGAAACCGCCCCCGGCGGCGAGCAGGTGAAGAACGACCCGGCCCTGGTCACCCGACTGCAGCGGCGCCTGGTGGAGCTGGGCATCGACCGCCACGCCTTCGTCGTCGGCATCGGCGGCGGCGCCTTCCTCGATCTCGTGGGCTACGTCGCCGCCAGCACGCACCGCGGCATCCGCCATGTGCGCGTGCCGACCACCGTGCTGGCACAGAACGACTCGGGCGTCGGCGTCAAGAACGGCATCAACGCCTTCGGCGTGAAGAACCTCCTGGGCGCCTTCGCGCCGCCGTTCGCGGTGCTCAACGACTCGGACTTCCTGCGCACGCTGCACCCGCGCGACAAGATCGCCGGCATCGCCGAGGCGGTGAAGGTGGCGCTGATCCGCGACCGCATGTTCTTCGAGTGGCTCGAAGCCAAGGCCGACGCGCTGCGCGCCTGCGAGCCGGCGGCGATGAACCGCATGATCCGCCGCTGCGCCGAGCTGCACATGCGCCAGATCGCGCACGGCGGCGACCCGTTCGAAACCGGCAGCGCGCGCCCGCTCGACTACGGCCACTGGTCGGCGCACAAGCTCGAGGCGCTGACCGCGCACGAGCTGCGCCACGGCGAGGCCGTGGCCATCGGGCTGGCGCTCGATGCGCGCTACTCGGTGCAGGTGGGCCTGCTGGCGCCGGGCGCCGAGCTGCGCGTGCGTGCGCTGCTCAAGCGCCTGGGCTTCCACCTCTGGCACTCGGCGCTCGAGTCGCGCGACCACGACGGCCGCTACCAGCTGCTGCGCGGCCTCGAGGAGTTCCGCGAGCATCTGGGCGGCGAGCTGACGATCACGCTGCTGCGCGATCTCGGCGTGGGCGAGGAAGTGCACCGCATGGACGCGCAGGAGATCCTGCGCGCGCTGGGCTGGCTGCGCCGCCAGGAGCTGGGCGCGTGAAGCTGGCGAGCGGCGTCCACCTCACCTACTGCAGCAACATCCACCCGGGCGAGTCCTGGGCCGAGGTGCGCGCCAACCTCGAGCGCCACCTGCTCGCGGTGCGCGCGCGCGTGGCGCCGGACGCGGCCTTCGGCGTCGGCCTGCGCCTGTCGGCGCGCGCCGCGGCCGAGCTGGCGGCGCCGGCGGCGCTGGCCGAGTTGCGCGCCTTTCTCGCGCGTGAGCGGCTCTACGTCTTCACGCTCAACGGCTTCCCCTACGGCGCCTTCCACGGCACGCGCGTCAAGGAGGCCGTCTACCTGCCCGACTGGCGCAGCGCCGAGCGGCTCGCCTACACGAACCGGCTCGCCGATCTGCTGGCCGCGCTGCTGCCCGCAGGCGACGATGACGACCGCGCGATCGAAGGCAGCGTGAGCACCGTCCCCGGCGCCTTCAAGCCGGCACTCGGCGGCGAGGACGACGTCGCACGCATCGTCGAGCATCTGCTGCAGCACGTCGCCCACCTGGTGGCGCTGCGCGCGCGCAGCGGCCGTGTCGTCACGCTCGCGCTCGAGCCCGAGCCGCACTGCCTGCTGGAAACCACCGCCGAGGCGGTGGCGTTCTTCACGCGCAGGCTGTTCGCGCCCGCCGCGGTGGAGCGGCTGGCCGTGCTCGCCGGGCTCGACGCGGGCGCTGCCGAACAGTCGTTGCGCCGGCATCTGGGCCTGTGCCTCGACCTGTGCCACGCGGCGGTGGAGTTCGAGGACGCCGCGACCTCGTTCGACGCGCTCGAAGCGGCCGGCATCCGCCTGCTCAAGATCCAGGTCAGCGCCGGGCTGCGCCTGCCCGCGCTCGACGCCGACGCACTGGCCGCGCTGGCGCGCTTCGACGACGCGGTCTACCTGCACCAGGTGGTGCAGCGCGACGCCGGCGCGACGCACGCGCCGCATTCGCCGGAGGTGCCTGATGCGCCCACTGCCAAGCATGCACTGAGCCGCTTTGCCGACCTGCCGGCGGCCTTCGCCGCCCTCGCGGCCGAGCGCGCCGCTGCGGCGGGCGCCAACGCCAACGCCAACGCCGCTCTTGCCGGGCGCGAGTGGCGCGTGCATTTCCACGTCCCCGTTTTCCTCCAAGCGCTGCCGCCCTTCGCCTCGACGCAGCCCTTCCTGCGCAAGGCACTGGCGCTGCAGCGTGCGCGACCGCGCGCGCCGCACCTCGAGGTCGAGACCTATACCTGGGACGTGCTGCCGGCCGCCTACCGACAGGGCAGCGTCGACGACGCCGTCGCGCGCGAGCTGGCCTGGACGCGTGCGGAGCTCGCGCCGTGAAGCTGCGCCTGGCGCTGCAGCTTGGGCGCATCTCCAACCTGCCCACGGTGTGGAGCAACGTGCTCGTCGGCGCGCTGCTCGGCGGCGCCGCGCTCGGCGATGCGCGGCTGCCGTGGCTGATGGCGGCGATGTCGCTCTTCTACGTCGGCGGCATGTTCCTCAACGACGCCTTCGACCGCGACTTCGACGTCCGCCACCGCCCCGAGCGGCCGATTCCATCGGGGCAGGTGCGCGCCGGCGAGGTCTTCGTCTACGGCTTCGGGATGCTGGCGCTCGGCCTGGCGGGCCTGGCCTGGGCCAGCCGCGGCGCCGACGGCCTGCCGGCCTGGCGCGCCGTGGCCGCCGGCACCGCGCTGGCGGCCGCGATCGTGTTCTACGACGCCCACCACAAGGACAACCCGCTGAGCCCGCTCGTCATGGGCCTATGCCGCGTGCTGGTCGTGCTCGGCGCCGGCTACGCGATCACCGACGCCGCGCCGGCGCCGCTGTGGCTCGCCGCAGCGGCCGTGCTGGCGCACCTGATCGGCCTGACCTACATCGCCAAGCAGGAACACCTCGACCGCGTCGGCGCGCTCTGGCCGCTCGGCCTGCTGGCGCTGCCGGTGCTGTACGGCCTTGCGCTCGCGCTCGCTGCGCCGCCGGCCGCGATGCCGCTGGTGCTCTACGCCGGCTTGCTCGCGTACGCACTGACGCGGCTGCACCGCCGTGCGCGCGGCGACGTGCCGCGCGCCGTGGTCACGCTGATCGCCGGGATGTCGGTGCTCGACGCCGTGCTGCTGGCCGGCGCCGGCCAGCTGATCGCCGCACTGCTCGCCGTCGCGGCCTTCTGGCTCACGCTGGCGCTGCAGCGCTGGGTGGCCGGCACCTGAAAGGCCGGTCGTTGCCGGCGTGCCCATGACCACGATCGGCGCCGAGCCTGTGAAGACCGGCATCGCAAGGACATGATTCACAGCTTCGAAGGCTCCGATTGCAAAGGCGCGCCGGGCAAGGTCGTGCCCGTCGTCGACCGCAACCGCTGCGAGGCGAAGGCGGCCTGCGTCGCGGCGTGTCCGCACGCCGTGTTCGAGATCCGGGCGCTGACCGCGGTCGATCGCGCTGCGCTGTCCTGGCGCGGCCGCTTGAAGGCCTGGGCGCATGGCAGGCGCCAGGCCTATGTCGTGCGGCCGCACGCGTGCCGCGCCTGCGGCGCCTGCGTCGAATCCTGTCCCGAGGACGCGATCCGGCTCGCGGCCGCCGACGGCTGATCCCGTGATGACATGAACCGCGGGCGCGATTCCTGTCGCCACAGGCTCTGACCGCGGCTACAGCGCGAAGTCGTAGTCGACGATCACCGGCGCGTGGTCGGAGAAGCGCTCGTCGAGGTAGATCTGCTCGCGCCGCGCGGCGGCGGCAACGCCCGGCGTCGCCAGGTGGTAGTCGAGGCGCCAGCCCACGTTCTTGGCGCGCGCCTGACCGCGCTGGCTCCACCACGTGTACTGCCTGGGCTGCGGATTGAGCGTGCGGAACACGTCCACCAGACCGCCGCGGGTGAGCAGCTTGGTCATCCAGGCGCGCTCCTCGGGCAGGAAGCCGCTGTTCTTCTGGTTGCCGCGCCAGTTCTCGAGGTCGATCTCGCGGTGCGCGATGTTGACGTCGCCCACCAGGATGAACTCGCGCTGCTTGCGCAGCCGGCCCAGATGGCGATAGATGCGATCGAGGAAGCGGAACTTCGCCGCCTGGCGCTCCTCACCGCTGCTGCCGCTCGGGAAGTAGCAGCTCACGACGCTGAACTTGCGCGTCGGCGTGTCGTAGCGCAGCTCGATCCAGCGGCCTTCGGCGTCGAATTCCCCGCGGTCGAAGCCGGCGATGACGTCGCTCGGCGCCTTCTTCGTATACAGGCCGACGCCGGAGTAGCCCTTCTTGCACGCCAGGTGGAAGTGGCCGTCGAGTCCGGCGACGCGCTCGAAGCGGCCGGCGAGGTCGGGCGCCTGGGCCTTGATCTCCTGCACGCCCATACAATCCGCTGCCGCGCTTTCGGCCCAGCGCACGAAGCCCTTGTCGGCGGCCGAGCGGATGCCGTTCAGATTGAGCGTGATCACCCGGAAAGCCACCGCCTGCCCCTCGTCCAGACCCTGCATGCCGCACCGATGAGCACCGACTGCGCCGACCCCCAGCTCGCGCAGGAGTTCGTGCAGTTCGCGGTCGAGGCCGGGGTGCTGCGCTTCGGCGAATTCCGCACCAAGGCCGGCCGCGCGAGCCCGTACTTCTTCAACGCGGGTCTGTTCGACGACGGCGCCAAACTCGGGCGGCTCGCGGAATTCTATGCACGCCGCCTGCTCGCCAGCGGCTTAGGCTTCGACATGCTGTTCGGACCGGCCTACAAGGGCATCACGCTGGCCGCGGCGCTGGCCGTGGAACTGGCGCGCCGCGGGCGCAACCTGCCCTTCGCCTACAACCGCAAGGAAGCCAAGGACCACGGCGAGGGCGGCACGCTGGTCGGCGCCCGGGTGGCCGGGCGTGTCCTGATCGTCGACGACGTGATCTCGGCCGGGACATCGGTGCGCGAATCGATTGCGCTCATCCGCGCCGCCGGTGCCGAGCCGGCGGCGGTGGCGATCGCACTCGACCGCCAGGAGCGCGCCACCGAGGACGGACGCGATGCCGACTACAGCGCCGTGCAGTACGTGACGCGCCGCCTCGGTCTGCAGGCGGCGGCAGTGGCCACGCTGGACGATCTGCTGCAGTACCTGCGCACGACGCGCGACACGACGCTGGCCGCGCACGCCGCTGCCGTGGCGGCGTATCGCGCGCGCTACGGGGTGGCCGGCTGATGCGCGCCGCGGCACACCCGGTGCCGATGCTCGCTGCGCTGGTGCTGCCGGCCCTGCTCGCTGCACCCGCGGCCTGGTCGCAGCCGGCCAAGCCCGGCAGCGGCGGCATCTACAGCTGCGTCGACGACAGGGGCCGACGCCTGACCTCGGACCGCCCGATCCCCGAATGCGCGCACAAGGAGCAGCAGCTGCTCAACCGCGACGGCTCGGTGCGCACCGTGGTGCCGCCGACCCTGACCGCCGACGAACGCGCCGAGAGGGAGGCCGCCGAGCGCCGCGCCGCCGAGGCACGCGCCGCGCAGCAAGATGCGATCCGGCGCGACCGCAACCTGATGGCGCGCTTCCCGAACGAGGCCGCGCACCGCAAGGCGCGCGAAGCGGCGCTCGACACCGTGCGTGCCGCCATCAAGGCCTCCGAGAGCCGGCTGCGCGAGCTGCAGGCCGAGCGCAAGCCGCTGCTCGACGAGGCCGAGTTCTATCCGAACCGCGCGCTGCCGCCCAAGCTCAAGGGCCAGCTCGACGCCAACGACGCCGCCGGCGAAGCGCAGCGCGCGCTGGTGGCCACGCAGTCGGCCGAGATGGAGCGCATCAACGCCAACTTCGACGCCGAGCTCGAGCGGCTGCGCAGGCTGTGGGCCGGTGCGCCGGCCGGCTCGCTCGGGCCGGCGCCGCCGCAGTCCGCGCGCGCGGCCGCCTCGGCCGCACGCGGCGCCTTGCGCTGAGCGCAAGACGCGGGCCGTTCAGCCGCCGAGCTTGCGGCGCAGCAACGCGCTCGCCTGGGCCGGGTTGGCCTTGCCCTTGCTCGCCTTCATCACCTGCCCGACGAGGGCGTTGAAGGCCTTGTCCTTGCCGGCGCGGAATTCCTCGACGCTCTTCGCGTTGGCCGCGATCACCGCGTCGACGATGGCTTCGAGCGCGCCGGCGTCGCTCATCTGGCGCAGGCCGAGCCGCTCGATGACGGCATCGACGTCGCCGTCGTCCGCGTTCCACAGCGCCTCGAAGACCTGACGCGCGCCGCTGTGCGAGACGGTGCCGTCGGCAACGCGGCCGATCAGGGCCGCCAGCTGCTCCACCGCCAGCGGGATCTGCTCGATCGTCACGCCCTCGGCGTTGAGCCGCTTGCTCACCTCGCCCATCAGCCAGTTGGCGGCCAGCTTGGGCCAGGCCGACGCGGTGCGGCCCGCGTCGAGCGCGACGCAGGCATCGCGCAGCGCCTCGTACCAGCGCGCGAGGGCCCGGCTTTGCGTCATCATCGCCGCGTCGTAGGCCGGCAGGCCGTCGACGCGGCGAAAGCGCTCGGCCATCGCCGCGGGCAGCTCGGGCATCGCCGCGCGCTCACGCTCCACCCATTCGGGTTCGATCACCAGCGGCGGCAGGTCGGGGTCGGGGAAGTAGCGGTAGTCGTGCGCATCTTCCTTGCTGCGCATCGCGCGCGTGCTGGCGCTGTCCGGGTCGAACAGCACGGTGGCCTGTTCGATCGCGAGGCCATCTTCCAGCCGTTCGATCTGCCACTGCACCTCGGCGTCGATCGCCTGCTGCAGGAAGCGAAAGCTGTTGAGGTTCTTGATCTCGCGGCGCGTGCCCAGCGGCTGGCCGGGGCGGCGCACGCTGACGTTGGCGTCGCAGCGAAAGCTCCCCTCCTGCATGTTGCCGTCGCAGATGTCGAGCCACACGACGAGCGCGTGCAGCGCCCGGGCGTATTCCACCGCCTCGGCCGCCGAGCGCAGATCGGGCTCGGAGACGATCTCGAGCAGCGGCGTGCCGGCGCGGTTGAGGTCGATGCCGCTCATGCCGTGGTAGTCCTCGTGCAGGCTCTTGCCGGCGTCCTCCTCGAGGTGGGCGCGCGTCAGGCGCACCGTGCGTCGGTCGCCCTCCAGCACGAACTCGACCCTGCCCCCTTGCACCACCGGGATCTCGTACTGGCTGATCTGGTAGCCCTTGGGCAGGTCGGGGTAGAAGTAGTTCTTGCGCGCGAAGATCGACAGCGGCGCCACCTTGGCGCCCACGGCCAGCCCGAAGCGGATCGCGCGCGCGACGGCACCGCGGTTGGGCACCGGCAGCGTGCCGGGCAGCGCCAGGTCGACCGCGCAGGCCTGGGTGTTGGGCGCCGCGCCGAAGCGCGTGGCCGCGCCGCTGAACATCTTGCTCGCGGTCGACAGCTGGGCATGCGTCTCGATGCCGATCACCACTTCCCAGCCGCGCACGAGCGGCGCCGCCGGCGCGTTCATGCCGCACCCCCGGGCTGCTTCAGATGCCAGTCGGTGGCCTGCTGCAGCGCATGCGCGGCGTGCAGCAGAGCGCCTTCGGCGAAGTAGTCGCCCACGAGTTGCAGGCCCACCGGCATGCCGGCCTCGCCGAAGCCGGCGGGCACGCTCATCGCCGGCAGGCCGGCCAGGCTGGCCGGCAAGGTGAAGATGTCGGCCAGATAGGCCTTCACCGGGTCGGCCGCCTGTGCGCCCAGCGGCCCGGCGACGGTGGGCGCGACCGGGCCGGCGATGAGCTCGCATTGCCCGAAGCAGGCCCGGAAGTCGTCGGCGATCATGCGGCGCAGCTTCTGCGCCTGCAGATAGTAGGCGTCGTAGTAGCCGTGCGACAGGACATAGGTGCCGATCATGATGCGGCGCTTGACCTCGGCGCCGAAGCCCTCGCTGCGCGTCTTGCGATACATGTCGGCCAGGTCGGCGTACTGCGCGGCGCGGTGGCCGTAGCGCACGCCGTCGAAGCGGCCGAGGTTCGAGCTGGCTTCGGCCGGCGCGATGATGTAGTAGACGGGAATGGCCAGCTCGGTGCGCGGCAGGCTCACGTCGACGAGCGTCGCGCCCAGCCGCTCGAGCTCGGCCAGCGCGCCGCGCACGGCCTGCGCCACGTCGGCTGCAAGCGCCGGCGGGAAGAACTCCCGCGGCAGCCCGATGCGCAGGCCGGCCAGGGGCCGGGCGGCGGCGGCGCCGGCGCGCGCGGCGAGCATCTGGGCGTGGAAATCCTGCGGCGGCCGTTCGCTGCTGGTGGCGTCGCGCGGATCGTGGCCGCTCATCGCCGAGAGCAGCAGCGCGCAGTCCTCGGCACTGCGCGCCAGCGGCCCGGCCTGGTCGAGGCTCGAGGCGAAGGCGATCATGCCCCAGCGGCTGCAGGTGCCGTAGGTGGGCTTGATGCCGGTGATGCCGCAAAAGCTCGCCGGCTGGCGGATCGAGCCGCCCGTATCGGTGCCCGTCGCGGCCGGTACGAGCCCGGCGGCCACGGCGGCGGCCGAGCCGCCCGACGAGCCGCCCGGCACGCGGGCACGGTCCCAGGGGTTGTGCACCGGGCCCCAGGCCGAGTTCTCGTTCGACGAGCCCATCGCGAACTCGTCGCAGTTGAGCTTGCCCAGCGTCACCATGCCGGCGCCGGGCCGACCCGGCTCGCCCGCGCCCAGGCGGGCGACGACGGTCGCGTCGAACGGGCTGGCGTAGCCGGCAAGCATCTTCGAGCCGGCGGTCGATGGCAGCCGCGAAGCCCTGAAGTCGGTGACGAAGATGTCCTTGTGCGCCACCGGCACGCCCGCCAGCGGCCCGCCTTCGCCGCGCGCGAGGCCGGCATCGGCCGTGCGCGCCTGCGCCAGCGCCGTCTCGGCATCGGTCGCGATGAAAGCGCCCAGGTCGCGTGCGGCCTCGATGCGCGCCAGCGCGGCGCGCACGAGTTCCTCGCTCGAGACGCTGCGCGCACGCAGCGCGCGCGCCAGCGCGGCGACGCCGCCTTCGGACACTGCGCTCATTCGATCACCCGGGGCACGAGGTACAGGCCGTCTTGCAGCGCCGGTGCGCTCGCCTGGTTGATGGCGCGCTCGTCGCCCTCGGTCACGCGGTCCTCGCGCAGGCGCAGCGCGGCCGCCTGCACCGCCGCCAGCGGCGTGTACAGCGGCTCGACGCCGCGCGTGTCGACCGCGCTCATCTGCTCGACGATGCGAAAGAAGCCGTTGAGCTGCTCGCGCATCGCCGCCTGTTCGGCGGCCGGGAGTTCGAGCCGCGCCAACTGCGCGATGCGGTCGACGTCTTCTGGGGTCAGGGCCATGTTCGGGTGGTGCTCGGGCGCCGCGCGCCGCCTGCAGGCCGCGCGCCCGGGCGGCGCGAACGTCCTGTTGCGACTGGGCGCGTCGCACGGCGGAACGCAAGGGTGATTACGCTATTATCCGCGGTCACCTGCCTGCCCCGGGTGGCCGCATGAGCGTGCGCCGCTTGGGCGCCGCCGCCGGCGTCGCGGCCGGCACCCTCGAACGCCTTTGTTCCGGCCCCTTTCCGATCCTGCCTGCGCCGGCGCGCGCCCGCAGCGCCGTCGCCTTGCTGCCCGCCCATGTTCGCCTCCCTGCGCCGCTACTTCTCGACCGACCTCGCCATCGACCTCGGTACCGCCAACACCCTGATCTACGTGCGCGGCAAAGGCGTCGTGCTCGACGAGCCCTCGGTGGTCGCGATCCGGCACGAAGGCGGCCCGCAGGGCAAGAAGACGATCCAGGCCGTCGGCAAGGAGGCCAAGGCCATGCTCGGCAAGGTGCCGGGCAACATCGAGGCCATCCGGCCGATGAAGGACGGCGTGATCGCCGACTTCACCGTCACCGAGCAGATGCTCAAGCAGTTCATCAAGATGGTGCATCCGCGCTCGGTCCTGAGGCCGAGCCCGCGCATCATCATCTGCGTGCCCTGCGGCTCGACGCAGGTCGAGCGGCGCGCCATCCGCGAGAGCGCCCTGGGCGCCGGCGCGAGCGACGTCTACCTGATCGAGGAGCCGATGGCCGCCGCCATCGGCGCCGGGCTGCCGGTGTCCGAGGCCTCGGGCTCGATGGTGGTCGACATCGGCGGCGGCACCACCGAGGTCGGCGTCATCAGCCTGGGCGGCGTCGTCTACAAGGGCTCGATCCGCGTCGGCGGCGACAAGTTCGACGAGGCCATCATCAGCTACATCCGCCGCAACTACGGCATGCTGATCGGCGAGCCCACCGCCGAGTCCATCAAGAAGACCATCGGCAGCGCCTTCCCCGGCAGCGAGGTCAAGGAGATGGAGGTCAAGGGCCGCAACCTGAGCGAAGGCGTGCCGCGCAGCTTCACGATCAGCTCCAACGAAATCCTCGAGGCGCTGACCGATCCGCTCAACCAGATGGTGAGCGCGGTCAAGAACGCGCTCGAGCAGACGCCGCCCGAACTCGGCGCCGACATCGCCGAGCGCGGCATGATGCTCACCGGCGGCGGCGCGCTGCTGCGCGACCTCGATCGCCTGCTGGCCGAGGAGACCGGACTGCCGGTGCTGGTGGCCGAGGATCCGCTCACCTGCGTGGCGCGCGGCTGCGGCATCGCGCTCGAGCGCATGGAGCGGCTGCCGACGATCTTCACGTCGGAGTGAGCCGCGCGTGAGCGCCTGCCGGCGCCGCAGGTCCGCCGCAGCCGCAGGCTCGTAGCGCCATGCCGCACGGCACGCTCGACCGCACGCCGCCGCCGTTCTTCCGCCAGGGGGCTTCGGCAGCCACCAAGCTCGCCTTCTTCGCCGCGCTGTCGCTGTTGCTGATGGTGGCCGATGCGCGCCTGCAGTTCGCGCGGCCGCTGCGCGCCGCGCTGGCGGTGGCGCTGCTGCCGCTCGAGCGCGCGCTCGCCGTGCCGGTCGAGATGGCCGGCCGCGGCGGCGAGTACCTGCGCGGGCTCGCGCGTGCGCGCGCCGACGAGCACGCCGCGCGCGCGGCGCTGGCGGCGCAGTCGGCGCGCCTGGCCGCCCTCGAGCAGCAGGCGGCCGACAACCGGCGCCTGCGCGCGCTGCTCGCGCTCGGGCCCGCGCTGGCCGTGCCGGCGACGCCGGCCGAAGTGCTGTACGAAGCGGCCGACCCGTATTCGCGCAAGATCGTGCTCGACCGCGGAAGCGCGCAGGGCATCGCGGCCGGCGCACCGGTGATCGACGAGCGCGGCGTGCTCGGCCAGGTGACGCGCGTGTACGCGCTCACCAGCGAGGTCACGCTGCTGGCCGACAAGGACGCCGCCATTCCCGTTCTCAACGCGCGCACGCAGCAGCGTGCGGCGGCGTTCGGCGGCGGCCCGGGCGGCACGCTGGAGCTGCGCTTCACTTCGGCCAACGCCGACGTGCGCACCGGCGACCTGCTGCAGACGAGCGGCCTGGACGGCGTCTATCCGCCGGGCCTCGCCGTCGCCAGCGTCGCCGGCGTCGAGCGCCGCGCCGAGTCGGGCTTCGCGCGCATCACGCTGGCGCCGGCAGCGCCGCCCGACGGCGTGCGCTTCGTGCTCGTGCTCGCGCCGCTGGCGACGCAGCTGCCGCCGCGCCCCGAACCCGCAGCCGACGGCGGCAGCGCGGGCGATCGCGGCGCGAAGGGCACGCGCCGCATCCGGGGCGCCGCCTCCGCAGGCGCGGCGCCGGGCGCAGGCACGCCATGAGGTCGCCCGAGGTGCCGCGATGATCCTGCCGCGCGCGAGCGACCAGCTGCTGCTGCCGGTCAACCCGCTGTTCATCGTCTTCACGCTGGCCGCGGCCTTCGCCCTGGCGCTGCTGCCGCTGGGCCGCATGCCGGCGCTGCCCGACTGGTTGGCGCTCACGCTCGTGTTCTGGAACGTGCACCAGCCGCGGCGCGTGGGCATCGGCTGGGCCTTCCTGCTCGGGCTGGCGATCGACGTGCACCAGGGCGCGCTGCTCGGCCAGCACGCGCTCGCCTACACGCTGCTCAGCTTCGCGGCGATCGCGATGCACCGCCGCCTGCTCTGGTTCGGCCTGGCCGAGCAGGCACTGCAGATCGCGCCGCTGTTCCTGGCGACGCACCTGGTCGAGCTGGTGGTGCGGCTGGCCGCCGGCGGCATGTTCCCGGGCTGGTCGCTGCTGGCCGCGCCGCTGGCCGAGGCGCTGCTGTGGCCGCTGGCGGTGACCCTGCTGCTGGCGCCGCAGCGCCGCGCGCCCGACCCCGACAAGAACCGTCCGCTGTGAACACGAGGGCGCCGGCGCCGTGACCGAACTGCGCGACATCGAGCGCGAGCGCGCGCGCTTCCAGGCCCGGCTGCTGGCGGCGGCGGCCTTCGTGCTGCTGGCCTTCGCGCTGCTGGCCGCGCGCCTGGTCGTCCTGCAGGTGCTGCGCCACGACGAGCTCGCCGAGCAGGCCGAGAACAACCGCGTCGCGGTGGTGCCGATCGTGCCCAACCGCGGCCTGATCGTCGATCGCCACGGCATCGTGCTGGCCACCAACTACTCGGCCTACACGCTCGAGATCACGCCCGCGCGCATCGCCGGCGGCGCGGCCGGGCTCGACGGCCTCGTCGACGCGCTGGCCCAGGTGGTGGAGATCCAGCCGCGCGACCGCAAGCGCTTCAGGCGGCTGCTCGAGGAGAGCAAGAGCTTCGAGTCGCTGCCGATCCGCACCCGACTCAGCGACGAGGAAGTGGCGCGCTTCGTCGCGCAGCGCTTCCGCTTCGCCGGCGTCGAGGTCAAGGCGCGCCTGTTCCGCAGCTATCCGCTGGGCGCCACCGGCAGCCATCTGCTGGGCTACATCGGACGCATCAACCAGGCCGAGAAGAAGGCGATGGAGGACTGGCCCGACGAGGACCAGGCCAACTACAAGGGCACCGACCACATCGGCAAGCTCGGCCTCGAGCAGAGCTACGAGCGCGAGCTGCACGGCGCGACCGGCGTCGAGGAGGTCGAGACGAGCGCCGGCGGACGCGCCGTGCGGCGCCTGGCCAGCCAGCCGCCGACGCCGGGCAACACGCTCGAGCTGTCGATCGACGTCAAGCTGCAGGCCTTGGTCGAACGGATGTTCGGGCGGCGGCGCGGCGCGCTCGTCGCACTCGACCCGCGCAACGGCGAGATCCTCGCCTTCGTCAGCATGCCGACCTTCGACCCCAACCTCTTCGTCGACGGCATCGACGCCGACAGTTGGCGCGAGCTCAACGAGTCGATCGACAAACCGCTGCTCAACCGCGCGCTGCGCGGCACCTACCCGCCGGGCTCGACCTACAAACCCTACATGGCGCTGGCTGCGCTGGCCACCGGCAAGCGCACGCCGCAGCAGACGATCGCCGACCCCGGCTACTTCTGGTTCGGCAACCACAAGTTCCGCGACGACAAGGAGGGCGGGCACGGCATCGTCGACATGTACCGCTCGATCGTGCAGAGCTGCGACACCTACTACTACATCCTCGCCAACGACCTCGGCGTCGACACCATGGCCGCGCAGATGCGCCCGTTCGGCTTCGGCGAGGCGACCGGCATCGACCTCGAGGGCGAGGCGCGCGGCATCCTGCCCTCCACCGAGTGGAAGCGGCGCGCCTACCGCAAGCCCGAGCAGCAGCGCTGGTACGCCGGCGAGACGATCTCGCTGGGCATCGGCCAGGGCTACAACAGCTTCACCGTGCTGCAGATGGCCAACGCGATCGCGACGCTGGCCGCCGGCGGCCAGCGCCGCCGGCCGCACCTGGTGCGCGAGGTGGTCGATCCGGTCGCCGACACGCGGCGCGCCGTCGCCGCCGACGCGCCGGCACCCGCACCCATGCGGCCCGAGCACCTCGAGGTGGTCCGCAACGCCCTGATCGGCGTCAACCGGGAGGGCACGTCGGCGGCGGCGTTCCGCGCCGCGCCCTATGTCAGTGCCGGCAAGACCGGCACGGCGCAGGTCGTCGGCATCAAGCAGGACCAGAAGTACAACGCCGCGCAGCTCGCCGAGCACCTGCTCGACCATGCGCTGTACATCGCCTATGCCCCGGCCGAAGAGCCGCGCGTCGCGCTCGCGCTCGTCGTCGAGAACGCCGGCTTCGGCGCGCAGGCCGCCGCGCCGATCGCGCGTCGCGTGTTCGACTACCTGCTGCTCGGTCAGGTGCCCAGCGAAGAGGACCTGGGCGCGGTCGCCCAGGGCAAGGCGACGACGCCGATCGGCAAGCCGCGCCTGGCCGCCGAGTGGCTCCTGCCCGGCCAGCCCCTGCCGCCAGCGGCCGCCGGGCCCGCGGCGCCGGCGCCCAGGCTGGCGTCCGCGCGATGAACAGCGTCGTCTTCGAGCGCCCGTCGCTGCGCCAGCGCCTGCGGCCGGTGTTCGGCGGCTTCGACGGCCCGCTCGCGCTCGCCGCGCTGCTGCTGGCCGTGATCGGGCTGGTCACGATGTACTCGGCCGGCTTCGATCAGGGCACGCGCGTGGCCGACCACGTGCGCAACCTCGCGATCGCGCTGGCGGTGCTGTTCGTCACCGCCCAGGTCTCGCCGCACAAGCTGCAACGGCTGGCGCTGCCGCTGTACGTCGTCGGGCTGGCGCTGCTCGTCGCCACCGCGCTGCCGGGCCTGGGCATCGCCAAGAAGGGCGCCACGCGCTGGCTCAACGTCGGCGTCGTGATCCAGCCCAGCGAGATGATGAAGGTCGCGATGCCGCTGATGCTCGCCTGGTGGTTCCAGAAGCGCGAGGGCCAGTTGCGCGCGCTCGACTTCCTCGTCGCGGGCGTGCTGCTGCTGCTGCCGGTGGCGCTGGTGGCCAGGCAGCCCGACCTCGGCACCGCGGTGCTGGTGCTGGCCTCGGGCATCTACGTCATCTTCTTCGCCGGGCTGTCGTGGCGCCTGGTGGTGCCGGCGCTGCTGCTCGGCGCCGCGGCGGTTGCGGTGCTCGCGCTGACGCAGGATCGCCTCTGCGAGCCCGGCGTGTCGTGGCCGCTGCTGCGCGAGTACCAGCGCCACCGCATCTGCACGCTGCTCGACCCGAGCACCGACCCGCTGGGCAAGGGCTTCCACATCATCCAGGGCATGATCGCGATCGGCTCGGGCGGCCTCACCGGCAAGGGCTTCATGCAGGGCACGCAGACGCACCTGGAGTTCATCCCCGAGCACACCACCGACTTCATCTTCGCCGCCTTCGGCGAGGAGTTCGGCCTGGCCGGAGCCGTCGTGCTGCTTGCCGCCTTCGCCTTCCTGATCCTCCGCGGCCTGATGATCGCCGCCGAAGCCCCCACCGTCTTCGCGCGGCTGCTCGGCGCCGCGGTGACGATGAGCCTGTTCACCTATGCGTTCGTCAACATGGGCATGGTGAGCGGCATCCTGCCGGTGGTGGGCGTGCCCCTGCCCTTCGTCAGCTATGGCGGCACGGCGATGGTCTCGCTCGGACTGGGGCTGGGCATCCTGATGTCGATCGCGCGCAGCAAGCGGCTGATGCCCTCGTGAGAGCCTGTGAAGAGGGATGCGCGCTTCGGCCGAGCGCAGGCGCAGGCGCAGGCGCAGGCGCAGGCGCACGCGCACGCGCACGCGGACGCGCACGCGCACGCGGACGCGGCGGCAAGCCGGAGCCGCGCCGCGATCAGGCGGCGCTCTGGCGCGGCAGCCGCACCGTGAACCGCGCGCCCGGCGCGCTGCCATCGCTGCGGTCGCGCCCCTCGCTGCCCTCGGCGCCGTCACTGCCCTCGCTGCCCCCACTGCCCTCGCTGCCCTCGCTGCCGCGCGCCCGCGCGTCGCCGACGGCGACGCTGCCGCCGTGCCGGTGCGCGATCTCCTGCACGATGGCCAGGCCGAGCCCGCTGCCGTCGGCCTGCGCTTCGGGCGAGCGATAGAAGGGCTGGAACACGCGCTCGCGCTCGGCCGGCGCAATGCCCGGTCCGGTGTCCTCGACTTCGAGCACGACGCCGGGGCCGGCCGGATCGGCCAGCACACGCGCGGTCACGCTGCCGCCGGCCGGCGTGTACTGCAGCGCGTTGTCGACCAGGTTGCGCACCAGCTCGCCGAGCAGCACCGGCTCGGCAAGCAGCCGCGTCGCCGCCGCCTCCGGCGAGCCGACCGCGGGAACCGTCTCCGGGCCCTCGTAGCCGAGGTCGATGCGCCGCTCGATCGCGCGCGGCACGAAGTCGCGCACCACGGCGCGCGTGATCGCGCCCAGGTCGACCCACTGGCGCCGCAGCCGCTCGCCGCTGTCCTCGGCACGCGCCATCGCCAGCAGCTGGTTGACCATGTGCGAGGCGCGCTGCGTCGAGCGCGCGATCTGGCGCAACGAGTGCCGGGCCGCCTCGGCGCCGGCCGGACCGCCGTCGATCTCGCGCGCGGCGAGCTCGGCCTGCATGCGCAGCCCGGCCAGCGGGGTCTTCAACTGATGCGCCGCGTCGGCCAGGAAGTGGCGCTGTGCGGCGATCGACTTGTCCAGCCGCCCGAGCAGGTCGTTGATCGAACGCACCAGCGGCGCCACCTCCTCGGGCACGTCGCGGTCGGGGATCGGCGAGAGATCGCTGCTCTCGCGCCGGCGGATGCGCCGCTGCAGCTCCTCGAGCGGACGGAACCCGCGCGTGAGCGCGAACCACACCAGCAGCACGGCCAGCGGCAGGATCAGGAACTGCGGCAGCAGCACGCCCTTGATGATCTCGGTGGCCAGGCGCTGGCGGTCTTCGAGCGTCTCGGCCACCTGCACCAGCGCGTCGTCGTCGGGAGCGGCGCTGCCGCTGCCCAGCCACAGCCAGGCCACGCGCACCGGCGCGCCGTCGATGGCGTCGTCGCGCAGCTGCACCTCGCGCTCGGCGCCGGGGCCGCCGTCGGGCACCGCGAGTCGGGCCTCGCCGGCGAGCAGTTCGCCGCGCCGGCCCAGCACCTGGAACCAGCGCTGCTCGTCGGCGTCGCCGCCCAGCAGCATCAGCGCCGCGCGCTCGACTTCGCCGCGCTGCACCTGCGGCCGCGCGGCTCCGGGGCGCGGCGTGGCGACGACGGCCAGCGCCTGCACCTGGCGCGTGAGCTCGAGGTCGAAGGGCCGGTTGGCGATGTTCTGTGCCACGCCCCAGGTCAGCGCCAGGCTCATCGGCCAGAGGAACAGCAGCGGCGCCAGCACCCAGTCGAGCAGCTCGCCGAACAGCGAGCGCGAGTCGCTGCGCCGGTGCGTGAACGGCCCCGGCGCGGGCTCGGCCGGCGCGGCATCGAGCGGCACGTGCGACGCGGCCTGGGACATCGCTCAGCGGCTGCGCATGCGCGGCCCGGCGGCGGCCGGGCGGGGGGCACCGCTCACGTCGCGATTTTCTCGAGGCAGTAGCCCAGGCCGCGCACGGTGGCGATGCGCACCGGCCCCTGTTCGATCTTCTTGCGCAGCCGGTGGATGTAGACCTCGATGGCGTTGTTGCTGACCTCCTCGCCCCACTCGCACAGGCGCTCGACGAGCTGGTCCTTGCTCACCAGACGCCCGGCGCGCTGCAGCAGCACCTCGAGCAGCGAGATCTCGCGCGCCGACAGCTCGACCATCTGGTCGTTGAGGTAGGCCACGCGGCCGGTGGCGTCGAAGGTGAGCGGCCCGTGCCTGAGCAGGCTGGACGCGGTACCCAGGCCGCGGCGCATCAGCGCGCGCACGCGCGCCTCGAGCTCCTGCAGCGAGAACGGCTTGGCCATGTAGTCGTCGGCGCCGAGGTCCAGGCCCTTGACGCGCTGCTCGACGCTGTCGGCCGCGGTGAGAATGAGCACCGGCAGGCTCGCGCCGCGCCCGCGCAGCTTGCGCAGCACCTCGAAGCCGTGCAGCCGGGGCAGGCCCAGATCGAGGATGAGCAGATCGAACTCGTGCGCCGCCAGCGCGGCGTCGGCCTCGCTGCCCGAGGCCACGCGGTCGACCGCGTAGCCGCTGGCGCGCAGCGTGCGCAGCAGGCCGTCGGCAAGCACCTGGTCGTCTTCGGCGATGAGGATGCGCATGGCTCTCGTCTCCCGTGGACCCTGCCGCCGCGCGCCCCTGTCCACAGCCCGGGGGGCCGCGCCTGACCGGCAACCGGCACGCCCCGGCCCGGCGCGCGCCCTGGGCACGATTCTAGGAGTGCACGCCGATCCGCTCCGGCCCCGTGGCCCAAGGCCACTCCCTCCGACGGACGCCCCCGACCGATGCCCGCGACTCCCCCGCAAGAGCTGTACACATATCCAGCCCATGCCGCATAATCGCCGTCACGGAGAACCGCCTTGCCCCCCACCGCCAAACCCAAGCCAGGAGCCGCCATGGATGCCCCCGTCAAAGCCCTCAGCACCGAGAAGGCCAAGGCCCTGCAGGCCGCGCTGGCGCAGATCGAAAAGCAGTTCGGCAAGGGCTCGATCATGCGCCTGGGCGAGGGCGAGAAGATCGAAGACATCCAGGTCTGCTCGACCGGCTCGCTCGGCCTGGACATCGCGCTGGGCGTCGGCGGCCTGCCGCGCGGCCGCGTCGTCGAGATCTACGGCCCCGAGAGCTCGGGCAAGACCACGCTCACGCTGCAGGTCATCGCCCAGATGCAGAAGCTGGGCGGCACCTGCGCCTTCATCGACGCCGAGCACGCGCTGGACGTGCAGTACGCGCAGAAGCTCGGCGTCGATCTGCAGGAGCTGCTCATCAGCCAGCCCGACACCGGCGAGCAGGCGCTCGAGATCGTCGATGCCCTGGTGCGCTCGGGCTCGGTCGACCTGGTCGTCATCGACTCCGTCGCCGCGCTCACGCCCAAGGCCGAGCTCGAAGGCGAGATGGGCGACTCGCTGCCCGGCCTGCAGGCGCGCCTGATGAGCCAGGCGCTGCGCAAGCTCACCGCCACGATCAAGAAGACCAACTGCATGGTCGTCTTCATCAACCAGATCCGCATGAAGATCGGCGTGATGTTCGGCAACCCCGA
>JADYZZ010000086.1 GCA_020852865.1 Rubrivivax sp.
AACATCGGCCTGATGAAGGCGGTCGACAAGTTCGAATACCGGCGCGGCTACAAGTTCTCGACCTACGCCACCTGGTGGATCCGCCAGGCGATCACGCGCTCGATCGCCGACCAGGCGCGCACCATCCGCATTCCGGTGCACATGATCGAGACGATCAACAAGATGAACCGCATCAGCCGTCAGCACCTGCAGGAGTTCGGGCACGAACCCGACGCGCCGACGCTGGCCGAGAAGATGGAGATCCCCGAGGACAAGATCCGGAAGATCATGAAGATCGCCAAGGAGCCGATCTCCATGGAGACGCCGATCGGCGACGACGACGATTCGCACCTGGGCGACTTCATCGAGGACACGAACAACGTCGCGCCGGTCGACGCCGCGATGCAGGCCGGGCTGCGCGACGTCGTCAAGGACATCCTCGACTCGCTCACCCCGCGCGAGGCCAAGGTGCTGCGCATGCGCTTCGGCATCGAGATGAGCACCGACCACACGCTGGAAGAAGTGGGCAAGCAGTTCGACGTGACGCGCGAGCGCATCCGCCAGATCGAGGCCAAGGCGATCAGGAAGCTCAAGCACCCCAGCCGCTCGGACAAGCTGCGCACCTACCTCGACAACCTGTGACGGCCGACGCAGCGCAGTGCCAGGCGAGCCCGACGACCGCGGCATGACGACCATCGCCGACCGCACCGTGTTGTTCGCCGACCTGCGCGGCAGCACCGCGCTGTTCGAGTCGCTCGGCAACGCCGAGGCGACCTCGGTCGTCACACACTGCGTCGCCGCGCTGGCGGGCCCGGTGGCCGACCACGGCGGCAAGCTGGTCAAGACCCTCGGCGACGGCCTGATGGCGGTGTTCGAGGCGCCGGGCCCGGCCCTCGGCGCCGCACTCGACATGCACGAGGTGCTCGAAGGCATCGTGGCGCGCGGCAGCGAGCGCGGCGCCTCGGCCGGGCTGCGTGCGCTGCGGCTGCAGGTCGCGCTGGCGCGCGGCGAGCTGGTCGAGATGGCGGGCGACTGCTACGGCGACGCCGTCAACGTCGCCGCGCGCCTGCTCGACCACGCCAGCGACAACGAGACGCTGGTCACGGCCGAGGTGCTGCGCGAGCTGCCGGCGGCGACGCGCGCACGCTTTCGCAGCCTGGACCGGCTGACGCTGCGCGGGCGCGTCGAGCCGGTGCAGGTGGCGGTTCTGGGTGGCCGGCGCGGGCCGGCCGACGTCGCCGCCACGCAATTCAGCGGCATCGCCGTGCCCGACTACGAGCCCGACGGCCTGCAGCTCGCCTGGCGCCAGCACGCGCGCGTCGTCGCGGCGCCGCAAATGCCGCTCGTGCTCGGCCGCAGCCCGCAGTCGGCATTCTGCGTCGACGACGCGCGCGTCTCGCGTTCGCACGCACGCGTCGACTGGCACGGCGGCGCCTTCCAGCTCACCGACCTCAGCTACAACGGCACCTTCGTGCGCTTCGCCGACGGCGAGATCGTCAGCCTGCGCCGCGGCAGCTGCACGCTGCACGGCAGCGGCCTGATCGGCCTGGGCCGCTCGCCCACCGACCCGGACGCGGCAACGGTGGCCTTCGAGGTACTGCGCTTCGCCGACACGCAGGCATCGGCCGAGGAAGGCCGCTGATGCGGGTTCTCTACGTCGACGACGACCGCGTCCAGGCGGTGCTCTTCGCCGAAGCCTGCCGCGCGCTCGGCGACGTCGAGATCGAATGCGCGGCATGCGGCGCCGAGGCGCTCGAGCTGCTCGCCGAGTTCAGGCCCGACCTGCTCGTCCTCGACCTGCACCTGCCCGATACGAACGGCGCGCAACTGCTGCCCGAACTGCGCCGGGCGCTCGGGCGCGAGGTGCCGGCGATCCTGTGCACCGCCGAGGACGACGCGCCCGCGCGCCGTGCGGCCGCTGCCGGATTCGACGGCTGCTGGAGCAAGCCGGTCGACGTCGCCGTGGTGATGACCGAGCTCGTGCGGCGCGCCGCCGGCTCGCCGCCGCTCGGTTAGCCGCCCCAGGCCGGCTGCGCGTGCGGCGCTACCGTCGCGAACCCCCGCAACCGGCCGGCCGGGCCGCGCGCGTGGCGCTGCTGCTGGTCAATCTCGGCACGCCCGCTGCGCCCACGGCGGCGGCGCTGCGGCGCTATCTCGCCGAGTTCCTCGCCGATCCGCGCGTCGTCGAGATCCCGCGCCTGCTGTGGCTGCCGCTGCTGCACGGCATCATCCTGCGCACCCGCCCGCGGCGATCGGCCGCCAAGTACGCAAGCATCTGGATGCCCGAAGGTTCGCCGCTCGCCGTCTGGAGCGCGCTTCAGGCCGAGCGCCTGGCTGCCGCCCTCGCCGCACGCGGGCACGATCTGCTGGTGCGCCACGCGATGCGCTACGGCGAGCCCTCGATCGCGCGCGTGCTCGACGCACTGCGCGCTGCCGGCGCCACGCGCGTGCTCGTGCTGCCGCTGTATCCGCAATACGCCGGCGCCACCACCGCGAGCACCTTCGACTGCATCGGCCGCTGGGCCGCGGGTGCGCGCTTCGTGCCCGAACTGCGCTGCGTCGGCGACTACCACGACGACGCGGGCTACATCGCCGCACTCGCGTCGTCGCTGCAGGCGCACTGGCATGCGCAGGGCCGCGCCGAGCGTCTCGTCCTGAGCTTCCACGGCATGCCCGAGCGCACGCGTGCGCTCGGCGACCCGTACCAGCGTCAGTGCCACGAGACGGCACGCCTGCTGCGCGAGCGGCTCGGACTGGCGCCGGCGGAGATGCTGCTCACCTTCCAGAGCCGCTTCGGCCAGGCGCGCTGGCTCGAGCCCTACACCGAGCCCACGCTGCGCGCGCTGGCGGCGCAGGGCGTGCGCAGCGTCGACGTGATCTGCCCCGGCTTCGCCGCCGACTGCCTGGAGACGCTCGAGGAAATCGCGCTCGAAGGCCGCGCCGCCTTCCTCGCCGCGGGCGGCGGGGCCCTGCACTACGTACCCTGCCTGAACGCGGATCCGGCGTGGATCGACGCGCTGGTCGGCCTGGCCGAACGCCATCTGCAGGGCTGGCCGACGCGCGCCTAGGAGCGTGGGCGGCAGGCTCAGCGCCGGGCACCGGCCAGCGTGCGCTGCTCGAACAGGTAGTCTGCGCCTTCGGCGCTGTGGCCCCGGCCCAGCGGGCCGTACTGCGGCGTCTGCGGAATGCGCCGCGTGACGTCCTCGCGTACACGCTGGTAGATCGAAGCGCCTGGCCGCCACGACTCGAGCGACTGCAGCGACTGCATCAGGCTGGCCGCGAAGGGCGAATGGCCGTCGCGTCCGCCATCGGCCACCGGCTCGTTGCCGCCCGAGGACATCACCACCTCGGCGCGCCGGCGCAGCAAGGCGTCGAGGTCGAGCGTGGCCGGCGCCGGCCGGCCGCGCGTGGTGCCGACCAGCGTGCCCGAGAAGCAGCTGTCGGCCACCAGCACCACCTGCGAGGCGCGGATGCGGCCCATGAGCCGTTCGATGTCGGCATTGGCGAGCCAGGTCTTCGGCCGGGCCGCGTCGGCGTCGGCTGGGATCCAGTAGCCGTGCCCGTTCGCGCCGGACACCGTGCCGTGCCCCGCGTAGTAGACGATCACCGAGTCGCTCGGCCGGGCCGTGAGCGCCAGCCGGTTGAGTGCCCCCACCATCGCCTGGCGCCCGGCATCGTGGACGACGATGGTCTCGTAGCCCAGGTGCCGCTCGAGCACCTGGCCCACGGCGTCGACGTCGCGCCCGGCGTTGTCGAGCGTGGGAATCGAGGCGTCGGCGAAGTTGTCGTTGCCGAAGAGCAGCGCCAGCTTGCGCCTGATTTGCGGCAGCGCGGCGCTGGACACCGGCTGCGGCGGCGGCAACGTCGGCGGCTGCAGGACAGGCCGCGCCGCCGGCCGCAGCTTCGTCGGGGCAGGTGCGGCTGCGGCCACTGCCGGTGCGCCGGCCGGCGCAGGACCCGGGGTTGAACCGGTGACCGGTGCAGCGCCGGGTGCGGGTGGAGCTGCCGGCACCGGTGCCGGTGCGGTGGCCGGCGCAGCGGCCGCGACCTGCGGCGCCGACGATGGTGGTGACTGTGCCGCAGGCGGCGGCGCGGCCGGGGCCGGCTTCGCTGCAGCGGCCGGGCGCGGTACCGGCGGTGCGGCGGCCGTCGGCGCAGCGCCAACGCCCTGCTCGGTTGCGACCAGTTCCTCGGTCACCAGGCAGCTTCCGCTTTCGGCCTGCTCGACGGTGGCGCAGGCCGCAAGGTCGGCCAGCGTCGGGTCGGCATCCAATTGAGCCATCCCGGCGCGCAGGACGCGGCGCATGTACATCTCGCGCGCGTGCAGCAGCGAGTCCAGGCTCGCCGGGGGCAGCATGTCGAGGTCGAGCGCCGCGAAGGCGACGCCGCCGCCGGCCGCCGGGTGCAGTGCCGGCGTGACATCGAAGGCCGTGCCGGCATCGGCGGCAGCGGGCGCATCGAGCGGCGTGCGCCGTTCGGCGCTCGCTGCCTGCAGCACCTGCGCCACTTCGCCGGGCCCGACGCCGAGCCCGAGCCCGGGCAGGGCGCCGGGCCCCAGAGCCGGCAACAGCGTGAGGGCCGTGGCATTGCCCGGCGCCTGGGCGAAGACGTAGTTCCGGGCGGCCAGGCCCTGGCCTTCGATCGCGTAAGTGCCTGGCGCGGCATGGGCTGGCGCCAGGCTCACGAACGACAGACTGCCCTGGGTGGCGCTGTCCAAGGTGTCGCCGGGCACGAAGCCGCTGACGCTTCCTGAAAAACTCGCCGGCAGCTGGCCCTGGCGCGCCGTCGACGCCTCGGCCACGTAGGTGAGCGTCGCCGGCGTGATCGACGCCTGCGCCGACACGCTGCCCGCCGGCAGCGCGTAGTTGGCCGCGCGGCCCGTGCCGTCGCGCAGCGTCACGTCCGCGCTCACGGCCTTGGCCGCGCCCACGTCGGCGTTGTCGAACAGCGCATTGGCGTAGCTGAAACCGAGCGTCTCGCCGCCCACCAGCCCGCCCAGCACCCCGCCGCCGACCACGGCGCTGCGCGTGCCGTCGTACACCTTGTCGGCCGCCGCCACGCCGGCCAGGTTCAGCGGCCGCGGCGTGATGTTGCCGCGGATATCGGACTGCAGCGTGTAGCCGTATACCGGGCGGCCATTGGCATCGTGCACCGGAGGCACGGCGACGGGGCCTGCCGACATCGGGATGCCGACGCCCGCGTCGGTCTGGCCGTAGATGAGCGCCGGCGCCGGCAACTCCGCGCCGAACTGCTGACCCGGCCTCAGGCCCGTCACCGAGAACGCTGCCGCCGGCAGGGCGGGCGCGTCGGCCAGGCCGTCGTAGACCTTGCTCGGCGTCAGCGCCGACTGCAGCGTCAGCGTTGCATTCTGGGCAAACACGATGCCGTTGCCCGCACCCTGCGCGGGCGCCGGGTAGATGGAGCCGTACTGCAGGAACGTATACGGCATGCCGAGCACCGGCTGGGCGTCGTCATGGGCGTAGAGCAGCCAGCGCCCGGCTCCGGCGGGCGCCGTGGCGTTGAACGCCAACGGGACCCCTGAATACATGAGCTGGGCAACATTGGAGGCACGGTCATAGCCCGCCGCCAGCACCGCGGTGCCGGCCGCCGACGACTCGAACGTCGCATTGCCGCGCGTCGTGAGCACATCGGTGAACAGCTGGATCGGTCCGCTCGTCGACACCGACACGAACGGCGCCTGGCTGGCCAGATCCATCGAAGGCGCGCGCAACGTCAGCGCGCCGCCTGCGCCGCCGAGCGAAACGAGCGCCGACGACGCGAGCAGCGAGGAACCCGCGTCGAAACTCACCAGCGAGGGCTGGCCTTGGATGTTCGCACCGCCGAAGTCGATCGTGGTGCCCGACTGGACCATGAAGCGGTGCGCGCTCGGCGCGAACACCACGCCGGACAGTTGCACGAGGTGGTTGCCGGCGATCGAGACATCCGCGGCGTCGGTGAAGTTGGTCGTCACCGCAGCCAGACGCACCGCCGGATAGCCGTTGGGCGAGTCGTCCGTGCCCGTGATGTCGACGGTGCTGCCGCCGAAGGCGCCGATGGCGGCGCGTGCGCCTTCCACGACGACACCGCCGCGCAGCGGCAAGGTCGCCGGCACTCCGGCTGCCTGAGCGTCGGCGACGCTGCCGCGCAGCACGAGCGAGGCGTTCGGATTCGGGGCCGGGGGATTGACCGCGAGCGCCCCCTCGATCGCCACGCCCGCCGGGCCGAATGGGGCGTTGGCCTGGTAGACGCCCGAGTTGGCCCGGCCTTCGACGGTGAGTGCGTAGCTGGCGACGACGCTCGACAGCGCCTCGACACGCACGCCGGCACGGCCGGCAGCGGCGTTGCTGTCGACCCAGCCGAAGATGTCGATGACGCCCGCTTCGAGCAGCGACGATCCGCCGCGATTGCCGGCGATGCGCACGCCGTAGGCGTCGCCGCGCGTGGCCAGGCTCTGGCCGCTGATGCGCAGCGTGCCGCTGCCGGCATCGAGCGTGGAGCCGAGGATCGACACGCCGGCACCGCTGCCGCCGTCGAAACCCAGGGCGCCGGCACGCGGGCTGGCCGCGTTCGGACCGATGGCCCGGGCGGCGCCGCCCAGCGTGATGTTGCCTCCGCCGCTCGAGATGGACGAAGTCTGCACGTCGATCTCGCCGACGCCGCCGGCGCCGGCGGGGCCGTTGGCGGCACTCAGCGTGAGCTCCAGCGCCGCGCTCCCCTGCGGCCCGCCCGGCCTGACGGCGCCGGTCGAAATCGTCGAATTCAGGATATGGACGCTGCGTGCCGCGATGAGCGTGAGCGACACCGGGCTCCCCAACTGCACGACCAGCGACGCATCCTGCATCGTGATGTCGCCCGCCTGCGCGTTCGCGCCGCCGTTGCCGGTGGCGACGACGACGTTGTTGCCGCCTTGCAAGGCGGCCGCGATGGTGGCGGTGGCGACGGTGGCGTTGTCGTCCAGCGACGTGAACGCCGGGCCCGCGCTGACGCCGTTGGTGTCGACCTGGTCGCTGATCAGGATGTCGTTCGGGTCGAGCAGCCAATGCCCGGCGGCACCGGCCGGCGCATCGGTATGCACGGCACTGGGCCGTGCATCGAGCGTGCCGCCGGAAGTCTCGATGAAGCCGCCGTCGCCGCCCCGCGCGCCGCCGCGTGCACTCAGGCTGCCGTAGGCGCGCGTGGCCGCGTCCGACCACAGCACGATGCGGCCGCCGTCGCCGCGCTCCTGTGCGTCGGCCCGGATCCGCGCCTGCGGACCCATGTACAGAGCGCGCGCGTTCGGCATCGCGGGATCGCGGCCCTGGACTCCGCCGCCGGCGAACACGCTGCCGCCGCCCTGCATGCCCGAGACATCGATCGTCGAACCGTCGAGCAGCGCGACTTCGGCGCCGAGCACGTGCACCTCGCCGCCTTGCTTGCCGGTGGCGCTGGTGAGACTGCCCTCGGCGAGCGTGGTGCGCTCGCTGGCACGCAGCTCGATGCGGCCACCGTTGTCGGCGATGGCATCGGCCTGCACCAGGCCGCGCTGATTGACCATCGCCGCGGCCAGGTCCACGCGCCCGCTGCCGACGGCGATGCGCCCGAGATTGAGCGCCTCGCCCTGCGGCGCCTGCACGCGCACGGCAATGTGCGGCAGCGCGCTGTCGACGAGCTCGACGGCGTGCCCGGCGGCCAGCGCCGCCTGGCCGTCCGGGGCGGCCAGCAGGCCGTCGTTGCGAACGCCGCCGCTGCCGGCGACGAGCATCAGGCGTCCGCCGTTGACGGTACGCAGTTCGCCCTGGTTGACGAGCGCCGCGCCGGCGTCGCCGGGCCCCGCCGTCAGGCGCGCGCGCCCGGCCCGCCAGTCGTCGTTGGCGATGTTCAGCGTCGAGGCCACGAGCCCGGCGACATCGACGCGTGCGTCGCGCCCGAACAGCACGCCATAGGGGTTGACGAGCCAGACTTCGCCGTTGCTCGTGAGGCTGCCGAAGATCCGTGACGGGTTCGGAGCCACGACGCGGTTGAGCACGCGGCTGGCCGCGTCGGGCTGCTGGAAATGCACGCCGCCGCCGGCGCCGATCGAGAAGCTCTGCCAGTTGAGCACGGCACCGGACGAGTTGTTGACCGTCATCTGGCCGCCCTGGACGGCGACGTTCGCGCGCCCCTGCACGACGTCCAGGCCGCCGGGCAGTACCGGGGCCTGTGCGGCCGCGTGGGCGCAGGCGCAGGAGGCCATGCCGGCCATGGCCAGTGCGTGCACGAGCCGACGGCGCGCCGGCCGGCGTAGGGGGCATGAACGCTGGAGAAGTGCGTGCGTCATGGCGGTGTCACCTCATGTCGCGCAGCGGGCCATGGCGAGCCGGCCTCGCTGCGCATCGAACTTCAGAACGCGTATTGCGCCGCGGCATGGACCCGCATGTCGCCGCGCGCAGTCTGCGCGCCGTCGCGCAGCGCGCGCGCGACAGCCAGCCGCAGATGCATGCCGGCGCCCTCGAATGCGAGCCCCAGGCCGACGCCGGCCAGAGTGCAGCGCGTCTGGTCGAGCCGGCAAGGCGCCCCCAGCCGGTTCGACACGACGCCGCCGTCGGCAAACCCGAACAGCCGCAGCGACGCCTTGCCGGGACGCGGCAGCAACTCGGGCGCAGCGATTTCGACCGTGGCCGCGACGCCGCGGTCACCCGCGAGCTCGCGTTCCCGGTAGCCCCGCACCGAGGCGACGCCGCCGAGGCCGAACTGCTCACCGCTGACGAGGGCGTCAGCGGTCCACTGCAGGCTGGCACGCGCGTGCAGCCTCCAGTCCTCGCCGAGCACGTCTTGCGCCGAGACAGCGCCATGCAGGACATCGAACGCGCGCTTGGCCCCCGCACGCGCAGCCTCGAAACTCGCGGCATCGGCGCCCTGCCCGCCCGCGCCCAGGTTGTGCGACCAGAGCGCCGTCACCGCCCAGCCGAATGCCTGCGGCGAGCGCAGGCTGTACTCGAGCGTGAGCGGCATGACGGTCACGTCGCCGGCGGCGCCGCCGCAGGCGGCCGCGGGCAGGCCGGCGATCTCGCAGCGGTTGCGGTAGGCGCGCCGATCGAGCGCGAGCGCGACCCGCTGGTCGAGCGCGCCGCCCAACGGCAGGAACCGCGTCGCGCGCAGCCCGGTGAGCAGCCCGCGGCCGCTGAGGCGCAGGTCGCCGGCGGCCGTGGCGCTGCTGCCGGCGTCGACGTCGGAATAGGCGGCATACGCTTCGAGCATCGTCAGCGCCCCGGGCAGCGGGCGCCGGTAGGCGGCGCTCGCGACGGCCACGCTCGAGGCATGGTCGGGCGAGGTCTGCAGCAGCAGCGATGCGACGTCGCCGACGCCGCTGACGTCGGCATGCTGCACCGCGGCGCCGAGGCGCCAGCGGCCGGTCTGCTCGTTGCCCGTGTTGTCCGCGCTCAGCACGAACTGCAAGGGATCGCGCTGCCGCACCGTGAGCTCGGCGGCGATGTCGCCGGTCCTGTCGCCGGGCGCGAGCAGGAGCTGCAACTGACGTGCCGGATTCTCGTTGGCGAGTTGGAGCTCGCGATCGAGCCGGCGCAGCAACGGCGTGCCGCCGATCGTCAGATCCGGCAAGGCGGCACGCGCCGCGTCCGCGGCCGCCCCTTCGGCGCCGCGCACGGCAATCGCCGTCAGCTTGCCTTCGACGACGACGATGCGCACGATGCCGCCCGTCACCGGCTGAGGCGGCAGGTACGCGACGACACCGCCGTAGCCGGCCTCCGCATAGCGGCTCTGCACGCGCTCGGCCAGGTGCTGGAGCGAGGCGATCGGTGTCGGGCCGCGCGGCAGCGGCACGCCGGCAAGCAGCGCCTGCGGGGCAATCAGCGTGGCGCCCTCGACGACGACCCGTTCGACGTCGACCACGGCAGGCACCGTCTGGGCCAGGGCCGCGGCCGGCGCGGCCAGCGCAACCAGTGCCGCGTTCGTCGCGCACAGCAGCGCCGCACGCAAGGAGCTCCATTTGGCGTCGATCATGAGCCTCCTTCGACGCTGCCGCTGACCCTGCCGCCGCCCCGCGCGCGCGGGTCGGAACGCGAGACAGAAGGCGCCCGACGGTCCAGGGCAGCGCACATCGCAGCGCCCGTTCGGCCGCCCACCGGGGCGGCAGCATCACCGGCGGCTGCCGGCGCCGATCGTCGCGACGCAGGCAACGATAACATCGCGACCCCGCCCCCGGCGGCATGAGTCCCGGGAGCGTCGCCGTCGACAATCCGGGCCACATGAACGACGCGCGCCATCACGCACAGGGTTCCGAATGCGGGCAGCGACTCGACAAGTGGCTGTGGGCGGCGCGCGTGTACAAGACCCGCGCCCTGGCCGCGGCCGAAGCCGACCGCGGTCGCGTGCTGGTCAACGGCCAGGCCGTCAAGCCGGCGCGCACGATCAGGCCCGGCGACCGGCTGGAGTTGCGCCAGGGCGGTCTGCGACGCGAATTCGTCGTGCGCGCACTTGCCGTCATGCGCCGGCCGGCGCCCGAGGCGCAGGGTTTGTACGAGGAAACGGCGGCAAGTGTCGAGGCACGCCAGCGCGCGGCCGAAGCGCGGCGTCAGGGAATCGAGCCGGCGCTGGCCCGAGCCGATGGGCGTCCGACCAAGCGCGAGCGGCGCGATCTGGCCGACTGGCAGCGCTGGAGCGTCGACATCGACGACCCGCCGCGCGGCGTCGACGACGGGCCGCACGCCTAGGAGCGTGGGCGGAATCGACCCCGGCGGCCGATCCCGGCCCTGCCCGCAACGGGCCCTGCAATCGTCGCCTCGGCAACCCCTTGAAGGCTGCGGCATTGCCCCCACCCTGCCCCGGTCAGCAGCCTTTCCCATCATGAACAGCCCGACCCCCGACGCGTCCAGCGATGCTCAGACCCCGGCGAGCGCAGCCTCGGCCGGCCCCAACCCCACGACCGACGCCGAGGCCCAGCTCGCCGACCTGCAGGCACGCCACGCCGAGGTGTCCGACGCCTACCTGCGCGCCAAGGCCGAGACCGAGAACGTGCGCCGCCGCGCCGAGGACGATGTGGCCAAGGCGCGCAAGTTCGCGATCGAGGCCTTCGCCGAGAGCCTGCTGCCGGTGCTCGACAGCCTGGAGGCCGCCACGGCGATCGCCAACGCGACGACGGAGCAGATGCAGGAGGGCGTGCACGCCACGCTGCGCCAGTTCACGACGGCGCTCGAGAAGAACCGCATCGCCGTCATCGCGCCGCCGCCGGGCACCCGGTTCGATCCGAACCGACACCAGGCGATGAGCGTCGTGCCCTCCGAGCAGGAAGCCAACACCGTGGTGTTCGTGCTGCAGAAGGGCTACCTGCTCAACGAACGCGTGCTGCGGCCCGCGCTCGTGGCCGTGGCCGCGCCCAAGTAACCGCCCGGCGGCGCGGCGCGGCTTGAAAGCCGACCTGCGACCCGCAACTCCGAAGCAACCTCACCGCATCCGCAGCAACTGGGAACCGACATGGCAAAGATCATCGGCATCGACCTGGGCACCACGAACTCGTGCGTCGCCATCATGGAAGGCAACACCACGAAGGTGATCGAGAACAGCGAGGGCGCACGCACCACGCCGTCGATCATCGCCTACCAGGACGACGGCGAGATCCTGGTCGGCGCCAGCGCCAAGCGCCAGGCCGTCACCAATCCGAAGAACACGCTGTACGCCGTCAAGCGCCTGATCGGCCGCAAGTTCGCCGAGAAGGAAGTGCAGAAGGACATCGACCTGATGCCGTTCAAGATCTCGGCGGCCGACAACGGCGACGCCTGGCTCGAGGTGCGCGGCAAGAAGCTTGCGCCGCCGCAGGTCAGCGCCGAGGTGCTGCGCAAGATGAAGAAGACCGCCGAGGACTACCTCGGTGAAGAGGTCACCGAGGCCGTGATCACGGTGCCGGCCTACTTCAACGACAGCCAGCGCCAGGCGACCAAGGACGCCGGACGCATCGCCGGGCTGGACGTCAAGCGCATCATCAACGAACCGACCGCGGCCGCGCTCGCCTTCGGCCTGGACAAGCACGGCAAGGGCGACCGCAAGATCGCCGTCTACGACCTGGGCGGCGGCACCTTCGACATCTCGATCATCGAGATCGCCGACGTCGACGGCGAGAAGCAGTTCGAAGTGCTCTCCACCAACGGCGACACCTTCCTCGGCGGCGAGGACTTCGACCAGCGCATCATCGACTACATCGTCACCGAGTTCAAGAAGGAGCAAGGCGTCGACCTGACGAAGGACGTGCTGGCGCTGCAGCGCCTCAAGGAGGCCGCCGAGAAGGCCAAGATCGAGCTGTCGAGCAGCACCCAGACCGACGTCAACCTGCCCTACATCACGGCCGATGCCTCGGGCCCCAAGCACCTCAACATCAAGCTCACGCGCGCCAAGCTCGAGGCCCTGGTCGAGGACCTGATCGAGCGCACGATCGAGCCTTGCCGCACGGCGATCAAGGACGCCGGCGTCAAGGTCGGCGAGATCGAGGACGTGATCCTGGTCGGCGGCATGACGCGCATGCCCAAGGTGCAGGACAAGGTCAAGGCCTTCTTCGGCAAGGAGCCGCGCAAGGACGTCAACCCCGACGAGGCGGTGGCGGTGGGTGCCGCCGTCCAGGGCCAGGTTCTGTCGGGCGAGCGCAAGGACGTGCTGCTGCTCGACGTCACGCCGCTGTCGCTCGGCATCGAGACCCTGGGCGGCGTGATGACCAAGATGATCAAGAAGAACACCACCATCCCGACCAAGTTCAGCCAGGTGTTCAGCACCGCCGACGACAACCAGCCGGCGGTGACGATCAAGGTCTTCCAGGGCGAGCGCGAGCTGGCCACCGGCAACAAGAGCCTGGGCGAGTTCAACCTCGAGGGCATCCCGCCGGCGCCGCGCGGCCTGCCGCAGATCGAGGTCACCTTCGATATCGACGCCAACGGCATCCTGCACGTGGGCGCC
>JADYZZ010000087.1 GCA_020852865.1 Rubrivivax sp.
AGGGCAAGATCCGCCTGCAGATCACTGACCCCGACGGCAAGGTGTGGGAAGAGCTGATCCCCAAGGAAAAGAACCTGCTGGTGCACGAAGGCCAGGTGGTCAACAAGGGTGAGTTGATCGTCGACGGCTCGGCCGATCCGCAAGACATCCTGCGCCTGCTGGGTGTCGAGGAACTGGCGCGCTACATCGTCGAGGAGGTGCAGGACGTCTACCGCCTGCAGGGCGTGAAGATCAACGACAAGCACATCGAGGTGATCGTGCGCCAGATGCTGCGCCGCGTGCAGATCGCCAACCCGGGCGACAGCGGCTACATCGCCGGCGAGCAGGTCGAGCGCAGCGAGCTGCTCGACACCAACGACGCCCTGCGCGCCGCGGGCAAGCTGCCGGCCACGCACGCCGACGTGCTGCTGGGCATCACCAAGGCCAGCCTGTCGACCGACAGCTTCATCTCCGCAGCCTCGTTCCAGGAGACCACGCGCGTGCTCACCGAGGCGGCCATCATGGGCAAGCGCGACGAGTTGCGCGGCCTCAAGGAGAACGTGATCGTCGGCCGCCTGATCCCGGCCGGCACCGGCATGGCCTTCCACGCCGCGCGCAAGGCCAAGGAGGAGATGGACGAGAGCGAGCGCAAGGCGATCGCGCTGCAGGAGGCCGAGGAACTGGCCGCCGCGCAGATGGCGCAGGTCGATGCCGAACATGCGGCGCCGGCCGAAGGCGCGAGCGAGTGAAGGCCGGCCGCCCGCAGCGGCGGCGCGGTGGGGCAGACAACAGGGGCCGCGCGGGCGCGGCCCCTTTTTCTTGGTTGCACGGCCGCGCGAGCGGCCCCTCATGCTTGCCTGGCGCGCGAACGGCCGCGCTGCCAGCCCGACGGCCCGAGCGGCCCTCCGTCTGGCCTGGCGCCCGCGGTGCGCGCCGCCGCTCGATTGCAGAACACCATGGCCCGCCGCCTCGGCAGCGCGGTGGTTGCAATATTCACGCGGCGCGGCGTCCCGATCCCGGGGAGTCCGGGTTGGCATGCAAGCTGCTTGAGGCATCGGACAGCGATGTGAGCGGACCATGAGCGCAGCGTTATGGTGGCAGCGCATCAGGGGGCGCGAGGCCGGGCCGAGCCCGCCGCCGCCCCACGATGTCGTCTTGCCCGGCGCCGGGCCCACGCGCATCGCGCAGTCGGTGGAATGCCTCGGAGCGCCCTGCCCGAGGCCGCAGCTCTTGACGATGAAGTTCATGAACAGGCTGGCGCAAGGCGAAGTGCTCGAGATCCGGTGCGACAGCGCCCCGGCGGTCGAGGGCTTTCCGGCGCTCGCGCTCGCGCTGGACAGCACGCACCTGGCCACCGTACGCGACGGGCACGCCTGGCGCGTGTACCTGCGCAAGGGTTTCTGAGCCGCCCCCCATGCAGGTCGAACGCGCGTTGCACGGATCGAAGGGCGGCGCCTGGCATCGCGGGCGCTGGAACGCGCTCGTCCTGTTCGTCCTGCTGCTGCTGGCTTCGACCTGGGCCTATGGCGTCGACAGCCGCTGGGGCTATCTCCTCGTCTACGCCTGGTTCGGCGTCGGCTACGGGCTGCTGCTGCAGTACGGACGCTTCTGCATGGCCTCGGCCGTGCGTGACCTCTTCGCAGTACGCGTGCCGCGCATGGCCGTGGGCATGATGATCGCCGTCGCGCTGTACGCGCTGGTCGCGGCGGCGGTGACGGCGAGCGGCTTCAACACCTTCCACCCCAATCCGCTGGGCTGGCACGTGCTCGTCGGGGCGGCGATCTTCGGCTTCGGCATCGTGTTCACCGGCGGCTGCGCCACGGGCTCGCTGTACAAGGCCGGCGAGGGCAACCTGGCCTCGGCGATCGTGATCGCGTCGATCTCGTTCGCGCAGGCGCTGGTGGTCGGCGCCAAGGGCGTGACCGACCTGCTGGCTCCGGCCAGCTGGACCCGGTCGGCGCTGGCCAAGGACATGCCGGCCGAACTCGACGTGACGCACGGCTGGTTCGACCTGTTCACCGCCGGCTACATCTGGGACCTCAAGGCCGCCACCGGTGCGCAGTTGCTGGGCGTGGCCGATTCGCCCTGGCTGGCGACGCTGGTCAACACGGTCGTGGTGGCGCTGCTGCCGGCCTGCCTGATCCTGCTGCTGCTGTACGCCTTCTATTACCGCGCCGGCCACATGCGGCGCGCCAAGATCGCCCGCCCGACCCTGAGCCAGCACCTGGCCGGCCTCTGGGCCATGGCGACCTCGTCGCGCAACACCGCGCTGGCCGGCGCCGGCCTGGGCATCCTCGCCGGCGCGCACATGTGGGTGACCGGCGCGCTGCGCGATCGCCTGGGCGTCGCCAACTTCGGTGAAGTCCTGGCCGCGATGAGCCACCGTGCGGGCCTGTCGATCCAGGACACCGTGTTCGACCCGGGCTACTGGTACATCACGACGCAGGAGGCGCAATGGGGCGGCTGGCTGCTCGAGCGCGCCGGCCTCGACTGGCACGACAACATCTTCTTCGGCCTCGACAACGGACTGCCGCCGCCCTGGTTCAACGCCCCGGGCTACATGTCGCTGGGCATCATCGCCGGCGCGGCGATGATGGCGCTGGCGCGGCGCGAGTTCCGCTGGAAGGTCCCCAACCTCGAGGGCGCCCTGTTCGCGCTGATCGGCGGCGCGCTGATGGGCCTGGGCGCCCGCGTCGCGATGGGCTGCAACATCGGCGCGTTCTTCGCGACCGTCACCAACGGCGACCCGAGCGGCTGGATCTTCCTGCTCGGCATGGCCGGCGGCGCCTTCGTCGGCGTCAAGGTCTTCGCCTGGTGGGTCGACTGGCAGAGCGCGCGCCGCGGCGACGAGCTCTCGCTGTCGTGACGCCGCCGCCTCGACACAGTACGCAACAGGAGCACCGGCAATGGCAGTGACGTTCAACCAGCTCGGCCAGGGGCAATGGAAGCTCGACGTGTGCGGCTATTCCTGCCCGCACCCGCAGCTCTACACGAAGAAGGCGCTCGAGAAGATGGGCAGCGGCGACACGCTGCTGCTGCTGTTCGACAACCCGTCGTCGGGCGAGTCGATCCAGGCCATGTGCGAGTCCGACGGCAACGAGATCGTCGAACGCGAGGAGAGCGCCGGCCGGTTCAACTGGACGATCCGCAAGAGCTGAGCCCGCACCCGATCGCCATGCAGTTCGGCCTCGTCGTCACCGACCGCCGGCATGCCGCGCAGGCAGCGGCGCTGCTGGCGGGCGCCGCCGCGCGCGGCTGGGACGCGCGCTGCTTCCTCACCGACTCGGGGGTGTGCCTGCTCGAAGACGAGCGCTTCATGGAACAGGCACGTGCGCGGCCGCTCGCCGTGGCGGTGTGCCGGCACAGCGTCGACGAGTTGCTGCCCGGCTGCGACGTCGCGGCGCTGGCCAAGGTGGTGGTCATGGGCAGCCAGTTCCAGGGCGCCAAGCTCGCCAAATCGGCTCAGGCCCTGCTGGTGCTGTAGCCGCCGTCGATGCCGCCCGCGCCGCAGGTCCAGACATGAGCCGCAAGATCCTCGTCCTCGCACACGACAAGCCCGTCGAGGCCCTGCGCGTGGCCGCCGGCCTGACGCTCGCGGACATCGAGCTGCAGGTGCTCTCGCTCGGCGCGCTGCCCGTGGGGCCCGAGGTGGACGTGCAGCTCGAGGCGCTCGCCTTCGCCGACGTCACGCCGCGGGCGCTGCCCGCCGACGCACCGTCCACCTGGGACGAGATCGCGCGCGCCATCCTCGCGCACGACACCGTCTACATGCTATGAGCGACAAGCGCAGGGTCTTGCTGCTGGAAGACGGCGGCGCGCCGGCTCTGCCGACGGCCCTCGAGGACGCGCTGCGCGCGCACGGCGCCGAGATCCTGCGCATGCGCCTGGACGCGCCCTGCGATGCGCTGCTCGACGCCCTGGCCGAGGGCTGGCTGCCGGTGCTCGTCGGCCCGGCCGGGCCCGCAGCCGATCACTGAGCCCACTGCCAACCCGGGCCTTAGCCCCGCTGCCCATCGTCACGCCCCAAGGAGACAATGATGACCATCCTGCCGAGGACCTTCCGCATCGCATTGGCCGCGGCAGCGGCAGCCCTGCTGCTCGACGGCTGCGGCGGCGGCGGCGCCGATGCGAACAGCAAGGCGCGGCGCATGAGCGTCAACTCGCCTGCGGCGCTGGCGCAGGCGTCGGCCGACAACTACGACGACAACGTCAACGGCCTCGTCACCGGCGCGACGCTCAAGCGCTGGATGTCCAACTGGGCCAAGGAGCGCCCGGCGGGCGTCACCGGCAAGCTGGTCATTCTGCAGGCCACGGCAGGGCCGGCCGGCGCCGAGTACATCAAGCCCGACGGCGTGCAGGTCTTCACCTACCTGTCGCCCAGCAGCGAGTGGATCCAGACGCGCAACAACGGCGTCATCGAGACCCCGAGCATGGTGCCCGACGGCGCGATGATGGATGCGCTGCTCAAGAAGTACAACATCGACCCGGCGCGCGACATGATCGTCGCCGCGATGGGCACGGGCAGCGCACCCAATGCGATGGCGCAGGGGCGCATCTGGTACGCGCTGCGCTACTGGGGCGTCGACAAGGAGCACCTGGCGCTGCTCAACGGCGGCAACCAGTGGCTGGTGACGAGCAGCATGGCCGCGGCGGATTTCCAGGCCGCCGCCTCGGCCGCGCCCAACAGCGGCACCGCCACCGTCAAGGACCTGATGAGCGACAACACGCAGCTGCAGGCCACGCTGCGCGACCTGCTCGCCGTGCTGCCTGCAGCCGACAGCAACGTCGCCAACGACGGCGTCTTCATCTGGGACGCGCGCAGCGTCGGCCAGTACGCCGCCGGCACCCTCGTCGAGCGCGGCGAGGACACCGACTCCGACACCACCGGCGTGCAGGCCTGCGCCGCCGCCTATTGCGAGCCCAAGAACCCCAACAACTACCGCTGGACGTTCCAGAACAGCGGCTCGCGCCAGGGGCACCCGTTCGGCGCGCTGCAGCTGCAGTACACCTACATGCTCGACTCGACCAAGGGCTTCGCCTACAAGCCCAAGGCCACGCTGGCCGCCTACCTCAGCGGCGCGCCCGACGCCAGCGGCATCGGCCTGATCGACGGCACGAACAAGGTCGTCGGCGCCGGCAACGGCTACCAGGAGGGCGACACGATCTACACCTACTGCGAGACCACCTTCCGCGCCATGATCACCGGCATCACCGCCGGCGTGATCCTCGGCAAGCCGACGCGCTTCTACGACGGCGCGATGGTGGAATGGAATTCGCTGTCGAACATCGCCGACAACTCGGGCCGTACCATCCTGCCGGCCGACTCGCCCTGGCGCACCGACCTGCGCTCGTACTTCCGCCCGGCGATGAGCTCGGCCGAGGTCGCCCCGCGCAACGTCGGCAACGCGTATGCCAGCCAGACGGACGTCATCGTCAACCAGGACAAGGGCTACAAGACGGGCGAGAGCGTCGGCACGGGCGGCAGCACCGGCCTGCCGCCCAACCCCTGCGGCGGCGGCTGACGCGTCCGGCCGACCGCGGCTGCGCCGCGCCGGCGGCGCACTCCGCGCATGAAGCTGCACCGCGCCGGCCTGGTGTTCGCGCTCGGCGCCGCCGTCGTCCTCGGCGCCTGCACGCCCGAAGGCGGCCGGGGCGATCCGGCGGCCTTCGTGGCGCAGCACTGGTCCGATCCGCTGCCGGCCCAGGGCCCGGTCCCTGCGGGCCTGTCGGCGCTCGAGGCTTCGCTCGCGCCGCAGGCCTGCGGCCAGTGTCACCCGGCGCAATGGCAGCAGTGGCAGACCAGCCTGCACGCGCGCGCCGTCGGCCCGGGTCTGCTGTGGCAGCTGCAGGTGATGGACCAGGCCGAAGCCAACCGCTGCCTGCGCTGCCACGCGCCGCTGGCCGAGCAGAAGGCGCTGCTCGCGCAGACGATGGCCTGGCCGGCGCGGCCCGCAGCCCCGGCGCCGTCCTACGTGCCCGAGGATCTCGCGCTGCAGGGGCTGGTCTGCGCCGCCTGCCATGTGCGCGGCCACCGGCGCATCGGCCCGCTGCCGCGCGCCGCTGCTGCCGCGGCGTCGAGCGCGCACGGCGGCTTCGTCGCCACGCCCGCATTCTCGGACAGCCGCTTCTGCGCCCACTGTCACCAGTTTCCCGATGACGGCCCGCGCACCGCCGGCAAGCTCAACGAAGACACCTACGAGCAGTGGCGGGCGAGTCCGTTCGCCGGCCGACGCAGCTGCCAGGACTGCCACATGCCCGAGCGCCGGCACCTGTGGCGCGGCATCCACGACGCCGAGACCACGCGCTCGGCGATCGACGTCGTGCTGCATCTGCGCCCGGCGGGAACGCGCCGTTTCGTCGCCGAAGCCGTGGTGCGCAACGTCGGCGCCGGACACCACTTCCCCACCTACATGGTGCCCAAGGTCGAGCTGCAGTTCGCCCGTGTGGCGCGCGACGGCGCACGGGTGGCGCTCGGCACGCAGGTGATCGGCTGGAGCGTCGACACCGATCTGCGCCACGAACTCGCCGACACGCGAATCCCCGCCGGCGCGTCGCGGCGCTTCGAGCTCGAGTTCGAGGCGCCGGCCACCGCCGATTGGGAGCTCGAGCTGCGCGTCGTCGTGCGGCCCGACGAGCATTACGAGCGCACGTTCACGCAAAGCCTGGCGCAGGCGCCGAGGCTGCCGCCCGCCGCCCTCGCCCCGCTGCGCGCGGCGCTCGCCCACGCCCGCACGACGCCGTACGAGCTGCTGCGGCTGCGCCAGGCGCCGCGCATTGCAAATTGAAAGACCGGCCGACGCGCGCAAGCCGCTGCAACCGGCGCTGCGGCACGCTGGCCGCGCTGCGCGGCGCGTGCCGCACGCGCCCGCGTGGCACGCGTCGTGCTTGCGCAAGGCTGCATGTCACCCCCTTCACCGCACGGAGCTGCCCTGTCGAGTGCCAGGCTCGCGCGCCGACATTGGCTGGTGGGAGGTCTGATGGCGCTGCTCGCGCAGCGCGCTGCGGGTGACGTCGCGCCGCGCCTGCGCTTCCGGTCGCGTCGCGCGGTTTGCGACTGCGCAGGCGACCTGGACGAACAAGCCATCGAGCGCGCCTTCGCCGAGCGCCACGGCCAGCCGGCCGCGGCGAGCGAAGCGGCGGCGAGCGCAGCATCCAAGGGCAAACCCGGCTCAACCACGACGAGGAGATCCGCACCGTGAACCCCAAGCCATTCCCGCCCGAGAATCGCTCCACACCAGCGCGCGCCGGCGGCTGGCGCCGGTCGCTGCGGCGCGTCGGCTCGATGGCCCTGGCCCTGACGCTGGGTCTGGCGCTCTGGTTGTTCGGCGCCGATCGGCGCGGCACCGACGCGCCGCAGGCGGTGGCAGGCTGGGGTGACGAGGCGCTGCAGGCGCGGCCGGGTGCGGCGGCAGACTGGCTGCCGCTGGCGCCGGCCAACGCCTGCGGGCTGGGTGCGTCGAGCTGCTTCAAGTGCCACAACGGCAAGCGCGCGGCCGCGCCCAATGCCGACCCGGCCAAGGCGCCGTGGCACGCGCAGCACAGCAAGGTCGACAACTCCTGCGCCGGCTGCCACCGCGGCAACCCGCGCGTCATGAAGGAGGAAGTCGCGCATACCAAGATGGTGGCCAAGCCGCGCGACGATTCGGCGGGCACCTGCGCCGGTTGCCATACGAGCGACCTGGCCAAGGTGAAGACGGCCTACGTGTCGGGAGGAAAGTGAGATGCGCGCGCAACGGATCCGCACGCCGCTGACCGGTCTGGCGCTGGCCGCAGCGGCCGCCGTGCTGCCGCTCGCCAGCGCGACTGCCGGCCCGACGATCGAGTTCGGCAACGGGCAGTCGCTCAACATCACGTATGCGCTGCAGGCCTGGTCGCAGACCCGCCACCAGACCTTCGGCGGCGTGACCTCGGACACGACGGACTTCTATCTGCGGCGCAACCGACTGGCCTTCACCGGGCAGTACAACGACTACGTCAGCTTCTACGCGCAGCTCGAGGCCGGCGGCGACGGCAAGGGCGGCGTGTTCGACCGGCCCGTGTACTGGCGCGACGCTTATGTCTCGATCGACTGGAGCGACGAGTTGCGCTTCATCGTCGGGCGCTTCAAGAACACCTTCTCGCGCGAGAACCTCGAGGCCTGCCTCGAGCCGCTGACGATGGACCGCGCCGAAGTGCTTTCCTACACCCCGTTCGGCGGCACGCGCGACACCGGCGTCGCGGTCTGGGGCAATCTGCTCGACGCCAAGCTGCAGTACCGGCTGATGGTGGCCGACGGCCGCAAGGGCGCCGAGCGCCCGGCCGACAAGCCGCGCGTCACGGCGCGCGTGCACGTGAGCCTGTGGGATCCCGAGTACAACTACGGCTACCAGGGCACCTACCTGGGCACGCGCAGCGTGCTGACCTTCGGCGCCGCCTACGACACGCAGGCCGACGTGGCCTATGCGAACTACCTCTCGCGCGCCGACGCGAAGAACTACAAGGCGTGGACGGTCGACGCCTTCATGGAGCTGCCGCACGCCAGCGGCGTGTACACCGCGTCGGCTGCCGCCTTCAAGTACGACACCGGCGGGGCGTTCGGCCGGTCGCCCGACCCCGCACTTGGCGCCAATTCCGACCTCAAGGGCTATTACGCCAAGGCCGGCTACATGTTGCCGGGCAAGGTGGGGCCGGGCCGGCTGCAGTTCTTCGCACGCCACGAGCGGCTCGAGTACGGCGTGAAGACCGGCATCGCCAAGTACTACGACAACCGCTGGAACAGTGCCGGCTTCAACTACTACATCGACGGCCAACGCCTGAAGCTGAGCGGCGAGATCGCCGACATCAAGTACGACACGCCGCATCCGGCCGTGCCCGCGCTCAGCAACTACCGTCAGGCTACACTGGGCCTGCAGCTGATCTTCTGAGGGCCGGCGGGCCCGTCGCCCGCCCGAGGTGGATGGCGCAACCCGCTGCCGCCGGTGCGGCGGCGCGGCCGATGGGGCCGCGCCGCGCGGTACCGCCCGGCGGCGGGACTGGGCGCGACGGCTGCGCTGGCGGGTGCCCGGCACGAACCGGATGCGCCCCGGGGGCTGCAGGAGATCCACCGCGGAGTTGGGCGACATGAGCAGTGACGCAAGCCACCGGCCGCTGCCGCTGCCCGCCGCGGCCTCGCTGCCCGGTGCGTTGCTCGCGCGGCGGCCCCGGCTCGGGCGCTGGCTGCCGCTGGCGGCGGCGCTGCTGGGCGCGGCCGTCTACGCGATCGCCGGCAGCCGCTGGCACGACGCCGCGCTCGCCTGGACGATCGGCACCGGCCTCGTCGCCGCGGTCTGCTGGCTCGTGACGCGCGCTGCCGCCGAGCTCGCGGCGCTGCGGCTGCTGGAGCGCGGCATCCACAACGCGCGCGAAGGCGTGCTCACCGAGACGCCGCTGCACGGTCTGCGCTGGACCTCGGTCGGCCGGCTGATCTCGGAGCACAACACCACGGTGGCTGCGCTGGCGCTGATGTTCCGCACCGTCGAGGAATGCCAGACGCGCTTTCTCAACGAGCGCAACCGCATCAATGCCATCTTGCAGAGCTCGCCGGGCGCCCTGCTCGGCCTGACCGACGAGCTCAACGTGGCGCTCGCCAACCGGCGCGCCGAGGCGATGTTCGGCGCCGCTGCCGGCACCCTGGTGGGCCGCGGATTGTTCGACCTGCTGGTGCCTGACGAGCGCAGCCGCAACCTGCTGCGCGACGCCTTCCTGTACAAGCGCGAGATCCGCGATCAGGAGATGCAGCTCACGGTGCCGGAGGGCGAACGCGCTTTCAGCGTGAACCTCGCGTTCCACAGCGACGAGCAGGACGACATGGGCGGCGTGATGATCCTGCAGGACGTGACCGAGCGGCGCCAGCTGATGCAGACCGTGGCGCTGCGCGAGAAGCTGGTCGCCATCGGCCAGCTGGCCGCCGGCGTCGCCCACGAGCTCAACACGCCGCTGGGCAACATCCTCGGCTATGCGCAACTGCTGCGGCGCGAGGTCGACGACGGCTCCAAGCTCGCCGGCTACGCCGACATCATCGCCAGCCACAGCCAGCGCGCGTCGCGCGTGGTGCAGGATCTGCTTGCCTACGCACGCAAGGACCAGTGCCACGGCGAGACCTGCGCCGTCAACACCGTCATCAAGGAGCTGATCGACGCCTTCATCCAGTGCCGGCTGCGGCGCTACGGCATCGACGTCGAGCTCCAGCTGGGCGAGCCGGAGCCGCTGGCCGAGGGCGGCTGCGGCGAGATCGACATCGTGCTCACGAACGTGATCTCCAACGCCATCCAGGCGCTGGCCGGAACGCCGCAACCGCGCATCACGGTGTCGACGCGGCGCGAGGGCGCCAGCGTCGTCATCGCGGTCGCCGACAACGGACCCGGCGTGCCGCCGCCGGCGCAGGCGCGGCTGTTCGATCCCTTCTTCACCACCAAGGAGGTGGGTCAGGGATCCGGCCTGGGGCTGTTCATCAGCCAGGCGCTGGTCACGCGCCGCGGCGGGCGCATCGACTTCGACGCCTCCCACGCGGGCGGCGCGCGCTTCCTCATCCGCATGCCGGCGGTCCAGACCGAGCGGCTGCGCGAGGCGGCATGAAGCCTGCGCTCGGCGCGCGCGCGGCCGCCGACGGCCCGGCGGGCGCTTCGCCGCGTGCGCCGGGTTCGCTGCGCCTGCTGGTCGCCGAGGACGACCGCGACATGCGCGAGCTGATCGGCATCGTGCTGGGAGGCATTCCCGGCGCCGCCGAAGTGACGATGGTGGAGAGCGCCGTCGCCGCGATGGACTTCATGGAGGACCACGCGGTGGCCGTCCTGGTCACCGACCTGTGCATGCCCGGCGCCGACGGACTCGCGCTGCTGCGCTTCGCGCGCACGCACCAGCCGCTGTGCCAGGTGCTCCTCGTGACGGGCTTCGCCACGGTCGACTCGGCCGTGACCGCGCTCAAGGACGGCGCCTTCGACTACGTGCAGAAGCCCTTCGACACCGAGCATCTGCGCGAGCGGGCCCAGGCCGCGCTCGAGTACCACTTCGCCCTGGCCGAATCGGCGCGCCTGCGCCAGCCGGCGCCCGCCACGGGCGAGGAGAGCCCGCTCGTCGGCCGCTCGCGCGGCATGGAACACCTCGAGCGCCTGATCGAGGCCGCCGCGGCGTACGAGTCGGGGGTACTGGTCAACGGCGAGAGCGGCAGCGGCAAGGAGCTCGTCGTGCGCCGCATCCACCGCCTCGGCCCGCGCCGCGACAAGCCGTTCGTCGCCATCAACTGCGCGGCCATTCCGGAGACGCTGATCGAGAGCGAGCTGTTCGGCTACCGGCGCGGCGCGTTCACCGGCGCCGACCGCGCCAAGGCCGGCCTGTTCGAGGTGGCCGACGGCGGCACCCTGTTCCTCGACGAGATCAACAACGCCCCGATGGCGCTGCAGGCCAAGCTGCTGCGCGTGCTGCAGGACGGCCAGTTCTATCCGGCCGGCGCCACCGACGCGGTGACGGTGGACGTGCGTGTGATCGCCGCGACCAATGTCGCGCTGCTCGACCTCGTGGAGTCGGGCGCGTTCCGGCGCGACCTGTACTACCGGCTGTCGGTCATGGAGATCGACCTGCCGCCGCTGCGCGAGCGCCGCGAGGACATCGCGCTGCTCGCCACCCACTTCCTGGAGCGCCATTCGCGGCGCATGGGCAAACCCGTGGTCGGCATCGCGCCGGCGGTGCTGGGCGCGCTGCTGCGCTACGACTGGCCGGGCAACGTGCGCGAGCTCGAGAACCTGATGCAGCGCATGATCATCCTGTGCCGCGGCGAGCGCCTGGACGTCGACGTGCTGCCCGCCCACCTGGCCCAGGCGCGTGCCGCCGAGACGCACCCGATCGACTACCTGCCGCCGCAGAGCCTCGAGGAGATGGAGGCCTACGTCATCCGCAAGACGCTGCGCAAGACCAGCGGCGACCGCGCCCTCACGGCCGAGATCCTCGGCATCGACAAGTCGACGCTGTGGCGCAAGGTCAAGCGCTACCACATCAAGGACTGAGCGCCTGTGAAGACATGAATCACGCTCGCGATTCATGTCTTCACAGGTTCTGAGAGCGCGGTGGGCGGTCTGCGGGCGCCTCGGGTCGGTCCTGGGGCGGCGCCCGTCCGCCAGCGCGACTCCAGGGCAGCGCCATCGCGGCCGTTGCGGCGCGCCCGACATGCAATAGAATAGCGGGCTTTTCGTTGGCAGCGTCTGCACGCCGCGCGCGCTGCCGGGGCGTTTTCGCAGCCCTCCTTGCGAACCCGCACGCAAACCGATCAGACGACTGATCACGCAACCGACCCACGCCGACAGCGCAGGTCAGGACCAGGACCGATCCCATGCCCACCATCAACCAGCTCGTGCGCCACGGCCGCCAGGTCGAGGTCACGAAGTCCAAGTCGCCGGCGCTGCAGAACAGCCCGCAGCGCCGCGGCGTGTGCACGCGCGTCTACACCACCACGCCCAAGAAGCCCAACTCGGCGCTGCGCAAGGTGGCCAAGGTGCGGCTGACGAACGGCTTCGAGGTCATCTCCTACATCGGCGGCGAAGGCCACAACCTGCAGGAGCACAGCGTGGTGCTGGTGCGCGGCGGGCGCGTGAAGGACCTGCCGGGCGTGCGCTATCACATCGTGCGCGGCTCGCTCGACCTGCAGGGCGTCAAGGACCGCAAGCAGTCGCGCTCGAAGTACGGCGCCAAGCGCCCGAAGAAGGCCTGACGCATCGCGTGCCGCGAGCGCCGCGCCGGCGCCTCGGGGCACAACGAACCGGCGCGCGCCGCGGGCGCGTGCCGAGTAAGTGAAAGACCCGTCCGCCGTGGTCTTTCGAGGCGTGGCCCTCCGGGGCCGCGTCGACTGAAGCAACCCAAGGAACCATCCCATGCCACGCCGTCGCGAAGTACCCAAGCGCGAGATCCTGCCCGACCCCAAGTTCGGCTCGGTCGACCTGTCCAAGTTCATGAACGTCATCATGGAGTCGGGCAAGAAGGCCGTCGCCGAAGCCATCATCTACGGCGCGCTCGACCAGGTCGAGAAGAAGGCGGGCAAGGACCCGCTCGAGATCTTCATGGTGGCGCTCAACAACATCAAGCCGATGGTCGAGGTCAAGAGCCGTCGCGTCGGCGGCGCCAACTACCAGGTGCCGGTGGAAGTGCGCCCGGTGCGCCGGCAGGCGCTGGCGATGCGCTGGCTCAAGGAATCGGCGCGCAAGCGCGGCGAGAAGAGCATGGCTGCACGCCTGGCCAACGAGCTGCTCGAGGCGAGCGAAGGCCGCGGCGGCGCGGTCAAGAAGCGCGACGAGGTGCACCGCATGGCCGAGGCCAACAAGGCGTTCTCGCACTTCCGCTTCTGAACCGCAGCCGCCCGGCGGCGCGCCGACCGAGCGGTGCGCGCAGGCGAAGGCTCGCCGGCCGCCTCTCGGGGTCGCCCCCGACCCGGTGGCCGCCTCGTACCTGGAGAGACTGACCATGGCCCGCAAGACTCCCATCGAGCGCTATCGCAACATCGGCATCAGCGCGCACATCGATGCCGGCAAGACCACGACCACCGAGCGCATCCTCTATTACACGGGCGTCAACCACAAGCTCGGCGAGGTGCACGACGGCGCGGCGACCACGGACTGGATGGAGCAGGAGCAGGAACGCGGCATCACGATCACCTCGTCGGCGGTGACCTGCTTCTGGAAGGGCATGGACCTGTCCTTCCCCGAGCACCGCATCAACATCATCGACACCCCCGGGCACGTCGACTTCACGATCGAGGTCGAGCGCTCGATGCGTGTGCTCGACGGCGCCTGCATGGTGTACTGCGCGGTCGGCGGCGTGCAGCCGCAGTCCGAGACCGTCTGGCGCCAGGCCAACAAGCACAAGGTGCCGCGCCTGGCCTTCGTCAACAAGATGGACCGCACCGGCGCCAACTTCTTCAAGGTCTACGAGCAGATGAAGGCCCGCCTGAAGGCCAATCCGGTGCCGATCGTCGTGCCGATCGGCGCCGAGGAGCACTTCAAGGGCGTGGTCGACCTGTTCAAGATGAAGGCCATCGTCTGGGACGAGGCCAGCCAGGGCATGAAGTTCGAGTACGGCGCCATTCCCGCCGAGCTCGAGGCCGAATGCGGCAAGTGGCGCGAGAACATGGTCGAAGCCGCCGCCGAGGCGAGCGAAGAGCTGATGAACAAGTACCTCGAGTCGGGTGAGCTGAGCGAGGTCGAGGTCAAGCAGGGACTGCGCGCGCGCACCATCGCCGGGGAGATCCAGCCGATGCTGTGCGGCACTGCGTTCAAGAACAAGGGCGTGCAGCGCATGCTCGACGCGGTGATCGAATTCCTGCCCTCGCCGGTCGACATCCCGCCGGTGGCGGGCACCGACGACGACGACAAGCAAGCGTCGCGCCGCGCCGACGACGGCGAGAAGTTCTCGGCGCTCGCGTTCAAGCTGATGACCGACCCCTACGTCGGCCAGCTCACTTTCGTGCGCGTCTACTCGGGCGTGCTCAAGTCGGGCGACCAGGTCTACAACCCGACGCGCGGCAAGAAGGAGCGCATCGGCCGCATCCTGCAGATGCACGCCAACCAGCGCGAGGAGATCAAGGAGATCCTGGCCGGCGACATCGCCGCCTGCGTCGGCCTCAGGGACGTCACCACCGGCGAGACGCTGTGCGACCCGGACCACATCATCACCCTCGAGAAGATGGTGTTCCCCGAGCCGGTCATCCGCCAGGCCGTCGAGCCCAGGACCAAGGCCGACCAGGAGAAGATGGGCATCGCGCTCGGCCGCCTGGCGTCCGAGGATCCGTCGTTCCGCGTCAACACCGACGAGGAATCGGGTCAGACCATCATCGCCGGCATGGGCGAGCTGCACCTGGAGATCATCGTCGACCGCATGAAGCGCGAGTTCGGCGTCGAGGCCAACGTCGGCAAGCCGCAGGTCGCGTACCGCGAGACCATCCGCAAGCCCGTCGCCGACGTCGAGGGCAAGTTCGTGCGCCAGTCCGGCGGCAAGGGGCAGTACGGTCATGTCGTGCTCAAGCTCGAGCCGCAGGAATCGGGCAAGGGCTTCGAGTTCGTCGACGCCATCAAGGGCGGTGTCGTGCCGCGCGAATACATCCCGGCGGTGCAAAAGGGCATCGAGGACACGCTGCCCAACGGCGTGCTCGCCGGCTACCCGGTGGTCGACGTCAAGGTGACGCTCACCTTCGGTTCGTACCACGAGGTCGACTCGTCGGAGAACGCCTTCAAGATGGCCGCCTCGATCGGCTTCAAGGAGGCCTGCCGCCGGGCCGGCCCGGTGATCCTCGAGCCGATGATGGCGGTGGAGGTGGAGACGCCCGAGGACTACGCCGGCTCGGTGATGGGCGACCTCAGCTCGCGCCGCGGCCTGGTGCAGGGCATGGACGACATGCCCGGCGGCGGCAAGATCATCAAGGCCGAGGTGCCTCTGTCGGAGATGTTCGGCTACTCGACGACGCTGCGCTCGATGAGCCAGGGCCGCGCCACCTACACGATGGAATTCAAGCACTACAGCGAGGCCCCGAAGAACGTGGCCGAGGCGATCATCACGGCGCGCAGCGCCAAGTAGCGTTCCCGGTCTTCGGCCCCTTCGACGAAGGGCGCCGGGCTGCCCGTGGCCCGGCGACGCGCGAAAGACCTTAAACAGGCACGGGCATCGTTCTTTTTTCGCGAGAGGCAGACATGGCAAAAAGCAAGTTCGAGCGCACCAAGCCGCACGTCAACGTCGGCACGATCGGTCACGTCGACCACGGCAAGACCACGCTGACCGCGGCGATCACCACCATCCTGGCCACCAAGTTCGGCGGCCAGGCGCGCAA